>JAGVKG010000029.1 GCA_020050685.1 Candidatus Obscuribacterales bacterium | reverse complement strand
CTAACAAGCCAGGCTTTCCTTTGCTGCAAAACTTACGCGACCATTCTTATGCCACCATCTCTGAGAAATCTTCTGCCACTTTGCGTGAAAAATGACACTCATCCAGTGAAGCGTCAGCATCAAACGTGGCTAAGGCATCCCTATACTTTGCCAGCGCCAGTTCGAAGTTGCCTTCTTCTCTGAGAGCCTTTCCTTCTTTACAAAGCGTGTCGATTTGATAAATGGTATTCATGATTATTTATCTCACTTTTGTATTGTTGGCTATTCCGTCTATTGGCCTGACGAGGGTTTGACCAAACAAGTTGCAATAAAGGACAAATATAATCCTAAGTCAACATCAGGGGTTTTCCTGTGTGAAAGAGTGGCGGTTGGCCTTAGGCTAGGATCGATTAGGCTGAGACAATCTGGGAGAAATTGTATGAACTCCATTAATATAAGGACCAATCGGTCCTGGCTTTTGCTTGTGACAATTTTGGCGATTTTACTTGGTTCTGTTACTGCGCCCTATCCATCCAGTGCGCGTCAGACCAAATCGCCTAGCAGACTTTCCGCGGTGCAAAGCACGAATAAAGCGAAGACAGCGCCCAAAGCGCAACTGCAAGATTCTGGTTCGCTTATGGCAATGACATCTTTGGGCAAACCATTGGGAACGTGCCCTTTAAAACATACGGATGTGCAAGCCAGTGTTTCGGGATTCGTTAGTCGCGTTACAGTCAAACAAACATTTGTCAACCCATTTCCCGAAAAAATTGAAGCCATTTATACGTTTCCGCTGGCAGAAAATGGAGCGGTAGATGAGATGCTGATGAAAGTCGGCACACGCACAATTCGTGGCAGCATAAAAAAGCGTGAAGAAGCCAAAGAAATTTACGAAAGGGCAAAAGCACAGGGGCAAGTAGCGTCGCTTTTGGATCAAGAGCGAACAAATATTTTTACCCAGTCTGTAGCCAATATAAAGGCTGGCGAGACGATAGAAATTACGATTCGCTATGTCGAACTTCTGGCTTACGAAAGTGGTAATTTTAGTTTTGTATTCCCGATGGTGGTTGGACCGCGCTTTAACCCAGGCGAGCCGATAGGTAAGCAAGGCACAGGTTGGGCATCGGATACCACGCAAGTATCAGATGCATCGCGGATTACACCACCGATTACACCAAAAGGTACACGGGCAGGTCACGACGTTTCACTGGCGCTTAAAATAGATTCCGGTGTGCCTATCGTCAACATTTCTTCCAAGCTTCACGAAATTGATGTGAAACGTACAGGCGATAGCAAAGCCGCTGTGCAATTAAAAAGTGAAGCGACAATACCCAATAAAGATTTTGTTTTAACTTGGCAAGTTGCCAGCGACAAACTGCAAAGTGGTTATTTGACTTACAAAGATGGCGACAAAGGATTCTTGACCTTGATGATCCTGCCGCCCAAACGTGTAACTCGTGAACAAGCAGCGCCTAAGGAAATGATCTTTCTCATCGATTGTTCTGGTTCGCAATCAGGAGCGCCGCTGGAAAAGGCCAAGGAAACAATGGAGTATGTGCTTGATCATATGAATGCACAAGACACGTTTCAGGTGATTGCATTTTCAGATCACTTGGACATATTGTTTGATAAGCCGCAAATTGCCAATGAGTCCATGAAGCAGCAAGCCCACCAGTTTGTTTCTCGTCTGTCTGCCAATGGTGGCACCTGGATGGCACCGGCCGTGGAGAAGGCTTGTGCAATTCCGGCTGATAAAAATCGCCTGAGAATTGTTACTTTCATGACTGACGGTTATGTTGGTAATGATTTTGAGATTATTGGTTTAGTGAAAAAATTGCGTGATAAATCGCGCTGGTTTCCTTTTGGCACAGGTAATAGTGTCAACCGTATGCTTATCGATATGATGGCCCACGAAGGTGGTGGTGAATCAGAGTACGTTCTTTTAAATAGCTCCGGTGCCGAAGTCGGGCGCAAGTTCTATGAACGTATTGCTTCACCAGTTTTGACCGATGTGAAAGTCAGTTTTGGTGGACTGGATGTCGTCGATGTCTATCCTAAGGAAGTGTCGGATGTCTGGGCGGAAAAGCCTTTGTATATCAAGGCACGCTACGGCAAATCAGGAAACGGTACCGTGACAATTTCTGGCTATGCCGGTGGAAAACCTTATAGCGAAAAACTAAAAGTCAATTTGCCTGCGAAAGAGTCGGACAATTCCGTCTTAGCTTCCGTTTGGGCCAGAGCCCGTGTTGACGACCTCATGTCGAAAGACTGGTTTGGGGCACAGCAAGGCAGTGTTCGCGATGATATCAAACAAGAAATCATCAAGACTGCATTAGCTCACCACATCATGACGCAATACACGTCGTTTGTAGCTGTGGAAGAAAAGCTTGTCACCAAAGGGGGACAACCGAGGACAGTGACTGTGCCCGTGGAAATGCCGGATGGCGTTTCTTATCAGGGAGTGTTTGGCGAATCTGAATCTGATCGTATTACTTCCGTGGGTGGTTCTCTCCGCCGAGCTAAGCTTGCCGGAAACGCGAGATACAAAGCTAGTGGATATGGAGGAGGCTCGGCCTCTACCGGATCGGTCCGCTGGTATTCGTCATCACCGACACATAATATGTCGATGGCCAGTCCATCACCTTCATGTCCGCCGCCACCGCGTCCAATCTCAGCCACAGAAGGGGGTGGTTCTTCCTCAGGCATACCAATGGTTGTCGCCGAAGGATACGGTCGTCGCTCATTGAAAGACGAAGATGCCGGAAGAAAGATTGGCAAAGTCAATGAGCTGCGTAAAAAACGAGATCTTTCCAAATTGGAAAAATCACTGGTTGCCGTGCTAGCCGATGGACGTTCGGACAAGAAGAATTGCACTATTGCTGGTATCCCTATTGTGGACGGCAAGATCAAAGTTAGAATTCTTGTCACCAAAATTGATAAAGCACTCCTCAGTCAACTGACGGAAAAAGGTCTGGTGATTGAAACAACAGAGAAGGCTAAGACAGTGGTTATCGGCAGTATTGCGCTTGAGAAATTGACTGCTTTGGCTGATATTCTCGATGTAATCTTAATTAGACCGACAAGTTAAGTACAGTACACCGACTCTTTGATTAAGCGCAGTCAATATTGTGGAGGCAATATTGACTGCGTGCCTTTTCCGGAAGCATGAAGATGTTTGTTTGGCGGGTATTTCCAGTTGTGATGCTATCTGAAACGCCGATGGCATCGTTCATGCAGCATAATTTCTTGATCATATAAAGCCCACTGGCCGCAACTTTTGCTATGGTGAATATTGAAGGCTCCTTTAGGGATAGCCCTCACGAACAGCCTATTTATCAGACCAAAAAGTTGTAACGCTTATATTAGATGTCCGTCGAGTCTTTATGTCTCGAAGGTTCAGTTATGCCAATAAATTCCGACCTGGGTGCTTATTTTAAGTCTTTTGCGACTGGATTAGGGGCGGTAGTTGCCTTTACCGGTTGCACTATTTTCTTGGGTTGGATATTCAATGTTGCAGCCCTTCGCTCGTTGAGCCCGTCGACAATACTTCTAGAAACAAACATTGCTATCGGCATGATTTGTGCCGGCTTGGCTCTGGCTTTAGCCAACGAGAATCTTTCTGCCGATATTCAAAAGCGTATGGATATTCCAGCCCAAAAGGTGGCTCTCGCATTAGCCGTAGGTGTGATGCTTTTGGGTCTGGTTGGCATTGTGCAAAATGCCTTCTACTGGTTTATCAGCCCTGATCAAATGGAAGCGAACCGCTACATTGATTTCTTGGGCAATAGTAATTCTGGTCATGTCTCATTTGCGACGGCTGCGGAATTTATCTTGCTTGGTGCTTCACTGGTTTCACTTGGTACTAAGGATAAAGCATTTGCCAAACTGGCCAAAGTTTTTACTGTTGCTGCATTGCCGCTCCCCGCTGTGGCAATTGTTGGTTACATATTTGGTGTTGAACAACTTTATGTTATTACCAACTATGCGGAAATGCCTTTGTTGACGGCTTTGACTTTCTTGATTCTTAGCTGTGGTTTATTCTTGTCCCGCCCCGAGCATGGCTTTATGTCTGTCCTGGCTAGCTCCGATCTGGATGGTATGGTCGCACGGAGGATTTTGCCGGCTGTCATATTCATTCCTCTTTTGGTGGCGCTGGCAATAAACAACGGACTAAGAAAGGAATTGTTTGATGGTGGGTTTGCCTTGGCTCTTTCGGCTTTAGTGCTGATAGGGCTTTTGACCGTCATGGTTGTCTGGGCAGGCACTCGTTTGAAGAATTTGAGCGAATTGCGCAAGGCTGCTGAACGAAAGTTAAGGCAAGCAGAAGAGAGGCACCATCTTTTTGTCGAGAGTACTCGTGAAGCATTTATTGCCGTAGATGCGCACGGCAAGATCACGGATTGGAATCGCCAAGCAGCCGTAACATTTGGTTGGGTAGAAAACGAAGTGCTAGGCCAGGATTTCTCGAGCATTATCCTTCCCGATAGAAACCGTGATGCTCATAATAAGGTATTTGAATACTACAGCTTGAGTGGAAGAGGACCAGTTGCCGACCAAACTGTAGAAATAATGGCTGTACATAATGATGGGCATGAGTTTCCAGTTGAGATGTCCATCACTCCAGTGCGGATAGACGGAGTGATTAGCTTCTGTGCCTTCATTCGAGATATTACTAAGCGCAAACAGACAGCCAATGAATTGGCTCAAGCAAGAGATCAGGCTCTTGAGGCATCGCGCTTTAAGTCAGAATTCCTCGCCAATATGAGTCACGAAATTCGCACGCCAATGAATGCCGTAATTGGCATGAGCGATCTTCTTGCGGCAACTCCACTTAGTGGTGAGCAATTGGAATATGCCAACATTATTCACAATTCTGCTGAATCTTTGCTTGGAATAATCAACAACATTCTTGATTATTCCAAGATTGAAGCCGGCAAGTTGGATCTGGAATTAGTAGATTTTGATCTGGTGTCCATGGTGGAAGGCACAGCGGAGTTATTGGCCGCCAAAGCCAGGGAAAAGAATCTTTCCTTCATGACCTATGTAGCAAAAGATGTACCGCATTTGCTCTGTGGCGATCTGGGACGAATTAGACAAGTATTGCTGAATTTAATTGCTAACAGCATCAAGTTCACCGAGCAAGGGGAAGTCTTAGTTCATGTTTCGCTAGTCGAAGATGAAAGTGTGGTTAGCCAATTGAAATCAGAAAGAGTAAATGAAGCTTCCCGTGTTTATGTGCGTTTTTCAGTTTCAGACACAGGAATCGGCCTGACAAATGCGGCAGTGAAGCGTCTCTTTATGCCATTTACGCAAGCCGATGCCACTGTCTATCGTAAATATGGTGGTACTGGTCTGGGACTTTCAATTTCCAAACGTTTGGTGGAAATAATGGAAGGCAAGCTGGACATCGAAAGTACACATGGTTCGGGCTCGGTATTTTCTTTCGTATTGCCTCTGGAAAGATCAGATGAGTTTTCCTTTGCTCCGGAACAAGCAAAGGATTATGCGCAGGAAAGAATATCCGCGACAGAGTTGAAAGATACAAGAATTCTTCTGGTGGATGGTCTCACAGGCTCGCGGCGGATCATTCAAAATTATGTCACGTCTTGGGGTATGCGCAGCTCGGTAGCTGCCACAATGGAAGAATCGATTGCTTTGATGCGCCAGGAAGCAAATGCTGGAGATTCATATGATATCGCCTTGGTTGATATGGGATTAGGTCAGCAGCAAGCATTCGAACTAGCTCAAGCAGTGCAATACGATGAAGTGCTTTCTCGCACCAAACTGATTCTTGTTGATTCATCGCTGGAGAGCCTGTGGGGACAAAAGTGCCTCAAAGTTGGCTATTCTGGTTATTTGATGAAGCCGCTCAAGCAATCGCAAATGTATGATTGCATCGTCAATGTTTTGAAAGCGCCGACTAGTGAAGAGCAATCACATGTTAGGAAGACTATTTCTCGTATTCTGCGTGCAGCTCAGCCGCAAGCCGGCAGTTTGGTTTTGGTAGCCGAAGACAATGCCGTCAATCAGAAAGTGGCTTTGCTTCTATTGCGAGAATTGGGCTACGCCGCGCATGCTGTCGCCAATGGATTGGAAGCCGTGGAAGCGCTGGGCAGGACCAATTATGCTTTGGTGCTTATGGATTGCCAGATGCCGGAAATGGATGGATTGGAAGCTACTAAAGTTATTCGCAAAAAGGAAATGATGACCGGAAAGCACACCCCAATTGTGGCATTGACTGCGCACGCTATGGCAGACGATCGCGACAAGTGCATTGCCAGCGGCATGGATGATTACATTAGCAAGCCGGTCACGGCTCAAAAACTTGGCGAAGTGTTAGAGCACTGGTTGCATGAAGATAGGCTGGTTAGTAAATCGGAAGCCTTGCGTCTGGGGGCAACTATGCAATTGCCTGGAAAGAAACCGCATCGTTTGCCGCTCGAGTTTGATACGTTTTTGGAAACCTATGGGCAAAAGGCTGGCTGTGAATTGATTCGGGTCTTCACTGGCGAGTGTGAGCTGTTATTAAAGAAGTTACAAGATGCTGTAAACAATCAGGACAAGAGTTCGCTCCGCGTGATCATGCATCAAATGAAAGGCATTTGTACATCAGTTTATGCAACCGACATGGCGCGTTGCAGTCGCTCGCTGGAAGTTGCCGGACAGGCAGGTGACTGGACCAAAGTGCGCAATATGCACGTGCGTCTCTTGACGGCTTATGCCCGCGTACAAGAGTTCCTCAGACAAGATCCACAGATGGCGGACTTGCTCTCGCCGTAATAAATCGTGAACAAGTAATAGCAATTAGTTGTTCTCAGAACACGACATTGCCAGGTATGCTGACGATATTGATGCCTGATGACTTCAGGAAATTGATAATCGTCCGTTCGTTCTCGGCACCAAACGACCATAATGGTATTTCCATTTGTTTCCCCTGCCCAAGCAATATTATGGTTGATGTATCTTCTGCTGGATAATATTCCGCAGATGTGACGCCCGTAAGCGGTAGCTGTTCGATGGTACGAGTCTGTTGGTAGCTATTGAATGTTGAAAGGCTAATGGAATTCTCGCTTAAGTGCAGTTCGTAATATTGCTTGCTTTCGATGAACCATCTGTAAGTAGCAAATATTAGATAAGTTGCAAGCGAACATGCCAGCACCATAAGCGCTCCGGCATGGGCAGCGTGATTGTGCAGTCCTACAGCAGCCACTGCCAGTGCCAACAAATCAACGCACCAGGCAGCCAACATGGCAATTCCCATGGGAAGAAAGGCGACCCGTTTTTCATATGGTCGAGAAACAAAGTTTAGTCTTTCCCTGGTTAATATGGACATTGATCAATTCCTCTCCATTTGCGGAGACTCAGTTTGTGCGTATTTGTTCCGCAATAGTGCAGGGGAGGCAAAAAAACCTTAGCAGATCATTTTACTGATCTGCTAAGGAGGGCTTTCGCTCTTTTTTAAAACCTCTGTCTTCACGTTAGTTCAGACGGGGTGGAACCTTTCGGTTCTTTGCATAGGTATGACAAGAAAGGGTTCCAAAAGTTCCCAGGGGAGATTATTTTTTCCAGATTTTAACTCAATCTACCCAACTAAGCTTAAATGTGGTTCTGCCTGGATTAATGCTGTTTGCCGAAAGCGTATAGTCATAAGTTGAGCTACCTGTAGGCACGGAAATAGTTTGGACATTGCCACCAACCATAGTGAATGTGCCAGGATTGGTGTTCTCAATTTTTAATTTTAATGGTGTTTTCAATCCTAAGAGCCCGTCAACATGAACATAAATTGCCGTTGTGTATCCGACGGTTCCATGGCGATATTGAGTTTTGATAGTGGCCCTAAGTCCGTTCATTGTTCCGCGTTTGGTTATGCCGCGCTCCGTAAGTTCAATCTGTCCAGGTCCGACGAGATCGCTAGGGCATTTAAAAACCACTTTTCGTGGTGATTCACAATAAATAAATCGCGGTTTGTCGTCTACCTTGATCTGGGTATTGGCAAAGTCGCCAGAAAATGGACCAGTGCATTGAGCTGGACTGCCAGAGGAAGAATAGGTGGGCAAATGGTAACTATCGGGAGTCGGTTCGCTTGCCGATGTCTCTGCCGGTGGAGCGGGTGAAACAGGAATTTTAGTCGTGCCAATTTGAACTCCTGCGGAATTGCGGAGAATCAGAGTAATGAGACTTTGGCTTGCCGGCACCACATATTTGAATTTGTGCTGTGAAACTGGGGTGGGCTCTCCTGCGACTTCAATTACACATCCATTGAGGACATCTTCTGCGGCTTCTCTCTTCCCCTTTTTTTCGTCCGGAACAACAATGACTGAACCAGTGAGCGTATCTCCTGCGGACAGATCATCGGGAAGGCAAACTTCTACTCTACCTTTATTGGTGTAGAAGTCGGTGAAGTATGCACCACCCATTGTGGTGGTGATCGTGTTATTTGGGGACTCAGCTTTGGCAAACGGATGTTGAAAGAAATAGATGAGCGTGCTAGTCGCTATCACGCATAATCCAACTGTTTTACAGGTTGGAAATTTCAGGTGCACTAGAGTGCCTCATCTTCCATGTCGCCGGTGTCAACGATAATTTCTGTTCCGTCATTTTGAGCTGATTGATTAGACTTGTAATCAATGACTACGTTTGATGCATCAACAGTAACATTGTCATGTAATGTGATTGCAGAAGTTGGTGCAGTGCCAGTCGAAAATACTGCATTGCGATTGGTCACATTTACCGTGGCGTTGGTGCCTGCCGTAATACTATTGGTGCCAAAGAAAGCCTTTCCCGTACCGGTGACATTTACAGTCACTGTTAGTGGTGGCGTACCCGGCACTGGTGCCTTAGGAATTAGACCAATTACAACAGTTACATTGCCAACACCAGTGGCAGCAGAACTTGCGGTAAGGGTAACGTCGTTGCCAATCTCAATATTTCCGGCAAGCGGATCAATATGTTGAATAATGACATTGCCACCATTAGCTGTAAGGTCAGCGTTTACAGTCAGAGTTCCAGTACCAGTCTGAGTTAAGGTGATATTACCTGTTTTGCCTATAAGAGGAGCGTTGGTGGTTATGCTTCCAGATACCAACAAATTGCCAGTTGATTTCATCGTGAAGGCACCGCCGCTGCTCGATTGTAGAAGTGCGACTCCGCCGACTGCAGTGTTGTTTAGTGATACTGTACCGAGTCCGCCAGTGTTTGCTTTGATATCAACAGTTGCAGCAGTATTTACTGGTGCTTTACCACCGATACTGCCTGCGGTGCTTGCAAGTTCAATATGAGCGCCGTTGACCACTGCAAGCTTGGCTGTGTTTATGCCACCAGTGCCATTCGTTGTCAATTTGGTTGTTGTGCCGGCTGTTCCAAGTTGAGAATTTATCGTGATGTTGCCATTGTTAGCAGTGGTTTCAGCCGTGACGCCAGCTGATGCTGTGACAATACCATTGACCGTGAGATTACCGGAAGAAGAGACGCTCAAGGCGCCGTTATTTAGGGCAGATGCACCAAGGATTGTGTTGCCGGTATTGATGACGTTTGCGTCGCCAGAAATAGTTGAATTGATGGTGAGCAACTTGGTCGCAGCCGTGTTCAAATGACCCACTGTGCCGCCGCCAATGTTTCCTGATGCGCTGATTAAGTTCACTGTGTTACCAAAGACCGCCGGTCCAACAATGCCTGCACCTTGATCAATTCCGCCACCAGCATTCAACGTTGTGGTGCCGCCGACTTTTCCGGCCGTACCGTTGAGAATAATCTTGCCAGTACCTGTTGCCACTAAATTCGTAATCGTGGTGTTTATTGCGCCGTTTACGACGATGTCACCGCCGGCATTTAAAGTAAATCCCTTACCAGTGATCACTGCCGGATCAAGATTCACACCGAGGTTATTGGTGACAAATACAGTCGCGGGCGAAAGAGCTTTTAATTCAAGCGGAACAGTTGATTCTGTCAGAATGGCTTGCAGAGCAGTACCAATATTACCCTTTGCCGTCAAATAAACCGTGTCGCCAATCACTCTTGTTGTGTTAAGAGTCTGACTGATGGTGCCCGTGGCGTTGAGGTTTGTAAATCCTTCGTTGCCACCAACATTTGCACCCAAGACAATATTTCCTTTTGTCGTTGTAAGGAGTGTGTTAAGCGCAGTCACTGCTTCGCTGACTGTGATGTGTCCAGCGTTCGTCAATTGGAACGTATTTCCGGCGCCGGATCCTTTCAGATTCAGTGCAAGAGAATTACTTACATAGGCACTGCCATCCGGTGCCATGGCTGTCAATGTTGAAGTAGCTGTTTTAATTGGTGCTAGAGATGTACCAATATCTCCCAAGCTGGACTTCAAGTTGACATTGGTGGCAACAACAGTTCCAGCAGTTTGCAGCAATGCACCTGTTCCATTGGTCGTAATTGAAGTGGTACTGCCGACAAAATTTGATCCAACATTTGCATTGAGGGTAATTCCAGCGTTATTTCTGTTTGTATGCAAAACTAGATTGTACGCATTAATTGGCCCAGCAACAGTCATTGGACTAACTGATCCAATTTCAAACAGGCTCGTCACTGCACCGGACGGACCAATGGTGCTTGGTAGAGCTCCAACATTGTTCAGGACAACCGCTCCATTCAATCCATTGGCATTGGCAGTCATTGTGCCACCATTCGTGTCGTAAGAAACGAAAATCAAACCGCTGGTTGTCTTGAAATTGACATTGGCTCCTTGCACGGTTGGTTGCACCACAACAGACAGTGTATTTGGTCCTGTCAGGTTAATGGTATTGGATGTATAAGTGACAATATTTGGAACACCATTGTTGGTGACAATGGTTGAGAATGTTGATGAGCCAAAGCCGTCAGGTCCTTGTCCTGTTCCAATCTGAGTCTCAAACACTTGATTGTTGAAAGTCAAAATGCTGGTGATTGAATTAAGGTAAGTGTTTTGCGTGAAGACCAACGTGCCCGTTGGGTTGACGGCAATACCTTGAGGAAAGGCATTCTGCGGGAATATATCTGTCGGAGGATTAGTGATGTCTCTGAGCAGTGTATTAAAAGTAGCTGAATATGGATTCACGTCAATAACTGCAACACTACCAGACAGTGTAGCTCCTGCTCTAAATGATTCCGAAACATAAAGGCGAGAACCGTTTTGATCCATTGTTAAGAAGAACGGCATTCTTGAGCCTAAGGTTGACATATCAATGGTGTCCGAAACAGTATTGGACTGCAGGTCAACTACAAAAATATTCTTAGATGTAGAGTTTGATACATATGCAAGTGTCCCTTGCGGATTGATAGCAATTCCACCGGTTTGAAAGCGATTTGTCCCTAATGCTACTGTTGTGATAATCGTGTTGTCTGATGTATCAATAACAGTTAGGGTGGCTGGTCCGCCGAGACCTGCCGTAGGACCTGTGGCAGGATCTGTATCACTGAGAACGTATAGCCTCGATCCATCTGGGCTAATAGCTACTGCCTCGGGTCTACTGACGATGCTAATTGGGGTTGGATCAAGAGTGTTGTCTGACGTATTCAGAATTGAAATTGTTGAATTGCCCCAATTCGCCACATACAATTTTGATTCATCAGGACTCAATACTGTGCCTTGCGGCTTGTTAAATCCTGATACTCTAATGATTTGTTGGTTGGTGGACGTGTCTATTACGGAGATGCTGTCGTTATCAATAATATTTAAATCGTCAAACGGACCATAGTCTGGTACGTAAATGAGCGTGCCGTTTTGATTTATGGTTGCGCCCAAGAGGAACTGCCAAGCAGGCGATGATGAAATAGTTGCGACCGTTTTGTTGACGCCCAAAATATCTCCGGAACCATGCGTGGTTAGCGATGCTGTACCAAATGCTTGCACGTTGCCACCGAGGTTAATGAAACCATTATTGGCAGTTGTGATCAATGTGACATTGCCTGCAGTGGATTGTATTAGTCCACCGGTTACCATATTGCCGGCAGCAGAGACAAGAACGTCGTTCGGTGCAGTGATTCCTCCAACCGCCACAGTTCTGCCGAAGATTTGCACTGTGCCTCCGGAAACAAGTGTTTTTGTGTTAACTGAATCAGTGGGTCCATAGGATCCTTTGGTGGCAGCGAAGAAATTGCCATCACACTGAATATTGCCAAGGGACACGCCTCCGCCCAAGCGAGATCCGGCAACAAAACCAGTGAGAGAGGTTATAGCGCCATCCAAAATTGTTATGCCCTTACCTGCAGATATTGCTGCGGATTGAATATTGACAGCACCGCCAAGTCCGGCGCCTGCGCCAGCTGCATCAATGGTGCCTAATATGATTGCAGTGTCAGGGTTTATATCGTTATTACTTGTGTTCTCCGGCGTCGGGTCAAAAGGAACACTGAGCGGATATGAGGATATGATGGTGATGTCACCGTTGGTTTGTCCGGAAGCACCGCTGGTGTCAATTGTGCTGGTTGTCGGCATTATGATTTTGCCACCACCGGCAACTGCTGTAGTTCCCTTGCCAGCAAATGCCACCATGGTTACATCGCCGCCGCTGCCTACGGTGCTTGATGAATTGACAGAGGTGATACCAGTCAGATCGATCTTTCCACCTGTAGCTGATCCACCTTTTATTGTTAACAGGGATGTGGTATCACCGGGACCGGATGGTTGAACATTTTGTGCGCCACTGCTTGTGAAACTTGCTCCAGCAACCAATGTGATGTTGCCACCATTGCCGGTTGTGGAATTGGTGGTGATGGTTCCGCTGGCGACTGTCGACAAGATGCTTCGCATAGCGACAATGGCAAGATTTTCACCATCAAAATTGATGCTGCCACTGATAGTCACATCGCCAGTGGTGTTGAAGAACGTCGGGTCACCACTTAAGTTGATATTGCCGAGATTGAGATTGGCAGTGTCGGCTAGGATATGAGCTTCACCCGCATTCACGTTGATTTGTCCCGTGATGTCGCCGGTATTCATTTTGACGATACCAGTGCCGGAATTGATATTGAGCGATTGCGATAACCAATCACCGCCCATCAGATCGGTATGAGCCTTGGCGCTAAATGCAGCGTCCCGCACATTTATGCTGCCAGCACTTGCTTGCATGGTGCCACCCATGTTGTTGACCAACATGTTGTTGAGATTCTGGGTTTGCAAATTGATGTTTCCGGCAAGTGCATTGACCAATCCGGTGTTAGTAATATTGTTGCTCACCAATGTCAAATTGTTGGCTGCTTGCAAGATAGCGGCGGTCGATGAACCGGAGCTGTTCACAATCGAATTACCTGCAACCAGCGACAAATTGCC
The DNA here is from genome assembly GCA_020050685.1 of Candidatus Obscuribacterales bacterium. Classification (GTDB taxonomy): domain Bacteria; phylum Cyanobacteriota; class Vampirovibrionia; order Obscuribacterales; family Obscuribacteraceae; genus JAGVKG01. The sequence goes on along the minus strand of JAGVKG010000029.1, from coordinate 268,114 downwards.
GGAGCTTGAGATCATTCCGGCATTGACGATGTCTTGTGTGGCATTGAGCAGCAAATCGGAAATGTTCGTGCCGGTCGAAATCGTTCCGGAGCGATAGTTGAAAATATTGTTCGCGTTTAGTGCTGCCGCGTTGAAGTCCGGATTATTGGAATAGGCATTCAAGGTACCGTGGTTTTGAAGATTGCCAGATAAATTCATTGCCGAGGCATTGGTGAAATCACCGTTTACGGTTACGCCTCTGGGAATGACCAGGCTACTCAAGCTCTCAGTGGCGGAAGCCGACAAGTGCACGCTCCCTCCAACGGCGTTTCCTAGATTACTCAGAACTAATGATTGTTGTCCTGTTTGCAGTACCTGGGTCAAGGCGAGTGCTTGAGCGGGTGTGAGCATTTGTCCCGTTTGCACGTCGAGCGTGTGTCGACCGGACGCGATTGTTCCGGCTCCAGATGCGGCGACTGATGCCTGAGTCGAGGATAAATCCATGCCTCCAGACGAGCCAGTGCCCGCCTCACGATTCTGCCGCCAAGCCCCTTCTGCGAGGACCGGTAGCATCGATTGAGCGACGAAAGCGATAACCAAAAGAAAACCCACATGCATTTTCACACGTGGAATAGCGCGACCGCGCTGCGATTTATTAGGCACCAAGAGAACTCCGTTGACGTCCCCACCACAATACGCAATGAAACATATTATGCCCTATTCCAATTTCTATTTGCCCAAAAACGGTACCTGGCTGACATCTTTAGACCTAAATTTAATCAAAAAGACCAATAATTTATCACTTATTGGCAATCGTCTCGTCGTCTGGCTCATCGTCGCAAATATCGCCTGTATCGATGATCGGCTGCTGAGTCATGCAGGCATCCATTTCCAAGTCTGAATTGTCAGCAAAACCAACATTTAAGGTGCTAGCAGTTATCGAGATTCCTTGCTCAAGGGTAATGGCTGAAGCGGACCTTCTGCCTGTTGAAAACACAATGCTGTTTCCTAAGGCATTGAACTGATTGTTCACCGAGGTGATGCCGTTTTTGCCGAAATAAACTTTGCCGGCACCCGAAGTTGTTACTGTATTTCCTGGAGCACTTCCAGCGATTGGCAGAACTGGTGGATTTCCAATCGATATATTTAGTCTTTCTTTTGCGCTGACGATAGATGCATATATGGTTGCGTTCTCGCCGATAGATATCGTGCCGAGATTCTGATCTCTATTTTGGAGTGTGATAGTCCCTCTCGTCGATTCAAGTTTCGCGTCTGCATTGATGTGCAAGTCTCCGCCTTTAGAGATTAGGGTGATTGGACCGGAAGTTGTCTCGATGTTGGCAGCCGTCAATCCTCCAACCGCTGAAACAATAAAGCTGGCCGCTTTTGAATCCAAAATATTGATGACTTTGGAATTTGCTAAATTCACGATACCACCCGTGGTGGCTTGGACATTATCTACTTGTGTCTTAGTGCCCATTTTTGCAGAACCGATATTGCCTGTGTCTGCCAACAGGGTAAGGGTGCTGCCAACTATGCCACCATTTCCTGACTGCGTCAAACTTCCAGTCCCATGAAGGTTGATAGTTACAGGTTTACTATCGGATCCGATGTTTCCGTTCAATGCAATTGATCCATTGTTGGCAGTAGTGAACAAACCAATTTCACCAGTCATGATTCCACCAAGTGCCATATTTCCATTTGCACTCAACACTAATGTGCCAGTGGTATCAATCAAACCACTCCTCCCAAGTGTTATAACAGGCCCTTTTTGATCAGAGTTAATCGCTAGAATTGCGTTTGGTGAAATATCTCCAGTGAATAGAGACTGACCATTGATTACTACTTGTTTGGTGGTACTTTCAGCGGAGATTTCGACGATAATTGGATTTTCAGTTTGGAAACCTTCAAATGTAACTTGCACTCCTTTTGGTATCACTAGTGCGGCAAGCGAGTTTGCCAGATCCTCTGGACGAAGAATAACAGTGCCACCACTAATTGCACCTTGGGCAGTAACCAATGTGCCACCGAGTATTCCATTTTGTTGGGCAGCAATGAGATGATTCGCGACGTCCGGATTGGTTAGGTCCAGGTTAATCAATGTAATCGAGCCCTGGTGACTGTTGATTACGACTTTGCCCCCTAGACGAATCGCGGATGATGTCAGTGAGCTGCTCGCAATATTGAAAATGATATTGTTGCCATCGGCTGTTATAGAATTCTGCGGTAGCTCGCCTAGAATTCCTATTTTGCCGAAGAAGACTTTGCCATCGTTGAATTCATGAGCGGAAATTGTGCTCGGTGCTGCTCCCCGTTCAGGATCCCCTTGCAATTCTCCGATCAAAATAGCTATTTGTCCCTTTGCGATTATTTGGGCGCCACTGCCAAATGAAATCAGTCCACTATTTGTATCCATGTTCTGAATGGTAATCGGTCCCTGAGAAAATAAGTTCGCGGCAGGACCAATCTGGATCGTGGAGTTAACATCATAACCAGAAAATAGAAATAGCGCTGCACCTGCTTTGATGGGACCAGAGACGATCAGACTCGCATCCGCTGAAATAGTCACCTTACCGATTGATGTTATCGACCCAGCAATGTCAATGTTGCCATTGCTGTGAAGCGCTAGATCTCCTTGAACTGATGACTCGAGTACAGTAAGTGTATCTATGCCAATGGGGCGGATATTCGGATGAGTAGGTATCGTGTTGTCGATGTAAACTGTGCTGTTGCTGTGTAGCACCAGCGTGTAAGCTAGTGTTTTGAACGGCTTTTCTTCCGTGCCAATTGTTCCTTGGTCAACAGACAATATGACTATTGGGTTATTTAGAGCAGCGTTCGGACCTCCAATGATCGAGCCTAAACCATTGGCGGTCAGCGATATCGATCCGTCGGAATATCGGCCCATTGGACTATCAATTATGATTGAACCATTGTTACTTGTTGCTGCCAGGGAAATTGTGCCTGCCTTGATCTCGCCCTTAACTTGGATTGTTCCAGGAACCTTCACGTCAAAGAAACCAGCACTGGATGATTCATGAATTGTCAGACCTGGATTTCGACTTTGGAGCCAAACACCTGCTGCCGAATTCACTCGTAGTTCATTCGCATCAATCAATAGTGGTGCGCTTGGTGTTCCTACATCGCCTTGAATCTTCAAGTTTAGGGTGTTGGAGGAAATGGCTTCTCCCTTTTTTTGAAGTATTAGGCTGGTTGTAATATTAATAGTACTAGCTATCAGACCTTCGCCTTCTAGTGTTAGGTAACGCAACAAACCAGTGGTTAGTGAGATCGATCCAGTTTCTCCACTTGCCACAATATTACCAGCTACAAATAGTCCGTCGTTTCCATGCACAGTAATAGTATCGGACGACAGTGTACCTCGGATGTTGGTCGCGCCGTCTGCTGATAACGAGATTGACTCGCTAGCTGAGATATTCCCTCTGTAATGATTTATTTGACCGCGGCTGCCTGCCATAGTTGCAATTGCTAAGCTGCCATTGCTTACTGCGATGGTTCCATTGGTTGTGAAACCACCGCTGATATTGATACTTAGGTTGCCATCGCTAAGCAATTTGCCGTTGTCATAAATTGTTAGTGCTGAGGTAGCTGCACTGCCGGTTATATTGATTACCGCCATTCCGGTATCGATAAATTCTTGGGTTCCCTTGATTGTCACAGCTGAATATGGTTCGTTAGCCAAGTTGATATTAATGGGATTCTCCAAATCGAATCCCTCTAAAGTTAAAGTGACGCCTTCTGGAATATGCTGCGCCGTCAGTTGTGACAAATCAGTAGTGGATGTCAAAATTAGATTGCCACCAATGGCAATGCCATTGGTGACCAGTAGTGTGCCACCAATCAAGGAAGGCTGCTCTTGTTGGAGTTGCAACAAGGAAGCGACTACCAGTGGATCCGTAAGATCTAAACTCGTCATTAGATCTGCTCGAATAATTAGTGGGGCAGGTTCATTTTCACTTCCGCTTACGCCTCCGCTGCCATTGTCATTTCCGTTAGGTGCTGGCGTTGAAGCTAAGGTGATAATTGTTCCGCCTGATTTTGTTCCATTAGTGGCAATGGTTACAGCTCCACCAAATGTTCTAATATTTCCGTACCTGATATTTCCATTTGTGATCAGAAATCCGTTAAAGCTTGGAGAGAGACTTAGTCCCCCTCCCTGCGCAACCAGGCGACCACCAACACTCGGCTGAGATGCTGCGATTGTGATTGCTGATGATGTCATTGTATGGCTACCAGTATTGCTTATGTCGTTCAGAACAATTGAGTCTCCACTCGAAGCACCAGCGTAAATTTGAATAATACCTCCGGCAATTGTGCCATTTGCATTTATAGGACAAGGAACTTTAATAGTGCCTGACTTATCTGCAGTGCCAGCGTAGGCAATCATAGTAATTGCACCGCCACCACAATTGCTGCATTTCCCTTCGGTGCTGATCAGTGTTGTGCCGGTAAAATCAATCTTGCCTCCTGTTGTAGAGCCGCCAACCGGTAGCATCGTAAGTGTCGAAACATTGTTGCCTTGTTGTGGAATTGGATTTGTAGCCGACTCCTTCCATCCGGCTACCACGATCAGTCTTCCGCCGCTCATCGCTGAACTTGTATCAATTTTGCCGCTAGTGTGGATGACATTGCGAGATGCAATTAGTGCGAGGAAATTTCCGTTTGTAGTAATATCGCCGCTCAAGATAAGATCACCAGATAGATTGTAAAAGATGGGATCTTCGCTAAGCGTTAGAGTACCCAAAGTGAGACTGTCGCCTGCTGCTCCAAGATTTGCAGATCCAGCATAGATATTGGTCGTACTTGTGACGTTATCGACGAGACCAGTTACTGATCCGTAACCGGAATAGAAATTGAGTTCATTGGAATTGAAGTCACCACCCTTAATGGATACGTCGAATTTGGCGGTGAATGTTGGATCGCGGAAGTTGATATTGCCGGCGAGGGCACTTAGCGTACCACCTGTGTTGTTGAAATTGAGATTGGCTGCTGTTGCGGACGTGACGTTTATGTTCCCGGCAAGTGTTGTTATTGATCCGCTGTTGGTTATGCTAGGTGAAAGGAGGTTTACTCCGGTCGCTGCTTGTAATGATGCCGTGTTCGCACGGACGGAACTATTGACGATATTGTTAGCTGCGAGATTGAGCGCACCAGAACTTTCTATTAGACCGTGATTAACAATGGAATCCTTGGCAATGAGAGACAAATCGACTGACTCTCTCGGCGTCCCGAGCGCATTTGCGAGCGATCGAGGTAAGACCGTGCTCATCAAACCGTTTCGACCATTCAAAATATTGTTCGCGGCGAAAGTTGCGCTTGAGTTTGCGGAATTTGAATAAGCATAAATATTGCCGCTGTTGCTTAGATTGCCGGCGAGATTCAAATTGCTGATAGTGCTGAAATCACCAAGTGCCGTTACGCCTTGGGGCACAACAAGATTTTGCACTTGGGCACTTAAGTCCCTGGTCAAGTTCAACTGCCCGCCAATTGCAGCACCGTTCCTGCTCAGCAAAAGACTTTGCTGACCGGTCGCTAAAATCTGATTCACCGCCACTGCTTCGGCGGCAGTTAGCATGCTTGTTGGCGTGACCGTTCGTACTTTGGCGCCAACGTTCACATTGACCGGCTGCGTCAACGGGTCGGTTGAACGGGCGGTGCGCTCGGTTGATGATAAGTCGTAATTCTCAGAATTCCATTGGGCATACGCCGCCAGCTGCAACTGCAAAAGGGCGCAGAGTAAGGCTAAAACACGACCAATGCGCTGCAAAGCGCATGAACGCCATGTATCTTTGAGCCAGTTTCTGGACACACGCCAATCCCCATGCTCCCCAGTCTTCCAATTAATATTATGCCTGATCTTGTAATTAAATTGCTAATTCCGGCGTTTTTCTAAAACCTGGGGTAAATCCGCTGTTCAGATCGGGCTAAATGCGGCGAAATGGTACTAGCCGATATTCAAGCGATGAAAGCGAGGTTTTCCAAACAGGGGGTGTGCGATGAATCCATTGCGAGCAATAGTTATTGGACTTTCGAGGTTGCCTGTGCCGGTAGTCTTGTTAGCTGTAGTTGGGCTGGCAGTTGCAGTTACTTGCAGCGTTATTTCCTTTATTCAAGCGGAACAGAACAAGGTGGCGGAGATTCGGCGTCAATTAGATGACCAATCGAAGCCGCGTACCTTTCACGCCGTTTACGCGGTCAAAGATATTCAGGAAGGTTCAGTTATTAGTTCCGAGGCACTTGAAGAGCGCGATTCTCAGGGTGCACCACCTTCTGGTAACATCCAGTTTTCTTCCATGGCGGTTGGCCGTCTTGCAAAATATACTATTCCTGCTGGCACATTTATTTCCATTCACGATCTTGCTGCTATTAGATCGACTGGCTTGGAAGGCAAACTTAAACCGGGATACCGGGCAGTGACTTTGCCGGTTGATCTAAGTTCGGGTGTTGCCGGTTTCGTTGCGCCAGGAAGTCATGTTGACGTTCTGGCATCAGCCGGCTCCGGGCACGAAACGAAAACCGGATGCATATTGTCCGATGTAGAATTATTGGCCGTGGGCTCGACGATGCAGCGTACGGGAAATGATACCAACGCTGCCAATCAAGTAAGCACGGTCACTGTTGCTTTGACTCCGGATGATACCACTAAGCTGATCAAGGCTGAAGTTGCTTCCGGCAAATTATATCTTGCCTTGAGAGGGGATAGAGATCACACGCCGGTTGCGGTAGTTGATGTCACGTCGCTTTATCCACGAATGGCAAGTCAATTTCAAGCGCCACCGAATTTGCCGCCGCTTAGTGCAACACCTGCGATAGTCGAAAGTGATACGCGCCAAGTTATCTTACCGCGCGCAAGAAATCACGAAGTGGAAATGTTTGCCGCAGGTCAAAAACAAGTGGTGGCAGTCCCGGCAATTTAGCAAGGTTAATCGTTGTATTAAGCAGCCAGACTTAATTCGATTGTGATGTTGCTCCACGGAACGTGAAATAGACCTTGCCTATTCTTCTTGACCAAATCGAGGTCTAGTAGGTGCTGTATATCGTCATAGACGTTTCTGTAATCACGCGAGAGCTTGCTCGCCAGCTGCCTGATACTAATGGGACCATGCTGACGTAGCATACGCAATAGTTCCATGCGCTTTGGCGTGAATGACTTAAACAATGTGGCTGTATCTTCAAAGTAAAGACGATTGATGGGTTGCTCTGGAGGCAAACCTTGGGTCAATCGCCGGAACGCCCGTTTGGTTTCTTCCCCTAGTTGATCTAAGGAGCGTATTCCGATTAGTAAACTTTGCTTTTTCACTTTAATCACCCGCTTTGCGCGTTTCTTATATCTGCCAAAAAGTCATCCACAAGTTTGTCTACATTTACGAATGAATATGGCATTTGGTCAGTGCCGATGTGCTTATGGTCACCTTTTCCGATCTTGTTGTCGTACCTTACTATTAGAGTGCCGTCCTTTAGTGAATAATTGAGACGATATTTGTAGCCATGAGGGCGATCTTTTGTTGGGTGCGGTAATTGCCATATGATAATTGAGACGGTAGAACCGTCAGGACGCTTTTCTTGTGATCGTATAAAAATTGTCGCTTCCATTGTGATCTTACCATATGTGGTGCTATACCATATAGCGTGACTATTCTCGGGTCCCCATTGTTAAAGACGGACGAACCCTGAAAAAGTTCAATCGAAGAGGATTGTCAGGAGATTAATTTGGGATGTGGTTTATTCTGTCAAAGAATAACTCGTGCTACGCCCGCCCGATGCTTCTTTGATCAAGACACCGTTTTGCACCAGCTCATTTATGTCGCGCAAGGCTGTGTCTTGCGAGCACTTTGCTAATTTCGCCCACTTGGATGTAGTCAGCTTGCCTTCGAATCCGTCAATCAAACGATTGAGAATTTGTTTTTGCCGTTCGTTGATCGAAAAGCTTGCCGTCGATTCCCAAAAATGCGCCTTGCGTAAAACGGCGCCCAATGTTGTTTGCGCACCGTCCATGGCGCGACCAAGACAAGCAAGAAACCACTCAAGCCATAAGGTTATGTCGAGCTTTCCTTTTTGCGTCAGCTCGAGGATATCGTAGTAAGCATTACGCTCCAAACGAATTTGCGCAGACATGCTATAAAAGCGCTGCGCAGTTTTTTCTGATCGCGCCAAAGCAAGATCGGCAATCGCGCGAGCAATTCTACCGTTGCCATCATCAAACGGGTGGATGGTGACAAACCAAAGGTGCGCAACGGCCGCTTTCAGCACCGGATCAAATTGCGTTCCACCCTCGAACCAATTGAGAAATTCCTTCATTTCTTTTTGCAGTTGGTCTGCCGGTGGTGCCTCATAGTGAATTTTTTCGCGACCGACCGGACCGGATATCACTTGCATTGGTCCTGATGAGTCATCGCGCCAAGTTGCAGTTTTGATCTTGCTGATGCCGCTGTGCCCGGTAGGAAATAGGGCTGCATGCCAAGAAAATAATCTCTCGGCTGTCAGGGGTTGGTCGTAATGGCGCGTTGCATCCAACATCATGTCAACTGTGCCTTCGACATCGCGATCGGCTGGTTTTAGACCTGCGCGGTTCATGCCCAGGCGACGGGCTAGCGACGAGCGAACTTGATCGGGATCAAAAATTTGACCTTCTATTTCGCTTGTCATGAGAATTTCTTGTGTCAGGGTGCGGAATACGGCTTCTTCTTGCAGAGGAAATCCCAGTGCTTCCATGCGACCGATTAGCCGCCCTTGTTGGTGGCGGACAGCTGCTAAAGGCTCGGCTATTTTCTCTGATTTCCAGTAAAAATTAGGCCAATCGGATAGTTGATAGATATACATTGGACATATTCCTTGATTTAATCTCCGCACTATCTGCGGTGATTATACCCCCTATTCACCGCATTATCAAGGTTATTCACCGCACGGTATGCGGCGAATAAAAGGCCTATTCACCGCACGACTACGTTTTTCTGTCCCCAAACCCATCAATAATATAAAGGAATCAACCGTAGATGAAGCCACCGATCACAGTAGAATATGACTGAGAGAAACATATAAATGGAACAAGAGCTGGAACAAGTGAAGACAGCGGTTGCCGGCTATTCGCCAAGCGAAGAAGGCAACCACCAAAAAACGCTGCGAGATCTGCTCGCCGCGGTCACTGCTTGTCGTGAATATGTGAAAGAGAATTCCCAAACTGATCGTGGTTGTGCACAACGAATGGTGCGCGAGCTGGAAGAAATTCTCTCCAGCTTTCCTGGCTTTGCCAGACTTGCGAGCGACAAAAAGGCTTTGAATCGATTGCACACTAAACAACTGGCCGAAGAGCATATGCAGCTCATTGAAGATCATTTTTCCGAATTGGTGAAGAATGAAGAGAAGTCCGAGAACAAGCAAATTCACAAATGGGTGAAGGATCATCCGGTGCTTGGCGAACTTAAGAAGAACATCAAGAAGGCATCGCCCAAGGGCGCGTATGTTTTGTTGTTCCGCGAAGAGGGCGATGGTGCATTGCAGCTCATCACGCACACCACTAACGATGGACGTGTGTTTACGAGAATTCGCCCACACGAGTTTCGCGATGATATTAAGTTGCATCAGACTTATTTGAACGAGCCAATTGTTGGTGCGGCTTTGATTGTGGAAAAAGATTTGTTGGCAGTGATTGGCAAAGTGCCGCAACCGGATGAGAGCAAGGAAGACGAAGCGGAGCAAAAGCAAGCTCAATTGCAAAAGTTGCTTTCGGTTTCCAGCAAAGCTGCCGGTAAACCTGCGTTGGAATTCATTCAAATAAATGATGTGTTGAAAGAATTGCACGAGATGTCTCGTCGTCGCAGATTCCCGAAAGATTCTTATGTTCTGTTATTCCAGAAACAAGGTGATGTTGCTGATGTTCAATCTGCTTTAACTAGCGCGGATGCAAATGTCAGCGCTGATGTTGAGGCTTCTCTCGATTCGAATGAAAGTGGTGACAGTGCCAATGAGAATATTGCAGATTCTGATGCTGCCACTGAAAGTGAAGTTACTGCAGAATCAGTGAATGAAGATGTAAGTAATGAGCCTATTGAAGCTGATGCAACTGAAAATATTGAAGAGCTAGCCAGTGAAGATGCGGCATCTGATGAGAGCGCTGAAATAAGCGAAGAGTCGACTGAGATAGAAGCTGCTGCAGATGATGCAGAAGATTCTGATGCAGAAGAAGCCGATCTAGAGTCCGAAGAAGCAATTGATAGTGTCACGACTTTTGAGAGCGCCGATTCATCTGATGATGCTCAAGAAATTGCTGCCGAAGAATCGTCGATCGCTAAACGAACCTATGCCTCTGATCTGGAAATCGTCGTTAAGAAAAGCAATGATGGAAAGGTGATCAGCAGATTTTGGCCAGTAGATTTTGCAATCAGACACAAATTGTTTGATGCTTTCCGCGACAAGCCTTCAGTAGTCGGTGCCGCAATCATCAAGCATACGGAATTGGTGCAAACGCTTGGCGTTGTTCCTCAACCAGCCGAAGGTCAAACCGACTTGGCTGCGTTCATGAGCATATCGAGGACAGCGGTTGAAAAACCATTTGCGGAATTTGTCGCCGATAATCCAGTACTGAAAGGATTGCATGAGTTTGCCACCGGAGAACAAGGTAACAAGGAGTCTCACGTTATTTTGTTCACGCAAGCTGAAGGATCCAAGTTGGAAATTCTTTCTCTTCAACGTGATCGCGGCAAGCCAATTGCCAGAATTCCAATTGGTGATTTCAAAAACGCTAAAATCCTGCATGAAAGATTTGCCGGCAAACAAGTCGTTGGCGCTTCCGTAATTAGTGGTGGCGTAATGGCTCCCACACGATTTAACGATCGGCACAGTGCGCCGCCGTACAAACGCGGACAGGATGGACCGGGAAACAAACGTCCAGACGGACCTAGCAACAAACGACCAGGTGATGGACAACGAGGCAGAACGCAAGTCGTTGACGCACGACCAGTTGTACTTGCTGCATTTGGCAAGACACCACTGAGACAAAGCCTTCTCGCCACGCCAGAAAATCTCCAGCGCTTCGGCATTAACGTCTAGTTAAGCGATCTCGTGCCGTGAATGAATTGCATGAGGCGAGGCATATGAGCTTTCGGAATCCGCTCAGGAATTTATATCAACATGAGCAGTTTTACAAGAGAATAACCACGTCTGATCTTCTTTCGTCAGGCTCCATTTTTCGGTTGACATCTTTCGGCATACTTGCCGTACTTTAGGCGGATCTGATAAGCCCGACCTATTCTTCGGACTTATCTTTGTCTAGTGATTGACGCAATTCTTTGGCGCTGATCAAGGAGCTTCTTACAGGTGTGCCTGAAACCATATCGTCACTAGCTTGTAAGGCAACTTGATCTCCTTCTCGCAAATTACCGACGACCTCCATAAAAGTGCCCATTGTTTGTCCTAGTGAAACCTCTGTTACTTCTGTTCTATTGTTTCTTATCACGACCACACATGGCTTGTCTTCAATCGTAGTTACTGCTGACGATGGTACGAAGAGCGTGTTGTATGGTCGCTTCATTTCCCAAGTTACCTCTGCATACATTCCTGGTTCTAATTCTCCAGATTTGTTTGCGACATCAGCCTCTACTAGCATTGTCCTTGTCTTTCGATCAACTGCATGGCTGATTCTTGATACAGTGGCTTGAAAGGACTTTCCGACAAAAGCTGGCACTGTAAATGCCATCGCGGTACCGGGCGTTATACCGGTAATTGCCGACTCAGGCACAGGAATAAGCAATCGCAGTCTCGACGTGTCTTGAATTCTCACCATTGCTGGATTCGATGGGGATGAGCTGACCAAACTTCCCTCATGTACGTTACGCTCGCTAATAATGCCATCGAAAGGTGCGCGCACTGTCAGGTAGCTTTCCATCTCTCGCATTGATACCAATGCTTGTTCTGAGGCCTTTACCCGGCCTCTTTGAGAAATCAATTCCGAGCGGGCTGCTAGCACCAGTTGAGCTGCAGAATGTACATGAGCCCGATCCCCCTGTACTGTCTTCTCTGCCACTTCGATGTCAGACGGAGCAATGGCACCAACTGTCTGAGCTGCATGTAGAATTCTCTTGTAATTGGCTTCATCCGCTTCCAGTTTGGCCTCTGCTTCTTTTTTTTGGCTGACTAGGCTTTCGATTTTCGATTGAGTTTCGAGTAATGATGATCGAGCTGCATCAAACTTTCCTTCTGCTTCATGAAGATTGGCCTCAAGTTCAGGAGCGATAATCTCTACCAGGACTTGTCCTTTGCTGACGACGGTGCCACGGTCTACTCGCATTGTTTGTACGAAGCCCTGAACTTTTGGATATATGGGCACATCTCTGAAGGCGAGAAGTTCGGCGGGAACGCGAATTTGTCGTTGGAGACATTCAGCAACCACTTGAGTCGTTTTAAGCAATGGTGCTTGCGAGGAAGATTCAGCTGCCGGCGAGTGCTTGGCTTGATCTGAGTTCGACAGGGTGCAAGCGGTGAAGAACGATGCACTACCCAGTAGTACTAATGATAGTAGTGTCAATGTACGATTAGACGGCATTTTCATCTTGTAAATCACCCTTCTTTGAAGATGTAGCATCGTCTACAAGCATCGTCGGAATAATGCGAGAGGATCGACTTTGCACAATGGAAAAACACAGAGGTAGTATGAATAATACAGACGCAAGTGAAAATAGTAATCCACCTATGACCGCAATTCCTAGAGGAGCACTGCGTTCTCCTCCCTCGGCTACGCCTAAAGCCATTGGTATCATTCCAGCGATCATGGCTATGCTTGTCATTAATACTGGTCTTAAGCGACTAACTGCGCCCTTCACAGCCGCAACGCTTGCTTGCTGACCACTCATTCGCCGCGCTTCGGAAAATGTAACAATCAGGATAGCATTAGCAACTCCGATTCCCACGGCCATAATAGCTCCCATGAAAGATTGAACGCTCAAGGTGATACCACAAAGCTCTATGCCTAGTGCAACTCCTAAGAGAATTGCAGGCACAACAGACATAACGATAAAGGTTAACCTTAGATTCTGGAAATAAGCCGTGAGCATAAGGGCAATGGCAATGACTGCCAATACAAGACCAGTGGCCAGACCCGCAAATGTGCTGAAAAAAATTGGTACTTGACCGCGAAGATCAACAGTTATACCGCGTGGTGGTATCCCGGCGCGGTGAATTGCCGTTTGCACTTTCCTAATTGCATTCCCTAAGTCGTCGCCGGAAATATTGGCAGTGATACTAACCATGCGCTGGAGATTGTATCGATCATATTCTCCGATCATGCTTCCGAAATACACTTGGGCAACATCTCGAACTGCGGGACCGAAGAGTTCCTTGGTCTGTAATGGTACTGTCTCAACGTCCTTAATTGATTCCATACTGGTTTGCGGATATTGCACTTGGATTTGATAGGAATTGCCATGATGTGGATCACGCCACCAAATTTGCCTCACGAATCTGCTGGAATAGACTGCCGGCACCAACGCTTTGCTAATATCAGCAGTTGTCACCCCCAATTGACCGGCTCTGACGCGATCTACTTTTATATCCACAGTTGGGTAATCTAGTGGCTGCACTATGCAGACGTCGCGCAGTTCTGGCACCTTTTGAAGCTCGGCAAGGACGCGGCGTGCAAAGTCGCGGTCTTTGATAAAACTTGGTCCGGAAATGTCCACTTGAATTGGCGTTGGAGCGCCAAGATTCATAATTTGACTGACGATATCGCCAGACTCAAAGGTAAAGGTAATTTGCGGTAATGCTTCTCTGAACCTACGGCGCAATTGTTCTTTTAGTGCTTCAAAGTGTACATGTGCAGAATGCTTAAATGCTACGAGCAGGACTGCTTCTTGCGGACCGCTAGTCCAGATATAGACATTACTGATGCCAAAATTGGGCGGTTGTGTGCCTACATAACCAATGCTGATGTCGATGTTTTTTGGACCAACTTGTTGGGCAATTATTGCTAAGACCTTTTTTGTATATTCTTCTGTAAGCTCGATGCGTGTACCTGTCGGTGCTCGTAATCTGAGCTGAAAGCTCGACGGATTGCCTAAGGGAAAAATCTCAGTCTTCATGAATGGCAATGCTAGTGCAAATATTGCTATTAGTCCGGCGCAGTAACCCAAGAGGATCGGAACCCTAGATCGCATCATTTTCGTTAGTTTGCGAGCGTATGTTTGTCGAATCCGAGCCAGTATTCCCGCCATCTTATTTTTGCCATGATGTAGAGACCGAGTATGTGTACGTAATACCCATCCGCTTAATACGGGAAGAAATGTGCAGGAAATTATGAAAGAGGCAGTCATGGCAAAGCCAACTGACAAAGATAAGGGAATGAAAAGTGCTTTTGTGGTGCCCTCCATGAAAAATGATGGCAAAAATACTGAAATTACCGACAGAACGGCAAGCAACTGTGGTGTTAAAATTTCGCGACAGGCATCAAAGATTGCTTTGAATAGGGTGGTGCCTCTATCAAGGTGAGTGTGAATATTTTCAATTGCAACTGTCGCTTCGTCAACCAAAATACCTACCGACAAAGATAAGCCGCTCAGGGTCATAATGTTGATCGATTGATTACTGATCCATAGACCAAAAATGGCAGCCGAAAGAGCCAGCGGAATGGTAACTACGACAATTAAAGCACTGCGAATGTCTTGCAAAAACAAGAGCACTGTTAATCCTGATAATATTGCTCCGGCAACGCTTTCGTAAAATAGACCGCTGATTGCCTGAGTTACATATATTGATTGATCGAATTCAAAATTAGTTTCTATGTCGCTGGGAATTACAGAGCGCATTTTCTGAAGCGTCTCTTTTACACGTTTCACAATAGTTAGTGTCGAGGCATCGGCAAGTTTGGATACGGCCATAAAGACGGTGCGTCTGCCGTTGACTAGAGCCCATCCGGTTTGAATGTCCATGGAATCTTCTATGGATGCCACATCACCCAGAAAGACGTTTGATCCGGCACCGGACGTTAGAGGAATTCGTTTTAGTTCTTGAATATCTTCGACAGTGGCATTGAGATTGGTAATTCTCTGAAGGTTTCCAATGCGGACGAGTCCGGATGGCGAGATCAAGTTTCCGGTAGAGACAGCCGTGACAATGTCGTCCGCACTTAAGTGGTAGGCGCTTAGGCGTTGGGGATTTACTGTAATAACTATTGATCTAACGTTGCCGCCAAACGGATGTGGCGTCGTTACCCCTGGAATCGTTGCTAAAATTGGCCGGATTCTTTCGTCAGCCAATGCTTCGATTTCGGCAACTGACCTGGTCTTGCTTGACAGTACTAAATAACCGACTGGAACATTTCCCGCATCAAAGCGAAGTATGAAAGGAGTAACTGTGCCCGGTGGCATTTTCGCACGTGAGCGTTGAACCTGGGCGACAACTTGCGCCATTGCTTCGGCCATATCGGTGTCCGGCTGAAACACTACTTTCATTACGGAGACATTTTGAATGGACTTTGATTCTATATGGTCGACGCCAGTAATGTAGAGAAAATGGTTTTCGTAATGCGATACGATGAAAGCCTCTAATTGGGCCGGATCCATTCCGCCGTATGGTTGCACTACATAAATGACTGGTAGGTTGAGATTAGGAAAAATATCAACTTTCATTCTCGTCAGTGCCAGTCCTGAGGCTAGGACTAGTGCGAGTACCAGAACCATCAATGTTATAGGTCTTGCTAGGGCATTTCTAAGCAGCCACATTTAGAGCCCCTCCCCTTTTGTAGCGCGATCTGCCGCGGTCAAGAAAGGCCGTAAGTCACCGTGTACTGCTGCAACCTGCAAAAGCGCTTTCCACACGCCAACGTTGGCCACTGCTTGCTTCACCCGCGAATCAGCCAAGATTTGATTTGATTCCGCTACTTGAGCAACTGTGGCTAGACCAGCTTGATAGCGTGCTTCTGCTTGCCTGGCTGCCAATGCGGCTGCTTGCACCTGCACGGGCATGTTTGCAGCCAGCGCCATCGCTGCACGCATTCTTGCTTGTGCTTGCACATCATCTGTTCTAAGTTCTTGAATGGTCAGATCATAAGCATGGCGTGCAGCTACGAATTGTTCTTGGACGACTTTTTTTTGCGCGCGTATGCGAATGATATCAAAAAACGGTAGGTCTACCATGAGTCCGACATTCCAATTTGGTATGACTGGGAATATACCACTCACATCAGGCGCTTGCACGTCTCCCAGATTGGTATTAAATGTGGTGCCGCGTAAATTCATGCCGCCCAGCCAACGAAATTTAGGATAGTACTGTCTATCAAGCACATGTCGCTCGGCGATTTGTATTGAAACAGCTGCTTTTCCCACAAGTGCCATGGGATGATTTTCCAATATGGGAGGAGTGACCTGCGTATCCGATGGTTCGGTAACCGTTATAATGCCGCCTGGGTTGATTTCTAGTAATTCCCCACCATGACCGACTGCATAAGCTAAGGAGGCACGGGCTAATTCGTCATTGAGATGTGCTCGAATCAAATCATTACGAGCGTTGGCTAATTGGGCATCGGCTAGAGACGAATCGGCTGCTGGTTTTAGCCCAGCTTCTACTTCAGCATGAGCGATTTTGCTGAATTCAGCAAATCGTGTGACATTAGCTTCGGCTACGGCCACTTGCTCGTGCATGATCAGTGCATCCAGATATTTCGCCGCTGCCTGTACGCCTACATCTAATAGGGTCAAGTCATATCTGGCACGAGTGAGGCTGAGTTCAGTTTTACTAAGATCAATTCTTGCTTTGTGTAAGCCAAAATCTATGGGTGCCCAATCGACTATGAAACCAGCAGCGCTGAATGCTTTGGCATTCATGTGGACCACGTCCGGTCCAGGACCACCGATGCTTGGTATGGCAGGACTGGA
This sequence comes from Candidatus Obscuribacterales bacterium, assembly GCA_020050685.1. Classification (GTDB taxonomy): domain Bacteria; phylum Cyanobacteriota; class Vampirovibrionia; order Obscuribacterales; family Obscuribacteraceae; genus JAGVKG01. The sequence goes on along the minus strand of JAGVKG010000029.1, from coordinate 251,255 downwards.
AAAGAGAGTTTGAGTTAACCGGTTATGTGTTGCGGCAACATCTTGGTACGATATTAAGGACTCTGGATTGTACTCTCTTATTTTTTGTAGAGTAACGCGGCGTTGGGCGGCGCGAACTTCTGCTTGTTCTTGCTGGACTTTTGGAAAGGCTGATTCAGCTAAACGAACAGCTGCTGTCAACGTTAGCGGTTTTTCCGGGGTGGTAATCTCTGGTCTGAGCGGAATCGACGTTCCTTCATTTGCAATTGCAGATCCGGCAACTGTTGAGTTCAGAATGACAAAAAAGAAGAAAAAGAGCAGCTTGTGCCCATTTGACGCCACTTCTACTACCTGGAAGCTTATATACAAATAAGCAGTCTACTAAATTGTCATGACACTTGTGTGCAAGTTTTGTGCAATTTGCACACTCTTGTAAAGCGGTAAGGTGATATAAAATGTACTTCCAAGACCAACTTGACTATCCAATTCAACTCGACCACCAAAACTTTCTGTTATAGCTTTAACGATGGATAAACCAAGACCACTGCCGCCCGACTCTCTGCAGCGTGAATCGTCGACACGATAAAAACGATCAAAAATTTGCGGTAAGCATTCACGGGGAATTCCCAAACCCGTATCCTGCACACTGATACAGACCTCGCTTGCCGCGGTGGTGCAATTTATGGTGACGGTACCATTAGGATCTGTATACTTGAGTGCATTTTCCAGAAGATTCGAGATGATTCGCTCGAGCGACTCTCGATCTGCGAGGATCGTCGCCTGCTCCATATTGCCAATCTGAAGAATTATGTCCTTATCGTAGAAACGATCGTAAAATTCCGAAACTGTTGTTGAAATTACATCAGTCGGATCTATTGCGGTGAGTGTCTGTTGATTTTGTTTGCCATCTAATTCAGCTAGTAGCATGAGATCGCTAACAATGCGGCCCATGCGTTTGGCAGATGATGCAATGATAGTTAGATCCTTTTGAATTATGCCCTGCTTGGCTAACTTGCGCTCCAATGATTGTACTCTTGCTTGTACGACACTGGTTGGAGTATTTAGCTCATGCCCGGCGTCAGCTACAAAACGTTGTAAGGTCCCGACAAGTTCCTCGATGGGCTTAACGGCCATACCGGAAACCGCGTAACTGCAAAGCCCAAATGCAATCAATACAAATGGTGCCATGACCGCCATGGTGAGAAGGAATTCTCGCGTTAGCTTATTACGCGTATCGGTTGGCAGCTCAAGCTGGAGGTAACCGACCAGATGACCTTCGTGCAGAAGCTTAGTGCTTCTAATCCGCATTGTCAGATCGCCTCGGGTGATTTCTGATTCCGTCATGAATAATTTTGGAATGCCAATGGGACCATAATGCTCGAGCAGTATTCCAGACTGATCGAAAAGCTGCATGGTCATAAGCGATCGTGCCGGTTCGGTTTGCACAACTCGTAACCATTCTCGAAACTTCGGTTTCTGACTTGTCAAATCGATTGCATGACCAATTTGTGAGGCAACAATTTTCAGTTGTTGGTCCATTGAACGTGACAGACTGCTATAGAAATAGGCTCCCCCGACAAATGTCAGTGCTAAATAAATGAGCGATGACAGAGATACGAACCAAAGTGCAATCTTCCAGCGGCAGCTTCTGAACATAGTTAGTGTGCCTCAATCATGTAGCCCATGCCATGAACAGTTTTGATAAGCGAAGACTCCGAGGTATCATCTATTTTCTTGCGTAATGATTTCAAATGAGAGCGCACCGTATCTGGTGCTATCTCCGAAGCTGGGCTCCAGAGGTGATTAATTAGATCCTCTGTGCTCAAAACCTGTCCATAGTGTCGCATCAAGACTTCTAAAAGCATAAATTCTTTGGGTAGCAGACGCAGTGGCTTGCCGGCCTTGGTGACAGTGCGAGAGGTCGTGTCTAATTTAAGGTTCCCAGCTTCTAATATCAATAAAGGTTGTGTTCGAGGTCTGCGAAGAAGTGCCCTGAGCCTTGCTGACAGCTCGCGCAAATCAAATGGCTTGGTCAGGTAGTCGTCTGCGCCGCTATCCAAACCTTCTTCTTTGGATGCTATGGTGTTCTTAGCAGTAAGCATGAGGATTGGCGTGGTGCCACCGGATGTTCTGTAGGCCTTACACACTTCTATACCGCTCATGCCAGGAAGCATTAAGTCGAGAACAATTGCCTCGTAAGACTCTGATTGCAAATTGGTGACAGCTGAAAGTCCGTTATTTACAACAGACACTACATACTGCTCATCTTCTAGCCATTCTTGAATTGCCCCAGATAAGCCGTCTTCGTCTTCGATAATCAGAATTCTGGACATGATTTGCTACCACGAGCTGAACTTGACACGGAGCATTTTAATAGGAAATACCTTGAATTACACAAAAGTTGCACGCTTTTAAATTTTATCTTTGATATCTTCAAGCTGTTCAGTGATCAATATTTATAGATAGGAGGTTGTTTCATGAATATTCGTTTTGTTGCTGCACTCTTAGGAGCCGCTGTAATAATGGGCAGTTCATATGCTGCGTTGGCTGAGGAGTCAAAGCAAGAGCCGATTGCCAATAAGGCTGTACAGCAAGAATCCGACAAGCAGCAGTCCGATGCAAAGGCAGCCCTGTCGCAAACTTCGGCAAAGCCGACGGAAAGCGTTAACCAGTCATCCCCTGACAAACAAGTCAGTGCAGAGCAAAAGAAGTCGGATCCGACTACCAATCCTGCACCTGCAGCCGGTGCAACCAAGTAAGCTACTCCTCGATATCTAACTTCAGAGCGGGATCAAATGGTCCCGCTCTTTGCCTATTTTTAATTTGCACTGATTTTGCACAATTTCTATTTCGGAACCTGTTAAGTTGACTGCAGTCTTTCCATCGCAGGCTAAATGTCTTGGTCTAGGAGCGACTCAAAATGCTCAGCGTCATGCAGGTTCTGAGGTATTGGTGCGGTTATCCTTTTAGCCCTGAAGAGATATCGGAAATGAACCAACCTAAGTTCAAACTCAGTTTATTTGTTTCACCGACTAACTCTCAAAGTGCTCTATTAGCATTGTACCGGGCGTTGGAACATTATGATTATAGAGATTACGAGTTGGCAATCGTTGATGTTACGTTGAATCCGGAGGTGGCGAAGATGTATGACATAAAGGTAACTCCGAGTGTCGTTCTGCATCAGGGCGACCAGGTTAAGGTACTATCTGGAGACTTAAGCGACACAGAAAAAGTTCGAAAGACTTTCGGATTCTTAGGGTAATCTGCGCTGTTTGGTGAGATGGCTGGAATATTGCTGAGGTTTAGGGCACCGCCGATGATACCAATGAAATGGCCGAGCACTGTTGCGAATGCAATTGTATTGGGTCCGGTTTTGCTAGCCGGTTCAGATATACGAGATTATGGAATGCTCATCTGCCTGAAGATTACCGCCAATTTTCTATACAACACCCGATTGTCTGATTGACATCTTCTGGGATACCTGCCATACTTCAGGCTGATCTGATAAGCCCGACGTTAGACACAGATAATATATATTACGTCGGTATGCTGTTCTTTTGGCTTTGCAATTCTCCAGAGTAAAGGGTCTCAGTCGCTTGTTAGAGACTATACTTCTCTGGCTTTTTAGCCATTAGCATAAGGGTTTTAAAATTGACACAATTTACTGATCTTGGCTTGTCCAAGAATATGTTGGTTTTGCTTGAACAAAATGAGTACGCAGAGCCGACCGAAATTCAACAGAAAACTATTCCACTCATTTTGGCCGGACAAGACATCATGGCCTCTGCTCAGACAGGTTCTGGCAAGACGGCAGCATTCGCGGTTCCGGTAATTGAGAATCTGCTTCGCACTGGACATAACGGTGTAAAGAATCCGCGCTGCTTGGTCTTGGCACCGACGAGAGAGCTTGCCTTGCAAGTACAATCGCAGTTCCAACGCTTTTCCAAAAACTCTCGCATACGCTCAGCTGCCATTTATGGTGGCACTGGTTATGGTCAGCAGATAAAAGATTTGCGACGTGGTGTTGATGTTGTTGTTGCCACACCAGGCAGATTATTTGATCACATGGAACAAGGCAGCATTGATATTTCCATGGTTGAGGTTCTGATTTTAGATGAAGCAGACCGTATGTTGGACATGGGATTCATGCCCCAGGTTCGCAAAATCATTTCAAGAATTTCCAGCGATCGTCAGACGCTAATGTTCTCTGCCACCATCGATAGACGTGTGGAAGACATAGCTAGACAATACTTGAGAAATCCAGCCACTATCAGAGTGAACACGAAACAGCTCGAACCACAAGACATTGAGCAGCGCATCATTCACGTGAGTGAAATGGGCAAAGATGCAATGTTGCTTGAGTTGATCCAGGGTACAGAAATGGAATCTGTCTTGATCTTCACCAGAACACGCCGTAAGGCATCGAAGGTGAGAAGCAGATTGCGTGCATCAAATGTTTCAGCAGAAGAAATTCATAGCGACATTTCGCAAAATCAACGTGAAAGAACATTGAAGCGTTATCGCAATGGTGAATTCTCTGTTTTAGTTGCTACAGATATCGCCGCACGTGGATTGGATATTCCAAGTATCACCCACGTTGTGAATTACGATCTTCCGGATTCAGCAGCAGACTATGTGCACCGTATCGGACGTACGGGTCGCGCTGGACGCTCGGGTGTGGCATTATCCTTTGTCAGTGAAGAACAAAGATATTTGATCAGAGATATCGAACGCGTAACCGGACGGCAGCTAGATCCTGATTACAAACCAAAAGGCAAAGTTGTCACCAAGCGTAGATTTAAGCCGCGCCGTCGCCGCGTAGGTTAAATATCAATCGCAACTTTTATTCTTTTCCTCCGTCAGACTATGTCCACCAATGACGGAGGAATTTGATCATGTGATCTACGGTTATCTAAAGAGTCTTGAGAAATGCCACTAGATCCTTTTTTCTTGGCTAGTCAATTTGGCTGCCAAGCGATACCGGCTGAGATGGTCAGCAGGACGCCTAATGCACGAGCAGGTTTTATTTTTATTTGAAGATAAATCTGGTTATTAAAGAGGCGGTGGGGGAATATCTGACATAGAGCGATATGGGTTGGATGTGTCGGACCTTCACTAGGGTATTGGTTGCTCTGAGATGCACAAGCGTGTCCATTCGATGGCAGATAGGCTCATGGCGTACGCGCTCATGTTGGTGTTTTTTGCTCTGCAATTTCAGGCGCCAAGCGCCATGGCTTGGGAGTCGCGAGCGGAGAGGGCGGCCAATCAGGCGGCTAATCCGGCAGGCAATGCGGCGGCTCAAGCGCTTAATTTGGATTTGGGTTCGACAGAACGCACGGTTTCGGCAGCGTCGGTGCGGTCGTTTCAAACCGCGACAATTCGCGTGGGCGAGGGATTCCGGCAGCTCACGCCGCAAGACATGCTTACCCCGGCAGAGAATTTGGCCTTGCAGCAAGTGCTGATGACCGGTCGTCAGAGTCTCAGGCTTGATGATCTGGGACAGGCAGTGGCAGGCAGAGTTAATCTTTCGGCGTGTCTGCCGACAGCTACGCTTGGCGGCGACATTTCCAATTTAGTCATTCCTCAAGGCGTGCGCGTGGTTAGCGATTTTGCTTCAGTTGGCAGCTTGGACTTGTCTGGCAATTTAAGTAACTCGGGACATCTTTTTGTTTTTTCGTCGAACAACCAAGTTGGTGTTGCCGCACTTTCCGGCATGAACATTTACAACAACGCCACAGGTGTGATTTCTTCCAGCTTGTCCGGTGGCTTTGCTAGCCGCGGTGCCGATGGTGGCAGTGGCGCACCATTGGATTTGAGTCTGACTGCACTAAATGAATTTGTTAACGCTGGCACGATTATGTCTTCCGGTAATCTGACTGTTTCGGCCAATTCAATTACCAATGCTGCTGGCGGAAATTTCTCTGGTGCTACGAGTTCCGCAGTCATGCAAGCTGTTAACAGTGTGAACCTTTCTGCTAATTCAATAAATAATGCTGGCCTGATTGCGGCAGTGAATGGCAACGTGAATGTGCAGTCGCAAACAGCTGCGTCCTTGATGGTCAATAGTACTGGCGGAATGATGCAGGCGTTGAGTGGAAATATTAATTTCAACATGCCGGCTACTTCCATGTCCGCAACGATGAATCTTCTCGGTGGCGATTATTTATCGCTAGAAATGAATATTGATGTTGGCAAGGGCGCGGTGGAAGCCCAGCTTGGTGAAGTGAGTGGTTGGATCAATATTGATGCCAGCAATTCGCTGTTTGGTGCGGACACTTCCAATTTGAAATTTGGTAATCTCAATGTTAACGGTGATCCAACTTACTACAATGCTGGCGGCACTCTGACTCTGGCTAATATTGCCAATACTGGTGGCAATGCCTTAGCGCTGCTTGCAAAAGGTGATGTTATCGTAACTGGTGGCACAATCGATACCACGAATTTATTAGGTGGAAATGGTGGCAAGCTAACGATTATTGCCGGCGCAGTTATTACTGGCGGCACATCCGGCAACGGTGATACCACTACCACGCTGACTATTTCACAATCCGGACTGACCACTCACGGATCATCGACTGGTGGTGCTATTGATTTGACTGGAGTGACCTCAATCAATACGAATGGCACGCTTGCCTGGAATTCAACCGGTGGCAATGGTGGCGACATATTAATGGTGGCATTTTCTGGCAATGGATCTGGCAGCTTATTGACGCCTGGTACGGTAAACCTTGGTACTACTGGTAGTATCAATACTTATGGTGGTGGACCAGGTCCAAATTTCAACGGAGCAGTAAATGGAAATGTAACGATAATCGCAGGCGCTACTGCCGACCCTGGTGGTACAGCGGCGATAACTTTGCCGGCAATTTTTGCAAGCGCATCCAGGACTGGAAGTCAGGCTGGTGTGTCTGGCGGTGATATAAGCATCTCGGCTGCTACGCCAAATATGTCCAGCAGTGCGACGATTCTTAATGGGGCTTTCCAAACTGGTGCCAATGCATTCAGCGCCGGCACACTACAACCGACATCAATTGAAATTGGTGCGGTCGGAAATCTTGGCAGTGGGCTTAATGATGCTTTTGATCCGTGGCAGATAGAAGCGGCTGCTGAAGCCTTGGAGACGATTAATACAACCCGAGAGTTGCTCGATATTTCTCCTTTGATTGTTGATCCGACGTTGGTGAAATTAGCAAAGGCCGAGATTGAATACATTGCCTCAACAGGTTATTACGGTCACTATGAGTTGCGTAGTGCTGGGGCGACCGTGCGTGGTAGTGCAATTGGAATTAACACTAATTCGACCGGTTGTTGCTATGACAATTTAGGGCTCGCCTGGGGTGGAACACTTACACCAAAACAAGCTTTCGATTCGAATCATGAGGCAATGATGGATGAGCCTATAGGCCCGTTTAATCATAGATATCACTTGGTCAATCATGATTATGTCGGCATTGCCTTTGCTGCTGTCGGTACGGCAATATTTTTTGCCGAGGTATTTGCTGATGCACCAGTGACACCAGCTTCTACTCCCAATTTAGATATTCCAGTTCATGCTGGATCTGGTGGAGCAGCAGGTGTACTTTCTGTCAATCCTCCGAATACCCCAAATACCCCATTGGAAAATGCTATTGGTTCGATCTCGCACAATAGAATGACGATACCCGTGAGCATCAAATCTGGTAACGGAGATGTGACGCTGACGGCAGGAAACGAAGTAAATGTCGCTGGCGCGATTATGGCAAATGGTTTGAATGGTATCAGATCCGCCCTTGGTGGTAACGGTGCCAATGGTGGCAATGTGACGATTAATGCTGGAAGCAATGTCAATGTATTCAACATTCAGACATTTGGTGGCGCTGGCGGATCGGATTCAATTGCCTTCAATGCCGGACATGCTGGTGATGTTTCAATAACATCGACAAACGGCGGTATTTCAATTCTTCCGGGAGGACCATGTTCACCATGTATCGCCATCTCTGCTGCAGGAGGAAATGGCGGATCAGCCTTAATCGGAAATGCTGAAGGTGGTGATGGTGGCAACGGTGGAGATGTAATATTGACGGCTTTATCAGGCACCATCGAAGTTACTGCAATAGAGGCAGGTGGTGGTGGTGGCGCGGGCGGTGCCGGCGGAAGTGCCGGCGGCGTTGGTGGTGAAGGTGGTGATGGCGGATCCATTGACCTTAATGCCCGTACGATTTCTGTGGACTATTATCTTTCAGCCTCAGGAGGAGGCGGCGGTGGAGCCGGCGGTAAAGATTCTGCTAGTGCCGGTGGCGGAGGCGGTGGTGCGTCGCTGGGACTTGCCGGCGGTGGTGGCAAGGGCAGTGGATCCGCAGGAGGCGGTGGTGGTGGTGGCGGTCAAGTTCGCGGATTTGGAGGGAACTCAAACACATTTCCTGATTACTGGATGAACAGCTCAACGGGAGCAGCCGGTTCTGTGGGTGCCGGTGGTATAGCCGGTGCACTAGGTGGCGGAGGCGGTGGGGGCGGAGCTGCGTCAGGTGGAGATGTTGGTGGCGCTGGTGGTGCTCTTGGATCAGCAGGTGCATCTGATCAAGACGGACTTGTTTCCGGTGGTGCCGGTGGGGCAGGTGGATCAATAGTTTTGGATGGTCAAACTATTATTGTGGCAAGTGATGCCAATGACTTTTGGGCGCCGTATACGATCGCGTCCACATTTGGCAATGCATCACTTTTAGCTCTTGGCTCTGGTGGATCTGTGACAATAAGTGGTGCGGCGACGGTCGTTCAATATAATGTAAATGCTGATTACACCAGCACAAATGCAAACATCCCTTTAGTATTGTCTGGATCATTTACAGTCGGAGCAAGTGGTGCGGGCAGTCACACTTTCGGTGCAATTGCTGCAGGACCTCAAGCTGGTGCAATCGACATCAATGGAAATCAAATGTCGGGTACTGTCGCAAGTGGAACATTTTCGCCAGCCGGTGGCGGCAGTACAACTGTTTTTATCGATAAGCAAGGTCAGCCAAATGTGCCTTATGAAGATGGTGACAATGTAACACCTGCTGAATTGGTAGCAATTATTCAGAAGTTGGCGACAGGCAATCAAGGTGTCACATTGAGTGCGCAAGGTGCGGCTATGGGTGGAACAATTTCAGTTTCGCAGGGCAATATTCCTGGCGGTGGTTTCTCAACGCTAGTTCTTCCTGCCAGCGTTACTTTGGTTGATAGGGTTAATAACTTGCCTTATACAACAAGTGCCACCATTCACGGTACATTGCAGATCAGTGATGTGGCCGGTACAGCGACCATTTCGACTCCGACCCTTGTGCTCAATGGCACGATTACAAATGCTGGTGGCCACATCAACATTCAAGGAACAGGTGTAAGCAACGCCTTGAGTCTGACATTCGGTGCGTCATCATCAATTACCGCATCAGCCGGTCATATTCTTTTCAACGACACAAGTGCTGGAAATGTTTCTACAGTTAGTTCTGGCAATGGCACATTATCAGCTCTAGGTGCCGGCTCCCAAGTCAAATTCAATGCCGGAACAGGACAAGTAAATGTTTCATTCAAATCAATTACTGGATCTCTTTTCGGCAACGCTGCTTCATTTAGTGTGACTAGCGCAATAAATAACCTGGTACTTGGATCGATAAACACGACTGCCGGAAATCTTCATGTCGTTGCCGGCAATGGTCCAGGTGCAAGCAATGTTGCGTTAACTGTGAATGCCGGGTCCACGCTTAAGGCACTTGGTGGCACACTGAAACTTGCAAACAAAGATACGAGTACTGGTTCAATCACTGTTGGTGCCAATTCGTTACTATTGGCTCCGCAAAACGACATGCACATTTTGATTGGTGATCTTCCAGTTACACCGGCAGAAGGACCTACGCATGCTCAAGTATCTGTCGCCACCGCAAACGGCGGACAAGTTTTCTTTGGAGACAATGGCATTAGTGCTGCTGGTCCAACTAACGTTGTGGTGGCAGTGTCATCGCAAGTCGTATTCGATACGGGATCGCTTTCGAGTTCGGCAATTCATTTAGCTGGCAGTGTCTTGATCGGTGGCAATACTGGTCCAATTATTTCTAGTCTTGATCTTACGGATCCGGCAACAGTCACCGAGTTGCGCACTTTGCAAATACAAGGTGAACTGGGTGGTGTGCTTGTCGTCAATAGTCTTGGACAAGCAGTTGGTGGATCGATTACCTTCCCCAATGATTCGACTTTGGTCGGTTTATCTGCGCAAAACATTCCAGCCGGTGTGACGGTTGCTTTCATGAATTTCGATGACACTAATTTGGTGAGTGTCTCACTGACAAACACAAGCACGACACAACAAGCAATTGTCGGCGGCAATATGTACTTCATCAATGGCCCACTTGGTGGCTCCGTGGGCAATCTGACAATCAATTCCACTCAGCCAGGTCCAGTACTCGTGGTTGCCGGCACAGGACAATTACGCAGTGATGGCGCACTCAATCTTTCTGTCGGTGGAGATATCGCCGCTACTGGTATCATCGGCGGCAATACTGATTTATCTGTTGAAACAACAAACAATGGCAGTGTTAATGTGACAGGCAGATTGTTTGGTTTCAATTCCGCGACCGTGTCAGCCGGTGGCAGTGGTTCTATTGTGCGCACGGCAAACGGGCAGATCAGTGGACTATCGATTGCACTATCGAGTACCTCTGGAAATATTGGTTCGTTGCTTTTGCCAATTAATACAGCTGGCAATAGTTTGATTGTCAACACATCCGGATCGGCTTTCGTCAATAATGTTGGTGTACTGAATATTGGTACGTCAACAATTGGTGCGACACTGCAGATTCTCACCACTGGTGGAGTGACAACATCAGGTGTCATTTCTGCAGCTACGATGACACTTGGTGGATTGAATGGAAATGTTGCGATTACACTGGGTGCGGATCTCAATTCCGCATTGTCATCAGGCTCCGTCACTCTCAAGGCGCTTGGTAGTGGTGCGATCACCCAGACAGGCGGTACAGTCTTTGCTAACTCGCTGTCGCTGCTTTCTGGTAGTGGCAATATGGGTACATCTGCTCTTTCGCCATTGACGGTGGATGCTGCTAGCGTATCGGCTGTAACGAAAGGCAAAAATGTTTTCATAAACGATGTAAGAACTGGTGCTGTTACGTTGGCTGCCTCATCTGCATCTTCGATTTTTCAATTTGATACCAATGCTAGTGTGTTGACGATATCAGGAAATTTGGCTGCCGGTAATGTGACTGTTAAGAATCACCAAGGTGGAATAGCAGTCGGCACAAGCATTGGCAAAAACACGCAACTGATGACGTTTAGCACCGTCGGTGGTGCAGGCACGTTCACGACTGCTCCTGGTGCTCTTGTCGCTGGCAAGTCAGTATCAATTACAAGTGGCAGCGGTGATGTCGGATCCTCCGGTGCCTCGGTGAATTTGGCAACTACTGCTCTTACGTTGGCTGGCACAGGAAGTATATTCATCAACAATACCGGCTCAATGGTGCTCGCGGGTGCGACACTGCCCGGAAGCGAAACTTTCAAAGTTGTGACCTCTGGATCGCTTACAACAACTGGTGCAATCGTAGCTAACGAAGTTGTGCTGCAAGGCGGATCTAAAATTTCGTTGGGAGGAAATGTCGGGCAGGCTGGTGGCACGGTATCGATTACGGCCGGAGGTTCAGGTTCGGTCACCGTCAATAATATTGCGCATACTATTACAGGTACTACCGTCACTCTCGCTAGCGGCTCGGGTAGCATTGGTGACTCGAAGCTGCCAATTAAAACAGTAGCAGAAGAACTCTCGGTAACCACCGGTACAAAAGGCAAAGTGTACATCACCAACACTGGTGATGCTCAATTGCTTGCTGCATCCGGCGGAACGTTCCAATTGTTGAATAACGGTGATCTCGATGTTGGAGTAGATATCGTTGGTGTAAGTACGTTCGTGCTTCAAACGAATGGCAGCAATGGTGATATTAATTTGTTGAACAATGTTGGCATGGTAGGTGGCAAGACAACTCTTTCCGCCAATGGAACCGGTGCGATAACACAAGCAAACGGCAAGGTAATAAATGGTGCAGTCGTGACCTTAGCCAGCGGGTCAGGAGACTTGGGTGCCTTGGCTACGCCATTGCAAACAACCGCGTCGAAATTATCTGTTGATACCACAGGTGATGTTTACATGAACGGGGCAGATGGCTCATTGCCAGCCTACACATTGTCCGTCGTTAAGGCGGTAGCTGGTGGCACTTTGAATATTCGAGCGACCGGCAATCTAGTCCTGTTGAAACCAGGGCCGATAAACGCTCCGACAATTAGCTTTAGTACGAACGCCGGATCAAATGGATCCATCTATCTTGCTGGTCCCATCGGAAGCGCGGCGAGCAGTGTCGCAATTACTGCTGACGGTTCTGGCAGTATTGTGGCATCGACTTATGGGCTGATCGTTGGGTCCAGTTTGGTGCTATCGAGTACGACGGGTAATGTCGGCGCACTTGCCAAACCAATTATTACCAACATCAATGGGACAATCGATTCACACACCACAGGTGCCGGAGTCACGGCAATTAGCAACACTGGTGCACTTACCATGTTAGCGTCCGAAAGTGGTGGCACCATGAATGTTTCCAACAAAGGTGCGTTGACAGTCAACAATCTCAGTACAGAAAACGGTTCCATAAATCTTGTAGCCTCCGCTGGTGCGCTCACGGTCAATGCCAACCAGACTGTATCGGCCGTTAACGGTACGCTGACAATTCGGAATACTTCCAGCACCAATCCGACAATCACGATTGGTAATGCGGCAATGCTTCAAGCATCATCTGCAACAACTGGTTTAGGAAATGTGAATATCGTTATTGGTTCGGTTCCATCAAAACCAATTCCAGGCAATGCACCTGGCAATATTCAAACGACAATTACGGCCGGCGGAAACATTTTCTACGGCAAGAATGGTATCACTACACAAGCACCGGACAATCTTCTTACTGCTCAAGGCAGAAATATTATTTTCGACGCAGGCAAGGCTCCCGCTACGGCAATCCAAATTCAAGGCGCAGTGCAAATCGAAGCAAAGAATATCAGCTTCACTCATTCCGATAGTAACGGCTCAGCTCAAGGCGAACTACTTGTAGATACAGGTGAGTGCGACGAACAAGAAATCGCCGATGAACTTTTGACGTTATCGCATTAGAATCTCTGATCAGACTTACCAGCATGTGTGATCTCGGATGATGCATCGCTCTATATGTACATGTCGCGATGCTTGGCAACTGTGCGAAAACCACATCTAATTAACTACATAATTTGTGCAGGTCGGCGTAAACTTGTAGGCATTTCCTGTGCGTGAGCATTTTGGCGTGGACAAAGATAAACATGCTAGCTCTCAGTTTGCCGATTCGTCTGACGAGCGGCAAGGGAATCGCACGGCAACTATATACAAAAATGAGCAGACTCAATCCTCAAGGGATGCAGAGTTGCAATCTATTGTTGCCCAATTTTGGGGCATTCATGAATTTAGACCTTTGCAAAGAGAAGCTTGTGAAGCTGTATTGAATGCGCGGGATTCTTTGGTGGTAATGCCAACGGGCGGAGGCAAATCACTTTGCTATCAGGCGCCGGCTGTTCTGCTTGGCGGCACTACTGTTGTAGTTTCTCCCTTGATTTCTCTGATGAAAGATCAAGTGGATGGATTGAAGGCTTGCGGAATCAATGCTGTGCGACTTGATAGTTCAAGAGATCTTGCTTGCCGACTTGATGAAGCCAAGCAAGTGCTTCTGGGAAAAGTGCAATTGCTTTTTGTTTCGCCTGAGCGCTTGTTGCAGGATGAATTTTGTGAGCTCTTGCGCCAGATTGATTTTAAGGCTTTGGCAATTGATGAAGCTCATTGTGTCAGTCATTGGGGCCATGACTTTCGTCCGGAATATCGGCAACTTGGCCGATTGAGGAAGCTATTTCCGCATGTTTCCTTGCATGCGTATACTGCAACCGCGACCGAACGAGTGCGTCTGGATATTGTCAAACAACTTGAATTGAAAGATGCGGAAATACTGATTGGTGATTTTGATCGATCCAATTTGCAATATAGTGTTGTTTCTCGTCACGGCTCGCTTGTCGATCAAGTGTTGAGCGTTATAGAACGTTATCCAAAACAAGGTGGCATCGTTTATTGCATCAGCAGAGCGGATGTCGATGAATTATGTGCGAAATTGGTGAAGGCGGGAATCAGCGCAAAACCGTATCATGCCGGTATGCCTGCGGAAGCTAGAGTGAAAACGCAAGATGCATTTTTGCAAGAACGTTGTGATGTCGTGGTGGCAACGGTTGCCTTTGGCATGGGAATCGACAGATCAAACGTGCGTTATGTCATTCATGCGGGAATGCCGAAATCATTGGAGCACTATCAACAAGAAGCAGGGCGTGCAGGGCGAGACGGACTGCCTGCAGAATGTGTGCTTTTACATTCGGGCTCTGACTTCTTTACTTGGAAGGGACTTATCGAAAGATCGGCTCGCGAAGCTGGCATTGATAACGCTTATGTGGAAAGTGCAATTGCTCACCTGAACGAAATGAGCAATTACTGTCGCATTGGTAGCTGTCGCCATGGAATTTTAGTTCGATATTTCGGTCAGGAATTTAGCAAAGAATCGTGCGCTGCGTGTGATATCTGCTTGGGGCAAACAATTGCTGTGGATGATGGGCAAGTGTTGGCACAGAAAATCCTTTCTTGTGTTGCGCGTCTGAAGGGGCGTTATGGCGTTTCTTACTTGATTGGTGTCCTGCGCGGGGACAATACAAAAAATATTCGTGATAGAGGACATCAAGCCATAAGCACCTATGGGATCTTGCGCGAACAAAGTATTGATGATCTACGTGATTGGATATTCCAGTTGATTCATCAAGGGGCACTGGCGCAAGAACAAATTGAAACTGCTGCTGGTCTTGGTGTCTCAGTTGTATCACTGACAAAGAATGCCTGGGAAGTGATGCGTAACGAGCGTCAAGTCAAACTCATGCAATCTCTAGTTAAGAAGAAAGCACAAGTCAGGAAATCACCTGGTAGAGCTTCAATAAGTGAAGCCTCTAGCGATGCTGATGAGAACTTGTTTGACGCCATGCGTAAGCTCCGCCGCACATTGGCTGACGAGCGCAAAGTGCCACCATATGTAATCTTTAGTGATGCGACACTAAAAGAAATGATCCAAGTCAGACCGAAAACACTCGCCCAAATGCGCATGGTCCACGGTATCGGCGATAAGAAATTACAGCAATACGGCGATATGTTCCTACAATTGATCAACGAAGCGTAGGGGCGACGACGTTCATTTTTTAAGACTGGCTTGCACCATATAATGCGCCTTCAAGCGAATGTCTTCCAGCTTTTCCGTCGTATTGAAAATCGCCACTGCTTGGTCGGCAATGGCTTGATTGTCGGTGATGTCATTGTTCAGCAGGTCGTAAGTTTTATCAAGAGATTTATTCAATTGCGCCACTCCGTCTTCCCATTCTTGCCAAAGTTTGTTGAACAGTTCCTTGTCGGCATGCGGAATTTCCAATTTGTAAGTTCCGCTTTGGAAGTCTTTGACGTCATGCGCCATCATGCGAATCACAGGCTCCATGCTGCCGATAAAAAACACAAGCCAGTCGTGCCGGCAAGGAAGATATTTTTCCCTTGAGCCTGCATGATGCACTGGTATGACGCTTGGTTCGACTATCCTGCAGCTTGCATTGGTTGGAAGTTGTGTGCGTGTGGCCTCCATGTAAATGAAAATGGCTTGGTGCCTAATTTGTAGAAGAGAGAGGCCAACATCTCTAATATCATCGAGTGATAGGATGTACTCTTCACTGGATGATGCTTTGGCTTTCTGAGATTGCGTCGTTGCTTTCTCGCTATCAGCTGCTAGCACAGGTAAAGTTAGTCCTGCGACAAGCAGAGCCAGGATGAATATGCTTCCAACTGACTTTATGAAGCGTGATTTCGCAAACGCGCTTCTCTGGTGCAGATTGGGATGAGTGTGCGAGACACTATAACTGGAAGACATCATTACTGACTCCTTTGTTTATACTGATGTTGTGAAAGGCCACGGTGCTGACGATTTGTCCATCGCGGAAATATGCCCATTCGACTGGAAGAGATGTATTTGGATCGATGAGCAGCCGCTGAACTAGCGAGTCTCCAGATGGTGACTGTTTGTAAAGATCTACTACGTAAACAGTCTCTTTGCCATCCAAGGCTTGCACAGTTGTTGGTGCTTTGGTGGCTTTACAAATTGAACCCCCGCTAATCTCGGACTTCATTTCCGTAAGAACAGTATTGAAATCAGATTTTAGAACGTTGCGACCCGATGGAAGCTTGAGCATGCGGGAATCCTCATCTAGATCCATAACCAGAGCAGACAGTAATCCGCCACCAGCGCCTTTGATTCTTCCATCGGGGCAACGCGCGACTATTGAACCATTACGAAAATCATTCGATGAGATCTGCACCCGAATCAAATTTGGTTTCTTGAATTGAAAATGTGCTTGTGATTGTCTCGGCTGAGGATGTAGGAAACTAAAGCAAATACACTCACATGAATAGTCGTTGAATGTTTGTACTTTGTGCAAAGTTTCTTCCACAAGGTCACGGCCATCAATGATACTTTGACCGCGTAAATCTATTTGGGCGATGCCGCGACAGCGTGACATTAAGTCGGCAGTCGCCCAAGCATGCTGATCAAGCAAAGCTATTATCGCTATTATCGTGATAATGGTGACGAATATTCGCATTGGTAAATCCCTTGCCTAAGCTATGCCCAAGCTAGTGCTGATTAAATCAAAATGAGAGCACTAATTGTTACTATTTCGATACATGCTTAGAATCCAAGATTAGCCGGGCTTATTTGCCGTAGGGATACCACCAGGATTTCGGCTTGGTGTTGAATTCCCAGTGTACGTGTTTGGTTTCGCGGAATTCGTCGAGTCCTTCTTGACCAAGCTCACGTGCGCCACCGCTCAGTTTCATTCCGCCAAATGGTCCAGCGTAATTATCGGTTAGCGGATCGTTGATCCAAATGGTTCCGGCTTTCACTTCTTCCAAGAACATCTTGGCTTTGAGAGTGTCGCTTGTGAGCAAGCATGCGCCCAAGCCAAACATGCAATCGTTTGCTAATTCAATCGCTTCGTCGAATGAGTTATATTCCATAAGAGGGATGACTGGTCCGAATGTTTCTTCGCGCATGATCACCATGTTGTGATCAACATTTGCCAGTACGGTTGGTTCATAGTAGTAGCCAACTTTCAATTTCTCCGGACGCTTGCCACCAGTCAAAAGTCGTGCGCCTTTGCCTATTGCTTCGGCAACGTGTCCTTCAACTTTTTCTCGATAGGTTGCACCGATCATCGGTCCCATATCGGTTTGTGGATCCATGCCGGCACCAAGTTTGAGTGATTTTACGTGAGCAATTAGTGCTTCCGTAAATTCCTTGGCCTTTTTGCTTGGCAGATAAACACGCTCTGTAGAAGTGCAAACTTGACCGGCATTTGTTAGTGCTGCATAGGCAAGGGCACGAGCTGCCATTTCCGGATCGGCATCTTCTGCAATCACAAATGCATCTTTGCCACCAAGTTCAAGATGTAGCTTCTTCATCATTGGTGCCGCTAGTGATGCGATGCGTTGTCCGATTGCTAAACTTCCGGTGAAGGCTATGACTGGAACGTCAGGATGCAAGACCAGTGGTTCTGCAACTTCGGCACCATATCCGGTGACAATATTGATCACGCCATCCGGAAAGTGATCCCAGCATTTTTCGAAAATATAAAGTGTGGAAAGTGGTGTCAGTTCACTTGGTTTGATCACTACTGTATTGCCGGCAGCCAGTGCCGGTGCTACTTTCCACGCCATCAATAGCAAGGGATAATTCCAAGGAATAATACAGGCGGCAACACCAT
This sequence comes from Candidatus Obscuribacterales bacterium, assembly GCA_020050685.1. Taxonomy (GTDB): domain Bacteria; phylum Cyanobacteriota; class Vampirovibrionia; order Obscuribacterales; family Obscuribacteraceae; genus JAGVKG01. The sequence continues at coordinate 233,369 of JAGVKG010000029.1, read as the reverse complement.
ATGGCTCTTTGAGCACCATGTTCAATTGAGTGTACTCACCGGATGGCGAAACGCGCCCGCGCTCATGTCTGCCAAGCTCAGCATAATAATCAAAGGTGTTCGTCAGCCATTCAAACTCTTCTTCATTTTCGCAAACCGGTTTGCCTTCTTCCAATGTCAAAAGTTCGATAATGCGGTCTTTGTGAGCGTGCATTTTTGCCGCTGCTTCGTGCAACAAATGAGCACGTGTATTTGCCGGTGTACGCGACCATTCACGAAAGGCTCTCTTTGCTTTTGCCACTGCTTTGTTCGCATCTTCTGCGGTGCCGCGTTTGACGGTATCAATAACTTCTTCAGTTGCAGGATTAATTACGGCAATTGCAGTGTCACTACCCGTGGTGGCACTTGAGTTTTTCTTTTGCGCATCTGTACTTTGCAAAGACATTGATTCTTCCTTTGTTGTGGTCGAGATGTTCTCGTATTGACAATGTTATAGCGGCAAGATTATCAGTTTGTCTCATGGTTTAAATAAATCATAGAATTCGCGTTCATCTGCCTTTCATTTTGTCTCACATTAAAAGTATTACTTGAATACTCTATGTAGTTATATGGTTAAATGACGACCTCAAGACCATTTTGTGTTTTGCTCGACAGAAGTTTCGCTAACTACGCGAACGCTTACTGCCAGCGGAGGAAATAACATGCGTATTCGGATTGATAGTGCTCTGGCCAAACGTACTCTGGCTTTTGCTTTTATGTGTTTGATAATTTTGCCGACGGCAAACGTGAACGCAATGGCGCAGGGGCGATTTGGTGCTAACCGCACGCAGGGCTCTACGGCTGGTGAAGCACTGGCACTGGATCTGGCTTCAAATGCGCAGTCTGTTGCTCTAAGCCAAACTCATTTCAATGGCGCAGAGGCTGTCAATATCAATGTTGGCGGTGTTGCGAGAACCATTAATCCGGGCGACTTGGTCACGCCGGCAGAATTTGTTGCCTTTAGACAAATGTTAGTTACTGGCACACAAGAAATTTTGCTTAACACGGAAGGTCAGGCAGTTGGCGGACACTTTGCACTCGGTACTCTCAATACAAACCTCTTGGCATCATTGGTTGTGCCAAGCGGAGTAACTGCTATTGGTTCGGCCGCTACGCATTTGAATGTGACCGGTACGCTTTCCACCATGGGTTCTTTAGTTGGGACCGCTTCACCAACTCAATCGTGGCGCAACTTTGTTGTCTCTGCCGGTGATGTCGCTGTTGCATCAGGTGGTTTGATCACAACTGTTGTTCCCTCGTCAATTGCAACTTTGGTTAGTGCAACCAACGAGCCTGTGAATCTTTCTCTTTCCTCCATGTCCAACATTGTTAACGCTGGAACAATTTCTGCTTCCGGAATTCTTACTTTGTCGGCATTGGGATCAATTACAAACGCATCGCAAGCAACAATGTCTGGTGCAAATGGCGTGAATTTGTATGCTGGCAATGGTCAGTTGGTCAACAACGGTGTAATTGCCTCAGCCGTTGGTAATGTGAATCTCAATTGCGCAAATACCGCCAATCTTGTCTTGAACAATCTGGCTGGACAAATTTCTGCGCTCAATGGTGCGATCAACTTTCGTAATTCTCAGTTTGATCTAAAACGCTTGACGGAAGTTAAGGGTGGAGTCCTATCGGCTAAATCGCTCAACTTCTATGGTGGCGATGGTGCAGTCGAAGTTGATGTTCAACAAATCGATGGGATTGTCAATGTAGCCGGCGGTTTGGCACACATCACCACCGGCGGTGGCATGCTCACTATCGGGACGATGGAGCTTACCGGCGACCCGACGATTGTTAATACTCAAGGTAGTGTGAGCTTAACTTCCAGTTTGACATTCAATGGCCAAGACTTGGCAATTTTGGCTCGCGATAGTATTACAGTTACATCGCAAGTGAAGTCAATCAATCTTTCCAGCACAAGTGCTCGCGCTGGTGATTTGACAATCATTGCCGGATTTGAAATTACGCCAGCAACTGTCGGTCAGGTTACTGATACGACAAATGCTTACACAATTGGTGCACCTTCTGCCAATGGTGGCAACGTCAACCTCTTCAACGTGCAAATCAATACCAGCACATCGAGCAGTGGTCTGCGCGGTGGTAACGTCACTATCGTTGCCCAAAATGGTGCCGGCGCTGATGGCAATATCGTCACCGGTGCAATTAATACCAGTTCCGGAAAAGACGTTGGTGGATCAGTTATGGTTGTTGCCCCGTCGGTTATTGAAATTGGTGGTGGTATCAACACCAAGGGAGCAACCGGTGGCAATATCAATATTCAAGGAGCGACTGCTCAAATTATTGACACTCCTACTTATATAAACGGTACACTGCAAGCACTTAGTGGCAGCATTGCCTTTGGACCGGCAGCGGCCGGCTCGACAGTTTCTGTGGGCGACCTATCCGGTGCAAATGGCTCAATTCAAACATCGGCGAATGGTGGCAATTCCGGTTCGGTAATTATCAAAGCCGATAGTGAAATCCAAGTTAACGGATCGATTATCACTTCAGCCAATGCCAGTGGTGCAACCTTGGCCACTGGTGGCGATGTTAATGTTGAAACCGCCAATGGTTTCGAAGTGATCCGTGGTGATATTAATACATTGGGCAAAACAACCGGCGGTTCAGTTACCTTGGTTGGTAATACGCCCGGCGGAATTGGCGAAGGCAAAGGTGTGGATGTTGGCGGCAACATCATTACCTCAGGAACAGTTACATCCGGTGATGTAGATATTTCCAGCTCAAGTGGTCAGATCAATGTTGGTTTCAACCTGAGTGAGAATTCGCCAGTTTGGTATCAAACAAACGGCAGCATTCAAACCAATGCCACCAATGTCAACAACGGACTTGGTACTGGTGGTAATGTCACACTGATAGCGCTTTCCGGCAATGTACTTGTCGGCAAGGGAATCACTGCCGCTGGCTTAGGTGATGCCGGTGATATTTCGATTATCGCAGGTGGCTTATTCCGCACCGATAGCAATGTAACGACCGCCTCCACGAAAGCAGAGGGTGGCAACATTGTGATTACTGCCGGCACCGCGATGCCGCAAGGTGGAGTGGAAGTGCATGGAGCAATCACCACTGTTGGCTTAACAGCATCCGGCGATCTGACTATGGACGCAAACTTAGGTGGTGTGATTGTCACAAATAAGATCACAACCAACAATGCTCAATCGGCTGGCGGTTCGGTAACTGCAACCGGCGCAATGGATATTGCCTTGAATTCAATTACAGCTAACGGAACTGCCGGTGGCGATGTAATGCTTGCTTCGACCGATGGATATATCTCTGTACTTGGAGCAATTACAACTGCCGGTTCAACAACCGCTGCTGGTAACTTAACTGCTACATCGTTGATGGGCGTAAATGTTGCCGGTGCCCTAACCCTAACTGGTATCACGCAGGGCGGTAATGTCACCATGAACTCTGGTGATGGCAACGTCAACATTACCGGTGGAATTAACACAAGTGGTGCAAGTTCTCTAATAGGTGCAGGTGGAAATGGCGGTAGCATCGTTCTCAATAACGGCACGGGCTTGTTGGTAACAGTTAACGGAAACATTCTCGTTAATGGTGGCAATGGTGCAGGCACAGGTACTGGTGGCAATGCTGGTTCCGTGCTTATGAAGACCATGCAAAATGTATTTGGTACAACGCCAGTAGTAGCTGCTGTTGGCTCGATTTCAATTAACGGTTACATCGATGCTCGTGGTGGCAATGTAGTTGGTGCTGTCAATGCTGGCAATGGTGGAGCTGTGACATTGGAGTCTGGCACCGTACAAATTTTTGCCAAAAACAACCCAACCAATTCCAGCGTCAACACAACAGGTGGAACGGCCGGTGTTGGCGGCACAAATGGAACCTCTGCGGCAATTAGTATCACTACTAACGGTACGCAACCAATTCCAACAGTATTTGACATGCTCACACCTACCGCAACGATTAATGCTTTGCCTGGTGCCTTATTCCAAGTTGGTAGCGCCGCTGTTAATGGTGCTGCTGGTAATTTGGTGAGCGGTACAGATATCGCCTTAGCGCAAAAAGTAATTGGTACCCAGACTGTTGGTACAAGTATCACGATGACCACATCTGGACGCACGCAAACAATCAATCAAAATGGCACCAACATTGTGATTGATGTTCTCAGCAATCCCCTCGATATAAATTCGGCTCGTAAATTGGTTACACCGGCTCAGGCATTGGCCTTGTTCCAAGTCTCGCGTGACTCGGCTGTCGGTGCGCAAACTTTTGGATTAACGGCACAAGGGCAAGCATCCGATACGGCAGTTAACGGCGGACGCAACACGATAGCCATTCCGGGATATGAAATGGGTCGGGCAATTACTTTGTTCGTATTCCAAAATGCAAGCAAGACTCAAGGACCAGGTTCTCTGGTCGTAAACATATTGCTGACAGACGCAAATCCGATTGCTCATATGTTCATGCAAGTTCCTCCGGCATTTACTGGTGTCAGCCCAATCAATATTATGGGTACCTTGAATTTCGAAGACATGGGCACTAATGCCGTAGCTAAAGTTGCCAGAATGGATATTTCCAGTGCATCGATGAAAGTCACTGGTCAATTGAGCGCTAGCGATAATGTTACGTTGAATCTCAACTTTGCCGGACAGGCAACACTGGTAGACTTCGGCATAATCAAGGCTCAGACAATCAACTTGACTGCTCACTCCTTAGGCTTCAACTTGTTCATGGGCAATGGCTCAATGTTGAGCGGTATAAATCCTGGTACACCGGGGCAGTTCACGGCTACGGTTGGTGTTGGAACGCAATATTCTGGAGCGATTAACATTCAGAATTTTGCGCCAACTGGTGGTGTAGCAAATGCAAGCATCAGCAATATGTCGCTCAATCTCAATGGTGGCAGCATTCTCATGGGTGTGCAGACTCCGAAGACAAAAATATTTGTTGCTCCATATTTCGATTCCACCGCCGGTTTTGGCCAACTGAGAACTACAGGTTCAATTATGTTGATGACGCCTGGTTCTCTTATGGTTTCCAACACAGGACCATCGGGTACTGGTGGATCATTTGTGGTGCAGTCTGGTGGCACATTGACTTTGATGAATGCAACACTTGATTCCCGCAATAACATGACCTTGCAGTCAACTATCAGCGACGTCATGCTGACGGGAGACAATGTCTTCACATCCAGCGCGCAGCTGCTAGTCAATACGCCAAGCGGTAGAATCGCTTCCGATTCATTGAGCACGGGATACTTCCAGTCGCAATTGAACACTGTGGCTTTCACCGGATATTTTGGTGTTGCCCTGGGCGGATCAAATCAAATAAATGGTGGCGCGGGAGTAACGGTCTTAGCACCAAACGGTTCAATTGCCATAAGTGCTAATGCCAATGCTGGTACTCCAAAGACACCAGGTTTGGTTCCATTCGGCCCAACTGATTCAATTCCTTCTACTTGGGTGAAAGTGATCGGAAATATTTCCATGCTCACGCCTGGTGTAATTAACATCGGAGACGAAAGCAGCTTTACCTCACTTGGTGGAAACGTGAGCATCATCTCTTCCATCAATAGCATCACTCTGGGTAATCAAAGTGAATTCACAGCTCTCGGCGGCAATGTCAGTATTCTTGCTGGTGGCGCCGGTTCTACGATTACCGGTGGTGTAGGCGGTGGTGGTGGTGAGCCAGGCAATATATTCTCTGCTCAACAAATTCAAAACAAAAACACAAGTGGAGGTGTTGAAATTTTGGCCGGTACTTCTGCGAGCCAAATTCAAAATGCACTGACTGGCAGACCAACGCCTGCAAAAATAAATGTTGTTTCTGGTGTGACGGTGAATTCCTTGACCGGATCGGTTAAGGGCACCATAACGATTGGTAAGACTGGTAGCGGTACGCTAACTTTGCCAAACACTCAAGGCAATATGATCGTCAACACCTTAAACGGCGCTGTACTTATTAATAGTCTGTTTGCCGGCAACAACATAACTTTGGATAGCGCCCAAGTTAATACCATTGCTCCGACCGCTTTCGAAGGCGACGAGTCAGCCGGCAACGGTGAGGCTTTGGTTGACACAGGCGACGACGATTGGAATGCGGATGACGCATCTCTCGCCAATTTATCTGAAGCCCTTTAACTGCGGCGCTTCAGATAGCCTAAAGCTCTGAGACCAAAAGCAATCTGGTCCCGACTGGCAATTCTGAGCATGCTCAGGTGCGCGAGCCGGGACCTATTCCTTATATAAGGATATAAGGAGAAGAGCACACAGGGGATAATGCCGGGCATTAGGCACGACGCAGTCGATTAGCAATACAGCCCGAGACTTTATCGGACGTCTGGAGGTAGCCCGGCAAGTTTAATCGGCGCTTCACGAATTAAGCCTAAAATTCGCTTTCAGGCGCAGATTTAAGTCATATCTATATTGACAAGCCCCAAAGATTAGAGTAAGCTAATCTTTGTAAAGTCAATTTTGGGCTGGGCGGTAAGTCCATCAACTTCCACTTTGTATTCCGCCTCTTAGTAATTCATGTCTGAAGTTCCGAGAGTTTTTGCTTAAGCAGAAGCTCTTGTTTTGGAAGGACACGGCCAACTTTGTTTAGTTTTTGGAGACATAACCATGAGTACAACAGATAGAAAGCACGGCAATACGCTAGTGCTTGTTTTGGTTAGTATTGGCGTCCTAGTCGTCATTGTCGGCTTTATTATCCTGAACTTCAGCCAATTAGTGGGAGTACATAAAGAAGCTGCCACAGCCATTGATGCATCGGCATTATCAGCCGCAAAGAATATGAGCCGAATTGTGGTGAATACTACGTTGGGCAGAATTGGCTTAATGGATGATGTGCCGGCACTGACCGTTCCTTCTGGTCAACATGGGCGCACAGACCCGAGACCGATTCAGAGCATTAATACATTGATGGGCACCTTGCGCCTCGATGCGATTATTGCCAGCAAGCTGTCGTCGACAAATTCAGTTGACGGCAATACCGCGATCTTATACATGATCAAAGATGAGCAAGCTAAGGCATTGCAAGCAGCTAATTTATTGAAGACAGCAATTATTTCTGCTGTTGCCGGTGGTGCTGCGTATGACAAGTATGGTATCAAGATTGATATTCCTGGTGATGTTAAGGCTACATTCACAGCCAACAACCCACCAATCACTTATACCAAAGATCAACCACTAAACTTTGTGATTACGCCTGGTTATATGGATCCGTCGGTACCTTCTAACATACCTTGTCCGAAGCCGGCATCTGCCGATCCTGTCACGAATGGCAAAGCTTACTATGATTGCTACAAAGACTATAAGGCTGGCAATACTGGACCGGCGAGCAATTTGGTATTTCAATTTGTGCCACTTGCCAAAAATGTGGCCCTGATTACTGCAGACAAATTTAAAGATACCGCTCCAACAGGCGCAAATACAAACCTTCCACCAACGGCGGTGAAGGTCTACGTCGATGTTAAGGTTACCGGTGTAACTTATGGAAAGGTTGATCCTAATAAGCCGAACACCGCGAAACCTACTTCTACTTTGAATGCAGTCAGCTATGCTCAGTGTGACGGTGGTGATAACTTTGTTTTCCCATCTGGATCATTAGTTGTCAGCTTTGCTAGTGGTGGCATACCTGGTCTCAATCCGGGTGCGACCCAACAGGCAGTGGGTGGCAAGCTTGGTTCTTTGGGTAAGACAGTTGTTGATTTTACAAGTCCAGTTAGCATCATGAACACCACACCGGCAAATGTAAGTAATGGATCAGCAGGAATTGACCCTTGGTCGCGTGCTGGTAAATGGTATCGTGCTAGTGGTGGTCCGGTTCCTGGTTCAGGGACATTGAGCACTCCTATGGACTTCAAGCTTCTACACGGTCATTTTAAATCGAATCCAAGTACGGCACTTTCGTTTTTGGTTTACGACTGGCTGAAGACTTTGACTCTGCGTCCAAATGTGGATAGTGTGGTCAACGCTTTATCGTTGAAATCAACTGCAAATGCACAACTGCCTGCAGATGGTTTCTATGGATTGGAAACACGCATTGTGAACAACAGCATGCAAGTGCCGGCAACATTGAGTTTCAATATTGCCTCGAACAATCTACCTTCTTTGCCGTTTAATCTACCGCAAGATCGTGATAATTGGTTCCAACCGGCATACGCAGATACACAAACTGTTGGTCCAGGAACTATTGATGCGCTGATGAATTTCAGCAAGGGTGATCCGGACCACGATCCACGTAATTTGGATGCGTACGATAAAAACCCGCAAGCCTATCAAAGACAGCAATCTGAAATTTGGGGCTATGTTCCAGCATTACCTGTATTGCCTGACACGAGCCGTTTGGTCAAAATGACCGACGGTGATATTCAAACAGTTGATGGCCACCCACTTGTGCAGATGTATGACCTTTGGCATGCGATGCGCATCGGTGCATTGGCTGCAGACAAAACGCAAGCAAATGCTTGGGAGTTGTTGTTAGGTAAGTTGAAGGAACTTGAAGATGCTAATAGCGCATTGAAAGGTGTTATAGCAAGGAGAAGTGCACTGGAAGCACAGATCAAGGAAGCTCAATCAAAGGGTGATACTGCATCAGCAGAACAAGCATCAGCTGATCTGAGAGCAGTCAATAAGAGCATAGATCAAACTTCTCAGGTGAATCTGCAAAAAGCATTTAAAGAATTGCCACGCGCTTATGCAGCGTTGGTAAATGCTAGATACTTTTTGGGAATTGTCGATAAGATTGGTCAGAATCAAAAAGCACTTACCGGAATGGGTGTAGAAGAGCTAGCAGACAGACGCTATATTCTTGCTGGCGCCGAATTCCTTCCTCCAGGTCGCGCTGCGTCCATAGCGGAACTGAAAGCGGAAGAAGGAACTGTTTCGACTGGACAAGATGCAAGCGCACAATTAAAAGATTGGTGTGCCATGCCTGATTCCAGCGGCAAGAGCAGATTGTACTTCTATAAACGTACTGCTGATCCGGCAATTGGTTCCAAGGTTCGTGATGGTAGCGTCTTGCCATGCGCCATTGCTGCCGCTACGAGTGCACAGAATCCTTACGACAAATTGAAGTTTGGCTTCTATGTTGTCGGCACTAATCCTGGAGAGGGCAAGATCAATCTATCAATCGGTGAATCGCCGTTTGCTGGTGTGTCTACCCTTAAGGGTCAATACTTATATCAGAATGTACAGGCAATTGAGACCAATATTATTAGTGCTGAATTCCCGGATCCAGATCAGATAACAGGGGGTGCTTATAATTTGGCGGTCGTCGCCTGGATTGAAGCTAACAAACCAGCACTGGTTGCTCGCAAACCGGTTATCAATTCTACAGTTTGGCAAGTGCAAGCTCGTGACCAAGCTGCGATGAACTATTCAACTTCCACTGCTAATACAAGTACTGCGGATAGCAATGTTGCTGGTTACTTTGCCGACATGCAAGCCGACAATGGACCGAAGCTAGCGATTGACACTCCGTGGTGCGAGGGTGCTGGACAAACAACCAGTGCGGCACAAGGTTGGAGTACACCAAAATGTCCTGCATTGGCCGCCGAATGGCAGTTGACCTGTCCGATTCCTAGCGCCGGAACTGGTGACACGCCGGTAACATATCACCCTGGAACTCCAGGTTATTCATATGTTACTTCCGGTGGACAGAGTGGCATTTATTATGTTGGTAATGCCTGCGCTGTCAACTTGTATGGAAACGTTTGGGGTGTTAGTGCCGCTCAGAGTTACTTTGCAGTCGGTGGTCTCTTGTTCTATACGGGCACTGTTGCTGGTGCCAGTTGGTCCGGAAATGGTTGGAGTGTGACTACCACACCAGTTGGTGGCACTGTTCAGTACTTGTATTCAACCACTACCGTGCTTCAGTTCCATAGCTGATCAGACAGATTCGTTGATTGGTTGTGAATAGGATCGAAAGACCGCTGCCGAGACAGCGGTCTTTCTTCTTGACTGCCGATCTAAGATTTTTATATTATGAGAGCACTCTTTGATTACAGCTCAATTTGACCAAAGATGACCTTGTAAAATTGAACCTATTAGTACACACAGCTTCAGTTTTATAGAGTGTAAAAAGATGAGAGCAAGTATCGATAAAGCAGGAACCAAGTCCGATTCTAATTCAGGTGGTGCAATGGCTTATCCAGTACCGAATCCGCGTTTGCGAGGCTGGGTAGAAAGCGTTGCTGCGCTTACCAAGCCAGATCGTATATATTGGTGTGACGGTTCGCAAGAGGAATACGATAGGCTTTGTCAGGAGCTTGTCGAGGATGGCAAGCTGATTAAGCTTAACCAAGAAAAACGGCCGAACAGCTACTTGGCACGCTCGGATGAATCCGACGTGGCACGCGTTGAAGACCGCACTTTTGTTTGCACTATCAATAAAGATGATGTGGGCACCAACAACAATTGGATGGACCCAAAGCAAGCTAAGGAAAAATTGACTCACTTGTTTGATGGTTGCATGCGTGGACGCACAATGTATGTCGTGCCATTCAGCATGGGTCCGCTTGGTTCGCACATTGCTCACATCGGTGTGGAAATTACCGACTCTGCTTATGTAGCAGTCAGCATGCGCATTATGACCCGCATGGGCAAGGCAGTAATTGAAGCACTCGGTGAAGATGGTGAGTTCGTTCCGTGCTTGCATTCGGTTGGTGCACCACTTACACCCGGACAAGAAGATTCTGCTTGGCCTTGCAATCCGGAAGAAAAATATATTGTCCATTTCCCTGAGACCAGAGAAATTTGGTCTTATGGTTCTGGTTATGGTGGCAATGCATTGCTCGGTAAGAAGTGTTTTGCTCTGCGTATTGCATCGTTTATGGGACGGGAAGAGAATTGGCTTGCCGAACACATGCTGATTCTCGGACTTGAATCGCCTAAGGGCAAGAAGAGCTATATCGCTGCTGCATTCCCAAGCGCTTGTGGCAAGACAAATCTAGCCATGTTGATTCCTCCAAAATCAATGCCAGGTTGGAAAGTGACAACCATTGGCGATGATATCGCTTGGATCAAGAAGGGCAAGGATGGCAAACTTTATGCCGTCAATCCGGAAGCCGGATATTTCGGTGTTGCACCAGGTACATCAGAAAAGACAAATCCGAACGCCATCAAAACTTTGCGTGAAAATTGCCTTTTCACAAACGTGGCAATGACACCAGATGGTGATGTGTGGTGGGAAGGATTGACTGACACGCCGCCTAGCACATTAATTGATTGGCAGGGCAAACCATGGACACCAGATTGCGGTCGCAAGGCAGCCCATCCAAATTCGCGCTTTACCGTATCGGCCACACAGTGTCCTTCTTTGGATGCGAACTGGGATAATCCCGACGGGGTACCAATTAGTGCCTTCGTGTTTGGTGGCAGAAGAAGTACCACAGTTCCATTAGTTATAGAAAACTTCAATTGGAATTTTGGCGTATACATGGCGGCTACCATGGGATCTGAGACGACTGCTGCAGCAACTGGTAAGGTGGGTGAAGTCCGCCGTGATCCAATGGCAATGTTGCCATTCTGCGGCTACAACATGGGTGATTACTTCCGTCATTGGTTGCAATTCGGCCGCCAGATCAAGAATCCTCCACGCATCTTTTCCGTCAATTGGTTCCGTTTGGATGAACAAGGTAAATTCTTGTGGCCAGGATTTGGCGACAATATGCGTGTGCTTAAGTGGATAACCGATAGAATCAACGGTGAAGCCGGTGCTGTTCAAACCGAATTGGGCTGGATGCCGCGCTATGAAGATATGGATTGGAACGGTTTGGAGTCTGTCACGCCGAAGAATTTTGACAAACTCATGGCTGTCGATAATTCAATGTGGCGTGAAGAAGTGAACTTGCACAAAGCATGGTTTGCAAAATTGGGTAATCGCGTGCCGCAAGAATTCATCTTGTTGCAAGAGTTGCTGAAATTAAGCTTCAACTAAAGCAATAGAGCGCCTATATATATATCCAACTATTCGCCGCTCTTGTAAGGACCGTGACTAGAGGTTGCTGTTGAGAGGCAGGCAGCCATCTTGATCAGTTTCTCAGCGATTGCACGATCATTCTTTTGTTTGCTGTGCATGACCAGTGGCAACAAATCCGAGTTAGGAACGAGTGACACAAGCGATATTTCGCAAGTTGCGACTTTGGCGCCACCAACATCAAACGATTGCATTTGACGGCGGCCTATGGCATCTTTCTTGACCGATTCATTGAGTGCATTGGCATCGAAGCTAGCAATTATTTCGGTACCGGCTGAGGTGGCAACTAATTGTCCATCAACAAGTGCGCGTACGCCTTTGCTGCCGGGTGTTTGTTCATAAAGGTTGCGAACCTTGGTCACTCCATCTTCTTGGGAGATGTGAGCGATGGTTCCACCAGCAACGGTAATTTGATGTCCGCCGGTATTGATCACGGTGTCATCTGAGGCGATAATCATTGCTTCACCGCTATCGAGTGATACTACACCGATTTCTTTGGCACTGAGTTGAGCAGCTGGGCTGTATTCAACTAGAGCTGTGCCAACGCTAATCATGAAGATGCCAGGCGTGGTGGTCACTGGTGTAAAGGCAACCGGAACATTTGTTCTAGCTTTTCTTCCAGTTGTAGTCGTGGATGAGGAATCAGATGAACCACTTGTTGTAGTGGTGCTGCTCGTGCGTCCGCTACGGCCGCCAGATGTGGTTGTGGTGGTGGAATCTGTGGTTGTAGTCGTGCCACTATTTCTTCCGCTGCGACCACCGGATGTTGTTGTTGTGCCGCCAGTAGTACCGGTTGTTGTACCGCCACTATTTCTGCCACTACGGCCACCTGCAGTTGTTGTCGTAGTTGTGGTCGTGCCACCATTCCTTCCGTTGCGTCCACCCGTTGTAGTCGTGGTGGTACCAGAGCCAGTCGATCCGGAATCTGTCGATCCGGAACCAGTCGATCCGGAACCAGTCGATCCAGAACCAGTTGATCCGGAGTCAGTCGATCCAGAGTCAGTCGAACCCGAGCCTGTTGAACCAGAGCCAGTCGATCCGGAACCGGTTGAACCAGAACCAGTCGAACCCGAGCCTGTCGATCCAGAACCAGTCGATCCGGAACCTGTCGATCCGGAACCTGTCGATCCGGAACCTGTCGATCCAGAGCCAGTTGAACCGGAGCCAGTCGAACCAGAACCAGTTGCTCCTGAACCCGTTGATCCCGAGCCTGTTGAGCCAGAATCTGTGCCACCGGATGTTGGATTCAGATTCACACCATTGGTCATGTTAAGAGAGTCTGGTCCTGAATCCGACGGCTGTATGCTGACGATTGGTCGTACTGGTGGGTCAGCAGTGATCACGTTATTACCTTCCAAGGTAATAGCGGAGGCTGGACGTGAGCCTGTGTCGAATACAACATCTCTATCGATGGCATTGATCACGTTATCTTCGGAACCTGGCTTGAGAGCAAGGATGCTGTTAGCTCCAAAGTATGCTTGACCCGCACCAACTGCATTTACATCAACGTTTGCCGGTGCTGTTGTGTTGGTTGGGGTTGGGGCAACTGTACCGATGAAGATTGTTACATTGCCTTTGTTTGGATTGCTGTCGGTATATGCTTCCAATTCGCTATTCAGTCCAATTACAATTGTGCCGCTTGCGGTATTTGTATTCTGCAGAACGAGATTGCCTTCATTGGCAAATATTATTTTGCCTGGTTGAACAAGGAGCGCACCATTTGCTACCAAGGTAATGTCACCGTTGAGGGTGGCGATACTACCGACGGTAAGGTTGCCGCTGGCTGTGACGCTTAAGTCAGTACCAGCAGATGATGAGCCAAGCGTGAGGGACGAAGCTGTAACCTCGGCAAAGACTGTACCTGAACCGGCAGTATTTGCACGTAGATTAGAAGCGACTACGTCGAGCGGAGCAGAAGACGTGCCTATGTTTCCTGTGCCACTTGAAAGTACGACGCTGGTAGCAGATAATGTACCGGCTGTTTGACTGATATCGCCTGAACCACTGGCTGAAAGTGTGGCAATATTGCCGCCGGATACGGATGCATTGAGGACAACGTCGCCGTTGCTACCGGCGGTTGTTGCAAGGGTGACAGTGCCGGCGCCTGAGTTGGTGATTGCGCCATCAACTGTAAGCGTGCCGCCAGCGAGGACTGTGACTTGACCGCCACTTGCGGAAATTGCACCTGTGGTTACCGTTGAGCCGGATTGTATGCCAAGTGTGCGTGAGCCAACTGTGATGGTCTGTCCTGCTGTTGAAATTGGTCCAGCATTAAGTAGGTAGAGATTGTAGGAAGATGATGGATTGAGATCCGCTTCAACTGTCAGTCCACCGCTAACATTCAGATTGCCAATGGCAACTGCCGTCGCTGTGACGCTGGCTAACATGGAATCAGTTATAGCAAATGGTGCACTGCCGCTTGCGCCTCCGACTGAGATTGCCACATCGGAAGATGGAACGAAGTAGACAATGCCTTGTCCGACATTTATGCTGCCTGTGAGGTTAACTGATGCAGCCTGCATAGAGAACGATCCGCCTGACATTGTGATAGCGCCGTTAACATCCAAATTAGTTTGAGCTTGAAGCGATACGAACGTGCCACCATTAATAGTTCCCGAGGTGACAGAGCCCTGAGCATGCATGAGCATTGATTTTAGACCCATGGTCAGTGTGCCTGCATTTGTGATGTTACCGCCGTTTTGCAAATTGTATTGCGAGACATTGGTGGCGGAAAGATTCGTGCCGGCGATAACTGTAATTCCACCCGGAACCATGGCATCGCCAAGTACGAGGGAGTTGGCAGAAATGTTTGATAGGAACGCATTGGTAACTTCAAATTGTGCATTACCACCAGTGCCACCAAGAGCAATCGAACGTGTTCCATATGGTGCCAATTGAATTTCACCGGTTGGTGCGTTTAGCGTGCCGGTGATGTTAATAGAAGTGCCGCGGACAATAATGGTGCCGTTTGTGCCGACTGTTATGTCATCGTTGACGGTCATAGCTTGAGCGGAACTGAAGCTGATGAATGTGCCGCCAGTTACTGCACCTGTGCTGACTGCGCCTTGCGTTGAGACTGATAACGATCTGCTCGTGCCGAGGTTAATCGTAGTTCCTGCATTTGGTGTGTAAGTGCCACCACTAACGAATACAAGGCTGTAGGCGCCTGCACCAGAGCCAGAGACATTCATGTTGCCGGCCAAGGTGATTGGAGCGTTCTTACCAAAGTCGCCGATTAATAAGGTACCTGCGGTGATGCGCGAGAGTTCAGTTGCGCTTACTTCAAATGGATCAGCCGAGGCACCGGTATTGGCGATAGTGATATTTTCATTTGAGTTTGGACGCAATTGTGTTGAACGTGTTCCGGAATTAATTGCGCCTTGAATATCAACACCGTAGGCAATGACGTTGACATTTCCTAATGTTGTTGCCACTGTTCTTGTGGAGTTGATTGTCACGATGCCAGTGCCTTGAGTTGTTAAATTGGTTGAGGTGGCACCGGTGACATTCGAGTCTACAGTAATGCTGCCGTTGTTGGCAGTTGTTGTCAGCTTGACGATGCCTGCATTTACTGCACCGGTTGTGGTAATTGCATTGTTGTTCAGCACTTGCAGTGTACTGCCTACAGATGAGGTTGCTAAGTTCAAGGCGCCGGTGTTTGTGATGAAGGCACTGCCGGTAAGAGTATTAGCCGTCAATGTCGAAGTAGCAGTTTGAATGTTCGAAGCGCCTGTGCCGATCGAACCAGTCTCAGCATTGAGACTGACTGTGGTACCGGATACGACACCAGTTGTTGTGGTCGTGGAGGTTCTTGATATGGAGCCGCTGCCTTGTGTGGTGAGAATTGTCAAATCCGTACCAGCTATGTTGGCACCAACCGCGATACCACCATTTCCGGCAACTGTACGAACTGTTAAATTGTCAGTCGATGAAACAATTCCGTTGGCAACTACATTGCCGCCAACTGCGATACTAACACCACCATCACCAGAGACGCTGCCAGTGTCGTTGATTTGCAATACCGGACCAGCTTGGTTGGAATTGATCACAACCAGACCGACGCCGCCACCAGAGAATTGCTGAGTGCCGGAAAGAACGGCTTGTGTCGTGTAGCTGGCACCAGTTAAGTTAATCGTGATTTGATTGTCGGAGGTGAATCCTTGAAAGTTCACGGTAACGTTTTCTGGAATGTTGTAACCGACCAGGGTGTTAGCCAAGACTGAAGGAGCAATTGTAATATTGCCACCGGTTGCTACACCGAATTCGTCGACATCAAGTGTGCCGGTTATTGTGGTGCCGGCAATTAGGGCAAGAATTTGCGAAGTAATTGAAGGATCTGTAAGGTCAAGGCTTCCAAGCGGTCCTGTCGATCCATGTGGTGCGGCGGTGGCATTGATTGTCACATCGCCGTCTAATGTAATCGCGGAACTGGCAAGCGAAGCTGTGTTGAATATCACATTGCCACCATCAGCGGTGACAGTATTTTGTGTAGGCGCATCGCCGATACCATTGGCGCCAAAATAAATTTTGCCACCATTAAGTTGATTAGCAAATGTATACGCTGGTGCCCAGCCATATACAGGAGATACTGGTATCGTACCGATGACGAGGTAGACATTGCCGAAAGTTGATCCGGTAGTTGTAGCCGAAAGCGTGCTTCCTTCGCCAATGGTAATTGCGCCATCTACAGTATTTAGATCTTGTAAAAGTAAGTCGCCTTCAGTCACGCTAAGCGTGCTTCCAGGTACGACAACAATGTCTCCATTTACGACTACAGAGGCTGAGCCGTTAGTGGCAGTCAAATTTCCAAGAATAATCGGGGCATTCGGCAAATCAATATCTATCGTTACGCCCGATGCAAATACGACTCCACCCAATTGACCGGAGCTATTTCCTGTCACATTGACGTTGCTTGCCGGGTTTACTGCCGGTGGGCTGCCAATTCCTGATTGCAGATAATTGAAGTTTACCGAGCCATTTGTGCCGGATGTGGACTGAGCAGTTACTGCGTCATTCAATGTTACGTTAACATCACCGCCGCTATTAACCAGAGTAATAATGCCACCATTTCCTGATCCTGCGGCTGCTGCGGAAATGCCACCACCAGCGCCATTAGTGAGAGTATGGTTTGTACCATCAACGATGAAGGCGCTGCCAGATGAATATTGAAGTGTAATATTGCCGGCATCACCAGTACCAGCACCTGAGGCAGAAATTGGATACAAAGGATCGTTGTCACCAAAGCAGCAAGCATTATTTTGTGCAGCAATTGTGCCATTTGGTGCTCTAAGAACCATGTCACCACCATTGCCACTGGCAGAAGATGAGTAAATCGCTCCAACGGAAGTTATGTTGCCATTGGTTGAGACAAGGGTCATCTGCGCACCATTGCCGAGAGTGCCAGTTGAAGCCGAGGCAATGTAATTTGCGGTGATATTTGTTCCAGCTTGCAGGCTCATAGTGCCAGCATTGCCAGTACCGCCTGTGCCATACGATGAAGTGTCAATGCCTCGGTTGGCTGTTGTGCTATCTGTGGTGATACTGCCACCTGCTACTAAGGTCATGTCGCCGCCGTTACTGCCACCATTTCCCCAGGAGATGATTCCCAGCCGGGCATAGATATTGCCAGCTGCACTAACGTTCATGTCGCCGGCATCACCACTACTATTGCCACCATTTGATGTGATGTACCAATCGGCAGTTATATTGCCGCCAGAAGTTACAGTTAAATTGCCACCATTGCCGCTAGGGCCGGCAACCCAAGTATAAATCCCACCGTTCGGTGTCGTAATGTCACCACCGGCTATGACCGTCAAATCGCCCCCGTTTCCATTTCCTCCTTGAACTATATTGTCAATATTCTTGGCAGTAATGGATCCGCCAGCAGTTACAGTCATGCTTGGCTGTGTGCAGCTGTCGCAAAGAGCAAGTAAGTTGTTCGCACCGAGATTAATGTTGGTGCCGGCTGTTACGGACAGTATTCCGCTAGCAAATGTGCCCTTGCCTCGAGTCTCAATATTTCCTGAGGTTGTTATACTTCCTCCTGCTTCGATGGTAATGTCGCCACCCGTACCAGATGTAACTCCATTTGCACGAATAACCGTGGCTGATATATTGCCATTCAGTGCTGTTATGTTTATGTCTCCGGAAGAACCAGTGGCAACAGAGCTGCTGGCCACTGTACCAACTGCTATCGAACCAGTGCTTGCGGTTAAATTGATATTGCCTGCGACAGCCGTAATAGTGGTGCTGGTTCCGGTCGTGATTGCCTTAGCATCAAGGGTTACTGAGCCGCCAGTGTTAGCCGTTATGCTCGAAGAGTTATTAAAGTTGATTGTTGCATTACCACCGGAATCGGCTACGGAATTTAGCGTAAATGCTTGACCTGTACCTGCTGTGGAGGCACCAGATAAGTTAACTGAGCCGACATTTCTGATATTTACAAATGAAGTTGAATTGGCATTCAATGTCAATGGCGAAGTACCATTTGTTGTACCCAGTTGTATCGGATTACCTGTAAAGACGAAAGTACCGTTACCTGTGCCGGGAGCACTAACATTTAGTGTTGCCGCATTTATAGTGACAGTAGTGATCGCATCGTCCTGACCAATCCAGCCAATGCCGCCTCCGGTTGAAGATGACGTTAAGTTGACGGTTGGCGCTGTTATAGTTCCACCGGAGACAATTCGAATTGCACCATGCCCGCCGCTATCCGGTGTTGTTGTCAAAGCGTACGTAGTTCCGGCTGACGATGCCCCGGTTGCTACTCCTACATCTCCTATTGATTGCAGAGTGACTGACCCGGCTGCATTTGCTCTTACAAATATGCCGCTGAATACATTGTTGTTTCGAATGCCGAGCGATATATTATCCGCTCCACTACCTGTGCCTGTAGCAGTAAACACGGATGTTGCAGACTGTCCTGTCTGTGTACGTATTGTTGCTGTCGTCAAAGCATCCTGTTGTGTAATCGAGCCTGAGCCTGTGCCGCTGGATGATGACGTGAGTAAGATTGTCCTTCCCGATACAGTTGCTGCGGAATTAATTTGAATGCCACCATTTCCGCTACCATCCGGAGTTGTAGTCAGGTTGAAGCTCGATGAGAATCCAGCAAACGATGTGCCAAGACCAACGGCTCCCAGATTGGTAACATATACATCGCTTTGGGTTCGTGCAGTCAAAGTGGAAGCTGTTGTGAGGATATTCTGTCCTGATGTACCAATTGTTCCGCTACCAGTACCGGCACCAACATATGCCCCGACACCGGCAGCGTTGGTAAATAGTGCGTCATTTAGATTGACTGTACTTGCCGTCAGAGAGGCACCCGGTTGTTGAACAATTCCACCCTGATTGACGCTGCCCCATTGACCTTCGCTTGATTGAAGATTTATGGTGCCACCAGATACGGTGACAGTATCGTTGACGGTGATTCGTCCGCTGCCGGTTGTTAGATCTGGAGTTGTAGCAACCTGGAAAGTACCAACTGCAGAATTATGTACGCTTCCGGTTGCAGCCAAGGTTGTAGAACCAACATTGCTGACATACGCATCACTTGCTGAATTGATAGTGAGCGTTGCAGCTTTTGTGGACACAGGTGTTGTTGCACTGCCAATCGCGCCTGCAGAGGTCGATAAGGTGACTGCTCCGGATGTAGACTGAATGGTTGGAATCGGAATGTTGATTACATTTACTTGTTGATTTGTGTGGTCAATTCCCACATATGCTTGAGCACCGGATGGGTTAACATCTACAGGCCATGGGTGTTGAATTGTGGTTGGCATTGTGGAGACAACTGTATTTGTTGTTGTATCTACGGCTGACACGTAGCCAGGAGCAAGATTATTGGTGATGTATGCCATCGTACCGGAAGGATTAAATGCAACACCGAGCGGTCCCATGACACCGATAATGGTTGTGGACACTGTATTGGTGGCAGTTGAAATTATCGAGATGGAATCGCCACCTCTGTTCGTCACATAAGCTAATTGACCATTAGGGCTGACTCTAACAATCGACGGATTGTTGCCGACAGTGATAGTGGTTGAAACAGTATTGGTGGCAGTGTCTATTACAGAGACTGTATTAGTTCCATAATTCGGTACATATAAGGTAGAACCGCTAGAATTCATGCCTGGCGTCGCCGGGGTAGCACCAACGGTAATTGTCGCCGTGACTAGGTTAGTGCTTGTATTGATAACAGATACTGAGTTGCTACCAAAATTTGTGACATAAGCAACAGTTCCTGTAGGATTGAATGCAATACCAATTGGTTGAGTACCCACTGTAATTGACCCACTAACGGTATTGTTTGATAGGTCAATTATCTTTACGGAGGCAGAGCCATAATCAGCCACGTATGCAAGAGTGCCAGCAGGATTTACTGTTATACCTACGAGGACTGTTCCGACGGATGTAATGGTGGTCAAAATAACATTGGTCGATGTGTCAATTACGTCAATGAGACCGTTTGTGTGTGATAGATAGGCTCTGGTACCGCTGGGGTTATAAGCTAATCCTTCTTGTGCGCTTCCTATCGTACTAATGGCAGCCGAGTTGGTGCCAACGCTGAACGATGAAGTGATTTGTCCGGCAGAGGTGAGATCAAAATTACCTTGAGTGGCATTGGCATACATGGTTGAGCCAACTAAGTTTCCTTGCAGGGCAATTGGTGCCGCGCTGTCGATGTAGATGGCACCATTAGGAGCGGAAGCTGTTAGATTCGTGGTTGAGCTGCCGGCAATTTCCAATCGCGAAGTAGTGCTGGTGCCGATGCTGCCAGAGACAGAATTGAGAATGACGGTGGCGGCAGAAATTGTGGATGAGCTGCCGGTGACGATGTTGTTGCTGGCATTAACAAAGAATGTTCCCGATGTGCCGGCTTGATTAGTGCCTGAGAAAGTCACGCCACTACCGGCTGTACTATTTATATAGACGCTGCTGGCATTGGCACCACCGCCGGTGCTTGCTGTAATTGTTGGTGCATTGGTGACAATATTCTGTGTTGGGCTGCCGATATTTCCACCTGCTGTTGTGAGAGACAAAGTACCAGTTGTGGAAATGCTACCAGAAGTTTGTGTAATTGAACCTGTGCCGTGAGCAGACAAACTTACCGATGTGGTGCCGGTGAGCGTGCTGGCAATGGCAATGTTGCCGTTGTTTGCCGTTGTCGACATTGAAAGTGTTGTCCCTGCCGTTACGTTGCCACCAAGCGACATGCTGCCATTGGCGGTAACTGTTAGCGCCGCATCTGATGAAAGAATGCCACCACTGGCAATGACGATATATGGACTTGTCTGATCGGAAGTAACGTTGATAAATGCATCAGATGGACTGGCATCAACAATAAAGGCATGCGTACCGGAAATGATCACCTGATTTGTGTAGCTTGTTGCCGTAACGGATATATCTAGCGGATTTCCAGACAAGAATCCTTTCAATTCGACAGTGACATTGGCTGGAATATTTTCACCAGTAAGGGTTGGTGCTAAAACCGATGGATCAAGAGTGATTGTGCCACCAGTGGCAACGCCACCACCATTGACTGTGAGAGAACCTAAAATGAAACCATTTGTGATATTGGTTTGAATTGCGGTGGTGATCGCCGGATCAGTTAAGTCAAGGCTATCTAGCACTATGAGCACAGGGCCACTGCCTGATTGTGTTGAACTTATTGCAACATTACCACCCAAGAGAATTGCAGATGAAGCCGCAGTATCGGTGTTGAATATAACGTGGCCGCCATCGACGGTGATTGTATTTGTCGGCGCTTGATCGGAAATGCTATTGGTACCGAAATAAGCCACGCCACCATTTGTGCTGTTAACTACCGTATTGGCTGGTGTGGATCCGGTGAGTGGGGAGCCAGGTGGTGGTCCCATAACAATGATCACTTTTCCTACTGTCGAGCCTGTGCTGACTGCACCGAGTTGAGAGTTCTCTTCGAGAATAATTGATCCGCTGCTCACATTGTCATTTTCAAGGATGATATTTCCTTCTGTTGCTGAAAGTCCCGCACCACCAAGTACGCGAATCGTGCTGGCACTGCTACCTAAAGTGATTGTGATTGAACCAGCAGTCGCTTCCATGCTTCCAAGATTAAGCGTGCTACCAGCTTTTTGTATGTCAACAGTAATCGCGCTGCCAGATGCTGAAACTGGTCCGAGCAATTCACCATTTGCATCACCTAAAATAGTTACAGTCCCAGTTTGAGAAAATGCTATTGTTCCCGATGCACCGCTATCAGAGGTAACTGAAATGGTTCCTTTTAAGTCCAGAACCATGTTGGCTCCGGTATTTGCGATGGCAATTGTGCCACCGCTTGCTCCTGATGTTCCTTGCGCAAAGATAGAACCTATGACACCGTTTAAACTACTTGGGATTGGATCAACAACAAAGGCATTCGCTGAATTGTATGTAATCTGAATATTACCTGCTACGTAACCAGACCCCCGACCTGAGGTGTTTATATCGCCACTTACTAATACGGTTCCTGCCGATGAACTGAGCGTTACATTACCGCCGCTTCCTGTTCCGTGGGCTGAAGCGTCAATATAGTTGCTGAGGTCAATGTACCCCGTCGCAGTTATGCTTATGTTGCCGGCATTACCAATTCCCGTTGCTCCGAATGTCGTGATGTAGCCACCACTGACGCTGTCACCGGCAAGCGAGACATTTCCTGCCGTGCCTCCGGTCGAGAATGCCGATGCTTCTATAAATGTATAATCAATCGCACCAGATGTTGTGGAAAGTGAGACATCTCCAGCATTACCTGCGTTTGTGCCACCATAGGACCATATATGGGTGACTGAAATCCCTGTTGCCGCTTGAAGAACAATATCACCAGCAGTTCCGTAATTGTATCCATCCGAATCAATATTGGAGGCAGCTATATCAGCTCCAGTAGAAATTAGTGTAATGTTTCCTCCAAAACTACCATAAGGCCCGGCATCAGCAAAGACGTTTGCACTGATTGTGCCGCCTGCGGTCATACTTACGTCGGCACTATTGCCGCTATTTCCATAGGTACTAACAACGCCAGTATCAATAAATCCCCCGGCAACCAATGTAATTGATGAGGAATTCCCTTCATACGACCCGCCATTTGAATATATGCTTTGTGCGTCGATGTTGCCTGTGGCATTTATGTCAATCACTCCACCATTGCCATACCCCCCGCCGCTTGCATAAATTTGACCAGAGCTGAAGTTGCCCGTAGCAGTAACGGTTATGTTGCCACCATCTCCCGACAATCCAGGATTGCTTTGTATATCGCCAGTCTGAATGTCAATTGCAGTGAGATTAATGGAGCCTGAATTACCGCTTTCTGAGCCACCCGAAGACCGAATGCCCGAAGCCGTAAAGCCTACTGAAGCAGAAATATTAATTGAGCCACCTTTGCCATTGGTATCTGCAGAGGCGTCTAAAGCAAGCCCAGAGGTATCCATGGTTATCGATCCACCGGTGGTGGTTATTGAAATGTTTCCAGCATTGTTGACCGCGTTGGCTGCTTGAGCGCGTGCGGCTGAGCCTGATTGCAAAACTGAAATGTCGCCTTGGCTTGTGACAGTTATATTGCCTCCATCGCCAGTTGAAACGCCACCATAGGAAGTGAGGAAATTGATTGTCACCCCAGTTTTGCCATTAACAATTATTGAACCGCCAGTGCCTGCTGTAAATGATGCAGTGTCGATGAAAGTTGCTTGCGCCGAGCCATTAGCTGAATAGAATGATACAGCGCCGCCATCACCATAGCTGCCTATGGATGCTGAGGCAATGTATCCGGTGAAAGTCAAATTGCCATCTGCGTATAATGTAATGTTCCCACCCGATCCGTTTGTGGCACCGGCATTGATAAATGTGCCAGACAAGGATGAGGTATTGGAGGTGACTGATATGTTGCCACCACTTCCGGAAGTGATACCACCAGTTGCCCGGAAACTTTCGGCCGCAATTGTGCCATTGGTAAAGATATCAATATCTCCGCCCTTACCGATTCCGGAGGTCGCACCTAATGGATCGGCAGAAGTGCTAATAAAACCAAGGTCTGCATTGCCACTCATATTGATGGTGACAAAACCACCATCGCCACCGGCATGGCCACCTTCGGCGCGGATAGTCAAGTTGTTGTTTACACCAGCTGGAATTGATAAAACGCTTATATCAACTGAGCCTCCGTATCCTTTACCGTTAGCGCTGGGATTATTGACTGAAGCATTATCCGTGGAAACGTCAATGAATGATTGAATTGGACTTGTGGCAATTAGGGAGCCTGAGGTTGAATTAATGGATACAGAGCCACCATAGGTATCCGTCCCATAGTCATTGCCGATTGCATTGATTGAGACAATCGATATGTCACCTAGAGCTTGTATCGATACGTCACCGCCGCCACCATTTCCTGATACCGCTCTTGAGCTTGCGTCGACGAATCCACCTAGCGTAACGGAACCGCCGGTTGATTCAATATCAATAACACCACCGCTGCCGTTAGTGGTGGCGCTCATCGATTGCAAACTGCCTGTGCTGATATCGCCAGCGGCCGTGAGGATAATATCCGCTCCCCCACCGTGACCGATTGAATTGCCGTTGGCAATAATATCAGCGACAGAAAGCGTTCCGGCTGATGTGAGGTGAAGATCGCCATCGCTAACGAGAGCTGAAGGAGTAGTCGTTAAGGTGCTCGTAATATTAATATTGCCGGCACCGGTCGTTTCCATAAATACTCTGGCACCTGGGCTGAACGATAGTGCACCATCGACTGCGATATCACCATTGGTTGTGAGAGCAAAATAGTTTCCTTGATAGGATAGTATACCGGTGCTGGTTACCTCCAGTGCCGGGAACGACTGATCGGTTGTAATAGTCATGTAAGAGACTTGGTAGTTGGCGCTACCCTTAAATTCATGGGTGCCTTCTATTAATACTTGTTTGGTTGTACTCGAAGCTGTGATGTCATAGTCGATTGTACCAGTGGAGAATCCCAGCATTGTTAGGGTGACGAACTGCGGAATATTTTCTGAGGAGAGTGTACCGCTAAGGATGGATGGCGAAATAATCAAATTGCCACCAGTGGCAATGCCAAAACCATCTGTGATGAGTGTGCCGCCAATCTCTCCCAGCCCTTGCAATGTCAGTACATTGGCCGTTACCGTTGGATCTGTCAGATCGAGGCTGTCGAGGGTGAGCGTAGGAGTAAACGTGTTATTTGCGCTAATATAAGTGCCACCACCAAGAGATATATTAGCTGCCGGCAAACCATTAGTATCGAATACAACATCGGCAGCATAAGCCAACACGGTATTTTGTGGGGTAGTATCTGTTATACCATTAGTACCAAAGTAAGCTTGACCGCCCGCCAATTCTATAACTGTGGTGTTCGCTGGTGGACTTCCAGTTATCGGACTTCCTGGGATAGAGCCGATAACTATATATACGTCGCCGAGCGAAGCACCAATCGAAGCGTTTTGTCCAATTGCAATCGTGCCATTGACCGTATCGAGATTTTGTAATGTGATGCCATCTTGGGCAAATAGTTGCGCTGAGTCTGCGACATTCAAACTGCCGTTACTCATTGTGGCTGTGATCGAGCCGGAACCAGTAGTGCCTGCCAAAATATTTCCTAAAGTTAGAGACGCCAGAGTAGTAATCGAGAAATATCCCGCTGCTTGACCGGTAACTGTGCCATTAACCTCGAGTTGGTTAACAGTGACATCGGCAGTGCTTCTGAATCCAATAGCATCGGCAGTCAGGAAGCCGTTTCCTGTGAGAGAAAGATTATTAGAATTGGACTGGAAGAAAATGGAACCATCGGTTCCTGTTGCGGAAAGTTGAGTGGAGTTGATCACGGACATGGGACCAGCCAGGCCGAGAATGGTAATTGAGCCACCATTTCCAGTACCAGCGCCATTGGCGCTAAGGCTACCGTTGATGAAACTGTTGGCGCCACTTGAGCCGATTAGAAAATCATTGGCACTATCGTTGTAGATAATCGAAATTGATCCGCCATGGCCATTGCCGCTTACGCTTGCGTTGACATTCAATCCGCCCGTTACCTGAATATTGCCACCATCACCCGTGGAATTACCCGTGAGTGAAATAGTGCCACCACTGCCACCGACGCCAGGACTAAGACTGAGAAATGCTGGATCGACTGTTAGATTTGTACCGGAAGAAAGAAAAACTGACCCTGCGCTTCCACCTAATGTCCCTCCAATTGCCGACAGAGATAATACTAAATCCGTAAACGAACCGAAGACATTTCCATTACCGATAACAATGTCAGAAGTTGGATTGCCAGGGAAATCGGGTTGACTGCCTGTGGTAGTGATACTAATAGATCCGCCGGATCCAGTTCCTGAACCGTTGACACTAATTTGTGATTCCCAGAACGTCATCGTCTCTGCATATAAATTGACATCGCCACCTTTGTAATTTCCACTTGGTGCATCTAAATATACATATAAAAATTCAGCGTCCAAGTTGCCCGCGGCACTAAGGGACAGCGAACCTTGATTGCCCAGCCCGCCCTGTGCGGCCGAGACATAGCCGATATTTCCGATATAAAGATCGCCCAGTGGATTTGAAACCGAAATCGAACCCGTAGTGCCCACTGGATTGGAGTTTAAATAACCGTCGTTGTAAAGTTCGGCAGTGCCAATATTTATACTGCCGCGAGAAAGGATGACCTTGTTATCATTGATCTGTACCGCACCGTTGTAGTTGGCTATATTCAGATCGCCACCTACGGTCATGCTTCCTAATGTGAGGGTTTCATAACTGCCGCTTGTATTAGTAATGTCAAATTGTCCGGCTACGTCGGCCGTAATTTCTCCACCAGTTGTAATCGAACCAGCTTGTAGACCGGCAGCCCCTCCTCCGACATTGGGACGAATGATATTAATATTGCCGGCTGATGTGATTGAATCTACGCTTATGCAGGCACAGCTGAGGGAACTTGGATTGTTGAGTGTAAAGTCTCCGACAGTGGTTGTTAGACTGCCAGGACCAAACATGGCTCCAGCAGCTGAAATGGATGTAGCGCTAACACTTGCATTGCTGCCAAAGCTCCAAGACATAGCATTTAAGTCAGTCAGTGATGAATTAGGATCAGATCCTGGTGCCAAAACTGCATTTGCAGCAAAGTCGATTCCGCTCAGTCCACCGCCTGAGTCAATGGTCATTGGTCCGCTGAAATTGAGCTTATTACTGAATGTCAAAACATGATTGGCGGTCATGTTGATGAAAATTCCACCAGGTGCTGTAATCGTGGCGGTCCCTGGAGCATCGCCTGTGATAAAGATACCAGTGACGAGTGCATTAATAGTGATCGTTTGTTGGCAGCACTGTCCAGCCACAATGTTACCGGTAATGTTGAGATTGGTGAGATTCATTGTTCCCATGTTGCGGAAGAGCAATGAGCCGTTCACTGTTAAGGTTGGTGCCGAAATTGTACCTTCGCTGGTAAAGTTCATAGTTGCACCGGAACTAACGGTTGTTGTGCCGCTTGAGCTATAAGTGCCGGGGAAGGAAAAATCAAGTGTGCCGTTAATTGTCGCACTGCCGGTAATTGCTAATGGTGCCAATGTTTCGACTTTAGCAATCACGGTTGCCGGTATGGTGAAGGAAGTGAAATTACTGCCTGGCATGGTCCGGTCATTGAGGAAAACAAATCCACTTGTTGCTACTCCACTGCCATTTAGATTAATGCCCGCCTGACTATTTAAAGACTCTTGGACCAGAGCTACCCACTCTGCAGGTGTGACGTTGATACCATTGGTGATTGTTCGATCACCGCTTAAGATGATTTCATTCGGTCCACTGTAATTATTGATTACTGATGATGAGTTGCTGTTTTCCAATCCGGCAACTGAATATGTCGGAAGTACCAAGGTGACTGGAATTATCTGACTGGAAGATGACAAATTCATATTGACGTTGAATTCTGTACTGGAGACAACCGGCCCAAAATTAGTAATGGTTACGTCAAGATCGCCTCCGCCGGCACTGGACCAATTGAACAAAGAATATGAGTCATAAGGGCTGGTTGTACCGTAGTAGCTGCCAATTGTTTCCGTAATAGCGACATTGCGGCCGCTGAGTGTAATGGCACCACCAAGACCCGCAAGTCCACCAGCCGTTCCAGCATCGGTTCCTGCTTGTCCATTTTGTCCGACATCGCCGCCGGAACCTGAGCCGCAACAGAGTCCGCTATTCAGTCCACCTTCTCCTGGTTGAGCATTCAAAAGTGGGTTTTTGACTAAGTCCCAAGAAACAAATATGCCACCACCTGTAGGTCCGCCGCCAGCTCCTAAACTGCCACCGCCACCGCCGGTTGAACAGCAAGCCGTGAGATTGGCACCGCCACCGCCACCACCGCCTCCGGCAGCGATCACTGGTCCATTTATCTCAATCAATCCGTGGGCATCAATATTGATGTTACCGCCGGCGCCACCATCGTAGCCAGGACCGGAGTCATTGCCACCACCGCCGCCACCAGCTGAATTAACATCGCCATTGATAATGATGCCACCACTCGGCGCATACAAGGTTATCGATCCACCGGAACCTCCATTGGACACGGTCACACAGCAGCTGGGCGGATGCTGGTAACCAAAACTGCCTGCAGCACCGTAAGTACGCAAGTAACCTGTTTGCATAAAGAGCCCGGCTTGAATATAAATTGATCCGCCAGCAATCTCTCCTAACGCAGAACCAGCGGATGCATCAATATTGCCGGTATACACAGAACCAGTAAAGGCGGGTGCTCCTGCTGTAACACTACCGGAGGAGACAGTTCCTAGCATAGTGAAGGTAATGCCACCACCTACATCTGGGTTTACCGATTGAATATCTACACTGCCTTGATTATTTTGAATGTTGCCAATATGTATATTTCCTTGTGAGTAAACCTGCACGTTGTTGCCTTGGCTGGTAAGATCGCCTACTTCAATCGTGCCACCACCAAATGAGGCGACAACTATTTCTCCGGTTGTGCTAATCGAAGCGATGCCGGAAATGTTGCCGGGCGATGCACTGGAACCAGTGACCGTGAAGTTTGAAATTGCAGCACCGGCAAGAAGATAAGTTGAGCTGGCATTGCGAATGATTGTATCAGTACCCCAAATGTCGCTACCGGCAATCGCGGCTACAGCACCGCCCCCGGCATCGATTAATCCTGGCAAGGATACGCTGCCGTTTGCATTTTGGAAATATGCCGACGAATTACCTCTAAGGTTTAAAATGCAATTCGTACACAATGTGCCGTTATTGATAAATTGTCCGGCGGTGACAGTCAAGGTGACGGTGTTATCGTTTGAGCAAATCTTGACGTTGCTGTTGATGGTTGTGTCGGCAGCCGCACTGCTTATATATGATGGTGCACCATCTAAGTAAAGTTCTGCTAGGCTGGCACCGCCTACTCTGTCAAATACGAATGGTGTTCCAGTACGTGCACCGACTGTGATTGTGCCGCCAGTGGCACCAAATATTGTTGCAGTCGAGCCGGCTGTCATTGCTACAGTCGGAACGGTAATCGAAATGTTGCCGCGAGAATTGGGACTGACACCAATGCCAGTTGATGCACCGAATGTAAGCAGTGGCGTGACTATGGTCAGGTTTCCATTTGCCTGAATGCCAGCTCCTGAGCCTGCAACAATGTAGACGCTTGATCCGCTATCGCGTGTGGTTATGCTTACATCACCGGCAGTGGTACCAATGCCGGCATTGAAGGACTGTGGTCTTATGGAAAGCTGTGTGCCGACTTGTTCAAGATCTAGACTGAATGACGTCGCGGATGTTTCTGATATTGCGCCGAGAATAGTTCCACTGCCACTAATCGCTACTGCATTTGCCAGACGGGGATAAGAGACGCAGTTGAAACAAATTGATCCTGTTGCACCACTTTCGTCACCTGTAGATATCAATGAACTGAGGTTGAGACTGAGCGTGCCACCCATGTTCTCCAGTGAGATACCGCCACCGGTACCGCCAAGGGGAGAGAGTGACACCAGATCGCCATCGATATAACTTCCAGGGCCAGTACCACCTATTGTCATAGGATTGAGTGGGTCATTATAACGGATGATTATATAACCGCCTCGACCGGCACCGTTGCCATCCAGTTGGAAGCTATCGGAAAAGCGAACATTGCCCACTCCTAAATTACCTGCATAAAATTGCACTTGCCCGGCATAGGCAAATGACCCGTTAACGTTTGGCGAAGAAGGTGTTACGTCAAAATAATTGGGATCAACGTCGATATCGCCACCGGCATTAAATGTAAAAACGCCGCTGCCATATGCAGCGCCGTGCCCGGTAATTGTAAATTGTCCATCGCCGCCGCCGATTGAGATATTGGTGTTGGTGCCGATACTGATACTGCCTCCGGGACCACCTTCGGTTCCGGTGCCAGCGCTATTGACCAGTAAATTAAGCGGACCAGTTCCTGTCACAGTTACTGATGTGCCGGTGATACCAATTGCACCACCTGAGTGTTGATCTCCTGAGCCGACACCACTGGCATCCAATGTTCCTCCGGCAATATAGACAGGACCACCAGCTGAAAGACCAAAGTTCGTACCAGCCATGGCATTAATATCCAGACCAGGTCCGTTGCCGTCAACAGGCACCATTTGGATCAAACTGGTATCGGATACGGTGATACCACCTGTGCCGTAGTTCTGTATTGAGATATTGCCATTGATGTAACCGAATGATAGAGCTCCGGGAGATCCACCGTTATTGATAATGCTTCCTGTCAAGCCGTTCACTAAAGCTGTGCTGCCAACCGTGAACATTGCTTGAGTATCTTGCTTGATATTGCTATCGAGCAGTATGTCGCCGGCATAGCCTTGACCAACGCCGACGGCAGAAACATCGCCATCAACAAACAGATTTGCTCCGGCAATGGCAAACACCACAGAATATGGTGTCTGGAAAAATGGGCTTGTGTTGAAAGCATTGTTGGTCAACAAACTGCCAGTTGAGATCGAGGCATTTTGGATAGTGCCGGGCGATCCATAAGTTGGCATTGTGTAATAGAAGTAAGCTGAATTTCCGGACGATAGATCATTGAGAATCTTGCCATTTTGAATTCTAATTTCGCTTTGAGGATTGTCAAAGCAGTCTACGCAAAATACTTGAGGGCTAGAGGTCACGACATATACCTGACCGCCATAGCCATTGGTTGAATTGGTGGCATCGACGTCACCGATGCTAATTGCATTGGCTGTACCGGTTGCCGCACCGGCAATAATCGTCACATTGCCAGAGCCGCCCACGCCTGAACTATTCTTGACTGTTGTGCCGGACGATGTAATCGTCACACCGGTTGGCACTGTAATCGTGCCACCAAATGCAATAAGATTAATGGCACCACCGGTGGTGCCTGCTGAACTTAAGGCAGAAATGTCATTTGATCCGCCACCGGTTAAATCGATATTGCCCACTCCTGGATTATCCATATCGATGGTCAAAATGGAAGTGGTATCACCAGCGCCTGGCGGCACTATCGGGCCGGGTGCACCACTTGAGGTGAAATTTGCTCCGGCAATTATATTTAATTGCCCGCCGCCTGTAGTGATACTGACACCAGGTGCACCGGTCGTGATGTCGCCACCGGCAACAATGGCTAAGTCTGCTCCGGCAGTATTGAGGTTACTGGATATGGTGATATTGCCATGCGAGAAATAAGTTGGGTCACCACTCAGTTCCATCACGCCGAGATTCAAGTCGCCATTCTCAGTCAGGATATGTGCTTCTCCGGCGTAGACATTGGCAGCACCAGTCATAGAATTGACATTCATTCTTGTAATGCCGGTGCCAGAATAGGCATTCACTTGTTGTGACAATAAATCACCACCAAGTATGGAAATATTCTTTTTCAAATCGAAAGAACTGTCTCTTACATTGATCGAGCCTGTGAGCGCGCTCAATGTGCCACCATAGTTGTGGATCAATATGTTGTTCGCACCGACTGATGCGACGTTGATGTTGTTGGCTAAGGACGATATTAGTCCGGAGTTTGTCATCACGCCAGAGCCTGAGGCAAGATTGACATTGCCCAAGGCTTGCATGGTCGCAAGACTGGCGGAACCTGCTTGAGTAGTGTTGGAAATATTTCCGCCTGCAGACATGGTGAGGTTGCCGGCGCTGGAAATCGTACCTTGATTGACAATCTCACCGAGAGCGTTGAGTGTCAAATTCATGTTAGAGACGGCCGAAGTCATGCCAGCTGGTAAACCGCCTTGAGGGAGCAAAGTGGTGAGAGTTGCTCCTGCTTGGTTATAGATATTGTTGGCATTGATTACTGCATTGTCTACCATTGGGCTGGAAGAAAATGCTACGAACTTACCGGAGTTGATCAAGTCACCGGTCATTGAGAGATTGGCCAGCTGAGCGAAGTCTTGGTGGAGTTTTACATTTTCGGGAACGACAAGGTTGGAAATGGAAGAGGTGAGAGATGAGGAGAGAGAGAAGCGACCGCCGACTGCATTGCCATCGGAACCAAGGCGCAGTGTTTGGTTGCCTAGAGATTGGACTTGATGTGCTGCCACAAATTCAGCTGCTGTCAAAAGATCGGTTCCGGTGACCATGCGTTGCATGCCACCAACGTTAATGTTCAGGTCTTGGGTGAGATTGAGATTACTGGCAGAAATATTGCGAGCGGTGGATGAGAGATCTAAATTCAAGACGCTGCCGGCCGATGCCGCTTGAGCGGCCGCCTGTGCTGCTTGCGCCGCAGCGCTCGCCGCGTCGCGCCGTTCTCTAAATTGAGCGAGGCTTGCACTAGGCAGACATAGCTGCAGAACTAGAAGCGACGCCAATACGCTCAAAAGCCTAGGTCTTTGCCAACCGCACTTTATTTTTTTCATGTCTTCAAAGGCAAATCGAACCCCAAAGGTAGTCTCTCGCTACCGATCAGATTCGCCGCGCCTCTCCCGATTTCTTCCCAACCCAGTACAAATTCAAGACGAAACCTTTCAGACCTTTAGCTTGAGGTCTGTATGATTTTTTAACCCTCACCACTCCATGCTCTTTATTCCACTAGCAGTCGATGACTAAACGGCTGAAAGCCAGGGCCCGATTAAATTATCGGGGATATTTTTGATCGCAAAATAGCGAAAGTCCCAAAAGGCTGACTGGTGCGTAATTTTTCTATTCCCATGTATTTTAATATGTAAAGTTTCGTCATATAGCGAGGTCAGGCACCAGGCGGGGTGCCCAACCTCGATGCAGGCCCAGAGGGCGTATCTTAATTCCTATCGCCGAGCAATTAAGCTATTTGCTCTTTGTTCAAGAGACATGGCTTCCGACATTCTTCCGGTTGTAGCAAGCAACTCCGCATAGTTTCGCAGGAGAACCGAGAGTCTATCGGCATTGGTGCCTTGTTTTTCGTAAATGGCGATTGCTCTTTTGTACAATTGCTCTGCTTCGGTAAATTTGCCTTGCTGTCTATAAAGCAAACCAAGATTATTACTGGCGTTTGCTACATAGGTGCTCTCGTTGCCAGATACTTTTTTGTAGATACCCAAGGCTTGTATGAAGAGAGGTTCTGCGTCGCCATAGCGTTTTTGGGCGCGATAAAATTCACCGAGGTTATTTAAAGAATTGGCTAAATCGAGAGAGCCCGGTCGAGACTTCTGATAAATGGCCAAGGACCATTTGAACAGCGGTTCGGCTTGGCTAAACTTGCCTTGCACAAAATAAAGGGAGGCAAGATTACTGCGCACATCGGCTGCTTTAATACTTTCGGCGCCAGTTGTTTTATCGACTGGCTTTTCATAAATTTGCAGGGCTTCTTTGTATAAGGCCTCTGCCTCCGGATACGCACTTGCGGAAAAGTAGAGTTTGCCCAAGCTGTTTTCTGCCTCAGCAATATCCAAATGTCCGGGTTCCAAGTTGTCTTCCCGAATCGAAAGCGCTTGACGCAAATGATCTTCGGCCAGTTCATAGCGTCCTTGATCGGCATAAACATTACCGAGACCGATTAAGCTTTCGGACAAGGCGAGCAACTGAGGACGCATGGACTTTTGTTGAATATCTATTGATTGCTTGAGAGTTTGTTCGGCTTCCGATAGTTTGCCTTCTTGACGGTAAACAGACCCTAGCTTAGCTAAATCGGCTCCGCTGCGCGGGTCCTGGGCGCCGAATCTGGCTTTATCAATTTCGTAAGATCTTTGTAAAACCTGCTCGGCATGTTTAAGGTCACCTTTCTCGACGGCGCTTTTTGCCTCATTTCTGAGCCGTGTGGAATCAGTGCTAATCGTGGCAAAGACAACCACAATGAGAACGATAATGCCAAAGCCTAAGATCAAACATTGGTTCTTGTTCTGACAAATTGATTCAATTTTGGCTTTGCAATCTGAGCAAAACTGATTTAGTTTAGTCATGACCATTTCTCCTTATACTTTTGTTTTGGCATTTCACTTGGTACCTTCTTTCGTTCATTATTGCAGTCCGTTTTTGAGCAGACCGTAACCAAGACCAACAGCGGCTCCGACACCTGCGCCTTTTAACCAGCCTTTATGGCGACTAGCCGCACCACCAATGCCGAGACCAACCAATGAACCGGTCGCAGTGTCGCGGACAATTGGATGACGTTTGAGAGTATTACTTGAGCGTACAAGACCGACACCGGCACCGGACCCTGCGCCGATTGCCGCACCGCGGACAATTCCTCTGCCGCTAATTAAACCAACCACGGCACCACCGGCAGCCCCGACTCCGGCACCAATTGTTGCGGCCTTGACCTTGGGATGGCGCTGCCAAAATGTCCGCTCGTCACGGATATATACTTTCGTCACCTCGGGTTTGGACATTATGTAAACAGTCCTGGGTGGCTGAGGATTAACGTGCAATATGGGAGCGCTCGTTTGAATCGGCACGATTGCCCCTGTGGGAGCCAGGTCTGTGTATGCACTGGTGCGAGATTCTAATACTGCATCGCGAGTAGCTGATACCTGAGTGACTGGTATCTGAGTGACTGGTAATTGAATAATATTGCTGGAAACTCTGCCTGTAAGCATCGTTGTTTCTGCCATTGCCGGTGGTATCAATTGGACGAACGAAGAAATTAAGCAGAGCCGCAATAGAAGGGATTGATTTTGCCAAGAATGGTAATTGAACATCAGACACCTCCACGGGCTCGATGGCGTTTAAATTGAGAGACGGGAATTGACATGATCAAAGAGAATTCAATGGAAGCACTAGCGCAGGACAAATAGCCCCTGCTCTGATTGAATATTGGTTTTTGATTTTTGTTCTGGGGATTGCCATGGCGCCGAGGGCGCTCGCCACTGTGAATTTTGACGCTCACGTCCAGGCAATTGTTCCTGGTGCAATTCTGAATCAATCGCCGCGTGGTCGAGGTCTCGGGGTTTTTGATGAATTTTTGGATAAATCTTGATAGTCAAGGCTGTCGTCTCTCGAGAGAAAGTGGTACAAATTTGCCTATTGGGTGAGCTTTCTGGCGAGGCAATTATGAAACTGAAGAAGAATATTGGTAGTTATGTAGGCGTGGGTGTTCTGGTCTTGAATCTACCGGGAATCGGTCTTGGTGGTCTGCCAGTGTTGGCCCAAGCTGTGGAAGTTCCCAAGGATTATTTGCAAGGTCAGTCACCGCAAGGTCAGCCTAATTCAGGGCAAACATCCGGAAATCAAAGCCAACAATCGCAAGCCAACCAAAGTCCATCTGTGTCATCCAATAGTTCAACAACTCAAGTTAGCTTGCCGCCAACTATGCAAGGTAAAGTTGTGCGCTCATTGGTCTCGCTTAGTCAGATTCAGCGTGTCTCCGATACTCTGGGCGGACAAATCAACGATCTAACCAAATTTTTGGAAGACAAAATGATCGATATTTCTTACCCGGTTTTGCTGCCAGCAATTTCCACTTATCCGGTGACCCTGGCTACTCCTAAATTTGCAATTTATAGTGGACACTTTACGGAACAGCGCACTAAGTATGTGGTGATGTCAATTCAAAACATTGGCAATTTGTTGGAAGTGATCAATGGTGATGTCCAATCATTGGATATTCCGCAAGATAAAGCCAAAGATCTTGAACCACTAGTTGCCGATGCAGAAAATACAATGAAAGCGGTGATGGCCGACTACGCTTTGATTTCCACGCAAATTGGCTCTAGCAAAGCATTTGATGCAGAAATGACGGCAGCCAAACTTGTCGACATTCGCAAATTTATTTCCACAATCGATAACGATCTGAAGACAATTTTTCGGATTATCAACTTGAAGGATTCCACTCCGGAAACGGTGCAAGTAATTACACAATTGCGATTGTTCGGTAGAGATGCACATTGGTTGGGTGTGATTGCCCAGTATCTGCACGACAATGCCACTGAGTTAGATCCGCTTGACGCCTTTGTTTCGGATGCTCAAAATCAAGGCTGGCTTGTGATGGGTCCGCAAGCGAAAGATTACGCACGCATCGAACATTCACCTTATATCGATATGAAGATGAATGATGTAAAAAAGCGTATGGTTCAAATGGATGAGTACATAAAGGCTGTACAAAATAATATGCAGCAGCTGCAAGCACCGGCTCAAAAGGTGCCGGCTGCAGGAGAAGCCTTAGGCGATCTGAATGGGCTAGTGTCCGATGTAAACAGTCGTTATCAAACACTTAAGCAGGCAGTTGCCACTGGTGATTTGATTGGCCAAAGAAAAATAATTGCTGAGCAAGCCCAAGGTATCTGCAAAGACATGCAACAAGCAGGCAATGCTGAAAACAAGTTGGCGGAAAAGATCCTAGGCAGCAATTCTGTTCTTTAAATAAAAGGCTTGCGCGAGGAGAGTCGGCACGTGTCCGATTTGGTTGATAACCTATAGGTTATCAAATACGGCGTATAGGTTATCACGCTCAAAAGAACTCATCGAAACGATGGCTCAACGTGAAGTTGTCATAATGTTGTCATTGTCCTTGAATGGCAATAAGGATCGTTGGCTTGAGACGTTGTAAAATAGCGACTTGTTGTTCCTCTGAGTGCACCTTGTCATGAGGTGGCTGGCGCTTATCATCTGCGCCCTGGTAGTGCTAATGCCCACACTTTCGGTAGTAATCATCGCCTGCAATGAAGAACGTGGCGTCGGCCAGGTGCTTTCCGCGTGCAAACCAATCGCTGATGAGATTATTTTCGTTGATTCTGGCTCTACGGACAGAACAACCGAAATTGCCAAGAACTATGGCGTCAAATTCTATCATCAAGATTGGCTGGGCTTTGGACCACAAAAAAATTATGCCATTGGTCTTGCCACTTGCGATTGGATCTTGAGTCTAGATGCTGATGAAATTATGACACCAGAGCTGGTTGCCGAGATTTCATCTGTTCTTAAAAGTGATTTGCTGGAAAGTTTCGAAGGTTTTACCGTGCCACGTATTTTATTCGTTGGTGATACTGGTATTACCCATGGTGGCTTTTATCCGGACGCGCATTTGCGTTTATTCAAAAGAGGAACAGGTAAATTTAAAAATCGCCTGGTGCATGAGTCTCTCGCCGTTGACGGGCGTATTGGTCATCTCAAGCATCCGCTGAGAAATATGGCTTACGACAATCTTGAACAGTTTAGTCAAACTATGGAAAAGTATGCTCACCTTTCTGCCAAGCAAGCCTTGGCTGATGGTTTCAATCCAGCCAAAACACATTGGCTAAATGAACTGGTTCATCCTTGGTGGACTTTTTTCTATCGTTACATCCTACGCGGCGGATTTTTAGACGGGCAACTTGGTTTGCAATTGCAGTTGATCTATAGCGATTACGTGCGTCGTAAAATTCGCTATTTGCGCAATTTGCAGGAAGGTTGCCAAACATGATGTCTGACCGACCAAAGAAAATTCTAGTGGTTCGTCTAAGCGCTCTTGGGGACGTAATTCAATCACTTTGTATTTTGCCGTTACTGAAAACAAATCATCCTGATGCTGAAATTGGCTGGGTGATCAATGCCGAACTGGCGCCAGCCATATCCGGTCATCCACAAATAGACAGAATACATATTTTTCAAAAACGCTGGCTCAAGTCACTGGCAAATCCCGGGCGCTGGACAGAGATTTCAGAGGAGATGGGCAAATTCTTTGCCGAAATAAAGGCTTGTGATTATGATGTCGTAATTGATATGCAAGGACTTCTGAAAACCGCAGTCATAGCTGGTTTATCAGGGATCAAGCGTCGGGTTGGTCTGGCTCACGGCCGAGAATTGAGTGGCTTTTTCTATACCGAAAAATATGTTTCATACAAAGAATATTTTGATCATGACAAACTACATCATGAACACTTTAGAATACTAGCTCACGCCCTTGATGGTGAAAAGATAAGTGAAGGTGACAAGTCCAAACTGTCATTGCAATTGCCAACTCTATCGACGGAAGTCGAACTGAAGGTTGAATCTTTGCTGAAGAATGCTTTTGCAAGACCAGCAAAGGTAGTGGCTTTGGCACCAGGGACGCAATGGTCAAGCAAATTTTGGCCAATTGAATATTGGCAGAGATTGCTTAAGCAAGTACTTAGCGATATCGATATGAATGTGGTCATGGTTGGGGCGAAATCAGATTTGCCCCTGATTGAGGAGATTCTTAAAGGCTTTGATCAAAAGGAAATCGACAAACGGTTGATCAATTTAGCTGGACTGACATCAATCCCAGAGATGTATGCAATTTACAAACATGTCCACGTAGCAATTGGACCGGACAGTGCGCCATTACACATTGCCGGTGCCTCAAAAGTGCCCCATGTGGTCGGATTGTACGGGGCAACTTCTCAGTTTCGCACTCCACCAGTTGGTGACTCAGAGATCAAGCTTTTTGCTTGCCAGAACAAACTGCCTTGTCAGCCCTGTCATAAGGATACTTGTCGATTTGGCACCAATGAATGCATGATCAACATTCCTCCGGAAAACATTTTCCAGTATGTGGCAAGCTTGCCAGGCTGATTCTCTATTAATGGCCAGACTATTGATAAGTTAGACTGTCAAGCCAATTGCCTTTAGTGTTTAGAAGCTTGATAATCACTTGCTTTGGTTGATCCAAATAATACGAGGTGTTTTGCAGCAAGGCTTGAATGCGGTAAGCAGATTTCTGCTTGCGTAATTCGGCATTGATTCTTTCGAGCATTTGAGGATTCTTCTGAATAGTGTCTGCTGGCAAAAGTTGTTGAAATTGTTCGATGTATTGTTTGGGAAATTTCTCGCGTGACGACTGGGTTACGAGTTTGACCAGTAATTCTTCTTGAAGGTTATCTACTCTTGCTTGGAGGCGATCAGTGGAAATCACCGGTGTGCCATCCAACAATGATGCATTTGCTAAACGGCCGAAGTTATTGGCCATGTATTTTAGACAGGCATAGTGGTACGGTCTGGCACCAGGATCTTCATTTAAACGATTAATTTGACCGTGAAGATCTTGTATGGTTAAAAGTTGCGCTTGTTTGATCTGCCCGGTTCCTTCTAACTCTTTTGACAA
Organism: Candidatus Obscuribacterales bacterium; assembly: GCA_020050685.1. Classification (GTDB taxonomy): domain Bacteria; phylum Cyanobacteriota; class Vampirovibrionia; order Obscuribacterales; family Obscuribacteraceae; genus JAGVKG01. Next base: position 193,921 of record JAGVKG010000029.1, on the reverse strand, counting down.
ATTGTCCAAAGTGCGCCAGGTGCCCATCATTTGACTAATTTCTTTGCGCGGCTCAATGGATGTTTTATCGCTTTTGTTTTCTTCTTTGACAGTTGTCTTATCACTGATTGATTTGACTTCTATAGATTTGACTTCCGTATCGCACTTGGAGGGAGCTTTTGCCTCTTTGTTCTCATCTGGTCTGATGGGAGGACGATCTTTTTGCACTAGACCAAGGTTTTGTAAAACTGCAATTGTGCGTTTTACTTCTTCCTTGTCTTTAATTTGACTGATGATTTCATTGGCACGGCTGATATTTCCTTCAATGATTGCATGTCCTAATTTGCGTACGGTTTTCGGGTCTACCCAATCGCTAAAGTGGTAGACATCCTTGTCGATTTGCCCGGATATGACCATGTCGTGGATTTTTTGATCGAACCTGTCTTCTTCAACGGCAATTCGCAAACTCTTAAATCCATTGCGTATGGACGAAGCCTCGCCTGGAGTGGGAAAATGGCGCCGCTCGTAAGGCAAGCTAGGCATGATCAGTTGGTCGGTCTTGGCGTAAATCTTGGCGGGGCTTTCTTCCGCATGCTTGGGTAACTCTTTCTGATATGAATCGGCAGCTAGTTTTTGGCTGGCTTTCTCGCTCTGTTCTTGAACGAGTCTCTTAAATCGATTTGGTGGATTTTGGTCAGAAGGCGCGGTAGTCGATTTTTCGGAAAGGTCTTCTGGAATGAAACCTTCAAAAGTTGGGCTAGTCGGCATAAAGTTACTACCTCCGAGGAAGTTTGGAGAGGCAACCGGTGTTGAGAAATACGCATAAAGCCAACGACCAGCTGTCTTCAACAGAGGTCACGCGATTCGCACACAGAGTCATTTGAGATGCGGGTTTACAATATTAAACCGCCTTTATCAAAAGGCAAGCCCTTGTTTCGTAGTTGCCCCACTGAAGGCGCAACCATTGAGCAAGGCATCTACTGGCTTGCACAAGTAATCAACCACTACGTAATATGATTTGCTTATCTATGTGAGTTGGGATAAGTGTGTCAATTAGCACCTGGGCACTGCGGTCCGGTTTGCATGTATGGCCGCAGGTGAAACAATCCCAAAAGACGACGCCGGATTCCGGATAGGTGTGCAGACTGGCATGGCTTTCAGCCAAAACAACTAAGACAGTAATCCCTTGGGGCGAAAATTTGTGGGAGAAAACTTGCAAAACGGTAGCGCCGGCAGCAATGGCAGCATTGCGGGCAACACCGCGTAAGTATTGCTCACTGTCGAGGAGCTTCGATGCGCAACCGCTAAGTGTCAGGAGTAAATGTTTGCCTTGCGCTTCGTATACCGGAGCCTCAGATCTAACTTCTATTGGTTGTGGGTTCTGGGATTTAATCTCTTGCATGTTACCTTGCTCCTGCTTGCACATCTTGCGAGCATTCAGCGAGATTTATTTCTTTTGTGGCTCGAATTATTGCGTCTGCTAAGTTGTCTACGAAGTAAAAGTCGTGAGCACCGATAAATCGCATTACCTGCCCACCAAAGTTGCTCTTGAATCTGGAGAATTGCGCGTAAGCACTGCTTGGTGCGCAATGTTGATCGAAGCCGTAAAAATCATAGGTCGTACAGCCGAGCGCTTGAGCATGTTTGATTGCTGCCCATTGCAGGGCATAGCCGGCCATGAGATTACGCTTGCCATTGCTTATGCCACCATATAAGTAAGTGGCTCTGTCACCATAGGTGACAAGCAACATGGTTGCTAGTGTTTCACCTTCATGTTTGGCAAAAAGAAAGTGCGCTATTCCCTTAGGGCATAGCGTATCAGCCAGGTCAATAAAGAAATTTAGTGGCTCGATGCGGAAGTCATCTCTGCTAGAAGCTTCTTTGAAGATCGGGTAAAAGTCCCTAACTGCAACTGGCTCTTGGCGAATATCAACCGTCACTCCATGACGCTCGGAAAGTCCGATATTGTATCTACCCTTCGGCTTCATTGCTGCTAACAGTTGTGATTCTTTCTGGCTCACATCCAAATAAAGTGTTTCACTTTCCAAAAGATCTACAGGCGCTTTGCCAAAGCCACGCAAGCATCGAGGAATTGGCATAGGAACTTTGGGAATGATGCGAACCGCCATAATACCAAGTTCTTTGGCTTTACTTTGAATTGTCTGCATTAGCAACTTCATGCCACTTGACGCTAATTCCTGATCGTGCCAGGGCAGCACTGGCCCTTCGGGTGCAACAAGAATGCCAGCTCCGCAACTTTCGGCCACTCCATAAAGCAAGGCTCCGCCTACCAATTTCTCGCCAGCAAATAATCCAAGATGAAATTGGCGTAGACCTTGCTTACCTTTGAATTCTGCCCAATTTAGGCTTTGCATGAATCCGGAGGATGGGTCAGTTTGCACAAGTGATTCCCAATTCAGTGCAAGCTCTGAATCGGATTCAAGATTCTCCAAGATGCGAACTTCTAATTTGTCCATAGTTCACATCCTAACTTTGAAGTGTCTGCAGCATTTTTTGACTGACAGCCAGCTCTTGTGGCAATGAATTGAACTGAGATTGAATCGCATCGATTCTTCTCTGGGTGAGAGCAATTTGTACTTTGGTTCGGCGTATCGCTTCTGACCTCGGGATTTGCTCGTGACCAAAATCGACTTTGTCATCGTCGCCGTTATTGGCGCTATCTTGTGGACCAGTTTCATAGTCGGCCAGATCTTGATTGAGTGCTGCTAATTCTTGCTTGCCGTCATTTAAATCTTGAGTCATGCTGGATTTTTCTGCATCGCTATCCTTAACCATCTTGGCGATGAAGGCTTGACTAACATTTTTAAAATTGCGAGGGAATGGATGTTTGAGTGGTGTCACACCTTGGTCTAAATACCAACCCTTGTTGTTGAGATAAGCTAAGCTGCCGTCGGCAAGCTTCAGCACAAGAAATTTGCCATCTTGCAACATCCAGACAGACGACATCAACTCGATTGCACCAGGCACCGGCGGTTGTGTCGGTCCAAGTTCTTCACGTTCCGCTTGCCCTTGACCTTGATGAGGAGTTTCATCACCTTGTCCGGCACCTTGAGGAGCCAAGGTCAGTGGTTGACCTAATGAATGTAAGGACTTGTTCAGTAAGGCAACCGTTGATTTAAGATTGTCTATTTCTTGCGGGGAGGCTGGTGCTTGATTGGCATCTTGATTTTGTTGATTGCCACTTTGGAATGTCATGGAATCAGATTGTGATTGTGAGGCTTCCTTTTTCTTGATCGCTCTTTGTAAGGAACGTCGTTGCCGGCGAATTTCCATGGCTGTTTGGCGGATCAAGGCCGGATCGTTGTACAAGGCAACAATTGTTTGTCCGCTTGTTTGATCAACAACATTGGTTGCTTGGGCTGTGAGAAGCATATAAGAAGTATCGGTGAGCGGAATGGCCACATTACCATTGGCAAGAATGTCTGCGCCTGTGTTCAGACGATAATCACCAGTCATTTTCTGCGTAACACTTGTTTGCATTGGCACGCCGGTGTTGGTTATATCGGCACCACTGGTATCAGCCAGTCCGTAGGTGCGAGCCGGATAGTTGTTACCTTGTTCGTCAACGCATTGTCCGTTACCAAAATTGAGATTGACGTAGCCTGTACCTAGCGGATAGGCTGGACCCCACCATGGTGCATAAGCCCAGGAATATGCAGGACGGGCCCAACCCCAGTAACCCCAATTGCCCCAGTGGTGCCACTGCCCGTAGTGCCCCCACCAAGCACGGTGACCCCAGTCGCGATTAAATCCACGGTTGAAGCCGCGGTCAAGACCTCGCCCTCTGTCAAATCCCCTATCGCCTGCGCGATCACCTGCACGATTGCCGGCACCGCGATCGCCTCCGCGTCCTGCGCCACCACTTGTGTGACCCCCGCCATGTTCGCCTTTACCATAAACACTGTCTGGATAAAGCAAGTTGCCGACAACCACAACCAGAGTGACAATGGATAAGACTCGCATGCCTAGGCGCAGTAGACCATCGTAGTCGCCTGTAAAATCGCGGACATGCTCACTTAAGTGCTGCAATTCCTCGACTAATTTTTGTGGCAATTCCGAGGCTCGTTGCAAAAGTCGTGATACCAAGGCTTGCAAATCAATTGCTCTCAAGAAGGATTCCGGCGATTCGAGAAATTCAGAAACCATTTGACGCGTCTGGAAACGATGCAAGGCCGGCATCAAATCAAGTACACGACCAAGTAATTCTTCTTCCTCTGCAGGCGTTACAACCGGAGTTGATAATAAGGCGCGTACTTCGCGTGGGACTAAATATTTATTGATGTCGGGACTGGGTACGTTCACGCGGCGGAAATCAAAATCAAGAGAATTCCAACTGGCACCAGATTCTGCTATCAGTTCTTCTGCATTGTTGAAATAGTGCAAGAGAATATCGCTTGCTTGGCTTGCCGGGCGTGAGGATGGCTGATAAGCAACGAACTCTTCGGGAAAGGCAAAGAGCTTGCGTAGCTGTTGAACATCGGTTAATTCCAAGCGTGGGCGAGCTAAATGGAAATGGCTCTCAAATTCATAGCTGGATATAGGTGTATTCGAAACCAGAACAAAACCCCAATCAAGTCCATATCCTTTGGCAGCAAACGAAGGTATGTGAATGCGATAGGGGCGCGCAAAAAGACCAGCCGATAATATGCTGTGCAAAACACACCAATACGCATCTGGTGTTGCGGATGGCGAAACCGTGTTGATCGACATGGTGCCATTGGCAGACAATACTTTCTTGAGCATCTGATACCACTCAATTGAGTGCATGCGTGCACCAATTGCATCTTCCGGCACAGTTAAGTCGGAAACAATCAGATCGAAGGTGATCCCGTCAGCAATGGCCTTTTCCACGTAGTTCCAAGCATCGTCAATGTGGGTTTTCAAACGTGGATCAAATAGCGAGCCATCATTCAGCGCGGCAAACTCATTCTGTGCCAAATTGAGAACACGAAAGTCATAGTCGACTAAGTCTACGCTTGTAACGCGTTTGGACTTGAGTAATTCGCGTGCCGTTAGTCCATCTCCGCCGCCAATTATCAATGCCCGAATAAAACCATTTTTTCTGCGCTCTGCCAGTGCCAGTGGTGGCAGTGCTAAAGATTCGTGATAGATGCGCTCATCGCGACTATCGAACTGAAGATCTCCGTTGATGTAAAAAGAAACCTGCCCATCGTCCCCACGCTCCAAATGAATTGACATCTATTGCTCCCGGAAATCAAGTTACCCAATTTCGACGTACCCGCTATTCAGCAATAAGAATCCCTTGGCAGCTTCTATGCAGCTGCTTGACTTCGTTGAGATTCTAGATCGGCTAGTTGCGTATGCCTAGTCGATCATTTCTATATGCTTGGTATGTCTTTAATGGCTATTGTTTGCGATTTGACGCGCAATAATGTCAAGTAGTTTTTTGCCACCGTCAGCATTCAAATGTGCCGAGTCTTCAAAATCAGCTTGGTCATCAAAGCTCACCTGCGCCGAAGGCTGAACAACTTCAGCATGAAATTGACTGGCAAGGGAATCGACTTGATTTTGCATTTGGGCAAGAAACTCATTGGGCAATAAGGCCAAATTGTCTTTAGTTAGCGGCATACTCACAAGCAAAACCGGTACATGTTTTTCTTCTGCCAAAGACAACAAACGTTTGAGATAACCGAACTGAATCTGATAGTTCTTCTGATTCACCGGCAAATACATTGCCTTATATGAGGGAATATCGACGTATGGCTTTGGACCTTCGGCAAGTTTGCTCTCGATTTTTGGCTGAGTGGCCGCCGACTTGCAATTCTCTGCAGGAAGATTTTGTGACGGCTCGCTTGGTTCGGGATTATTGCTGCGGCCTTTTTGTGTGGCGTTGAAAATGTCGGTTGGATGACCGGTTGCCGCAGAAGCGACTTGCACGAAAAAATATTTCCAATCGCCGCGATTGCGATAGAAGCTCCAAAGATTGGCAATCGCTGCCTTGCCGGTTTCATCCACGCTTGCTTTGGCTTGAAGCAGATCAGCCAAGCAAGTGAAATCAGAAAGCACCACATACACTGGTGTCTTGTCCGGCTCGACCTGGTTATTGTCCAAAAACTCTCGCGGCGAAATGTCGCAGATAAGCAGACTAGGTTTCTTGTCCGCCGATAAACATTTGCGGAAGACGACAAATTGATCGGAGATCATGCCACCTGCCGTTGCTAAATTGGCAATATCATAATTTCGTCCAGTCAGATGTTTGAGCGACTGTTCCAAATAATGTGCATAAGCATAAGGATCAATTACGTCACGTACATAGGCGGCATCGGTTCTTTGCCTGCGACCGGCAAGCGCATCATCAGCTCTTACGTTTGGATAGAGCATGAGCGATGAACCAGTGATGATAATTTCCGGCTTGCGTGCTGATGTGAGAAACTCAGGCAATTTTGATACCACAAAATATTGGCGCAAAGAAGTGAAGCCTGTAGCATTCAGCCGCTTCAAGGGATCGGTGGCAGAGACTAGCAAGTCAAAGCCGATAAGGATCAAGACGGTAAGCAGAAACGTACTGCCGGCCAGTTTGCTTATTGAAGGTAGTTTGCTACTCGCCACCACTAATAAACTGCCTTTGCGCTTGCGGCGGCTTTAGCTTTGTTGCTAAACAAAGCAATTTGCTTGGCCCAGGTATCAAGGGACTTTTGATTGAGATCGAAAGTCATTCCTTGTGCGGCAATTGTCTCGACAAAAGTTTTTGCGTCGTGAATCGGCACCAGTATCTGTTCATGGCCAAAGACTAAATACATATCTTTGAATGGATACGTGCCACAGGTATACCCGGCAGAAATATCGGCCACGTGATCTTGATAAATGCGAATTCGCTCTGACACCACGCCACCTTTGGCTTCTTTGTTGTTTGTTGCCAGCCGTACCATAGATTGGAAATCCCAGACACCATCAAACACCGGACTCCACATTGTGTAGCGTGGGCAGTTGGCTAAAATGAGCGATGCTTGTGGTGTGAGAGTTTCCTTTTGCCCTTCTATCAAATTCCAGACATGTTTTTGTGTCTGGCAGGAAAGAATCCAAGGTTGAGCCATTGCCCAATTGGCAAGCGTCAAAAACGAAATAAGCGGGATCAAGAGACCTAAGGATAAAGCTTGCCTGAAACCTGGTCTTGTGGAAAGGTCAAGCAAGAGTGCCACCATGGCCGCGATGATCAGGCTGAGCCCGATGCAAGCGCCAGTGTTGATGCGATTGAGGATCGTATTGAGATTAGGAATGTAGCTTGGATTAAGGGCAAAAATTGCATAAGACAAGACAATGATGCCTGCACCAATTGCCGCCAGAGCAAAATATTGTCTTTGATTATGTTTGTCTTGGCGATAGAAATTTATGAATGCAAAACAAGTAATCGCTGCAATCAAAATCAAATTGAGTACATCGATGGCCGTTAGATGGCTTTGAAAATGCGAGACTATCAAACGACCGAAAAATGGGATGGTTTGACTTGGCAGCGTTGTATTGATCCCGGCGATTAATGTGTTAGCAATATTGAGTGGATCAAAGGTGACGATGTGACGCCAGTTGAGAGCAACAAGTTTTGGCACTATGTCCTTTTGATAGACCCAAAGCGAACCAATCGCTAAACCAAATGCCAGCAAGCCAGAGAAAAACTTTCTAACTTGAAAGATGCGATGTTCAGTCTCTGATCTACGGTCGGCAAATGCCAAATATGCCACATTCAATAAACAAAGCGGCAGGAATGATTCATAGTTGAAAATCGAAATAGCAAAACTGAAAACGGCCAAGAGCAGGAAACTGGCATTGCGCTTCCGGCTGGATTGAATCGTCAGCCAGAAACTTGCCAGATAGAAGAAAAGGCTGAGGGTGACAGATGAACACAAGACCCAATAATGTGTTGAATCATGCAAAGGCAGAAGTAAGAGAAGCACGGATGCTAAAAAGGAAAAGGAACGATTGTTGGTTAGCAGAGTCAAACAGAGGTAAAACAACCACGCACATCCTACTTCCAGCAAAGCATTGAAGATGTGATAACCAAAGGGATGGATGCCGAATAATTTGTAGAGTCCGGCAAAATGCAAAACTTCCACCGGACGAATAATCACTTTGGGATCGACCAAGAGATAATGACTGAGCATCGAGCCAAAGTCTTGTGGTCCAAAATGCAGAGTGCAAAGAGTTGTCCAATCATCCAAGTAAAAACCAACTTGGCGGATGACTTTGCCAAAACAGATGAGCTCAATGAGTGAAAGGCAGACAAGTGCAGTTACCACGTGATACTTCACTGGTAAAGCTAAGAGCTTGTGCCACTTGCCAGTAATGGTTGCCAAAATCCGAAAGTCTCTTAGTGAGCGTACTACTTATATATGAGCGAGGCTAATACTATACCAAAGCTTGACAATCTTTAGGTTATACGCTGGAAACCTAGTCTAGCCTAATCTTAGCGACTTAATTATCCGTTTTCCTCTTCGCTTGGCTTGGGCCCCGAATAGCTTGATTGCCCCGGAATTAATTTCGCTTGACAAGCAATCTCCACTTTGTTAAGCTCTTCTCATCTTACTAGTTGCCCGCTGTCTGCCACTGCATTTGCAGGGTGGAGGAGATTCCCTATGCCTATTTTTGAAACACCACTTCCCGAATTCCCGCCTGGCAGTTCCACACCTCAGAAAACCAACGGGCCAAATCAGACGAATCGGAAAGACAATTCCGCTGAACAAGGTTCCACAAACCAAGACCAGGTCGGAAGTCTTGAAGATAACCTACGCAAAATCAAAGAAGCCGAGAAAAACAACGCGAATAAAGATAAGTAGTATTCAGAATCTGACAAAAGCAAAATTGATATTGCCCTGTCTCTTATAAGATACAGTTTTAAGGCATGTGCTTTAAGACATGTATAGAACAGTCATGACGCTCACGCTCTCGCGACTCTTTTGATTGAGCTAGTTATTTGCCTGGGGATCATATTCCATGACCAGTTGATGCTGAACGTGATCGCGTTCAAAGGCGCTTGAGCCTGGCATCTCGTGAAAGAACATGAATAGATCGGAGTCGTTGCCACCATGAGTTAACCACCACTTTGTAATGTTGCTAATGATGGTTGGTCCCTGTTGGGATAAATCATGTGCTTCGCCGAAGAAAAGCACGGTGTGCGACTTCGGTCGGGCACTGACATCTTTCTTGTAGGTGATGGCGTAAACCGCCGGACCAACTTGTGGTGGACCGTTCTTGATTGAACCGGCTGAATTGAATTTGATGCGGGTGCGCTTACCAAAGGACACTGTACTCATTGTTTATCTTCCTCGTTTCTTATCTCGCAACCAGCATCATCGCCACCATGGATAGAACATAACAAAGGAAGCGATTTCTCAGCAGTACGGATTACGGTCTTGTTAATTGCATCAACCTTCGGTAGTAAAGCTCAATTTTGAGCGCACTCACCTACCTTATGTATATATTGTCTCATAAAATCCAGGTATTTACCTTAGTCTGGTGCTTGTTTGGCGGGCTTTACTGCTCGCCTGGCGGAACCGCTACTGGTTGGACCGGCTCTCCCTCGCGTAAATCATCAGATGGGCTGACTACTACCAGGTCATTGTCTTTCAGACCGACTTTGATTTCTATCTTGTCACCAAAATCACGCCCCATGGTTACCGGTTGATAGTGTGCCTTACCATCTTTGACGACAACAACAAATTGTCCATCGACTCGAGTGACAATTGTTGTGCCTGGCACGCGAATCCAAGGTGTTTCGCGTACGCCCGTGATTTGTACTTCGGCATACATGCCTGGCAAAAGTGTGTGATCGCGATTATCGATTTGAATTTCTGTTTGCCTTGTGCGCGTGTTTGGATCAAGAGCACCACTGACGTTGGTCACGGTGCCGATGAATTTGCGTTCGGGAAATTCCGGCACTTTGATTTGTGCAGGCATACCCTGTACTAAATATCGTGCAACACGCTGAGGCACCGACACGTAAATTCTCAACCTGTCGATATTAGCCATCTGGAAAAGTTCGAGGCTGGATGTTTGACTGCCTTGTGTGATCAAAGCACCGGGATCTACTTTACGCAAAGTAATTACGCCATCAAATGGTGCAACAACTTTTTGGAAGCCTTGTTCTGCCTCCAAGCGCAGGACATTTGCTTTCTTTGCCACAACCATTGCTTTTGCTTCTTCAACTTTGGCTTCAGCGGTTTTCACCGTTGCGGCTGTGGCTTTTTCATTAGCGATGGCAACTTGCAATTGCGCAGTTTGGGCTTCTTGTGTGCGTACCTTCTCATCGCGACTTTGTTCTGACACTGCACCGCGTGCTGCTAAGTCAATCCAACGTTTGGCTGTGACATTTGCATAATTCAAATTGGCCTGTGTCTTGTTGATTTCTGCTTTGGCTGCCACATCTTTAGCAATGGCTTCTTTTAATTCAGCCTTAGAAGCAGCCAAATCTGCTTTTGCTTCATCAAGATCGGCAACACCTTGAGCAAGTTTTTGATCAACAGTTGGTGTGTCGATTAGGGCTAAGAGCTGTCCGGTTTTAACCGCATCACCAATATCAACAAAGCGTTTCTTCAGATAACCATCAACCCGTGCATAAATGCTTGTATAAAGAATTGCCCCAATGTTGCCTGGCAGTGTCAAAGATTCTTCTGCCGGTGCAGTTTTTGCCACCACTGTATGGACAACCGGAATTGCACCAACAGTTTCCTCGTGTGCCTTCTTTAATTCAATTTGCTCAAATATGCGCGGCACCAGGCCAAAAATAAAAAGAATGATGATGATTGCCGAAAGAATTGCGAGAAACTTAAACAGTCCACTGCGTTCTGGTTTTGATCCGGAGGCTTGCACGTAGTTGGGAAGAGAATTATCTTGCATGACTATTTTGTTGTTTCCTGCTTTGTGGACTTTTGTTGTCTACCTTTCAGCAGACTAAAAATTAAGGGGACGAAAAATAGAGTAGAAAATGTTGCTACAGTCAAACCACCAATTACTGCCCTGCCGATTGGTGCGTTTTGCGAGCCTCCCTGCCCGCTGCCAATGGCCATTGGAATCATGCCAATAATCATAGCAGTGGCAGTCATAATAACTGGTCTAAATCTTTGATAGCCGGCATTTAGTGCTGATGTCTTGGCATCAAATCCCTCCAGGCGCTGTTCGTTGGCAAAGGTGACCATCAATATTGAGTTAGCGGATGCAACGCCGACGCTCATGATTGTGCCCATCAGAGCTGGGATGCTAAAGGTGGTTTGAGTGACGAACAAACTCCAGAGAATTCCGCAAAATGCACCGGGTATGGCCATCAAAATAATCAGTGGATCACTCCAGGATTGGAAATTAACGACGAGCAAGAGATATACCAAGACCAGGGCAAAAATCAATCCGCCCAAAAGACCGGCAAAAGCTGAAATCATGCTCTTAACCTGTCCGCCCATGGTCAAGAAACTGCCGTGCGGCAAGTGCGCTCTATATTTTTCGAGAATCCGGCGTATATCTCTTGCAACGCCACCCAAATCTCTACCTTGGCAAGCCGCGTAAATATCGAACACGGGTTGGACATTCATGTGACTGACGACTGCCGGCGTCGGCGTACGCTCATGCGTGGCAACATTGGTGAGCATCTGCGGTTGCGGCGATGGTGGTGTCACTTGTTGGGGCTGAGTTTGGCTTGGCGGCATTTGATAATTGTTGTCCTGGGCAGTCAAGGCAGTAATGCGCAGATCATCGAGTGATGAAATTCTATATTGCGGAGTTTGTGCGGCGAGATCGTAATTGACACCATTTTTGGTATTGAGCCAGAAATTTGGCATGACTTGAAAACTTGAGGATAGTGATATCAGCATTGAGTCGGAAATATCTTTTTGTGTTAGTCCAAGTTGTTGGGCTTTTGTCCGGTCAACGTTGTATACATACTGCGGTGCATCCACGACTTGGTGCAAGCAAACATCAACGGCACCAGGAACTTTTTGAATCTCTCGCTTAATGTCTTGTGCTATTTTGTAATTCGTTGCCGGATCCAAATTTGTTAATTTGATATCAATCGGAGCAGGCAGACCGGCATTGAGTATCTGGGTGACAATATCGGCTGGCTGGAAATAATAACTCGCCTCCGGGAAATCATGTGTCATCATCTTCCTGATTTGCTTCTGATACCAGAATGTACTGTGGCTGCGATGTTCTTTTAATGATACTAGTATTTCGCCATCGGCCTCGCTAAATGTCTGACTGTCTGAAAATGCAAAGTTCACACCTGACACCGGCATGCCGATATTATCTGTAATCAGTCCAATTTCTTCTTTCGGTATCAACTTTCTAATTGCCCGCTCGACTCTCTTAAATAAGCGTTCCGTTTCCTCGACACGCGTTCCCGGACGGGCAGTAACGTGTAAACGCAGTTGACCGGCATCAATTGCCGGAAAGAAGTCTTCGCCAATAAAGGGCAGCAAACAAAATGATGTTGCATAGAAGCCGAGAAAAAGCATGCAAGCGGTGCGTGGTTTACGCAATGCCCATTCCAGAGCGCCCTTGTAACTTTCACGCGCTAATTCAAAGTAATGATCGATAAATGCGTGAATACGCCCAAACCAAGTTTTACCTAACTCTTGAGCAATTTGTTCGCGTGGTTTTTCCTCGGTATGTGCCTCGCAGGCTAAAAGTGTTTTGGACATGAGCGGTACAATCGTTCGCGACAATCCATATGAGGCAAGCATGGCAAAGACCACTGCCATACCGAGAGGTACGAAAAGCGATCGCGAAGGTTCAGTAAGAAAGACCAACGGCACGAAAACAATACATATGGATAATGTTGATACCAATGCAGGTAAGGCCACCTGTTGTGCACCATCTAGAATGGCTTGTACAATTGGTTTGCCCATATCCATGTTACGATGTAAGTTTTCAATTTCCACGGTTGCGTCGTCAACTAGCATACCGACAGCCAGTGCCAAGCCACCGAGCGTCATCGAATTGATTGTTTGTCCGCAAACGTGCAAGCCGATTACAGACGAAAGCATTGCCAACGGAATGGACGTGGCAACAATTAGGGTGCTTCTCCATGATCCCAGTAAAAGCAACATCATAAATGCAGTCAGACCGGCTGCAGTAATTGCTTCCTGTAAAACATCAGCGACACATTCTTTGACGAAGATTGATTGGTCGGAGAGCAGTTCAATCTTGCAGGCTGGCGGCACAATACCTTGAATTTTTGGCAAGGCTTGCTTGATTCGATCCACTACTGCTAGAGTCGAGGCATCGCCATTTCTCAAGATATTGAATAGAACTGCTCTCCGACCGTTTTGATTGACGACGTTGAGCTGTGGCTGATAGCCATCATGAACGTGAGCGACGTCTTTGACAAAGACAACAGCACCGTTCACTGACTTGAGGGGAATATCGTTGAGCTTATCCAGCACATTGGGAATGTTGTTGAGCGTAATAATGTATTCGTATGGGCCCATTTTGGCTGTGCCGGATGGCGCAATGATGCTCTGGGAATTGACTGCTTGCACAACATCGTTGGCCGATAGTCCTGTAGAGATTAGGGCATTCGGATCGAGATCAATCAACACTTCACGATATTTGCCACCATATGGAAATGGGATGGTCGCTCCTTGAATTGTAGCCAGCTGGTTACGTACGAAATTATTGGCGATATCAAACAGTTGTGCTTCCGACAAAGTCTTGCTGTTAAGGCCAAGCTGCAAGACAGGCACATCTGTTGCACTTGATACCGTGACAAATGGTGGTGTGATACCGGACGGCAAATAAATCAGACAGGCATTGCCTACCGCCGTCACCATAGCCACAGCTTCGCCGATATTTGTGCCTTTGTGCAAATAGATTTTAATCACGCTCATGCCTGACATCGACTGCGATTCTATGTGCTCGATACCGTTGACAGTTGAAGTCAGCCAATTTTCCGTGACAGTTGTAATCAGATTCTCAATATTCTTGGGCGACATTCCGGTGTAGCTCCAAATGCAGCTAACGATTGGCACATCAATTACCGGAAATATGTCAACAGCCATTTGTGTGATTGAAAGAATGCCAAACAAGGCAATCGACAAAGCCATAACTACAAATGTGTGCGGACGCTTTAGGGCTAACTCAACAATCCACATATAATTTACTTGCTTCCCCCGTCCGATATTTTACTGGAGCCTGCTTGTGCTGAGCTTTTCCATTTTTCTCTAAATAAACTAAAGATCAAGGGCACGAAAAGTAAAGTTGAAAATGTTGCTACAGTCAGTCCACCAATTACAGCACGACCAATAGGTGCATTTTGTGATCCGCCTTGCCCGGCGCCAATTGCCATTGGTATCATACCGATTATCATGGCAGTGGCCGTCATTATGACTGGGCGAAAGCGTTGGAAGCCGGCGTTAAGGGCTGCTGTCTTTGGATCACACCCCTTCAGCAATTCGTCATTGGCAAATGTAATCATCAAAATTGAGTTGGCTGATGCAACACCTACCGTCATGATCGTCCCCATTAAAGCGGGAATACTAAAAGAAGTATGGGTAACAAACAAGCTCCAGATGATTCCCGAAAATGCGCCGGGAACCGCCATGAGAATAATTAAGGGATCTGTCCAGGATTGGAAATTTACCACCAAAAGCAAATAGACGAGTACAAGAGCAAAGGCAAGACCTGATATAAGACCTATGAATGCTTCTAGCATGCTCTTAACCTGCCCAGCGGTAAAAACAAAAGTTCCTTGTGGCAAGGTTTTGCGTGTTTCGCTGACGATTTGTATCACCTTTTGAGAAACTCCGTTCAAGTCTCTATCCTGACAGGCAGCAAAAATGTCGTATTCGGGAAGAACGTCAAAATGATTGATGACAGTTGGTGTTGGTACTCGGCTGAATGAAGCCAAGTTGGTTAACAGCTCCGGTGTAGCAAATTGTGCCGATTGGGAAGTCGAGACAACATTAGGTGAGGCAGTGGGCTGAGCTTGCCCTGTACTTTTGTATTTCGTCTTGGCAAATATGCCGGACGTCACTGTCATATTGCGCAAATCGTCAATCGATCGATATTGATATTGTGGCGTCTGGACTGCCAGATTATAGCTGATGCCATTTTTTTGATTTATCCAAAAGTTGGGATTGGTTTGGAAGCTTGAAGTCAGTGATATATTGAGTGAATTTGAGACGTCCTCTTGGGAAAGACCGACTTGTTCGGCGCGAATTCTATCTACGTCAAAACGAAAATGTGGTGCGCTAGAAGCTTGATGTAAGCAGACATCCGCTGCACCTTCAATCTGTTGAATTTGGTGCTTTAGTTTTTGGGCAGTTTCGATATTCTTCTCTCTATTCATTCCGAGGACTTTGACATCAATAGGTGCCGGCAGACCAGCATTGAGGATCTGAGTGACGATATCGGCCGGCTGAAAATAGCATTTAACCTCAGGAAAGTCGTGCGCGATTAATCGTCGGATCTGTTTTTGATAATAAGTGGTTGGTTGAGACTTATGTTCAGAAAGATTAATAAGAATTTCGCCGTCAGCTTCGGAAATTGTCTGACTGTCGGAATAGGCATAGTTGACCCCGCTTATCGGTAGTCCGATATTGTCCGTCATGCTTTCGACCAAATCCTTACCTAATGATTTCGTGATTGCATTTTCAATACGATGGAATATTCTCTCCGTTTGTTCTATGCGAGTGCCTGCGGGCGCGTTCACATGCAGACGCAATTGTCCGGCATCAATTGTTGGAAAGAAGTCTGCGCCAATTGTCCAGGTCAAACAAAATGAAAGTGCGTAAAAGCCAAGAAACATGAGAACTGCGGGACGACGATGCTCAAGCACCCACTCAAGGGCGTGCTGATATTGTTCTCGTGCCAATTCAAAATAGTGTTCGACAAAGTCGTGCACTGAAGCGAACGTCCTGGCAATAATATTTCCCGGTTGATTTAAGTGCGGTTGGATATCTGCATTACGCACCTCAGATGAAAGTAATGCCTTGGACATAAGTGGCACGATTGTGCGTGAAAGCCCGTAAGATGCGAGCATGGCAAAAACAACTGCCATTCCCAATGGGATAAACAGTGATCGTGCCGGTTCCGTCAAGAAAAGCACCGGCACGAAAACAATGCATATGGACAGAGTTGATACCAATGCAGGCAAGGCAACTTGCTCGGCTCCATCAAGAATGGCACGCTCAATATCCTTACCCATGGACAAATTGACGTGCAGGTTTTCCACAGCAACAGTGGCGTCGTCTACCAACATACCAACTGCTAATGCCAGTCCGCCCAGTGTCATTGAATTAATAGTTTGCCCGCAAATATTCAGACCGATGATTGATGCCAGCATAGCCAATGGAATCGAGCTTGCGACAATCAATGTTGATCGCCAGCTACCCAAAAGCACAAGCATCATAAAGGCTGTTAACGTGGCTGCTGTGATTGCTTCTCGGACAACTTCAAAAACACATTCGCGAACAAAGGTTGATTGGTCCGTGAGGATCTGAATTTTACAGCTTGGTGGCACTATCGAGCGAATATGAGGCAAGAGCGCCTTAACGCGCTGGACTACGGAGAGTGTTGAGGCATTACCGCTTTTCAGTATATTGAACAGTACAGAGCGCTTACCGTTATGATTGACTATGTTCAGCTGCGGTTGATTGCCGTCATGCACATGTGCAAGATCACGAACAAAAATGACAGCGCCGTTTGCTGCCTTTATGGGCAAAGCATTCAGCTCTTCGATAGTGGCGGGAATATTGTTCATGATCACAATATATTCAAAGGGACCCATCTTGGCTGTGCCGCACGGATAGACAACGCTTTGATTCTTCACCGCATTCATCACATCATTTGCAGAAAGTCCAAATGCCACCAAAGCGTCTGGATCAAGATCAATCGAAACCTGGCGATATTTGCCACCATAAGGAAATGGTACCGTCGTGCCTTGAATTGTTGCCAATTGGCTACGCACAAAGTTGTTGGCAATATCAAAGAGTTGCGCCTCGTTGAGAGTATCGCTTGATAAGCCAAGCTGAATAACTGGTACATCCGTTGCGCTGGAGGCAGTGACAAATGGAGGGCTAATGCCGCGCGGTAGCTGGCGAAGAATTGCCGTGCCAACTGCTTCCGTCATTGCCACTGCTTCACCGATTTCTGTACCTTTTTGGAGATACAGTTTGACAATACTCATGCCACTGAGAGATGTCGATTCCATATATTTGATGCCATTGATAGTTGACGTCAAGGCACGCTCGCAAACCGTAGTTACGAGGTTCTCCATGTTGTAAGGCGACATGCCCTGATATGTCCAGACGCAACTGACTACAGGTACATCAATAGTTGGAAAGATATCCACAGGCATTCTAACAATAGACAGAATGCCAAACATGGCAATCGTCAATGCCAGTACAATAAAGGTATGAGGTCGCTTGAGCGCAAGCTCAACTATCCACATGGCAGACGCTTCTCACGAGCAGTCATAAACAGGCGTTTCGCCTTCCTTATATTGTGTCAGATCTGATCTCGGTATTCCATATGGAGTTGGTGGACGTAGTTGGCCGGAATGCAGTTTGTCTGATTTATGATGATCCTTCCTGCAGGCGAACAAGCAGCCACTGTTCAGTATGATTTTGATCCAAGTGAACCAAAATTGCACCTTGCTTTTGCAAAAGATTCTTCACACCAGTGTCATATACAACATCTTTGTTGCTGCCGACTGTCCAACAAGCTCGCATATTTTTCTTGTTAACAGCTCCGGTCACCGGCTTAACTTCATTTGTCAAGACACTATAGCAGTTGCCCTTGATTTGTCCTGTTTTGTTGACCGCTAATTGAAAAACTGTAGTTGTATCCTTCTGATTTTGTTGGACCAGGGAAAAGACACCCATAGGTTTCCAGTCTATTTCATTGGGTTCGGCCTGTGAATTCGCAGATGCAGACGAATTTGCAGAAGCAGTGTTGGTATCAGTTGCAGATTGCGCCAATAACTGAGCTTGTTGGTAATAGGCATCTGCTGATTCTATGGGCTGAGAGCCGTAATAGATTGTGTCACCCTGATAATAGATATTGTCGCCATAATCATAATCTCCCGGATAATCATTACTTGCCACACCCCACCAGGATGCTAAATCCGGCCATGCAGTTACACCCCAGGCCCAACGGTCATTCCAGCGTGGATTCCACCAGGCCCATGGATGATTGTGCCACCAGTTTGGTGTAAACATGTGGTTCCAATTGAAGTTTTGCCTGACAAAGTTGGCAGTGTTATTGATTTGATTGTGAGTGATGTTATATGTATTGTGTCCAGGAGTAATATATTTGCCGGCATTTCCTGCACCGGGAGGACTTGCTATTTTGCCAAAGCCACCATCGGACGCAAGTGGCGCATTCCAGACATGGGCTGGCTCGACCTGATCTCTTTGCGCATCAGCATCTCCTCTGCCAGGATCATAGCCTTTATCGATATCATCGTCTGGAGCCCTGTCTGTTTCTCTGCCAAAGTCTCCACGAGCAAAGTCGTCGAATCTACCGCCGCCAAAGTCGCCGCCACCGTGAAAACCTCCGCCACCACCACGAGCGGTCGCATCTTGGGCTATGAGCAGTGTTAAGACAACAAGAAAGAAGAATGCTAATTTCATAACGACTCCGTTATTTGCTCTGATCACGAATCACTTCGATTGCGGCACTATCAGCTAGCCTCATTTGATCGATCATACGACTCTGAGACTTCCAGGAAAATTTGTCTGCGCCTGCCTTATTTAGAAGATAAAGTGCCCTGCCAATTTTGCCCCCGGCCTCGTAAGACTTAGACAAAATACTCCAGTTGTTACCGCGATTAATCCACCTGCCTATGGCATAGCCGCCATCAGCATTATAAGTCCAGGAAATAATTTGTCCGGCTTGATTCATACCAATAATTTCCAGAGAGTCAAGCTCGTCCTTGTCCGAAAAAAAACGACAACTGAGAAAAGCCTTGCCCAGCGGACGTACTTGGAAATGTTCTTTTGTGTTGGAGTCCTTTCTTGTCGCAGTCCAATTCCCTGCCAGCCAACTGAGATCTTTGAGATTACCCGAGGGATAGGTTGGCGAATTTGAACCAGGAAATTCGACGACATTCGCCATTTGCCACTTGCCGTTTTGTTTTAAATGCAGGGCAGAATAGTAGCTGAAACTTTTGTTGCCAAGTTTGGTCATGCCCTCTTCAACGGCAAGGCTATCAGAGGGGAAATTTATCGATCTTATTTCCACGGCAATTTTTTGGGGACCTGAGGTTGTAAAAAATTGCTCGTAGTATTTTTGAATCTGCGATCTGCCTTGCATCCTTTGGCCGGATTCGTCTATAAGAGAGCCATCGCTTGTCCACATCGCCGAAATTACAGTAGCATCTCCAGCTGCGAAGGCCTTTTCAAAGTCCTTGGCTTGATTGCGAATCATTTGTTCGTTTGTAATTACGCCCGGATTGTTTGTTCGCGATGTTTCCACTAGCGCCGATGCCTGTGGGCCAGATATGGCGGCAAGACCGACTACCGTGATAATAGCAACAATGTAGCTGGAACATGAGTTCCTGAATTTCATGATTTACTACCTTCTTATAACCATCCCTATATTCTCGCAGAAAAGAAAGCTCATGCACTCTCTGATTATTTCCGCTTGGATTTTTGCTTGCATATTGTGGCTGGCTATCGTTTGCATATACCGCGATAGAAATATGCAAGTGATGACGTAGTACTTGATATACTTATGACTTGAAAGACTTAGGAAACGACAAGTGCGAGCGCTCTTGGAATCATTTGGGTTGAAGCAGGCTCAGAAACGGGTTTTGGTTTCTTGTGCTTGCATGTTGTTTTGTACTCAGCAAGCTTTTGCCCTCGCTGCTCAGAGTCAACTTGCTCAAGGCACCAAACCGAAAGACAAGTCTAACGGCAGTACAAATCAAAATCAAACGCCGAATCCCAACTGGAAGCCGCAAACACCCCAGCCTGATCTAAGTCCAGCCAAGGGATTTCAAACCGAAACACCAGCGCAGCTTGTCTCGCCTTTAACGCCGGTCGATTTAAAAGCCAAAGCCAATATCGACGAAATAACCAGCGAATCAACTAAATATGGTGGTGCCGTATTTGTTGATCCGGAGAAGGTGGTTGTGAAACCACCATTGCTTTCGGCTTTGATTATTTTGAATAGAAATCTTTCACCGTACCAGCTTGATGCTACGACATCGGCTGCTATCACCTTGCGTGGTGCGATTGAAACAGCGTTGAGGAATAATTTGGACCTGAAGGTTGCCCAAAGCGATGTTGTGACGAAAAAGTGGAACTACATAAGTACGCTAGGGAATTTTCTGCCCAGTCTGGCAAACGAATTAACTGTTCAAGGATTGAACGGCCAGTATGTTAGCCCGGCTGGATTTGCAATTCCAATTAAGAACCCATACATAACCTCAGGCAACGGATTCACGGCCTACGCTTACAAAGGTGGTGGCATATTGCACACTGCACTTGAGGCCAATCACCAGTACAAGGCCTCGCAGTTTGGTCTCAAGGGATCTGTTAATGATGTGCTTTTGGAAGCGACGAAACTCTATTATAAATTGGTCCTAAACGATATTTTGTTGCAGATTCGCGTAAAGATGGTTGAATACTCTTCCGGTCTTGTGGTCGTTAGCCAGGATCTCTTTGATAATGGTGTGAACACGCAACTGGATTTATATCAAGCAAAGTATCAACTGTCTGCCGATCGGCAAAAGCTGATTAAGCAACAGGTGGAGCGGAGAAAGACTGCAGTCAATTTAGCCACTGCCCTAAATCTGGATACAGATCAGGATTTGACCATTCTTGAACGTGTTATGGTCAAGCATAGATTGATCGATCAGGATTTGACCGTTGCCGACCTTCTACGTATTGCCATCGATAGTCGACCAAGCTTGAGACGATATGATCAGTTGAGACTGGCGGCAAAGGAAAATATCAAAGTTCAACGATCGGCGCTTCTGCCGTCAGTCGCTGCGACAGGAACGATAGTCGGCTCGGCGTCTAAGATAATCAGCACAAGTGGATCGCAAGGTACATCATTATCTTCCAGTGGTGCCAGTGTTGGTGGTGTCTCTGGTGCTTCCAGCCTACCCATCGGTAACACCAGCTCAAGTAGTGGCAGTAAAGAATGGGCTGGGAGATCTTTATTCATAATTGGCATGGATGTGCAATGGAACTTGGGTGGCATGGCTCTTTCGGAAGCTGCAAAAGTTCAAGCTGCTAAATCGGAGGCGCGCAAAGCCACGTTAGATTTCAATCGCAACCTCGAGCGTACTTATGAAGAAGTGCGTGAAGCTTACCTTTCATCCATAACCGCTGAAAATTTGATCAACGAAACAACTGATGCAGTTATTTACGCACGCGAGCAGTTACGGGTTGCGGTTGTGCGTCTTAAAGATGGAGTCGGTACGTACTTGGACGTGATTAACGCCCAACGCGATTACACAGCGGCTCTGATTGATAAGGCAACAGCTCTTGTCGATTACAACGTGGCACAAGCACGCATTCTTCACGCAATTGGACGCATTTCTGCTCCAACACTTACCGCGAACGCTCCTCTCAAGCAATAGTGCTATTTATTTTTGCTTTGGCTTGTCGTGTAATTGCCAGTAAGCTTCGTCCCAGGTTTCGCACCATAGTATTGTTGTGCCATCTGGAGCTTTATCGTTTGAAAATCCCAATCGGCAATATTGATATATTTGACCGAGCTCCGGGATCTTGCCCATTATGGCTTGATAGAGGTCTGAGGGTTTAGGTGCTAGCTTTGGCGGTGGTGCAGAAAGTGGCAACATGCTGTCGCCCTTTTCCATTGGTCCAGGCCCAAGCTTGTAGCAATATGGTGGTATGGGATTACCGGTGTCGGCAAAAGTTTTTGTTGTAACGTCGACTGGGTGCAAATCGAGATCGCGGAAAAACACTTCATCGGCAAGGTCACGCATGGGAGGTAGATCGGCCGTATTGGTTACTGATGCCACCACAAAGCTTTTAATTAGATCGCGACCACGAATAGTGTTAGCTTTATCGTCAATAAACGTCCGTGGCAAGACCATCCTTAGGTAAACGATCCGGCCTGATTTGTCCACACCGAGCGAGAGTACCGCTGCCCAGCCGCGGCTGACAAAAACGTGCAGCGTTGTGTCCTTTGGTCCTTCCACCGTCTTAGCTTCAACAAAATCAAAGTGCGAGATAAAATCACTCTTGGTGCATTGGGAAAATGGTGTATCTAGTAATGCCTGAGCGTTTGCTTCGCTGGTTGTAATGAGAGTCAGGAATAAGAGCACGAGCAAGATTTTTGCCAGCGATTTAGCTCGGATACCAGATTCGCTAGCCGTATTCGGCGACAAGTTATGCCTCATGCTGATGTTCATGCCTTTTATGCTCGCTTTGGGAAATCTGTAGACCGACCAGTCGTGCCACCAATATTGTCAAATACATTTGTCCAAGAACTGCCTGCATCCAAGAAAGCGCGCGGGTGATTTTAGATCCAGGAATAATATCGCCAAGGCCAAGCGTGCTCATTGTGCAGAAACTATAATAAGAGAATAAGGAAAAGCGATCTTCTTTGCTGAGCAGCGACCAATCAATTGCTTGATCTGAGTGTAAGAATGAGGAGTGGTCGACGAAGTAGATCATTGTGTAGAGAATGGCAAAGGAAAATCCGGCTAGCAGATAAGCACAAACCGCACCACAAATGCGGTTATGCGTAACTTTGCCGGAAAAGACATCGCGGACTATGAAGCAAAGCGTGGCAACCAGAAAAAACAAGCCGCAAACGTAGGTGAAACCACGGAAGGGAACAGAATTAAATGGGAAGACATCAAAAAATGAAGTGCCCGCCCAAAGTAATGTGGTCAGACAAGCCAGAAATAAAGCTGTCCAGGAATAGTGCTTACCAGGACTAACCGCCAAACTACAACTCAACAAAATGCAGCCAACAATTATCGAGAGCAAAACTCGACCGGCTGAAGAGGAAAGTTCAAATGGTGCCGTCAAAATAAGCAATACCAAACTAATCAGCATGCCAAAATAATTTCTTGGCATCAGCAATTGATGCATTATCTTAAGAGGTCTAGATAGGTTCAACAATGCTTCTGCCCCTTGGTTTCAGCTTAGCAATAATATAAGAGGCCAAGGTACGATTGCAACTACATTAAGGGCCGGTGATACTATAGATTGTTTACCGGACCTCTTATATATCTAGCTCTGGGAAAAGCATTCTTGTAGTGCTTGAAAACAGATTGGGAGCTATGTCTTTGATTCGATTTCTTGCCACTATTGCAATCATTTGTTTGGCTGGCTTCGGGCTCGTCAACTGGTTTGAGCTCTCGCTGCAGGCAAAGATAAATCATGGTTATGCTGAGCGATACATTGCCATTGCGCCAGGTTCCACGCCAAATCAAATTGTCGAAGACTTGGCTAGTAAAGGTATTGTCAACCAGCCACAGGTTTTGTTGGCATATATCAAGTTGACGGATCAGGGGCCTCTGATCAAGGCAGGCGATTATAAATTTCCCACACCAATTTCATCTGTGGAAGTTCTTGAGCAACTTAAATCAGGTGGGCTGAGCGCCAACAAACTTACTGTCATTGAAGGATGGAATCGATTTGATATTGCTCAGGCAATGATGGCGATGCGAAGTTTGCACATCAGTGATGTCCGTCAGGCGCTCAAGCTTATGGATAATAAAAAGCTGATTGCTGATCTCGATCCAGCCGCTACCAATCTGGAAGGTTATCTATTTCCGGAAACTTATTTGGTTTATTTGAAAGATAAACCAAAGGATCTAATTGACCAGATGGTCAAGCAATTCAAAAACGTCTGGCAAGAAAAGTTGGCTAGCAAAGCAGAAGGCAGTGGTTTGTCCATTCACGACATTGTCACGATTGGTTCAATTATTGAAACTGAAGCAAAATTGAAAGAAGAACGTAAGGTAATTGCATCTGTGATTTTCAATCGAATAAGAAAGGATATGCCGCTTGGTATGGACTCGACTGTTGTCTATGCATCACAGTTGGCATCCAAATGGCGCAATGATGGGCGTGTTTACCAAAGCGATTTAGATATAGATTCACCCTATAACACACGCAAGTACAAAGGTTTGCCGCCAGGTCCGGTTTGTTCGCCCGGCTATGCTAGTTTGGCTGCAGCCTTAACACCGGCAGAAACCAACTACTTATATTATGTTCGCGATCCCAATCGCAATGATGGCAAACATAATTTTTACACCGACGAAGCCGGCTTTGAAAAGGGTGTCAAAGCTTTGCGTCAATGGGAATTGAAACAAGGTCGCAAATAAGTTATCTATCGGAAGCAATCACGCGCAGGTGAGCCCGGACTCGTGACCACCAGTTGCGTTGTCCGTGATCTCTGTGCAGTTTGGAGCGAACACGTGAAAGATGCGCGTTGTTCAGCTCTACACGCAAGCGAATCAATTCTTCCTGCAAGTTGCCGGCTCCGTTCACGAGAGCCAAGGCGCGATCGGCTTGCGATTGCAAGTCCGGTAAGAACTTCAGTTCCGTTTCCATTCTGGCAATTTTTGCGCGATCTTTTCCTTGCTCTGTAAGAAGGACGATGATCTTGTCTTTTGCATCTGCCAAAGTTTTCCGCAATTCTTCCAGCTCAAGTGCTTGCGCGTCTTTGATGGCTTGGGCATTGTCTCCGCGCAAAACCCGCACAAATCCTTCTAGCACAGAGGCTAGTTCCGATTTGAATGATTTTGAAACTTCGAGATTTATCTCTGACGGGCTAATTTGTTTGATGTAGGTGAGCAAGGTCTGATATAAGCCTGCTCTCATTTCTAGTGATCGGGACAGAGATAGTTGTTGGTAAATGATCTCTGTTGTAAGGTCCGATTCTTTTACAATTGGTGTCGATTCGACTTTAACTAGTTGTTCGCTAACTTCTCTAGCGATTGTTTCCTTTGCATCCATCTTTGTGCAATTCCTTTCTGTTCCTCCTTATTATCAAGTGTTATGTGCAAGCAAAATGATGCCATATGTGGTGCATGATATGGCCCTCTCGATTTAATGTTCAGCGACGATTGTATATCTATTTACTTTGCTCTACGTATATATTGTGATTCTGCGAGATTTCATATTTTGTAAATCTTTTCGTTTGCAATTGGTGCTCTGGTATATGCTTATGGGGGCACAAATCAACTTTATCGAGTCAAATTATTCAAAATGGAAATGAAATTGTCAGGCTGGTTACTTGCTTTCGCACCAGTACTTTTTACCTCTACCTTTGTCCAGTCGTCTTTTGCTGAAGACGTTCAAGCGGCTAGCAGTAATTCCGATCCGGCAATTGGAACTGCTGTCAGCGTGCCTGCGCCAATCGATGCAACTAAGGCAAAAAACGAACTGAATCAATTGATGACGGATTACTATAAGCATCCTCAACCGGACAAGCTGCTTTCTAGTTTCTACAGCTCGGCTAATTCCGGTGGCGTGAATGACAAAGCAATTCAACCAATCATGACGGCCTTTTTGAGCGTAATTTTTCAAGCTAATTCCGAGAGTTTGGCTAAATGGAAAAATGAGTGGTTGGGTCTGAAGCCAGCGCATCGTAATTTGATTTGGATTAGCCTCTGGTATGCAGACAATCAGGCTTGCCAGAAAGTCTTGCAGGAGATTGCCTCAACAGGACCAAGCCAAGATCGAAAGTTGTGCAATGATCTTTTGAGCAAACAGACAGTTCCTTATGTCGAACAACCGCTCAATCCACTGGTTCTTGACGAATTGTGGGCATGCTTTTCTGCCTCCGGCGATTCTCAATATGTTTTGAGAATCATGGACGCACTGCCGCTGACAGACTTACCAAACGCCACCATGGAACAACGTCTAATTGGCGAAGCTGCTATGTGGTCACTAAAGTCAAATTGTCGTCAGCATGAAGCGGTCAAGAAAATCTGCATGAAAGAACATGAATCAAATCCTAAAATGCGTAAGTATTTGGATAAGATTACGGCAAACGAGAAATAATCTACGAGCCCGGAACCAATGCCTTGTCGGAAACAAAGGGTTGGTAGCGTGGCTGCGGATTATATGGTGCGTAGCGAATTATTTTTCCAGCAACTTGGTTCTGTGAATTGTACATATCGCAAACAACTGGGCTTGTGGGACCAGTCGCATGCTCCAGCAAAGAGCGGCTAGCGGAAAGCAAAACCATGTTGTTGGTGGCAAGTGACATGAAATAAGAATCCATGATCATGTTTGCCTCATCTTTGATCATATCCAAGCGGTGCTCTAAGGTCTTACTGTAATAAAGTTCCTTGAGCAACTTTTCTTGTTCCGGTCCACCTGTGGTGGAGGTGAAGGCCAATTTGGAAATGTCGGCAATTGGCGCAACTATTGTCGGGATGAAGGAAGCAATGCCAAGCACGCCACCAATTGTCTTGGCGGAATTTTGAGCAGCTTCGCTCAGCGTATTGTACTTATGCAGTTGGGCAACGCAAGTGGTGACTACTGGATCGTTTGCTGTTAATGCATCGATGATTTGCTTCAGCAGTTGATCGCGTTTATCAATCGACCAAGCTTCTTGTGGCATAGTATATTGCTTGCTAGCAAGCAGGTCGCGCGTTGTTTCCAAAGCCGAGACAATGTTTTCTGCTTCTTGATAGTCGACTAGGGAGCGCAAAGTCTCAAGCGATCTAGAAATGATTTCTCGAGACTGTTTGCTATTTTGCATACCAAGACCGCAGGCGAGATCCATAATGGCTGATACCACTTTGCCGTGCTTCTCGTCATTTTGCTTTTGATTGAAGTATTCAGTTGCTTGGTAACCTTTGCCGTACCCTTCGTCGAGGGCAATGTTTGCACCGGTCTTGGATGGATCAAAACCCTGGAAGCCGAGTACCATTCCGCCCATCGACTTTGTTCTTTGGGAGACCTTGTGAATGCCGGTTGCTTGTCCGGAGGCTAGATCGTTTTGGGCTTGCATTTGATTATCGAGTTGCCCTAAGACAAGAAACAATCCCGCAATGGTAGGTATGCCGCCGGCAACTGAGGACGGGTCTTGTGGCAGGCTAGCTAGCTGATTGTTGCTCGGTGTTGCGAGAATAGAAGTTTCGCCATTCGGCAATGGGGTTGATATGACCATGGGAATTTGCGTCGCGGCAGAATGGCCTGTCGCACCAGGTGTAGGCGCTGTCTGAACATTGTTTGTTTGAAAGCCATTGGCAGAACTGGCGTCTGCCTGGCTAGTGTCTATTCTTGGTCGTAATGTTTGGCAAAGAGATGCGCTAGTGGAGCAATTCAAAAGCATTGCTAAGCAGGCTGCAATGGCCGGAGTTTTTTCGTATGTGAGTAACAAGAGGATAACTTTCTAGCAAGCGATTTGAATTCAGACGCCAATATTGTACTGATAAATCTATAAATAATGCTAATAAAATTTGGATATCATGAGTCTGATAACGCTACGGGGTTAGTTTACCTTTTCGAGATCGCGTCTCCACGAAGATTTTCCTACCTCCAGTTCGGCTCTCACTAGAGGCCAACAGAGCCATGGTTGTAATGAACTGTAAAATCACTGAAAGACCCGAACCCTATTATTGCGAAATGGAAGCCGCTATCGCTGAATATGAGCTGGGCTTCCAGAGCCCCCACCGAGAGTTGGAAAGGATTACGTTGCCTGTTCATGGCAATATTCCGCATTGGCTTTCTGGCGATCTAATTCGCAATGGTCCAGCGATATTTTCACTAGTTAACGGATCATATAAGCATTGGTTTGATGGTTTGGCGATGCTCAATAAATTTTTCTTCTATGGTGGCATCGTCACTTATAGTGGAAAGTTTCTCGCCAGCAATGCTTATATCGAGGCTTTATCATCCGAGCGCGTCTCATCCGGAGAATTTGCTACAAATCCTCAGCGTTCGTTTTGGGAAAGGCTTTCCACATTCTTTAAACCAGAATTGACTGACAACGCTAACGTCAACATTATGCATATTGCCGAGACTAATCGTTGTTTTGCCATGACAGAGACTGTGTCGACTATGGAATTTCGACGCGATGATCTTGCCACCGTTGGCAAAGTGCAATTTGACGACAAAATGCCAGGACAAATTACATCCGCACATCCACATTTTGATCCGAGGAGCAATTCTTTTTATAACATCCTTACCAATATTTCAAGGGTAAGTTCTTACAATTGGTATCGTTTGGATGCATCGGCAGGCAGTGGTATGAAGCGCCGCCCACTAATTTCAATTCCCGTTAAGGAACCTGGTTATCTTCACAGTTTCGGCATGACCAGTCGTTACATCGTTCACGTGGAATGTCCGCTTTTGATCAATCCACTTGAGCTGCTTCTCAGTGGAAAACCGTTCATTGAAAATGCTCATTGGAAGCCGGAACGCGGCTCGCGCATTTTACTTGTTGATAAAGAAACCGGCTCGCTTGCCGGAACTTTTGAAACAGAGGCTTTCTTTTGTTTCCATCATGTCAATGCGTTCGAAACAAATGATGAAGTATGCATTGATTTGTCTTGTTATGATGATGCGTCAATCGTGGACGCTCTCTATTTGAAAAACTTGTTGCATAATCGCCCGCCGGAGATGCAATTGAAGCGAATTAGAATCAATTTGCAGTCAAAGAAAGTGACGATGGAAAAGTTGTCGCAAAATGGAATTGAGCTTTGCCGGATCAACTATCAGATTGACAATGGCAAGGATTACAGAATTGCCTACGGCGTAGGATTGTCCCCCGAATCCCAATTCCTGGATAGACTCTTGCGCATTGATGTGGGCAAGGGAGATTCTCTAATTTGGCAGCAAGAGCATTGTTATCCTGGTGAGCCAGTTTTCATTGCCAATCCCAATGGGGATAGCACAAAAGAAGATAACGGTGTTCTTTTGTCTCTCGTTTTGGATGCACAAGCCAAAAAATCTTTTCTCTTAGTTCTCGATGCGCAAACGATGACAGAAATTGGACGCGCCTGGTTACCGATATGGATACCCTTTGGATTTCACGGTCAGTTTATTGAATGGGGAGGCTAGATAAATGTCTAGATCGAAATTTGGTGCGCTATTTCTTGCACGCCTACTTGCTTTAGTTCTGATGTTCGTGACAGCAACAATTGCTCAAGCAGCAACGCAGGGCAAATTAAAAGTGCATGTCACAGGTTTGAATAGTAACGAAGGATCTGTTCGGGTCGCGTTATTCAATTCAGACGACAGTTATTCGGCAGATAAGTTTACGGGTGAAAAAGCACTGATGAAAGGTGTAGCAGATATCGCTGCTAACGAAGCAAACTATACTTTCGAAAATGTACCTCATGGTGAATATGCAATCAGGCTTTTCCACGATCCGGACAACAGCGGCAAATTTGTCACCGGCATGTTTGGTATTCCAAAATTGCAATATGGATTTTCCAACAATCCAAAATCCAATATGGGACCCGCCGGTTATGACAAAGCAAAATTTAAGTTCGACGCCGAAGAACTAAATATGGAAATTAAAATGCAACACGCCGGTCTTTAGATGCACTGAAAGGTTGATTGTCCGCTCGGACTTATTTTGATAAGAAAAGTTCCGGCGATACTTTGAAATGATCTGCCAATTTGACTAGTAATGATTTGCTGATGCCGCGCTTGCCTGAAAGAAATTCCGAAATTACAGACTGTGGTGCGTCCAATTGTCTGGCAAGTTCTGATTGACTAAGCTTGTTGTCCTCCATCAAAGATTCAAGTGCTCGTTGTGGTGTCATACGTCGCCTGGTCGGAGTATGTGATACTTCGTATTCCCGAATTAGCTTACCCAAAATATCGACATAGTCGGTTTCATCCGGTGTCCGTTTTCCTGCCTTTAATACAAGTTCACTAAAAAGTTCCGAGGCAGCATCGAGCATTTCCTTATCACGAATTGGACGCAAAGGAAAACGCTTGATCAGCGTTAGATATTCTTTGCTCACAGATATTGTTGTAGTCATAGTTTCCACCCATCATAATCGGAATGTTTTCCGACTTTTGCTATTCGAACGACTCTGTCTTTATATGCGATTTCTGCCACTACCCTGAAATTGTTGCCGCCGACGTTGAATACTGCGAGACCTTTGACGTAGTCCACACTGTTGAATGTGCTTTTTACATCGACCGGGTCAGACCATTGGGCTGCTTCTACTTTTTCGATCCATTCGGCGAAAGGTACGCGTGAATCGGCATGTTTGCTGGTGAACCTCTCGATAGCCGTGCGGTTTTCGATAAGCATCCTTTGACCCTCTCATTTATAGCCTATCGCAAAACGCGATGGCTGGCAAGTAAAATCTATCGCATTCCGCGAAATTTAATCTTTTTGGCAGTAGTCGCAAGCGCCCCAGCTTACTACGAGCTCTAGCGAGTCCGGATCCAGCCCGGATCTCATGAGTCTGATAACGCTTTGGAGGAATTTTGCTATCTCATCTCAGCGGTATCACGTTTGCATAAAGTAAACATCAAGGAGACGTCTTTTCTATATGGTTTGAATATGCAATAAATACAATCGACCTAGCAGGGACAGCCAAGTCGTTCGATGTCTTTGAGATAAGGAAGTGAGGGTTCCGCACCAGGTTTGGTCGTGGCTAGAGCACCGGCTTTGCTGCCGAATTGCACTACTTCCCTCAATGATTTTTGATTGGCTAAGGCGGCGGCGAGTGCTCCGCAAAAGGCGTCACCGGCAGCAGTGGTATCAACTGGTACTACAGGATAGGCTGAAACTATGTATGGTTTTTCGTCAGCTTCTGAAACAAGAGCACCATGCTCGCCGAGCGTAATGATGATGGTTTTCGATCCCATCTTTTGCAAACATTTGGCAGCATCAATTGCTGAATCAGGATCAGCCAAATCAATTGTTTTGCCTGTAAGCAATTCTGCTTCTGGCTGATTGGGAACTAGGATATCTACATTTTGCAAAAGTTCAGATGGTAATACCTTAGGTGCTGGCGCTGGATTGAGAATTACCTTGACGCCAGCTTGACGTGCAATTTTGGCGGCGTGCATAACAGTCTCAACTTGGATTTCCATTTGCATGAGCAAGACATCAGCAGAAGTGATCAATGACTTGGCATTATCAACATCATCCGGTGATAATAGAGCATTGGCTCGCTGGACAATGACAATGCTATTGTCCCCATCGGGATCGACATAGATATTGGCAATACCGGTATCAGCATTAGTGTCCCTGGTCATGCAAGTGGTATCAACACCATTTTTGGTTAGGGTTGCCAAAATAGTATCGCCCCAAGCATCAGTTCCCACTTTGCCTACCATGGAAACAGAAGCTCCAGCCCGTGCGGCGGAAATGGCCTGATTATTGCCTTTGCCGCCAACGTAAGTTTGGAATGTAGATCCAATTATCGTTTCGCCTTTGCCTGGGCGACGCGGTACTTGCATCACGAGATCAAGACTTAGGCTACCGACTACGACCACTTTGTTTGTCATATTCGCTCCAACGATTCTGCCTCATGCCTGGACATGAATCTATTGATTGACCGGCAACAAGCCTACGCCTCGTCAGAGGTTGCGGCCAGTCTTCCGCGCTGCTCGTTGATTGAAAATAGAATGACGAGGGCAACTGCAAAATAAACAGCTGGACACATGATAGCTAAACGGTGATTGTTACTAGTTAAAGAAGTTACAAGACCGTAGCTGATTGGTCCGACAATTGCTGCTGACTTTCCAGCTAATCCCCAGAGACCGAAAAATTCGCCTGCACGTCCGCGTGGTGCGAATTGACCAATCATGGCGCGACCAACGGTGAAGCTAGCACCATTGGCGATACCAACTAAATTGGCGGCGATCCAGAAAACGGTTTTATCTTGGGCAAGAGCAAGCACGAGAGCTGAGCCGATCCAAGTAAGCAGAGTCAATATCAAAGTTGGTTTGGAGCCAAGCTTGTCGTTTATCCAACCAAAAATATAAGCGCTAGCCGTGGCTGTCAAATTGATGACGATAAACATCGTGATAGTCTCTGGGAAAGTAAATCCCATTACCTGTTTGGCATAAACACCAGCCAGGACGACGACGGTTGATGTTCCGCAAGTATAAGCAAAGATTGTTGCAAGCAAGCGGAAGAGGTCTCGAAACTTTGGTGCTTGAGCAATTGTATGTTGAATACGTTCAATGCCAACTTGCCAGTGCGTTTTTCCTTTTGGCAAAGTATGATGGCTGGCCTTTTCCTTGAGAAAGAGCATGAGTGGAATGGAAAAAATCGCAAAATTGGTGGCAACAAATAGTGCAGTTACTGGAACGTATTGCGCAGCAACTTGTCCGTGAGCTTGAGCCCAATTTACATAGCCGAGACAAAGTCCGAGAACAGCAAGTCCGCCCAAATGACTAATCATGCAACCAAGTCCGGATATTTTGCCCAGTGTGCTGATATCAGATACTTCCGGCAAAAATGAGGCGAGAACATTTTCCCCAGTGGAAAACATGAAGTAGGAAAATGCTACGAGGACAAATCCGAGAGTGACTGCACCAGGGCCAACAAAATAAAGCATGGCAGTAAGGATGATGCAGCCTATTGTACTTGCAACAAGAACCTTTTTCTTGGCTGCACTGTAATCACAAATCGTGCCTAAGAGTGGTGCACTGGCGACAACCATAAAGTTGGAAAGACCAACCGCGAGTGTCCAGAGCAAAGTTGGTGTACCTTTTGGCATACCACTGCCACAGACGGTTTCAACAAAATAAGCGTTGAAGATTGCTGCCACAACCACAGCCGTATAACCAGCGTTGGCAAAGTGATAAACAATCCAGGAAATTACTTCCGCCTTGGTTGCTTTGTATATTGGCGCAGTTGATTTCACTGAATCGGCAAGCTCGCTCGTCGGCATCTTCAATCCCCCTTGAAACTCAGATAATTGTCTCACCCATGAGACAATCCGCCCATTTCTTGTCAACTTCTAATATAGCCATGCCCTGGAAAGATTTCGGATAGCCTAGGCAGGACGCCATAATATAGATCGGGCACAGCCTATAATGGCCAGCCTGGATCAAAAGCTCACTCAAGAAGGCAAAATAGTGACTGGCGCTAATTCTCAATCCGTTGTCAACGGTATCATTCGGGAGCTTCAATTGACTGGCTCTTCGTCCGGTCCATTGGCTGGACTGACCTTTGCCGCCAAGGATCTCTTTGCTGTCGAAGGGCATGTGACCGGAGCCGGTAATCCGGAATGGTTGAGTACGCATCATCCGGAACCATCGACGGCACCGGCAATTCAAAAGTTGCTTGATGCTGGGGCAAGCCACACGGCAAAAACCATTTGTGATGAGCTTGCTTTTAGCTTGGATGGAATCAATAAGCACTACGGCACACCGGTGAATCCACAATTGCCCGATTGCCTACCGGGCGGATCTTCCAGTGGTTCGGCATCGATGGTCGCCGCAAGCCTGGTTGATTTTGCCCTTGGTACAGATACGGCCGGATCAATTCGCGTTCCAGCGAGCTACTGTGGAATATTTGGTTTTCGTCCGACTCATGATGCCGTAGGCATACAAGGTGTCGTACCTCTTTCAGTTTCATATGACAGTGTCGGTTGGTTTGCGCGCCGAGCAGATCTTTTAAAAACCTGCGGTGAAATTCTTTTGCAGGACTTTGAAAAGGACAAAACGCCAAAGCATCTTTTCATTGCCGTGGAACCACTCGGCTTTCTTGATCCGGCATTGCGCGAATCTATCGACTCTGCGATTGCAAAGGTAAAATCAGTTCTGCCGCAAAGTGAGTATAAGAGTCTCGATAGTATCAGCATTGATGCCTGGCCGAAACCTTACAGCCAACACAAAGGTTGGGAAGTTTGGCAGCAACATGGTCAGTGGGTAAGCAATACCAAGCCAGACTTTGGCAAAAATATCCAAGCAAATTTCGACTATGCCAAATGCGTCACTTTGGCAGAAAGTCGAGCGGCCTTAGCGGAAATAAAGTCCATGCAAGATGCTGTCAATTTGCTTATCAATGATAATGCAGTCTTATGTCTGCCGACAGCGCATGCACTACCGCCGAAGAGGTCGGCAACTTGGGACGAACTTGCCGCCAATCGGAAGAACCTGATCAAATTCTCCTGCATAAGCCCCGTCGGAGGATTGCCGGAAGTGACAATGCCAATTGCAATTTCTAATACGATTTCGGTCGGACTTTCCCTAATCGGCGCCCGCGGATCGGATATGATGCTTTTGGATTTAGCCTGCAAATTGTCCGAGATTCTTCATTCATGACAACAAAATTCTTCTTGTCGATGCTTATGGTCAACACCATCATTTTGATGTCGCTGCCTTCAATTGCGGCTGACAATGATCAAGTACCTGCAACAAAGCCAAGTGAAGCAAGTACGTCGCAGGCCAAACCAAGCGAAAGCAAACCGGCAACCAGCACGATGACACCACCTGGTAAGCCTAAAACCACAACTCTTTATGGTCGCATCGAAGAAATCGTCTCCGGTCCAGGAGCTAAGCTGCCCTATGTACTGAAAGCACTAAAGCCAAAGTTTGATACCAGCTTAAGTGGAAAGATTAGTGCTGCTGGAGCAAAAACCAGATATAGCGGCTTGGTGGTTTCTTCTTTTCCGGGAGAATTTAAGGGTGTATGGCAAGGAACGTTGACAATTTTTGCCTCTGAATATGCACAGGGACGTTATGTCTTTGACGCAAAGGAAGCAAGCAAAGAAAAACAATTAACTGCACCAGGCACGCAAGGGCAAGTTTCCTTTGAATTTTCAGAACCAAATCCCGGCAATGTTTTACTTCAACCAACACAAATTACGTTTACTGCGCCAATGGATCAAGCCAAATGGCAGGACACGCTAACGCAATTGCAATCGGCTTCTCCGGAACTGAAAGGTCTATTTGGTGGTGCTGATTTATCCCAACTTTCTCAGATGCCTGGCATGGCTGCCCTAATTGCCAGCGTGCCATACATGTATGCTCTGCATCTTGGAGCGATTCAAAATGGCATGGGAGTGACGGGCAATACACTGAACAGCGAAATTGTCAAAAACGAAATCAGAAAGCTTTCGTCTTCTGTCATCGAACAACAATTGGTGATTGCCGAACAAGTGCGAAATCCACAATCCGGCAAAATACGAATCGACTATTCAGAAAATGTGATTCGCTTTTACAAGCAAAGCGATAAGCAACTTTATGTTCAAGCGGCCTGTATTGGCTATAATCAACAAGGTGTATTTCAAGACAAAATTGTCTTGTATGGAACCGTGCAACGTGCACAGTAACATTATGATCAAAAGGAGAGACAGATGAACAAATTGGTTTTAGCTTGTATAGGTTGCCTTTCGCTTTCCTTGGTCAGTAGTACCTGTTTGGCTGAAGAAACTACATCAACACCAGCAAAAGACCAAGCAGCATCAGATCGTGCTGTGCATGTAACAGAGGCGGAGACCAACAAGGCAATCGATAAACTGATTAGTCAAGCGAAGCAAGGTCTTCCTCAAGTTAAGGAACGCTATGTCAAAGGTTTATTGAAAGAACAAAATTTCTTTATCACCACCCCAATTTTTGATTCTGCCAAAAATCAAGAGCATGTATTTGTCAAAGTGCTTGCCTGGCAGGGCGACAAACTTACCGGCGTGATCGGCAGCAAAGTCAATCTCAAAGGTCCACAGCAAGGCGACAAGATTGAAGTCAACGAAAGCGATGTAGAAGACTGGACGATCATCAACAAAGATGGTTCGCAAGAAGGCAACCTCGTCGGAAATTATTTAAGTTCGCTTAAACACTAATTCCATAGAGCATTTGCTGATCTCATAGATAAAGCTGGAGGTTGTACCCTTGGCATTGAAAGTTTGGTTGATCATTGCCACAGTTGTGTATGGTCTCCTTTTGTTGCCAACTGCTCTCATGCTAATGTTTTCGCCCATGATGTTTGATGCACCAGGGTCTACGGAAAATCCAGTAATTTGGATTTTACTCTTCACGATCATGACCTATCCGCCTGTAGCAGCCACCTCTGTCTTTTTTGCCTGGCGAATGTATCAAATTAAGAAGCACAAGATAGCATTTGCATTGTCCTTGCTACCACTTATCAGTATTGTCGTCGGCACTATCGATGCGCAACTCTGGCGATAACATTACCAGCTGAATTTATAGATCGTCGTCTGCCTATAAGTCGCATTTGGCTCCAAGATAGTATTGGGAAAATGCGGATGATTGACTGAGTCTGGGAAATGTTGAGTCTCCAAGGCAATGCCTGCGTATTGCCCATACTTTCCACCGATACCAGATATGGTGCCATCAAATGAATTAGCGGTGTAAAGTTGCAGACCTGGCTGTGTAGTCCACACTTCCATGGATCGATTTGCGTCAGGATGAACCAATCTTGCTGCAAACTTAAGACAACCGTCGGCTGAATCTAATGCGTAATTGAGATCATAACCATCAATGATATTCGGAATCCGTGATCCCGGTTGAGTAGGATTCTTAAAGTCTAAGGGCGTATTGGCAATTGCAGCAATCTCTCCAGTTGGAATGAGATTATCATTCATCACAGTATGTCGTGAGGCGGCAATCTGAAGAAGATGATCGCAAATATTGCCACAGCCCGCACCAGCAAGATTGAAATAACTATGATGAGTCAAGTTAAGCGGTGTTGGCTGATCTGTATTCGCGGTGTAATCAATTATCAGTTCGTTGTCTTCAGTAAGTGAATACGACACCGTAACATTCACATTTCCTGGAAAACCCTCATCCAGGTGTTTGCTTAGATAAGAAAACTTGATCGAGTTACTACCAGATAGCTCGGCTTGCCAAATTTGTTTATCAAATCCACGCATGCCACCATGCAAAGTATTTGCGCCATCATTCTGGGTCAGACGATAAGTGATGCCGTTCAATGTGAATCGGCCGCCAGCAATACGATTCGCAACCCGACCAATTGTAGAGCCAAACCACGGGTGCTCACCTAAGTACTGTTGGAGATTATCAAAACCAAGGACGACATTAGAAGTTTGTCCATGACGATCCGGAACATGCAACTCTGTAAGCGTCGCACCATAAGTAATGAACTTTGCCACCATTCCATTTTTGTTACTGAGAGCATACTGTTCAATTTGCTTACCGTCGCCGGTCACGCCAAACATTTTGCTGTCGCTATCAATTAAAACCATTGGCAGATTATAGCGTCAAGAGCTGAATGTTCGAAAGTCAAGTAAAGAGAATAATGTCAAGCAGGCGAAATTCAGGTGATTTCTGCCTGGTTATCTATAATAAGTATCTTGATGAACAGCATTTCGGCGACGTATGAATGATGCCAGAGGAGTGATGTGTAATGAAAGGCAAGACGGCTTGCGCAGACCTGGACCAAAGCAAAGTAGATCAATTTGTTGAGCGGTTGTTATCCGACTCGGCAACCGTGATGCACGGACTGCTCTGTTATGTTGGAGACCGGCTTGGCATTTTTTCGGCAATGGCTAAGCTTGACACATTTACTTTAGATCAACTGGCAGCCGCAACGAAATTGAATCAACGCTACTTGCAAGAATGGCTTGGCAGCATGGTTGCGGCTAAGTATGTTGATTACGATGCAAGCAAGAAAACATATTGTTTTCCCAAAGAACACGCGTTGCCATTGGCCGATGATTCCTTCCCTTACTTTTTCGGCGGGATTTTTCAACAGATTGCTGCTTTGGCTAAGGTTACTCCCCAGGTTGCTGAGTCTTTCAAAACCGGCAAAGGAGTAAAGCAGGATCAGTACTCGGCGGATCTTTTTGAAGGCATTGAGCGAACATCAGGCAGCTGGTACAAAAATCAGTTGATTCAGAATTGGTTACCGACAATGCCCGATGTTATCCAGAAGCTTCAAGCTGGTGCGAAAGTCTGCGATGTAGGATGCGGATGCGGGCAAGCGGCTATAGTTTTAGCGAAAGCCTTTCCCAAATCAGAGGTGCTGGGCTTTGATAATCATGACGGTTCGCTCGAGCGTGCTAAGCAAAACGCAACAACCTCCGGTGCGGGCGGCAATTTGAAATTTCAAGTCATCGATTGCACGAAGCTGCCGTCACAACAATTTGATCTGATCACGGCATTTGATGTCATTCATGATTCTGTTGCCCCTGTCGATTTGCTCAAGTCAATTCAGCAAGCCTTGAAGGATGACGGTACTTTTCTAATGGTGGAAATGAATGTCTCAAATGATGTAGCAGAAAATATTTCTGACATGGGAAAACTTCTTTATTCTATTAGCACGCTTTATTGCATGACGACATCCCTTGCCGAAGGTGGCGCCGGCATTGGTGCTTTGATGGGTGAATCGAAGGCACGCGAGCTGGCCATACAAGCAGGCTTCCGAGAGTTTCGCCGTTTGCCAATTGAAGATCCATTTTCAGCTCTCTACGAATTGAAACCATAACCCTTGGACCAAGTCACGACAGGTAAATTTCATGAAAACATTGCCACCCGGACCAAAGGAAAAGTACTTCAACGATTTTTCTAATTCGTTGAAAAATAGGCCATTGGAATTTCTTACTGAGCTTAAGGAGAGCTATGGCAATATAGTTCCCTTTAAGATTGGCATGGCACCAATCGTATTGCTTAGTGATCCAGAACTGATTCAAATTGTTTTGGTATCAGAGGCAAGTAATTATGTAAAAGATATCGCTCTAAAAAACAATCGAGCCTTCTTTGGACAAGGACTTTTATCCAGCGAAGGCGAGTACTGGAAGAGACAACGGAAATTGGCAGCACCTTCATTTAGTCCTAAACGCTTGGAAGAATATGCTCAAGTGATGACAGATCATGCCAGCCTTCTTATAAAACGGTGGAAGGGTAATGTGGCAAATGGTATCAATCAGGTGGACATTCAGCATGACATGATGGTGCTGACTCTGGGGATTGCCACTAAGACGCTTTTTGATGTAGATCTTTCACATGGCAATCAGGAACTGGAGGACGCCCTAACCGCTGCCCAGAAACATCTCAACGAACGAATGAACGATCCGCTTTTGCTTCTCATGCCCGAATGGGTGCCCTTTCCCACTAATATAAATTTGCTCAAGGCAATCAAAACTATCGATCATTTTCTTTATAAATTAATTGAAGAAAGACGCGGACACACGGATGGGCGTCGAGATCTATTGTCCATATTGCTTAACGTGCAGGATGATACAGATGGCAGTGGCATGACCGATAAGCAAATTCGCGATGAGCTCTTTACGATGTTTTTTGCCGGTCACGAAACAACTGCATTGACACTGACCTGGACACTTTATTTAATTTCCCAACACCCGCACGTTGAAGCGACATTGCTCAATGAAGTCAAACAACTTCTAAATGGTCGCCAACCACAAGCGTCTGACTACTTCCAATTGTCGTACACGGAAAAGGTCATAAAAGAATCAATGCGTATACGCCCACCAGTATGGGCAATCGCCAGAGAAGCTGCCAGAGATTGCCAGCTCGGCGGTCACGCCATTGCCAAAGGCACTGCTTTCATTATGAGCCAATGGGTCATGCACCACGACCAACGTTATTTCAAAGACGCGGATAAATTTGATCCGGATCGCTGGACGGAAGAATTTACCGAATCACTACCAAAGTTTGCTTACTTCCCATTCGGCGGTGGTCCGAGAACCTGTATTGGGAATACATTTGCCATGCTAGAAGCTGTCTTAATGTTAGCTTCTATCATACAAGAATTTCGCTTATCACTAGTCCCAAACCATCCGGTAGAACTAATGCCAGCCGTAACCTTGCGCGCAAAGCACGGAATCCGGATGACCCTTGAAGCCAGAAATCCGAATCCATAATATTTGCCTATTGAACTTATCTGGATAATTGCCGACATTCTTGCAAGTGTTGCGCCTAATCGGTTGCGGAAGAAAGCGAGATCATTGGGAAATAGACATCCTCATATGAGCGCTGCCACCAATTTCCGGTTGATTGCTTGTCCTGAGCGCTGGAGAAGCGGTAATTAAACAAAAGGGCTCGTACATATTTAGGTGGATGATCCGGAAATGGATTGTATTGCAGGAGCTTGAGCACATCGGGCTCGCCTTGCAACAAGCGGATCATAAAATTGGTAAACCAGGGATTCCTTTGGTAAGTACCCAAGGCAGCAAACCACATTTGCCAATCTAAACGCGGCTGCAGCGGTGCCACCATGGGCGGTGAGCGCTTCAAGTCACCTGGCTTGTAAGGAAATTCATAAGTCTTCCAGCTCTCACCATCATCACTGCCCTGGACAATAATTTCCTGGCGCGACTTGGTCATCACAGCAAAGACACCGTAATCATTAGTAATGTGCCATGGTGCAAGATACTGATTTAGCGTAAGCACCGGCAAGGTAAGCGGGTTGAGACCGGACATAATCGCTAATGCCTTTCCGCCAGCAAGAAGAAGCAGGAAGGCTACTAGCGGTGAAAGCCATAGTAATCGCAAAGGCGTGTTTCTGGCCAAACGGCCCGCATTAATGACAGCATCGTATAAACGGGAGGGAAGAACTCGGCTGAATGCTTTGTCATCAATGAGCAATAACGCCATAGCAATTGCCAGCCAATTGAAGAACGTATAATTGCCAGTCCATATGATCATGAATTGAAAGAAGATCATCAAAAGACTGCCAAGGACTCTAATCTTCCGCGGTGTGAATATAGTAAATGGTACAGCCAGCTCAAAGAAGAACATGCAAGCGCAAGAAAACTTCTGCAATGCCAGAGGCAATTTGTCCATGTACCAGGCAAGCGGCACTGGCAGTGGTTGCGTCCACCAGTGGTAGGTAAGCGCAGTTAGATCCCTGTATGAGGGATCTCCACTGATTAGTTTAACTGCACCGGACATAAAGGTAAGCTTGAACAGTACTAAACGCAAAAGCCAAATCACGGCAATCGAGGGTGGTCTAGAAGTTTGTTTTTTATTGAAAGGCCAGGGCGGTTCAGCGAATTGCCACGGCGTTAAAAATAGCGAAAGAAAACCGACCTCTAACAACAATCCATCCCATTGAAAGGTAAGGAAGTCACCGCCGATGGTGACAAGCGAAAGATAGAAGAGCCAACAAATTACCAAAGCTGCCCCTGTGGCAATTCCTAACGTCACAAAACAAGAAGCCAATGCACCAGCAATACAAAGAAACTGCAAAAAAGTATCGCTTGAATCCAACCAGGCAAGCGTGGGAGCAAAATAGAAACGCATATCTCCAGCTTGTTGCCTTACCAGATCTAAAAACAAATTTGCCGGCAACATCCCGTGCGATCCAATTAAGCCCAGTACTTGAGTGCCTAAAGAAAAGAAGGCGATGAGATACACAAGACCAAGCAAACGCAGAAATAGCCAGCGCGCCAGCCAGTAATCGGACTCGGCTTGTCCCCACAATACCTGCGTGAGCATTGAGAAAAGCGGACGATTATCTGCCACCAATCGGTAGAACCATTCCGTTATTTTTCTAAAAGCCGAATTCCTTTCGTAAAGATCCAGCATCCATTTGCTTTTTGGATCAACACTTAAAACACGAAAGACGGCATTGGCAGCAGAAAAGATCTGACCATCTGGCATGGCCAATTGAACTGATCTATTGAATTCATCTTTGGCAATCTCTGGAAACTCGCCGGACACTTCTTGAAACGGCGCAAAGTCAATTTTATCTTTGACCTTCACCCGCCACGCATCAACCCAGAATCTGCAAAAGCCACAATCACCATCAAAAATCAATAGCGGTCGCATGCGAGAACGATTTTGGACAGAGGAATCTCCTGCCGAATCTTCCGGCTGAGAAATGTTCGGATTGGCGTCTTGCGATTCGCTCATACTTTTGCCAATGCACTAATGCTTTTGAAATCGGCTTTCAACGATCTATATAGATCTCTATAAAGAGGGAAAGCACGATCATAATATTTACTATTGTTCGTGTTCACCGGTGTTTCCTGCACCACCTTGATAGTTGCCGCACAGGCTTCTTGGATCGAATTAAATGCACCGGCTCCCACTGCCGCCAATAATGCCACGCCGTAGGCTGGACCTTGTTCAGCATTTAAGGTTTTCACAGGTTGACCAAACATGTCCGATTGAATTTGTCGCCAAAGCTTACTTTGCGAACCACCGCCAGATGCACGAATTTCCGTTATGGGAATATTCAGCCCGCGCATAATTTCCATACTCTCACGCAGCGCATACGTCACCCCTTCCATAATTGCCCGAATCATATGGCCGCGGCGATGTGATAAAGTCATGCCAATAAAACAACCACGCGCATCGGGGTCAGCATGTGGTGTTCGTTCTCCTGCCAAATAAGGCAAGAAGAATAAACCGTCTGCTCCGGGTGGAATTCCCTCAGCTTCCTTAGTCAGAACACTAAACAGATTGCCATTAGTGCTTTTCGCTTCCGCCTGACAGAGCTCCTCGCCAAACCATTGTAAGCACGCACCACTGGACAAATTCACGCCAGCCATATACCACTTACCTGGAACTGCATGACATATAGTGTGTACACGACCTTCAGGATCAACAATTGGTTTGTCGAGATAAGAGAAGATCACGCCAGATGTACCAATTGACGTAGATACTTCGCCAGGTTGAACAATGCCATTACCAATGCCACCAGCTGCATTATCACCGGCACCAGCAACCACAAGACACTCTGTACTCAAGCCTAATTCTTTGGCAGCACTTGTGCTTAATTTGCCCGTCACTTGATCGCATTCATAACTTTCCGGCAAGATGCTCGTGTCCAGTTTCAGCTTTTCCATAAGCGGCAAGCACCACCGGCGGTGCGCCACGTCAAAGAGCAATGTACCGCTAGCATCACAAACATCAGTGGCATATTCGCCCGTTAGACGCCGGCGAATTTCATCTTTCGGCAAAAGAACTTTGGCCAACTTGGCAAAATTGGCTGGCTCATTTTTCCTCAACCACAAAATCTTTGGCGCAGTAAAACCGGTTAGGGCAGGATTGGCAACCAGGCTGATCAAACTCGGTCTGCCCCCACAAACTTTCTCCAATTCAAGACATTCGGCTTGGGTACGTTGATCGTTCCAGAGAATTGCCGGACGAATCACATTGCCAGCTTTATCGAGAAACACCGATCCATGCATTTGTCCGGATAAACCGATAGCTTTGACATCCTCCGGCTTGAGACCCGCCTTTTGCATAACTTGGCGCACAGTAGTGACTGTCGCCTGCCACCAATCGTCCGGGTCCTGTTCACTCCAAAGCGGCTCAGGATGAGCACAAGGATACGTGGCAGTCGCTTCAGCCAGAATGCGCCCCTGATCATCAATAACCAATGTCTTTGTTCCGGACGTACCAACATCGATGCCAAGAAAACGAGACATAAAACTCTCCAAACAGTGGAAATTCTCACCCAAAAGGAATGTTTTGAACAATATAACCCATA
The DNA here is from genome assembly GCA_020050685.1 of Candidatus Obscuribacterales bacterium. Classification (GTDB taxonomy): domain Bacteria; phylum Cyanobacteriota; class Vampirovibrionia; order Obscuribacterales; family Obscuribacteraceae; genus JAGVKG01. Next base: position 150,661 of record JAGVKG010000029.1, on the reverse strand, counting down.
GGCGACAATGCAATGGTTTTTAGAGGGGTTTCTAAGAGGAAAGTTGCGATAACATGATAACTCGAAGTTTTATACGTTCCATTCCCGCATTTGTCGTGTGAGGTCAAGCGCTATGTCCGATCAATATACACCCAAGAAAGAAGACCACTTTACATTTGGACTTTGGACTGTCGGCAACCGTGGGCGCGACCCATTTGGCGATGCAGTACGCGGTGCTATCTCGCCAACTCAAATAGTGAAGCGACTGTCTGAGCTGGGAGCCTATGGCGTCAATTTACACGACAATGACTTAGTGCCATTTGAGGCGAATGAAACTGAGCGCACGAAAATCGTCAGCGAATTTAAAAAAGCCCTGAGCGAACATGGCATGAAAGTGCCAATGGCAACCGTCAATCTTTTCTACCATCCGATTTTCAAAGACGGTGCTTTCACCTCGTCCGATGCCCGCGTGCGCGCCTTTGCCATTCAGAAGACAATGAAGGCCATGGATTTAGGTGTCGAACTGGGAGCAGAAATATTTGTACTCTGGGGTGGACGTGAAGGAACAGAAGTCGATGCCGCGAAAGATGCCATCGAAGCCCTTAAGTGGTATCGCGAAGGTGTAAATTACCTAACCGAATATGCTCTCGATCAAAAATACAATTTGAAGTTTGCTTTAGAAGCCAAACCAAATGAGCCACGCTCAGATATTTATTTGCCGACAACCGGTCATATGCTGGCTTTCATCGAAACTTTGGATCATCCGGAAATTGTCGGAGTCAATCCGGAAGTAGCGCACGAGCATATGAGTGGCTTGAATTTTTACCATTCAATTTCGCAGGCTATTGATGCCGGCAAATTGTTCCATATAGATTTGAATGATCAAAAGCCCGGTAGATACGATCAAGATTTACGATTTGCATCCGAGTCCATTAAGCCAATGTTTTATCTGGTGAAGCTCTTGGAAGAATCGGGTTACGCCGGTCCAAGACATTTCGACGCACATGCTTATAGATCAGAAGATGAAGAAGGCGTCTTTGCCTTTGCCCTTGGTTGCATGCGCAGCTACAACATCTTGAAAGAGAAAGCGCACCAATTCGCCGAAGACAAAGAGATACAGTCTCTGCTAAAAGAAATTCGTGCCGAAGGCGGACACGATGAATATCAACTTGGCACATACAGCAAAGCATCTGCTAGCAAGCTGAAATCAGCGGCTTTTGACACTCAACACCTGGCTGAGATTGGCCGTAATTATGAACGCCTCGATCAACTCGTTTTTGAACTCTTGCTTGGCGTGCGCGGCAACACCGCTTCGACAGCCGCCAAACAAACAACTCTTGCTGCCCGTGCATAGGAAGTTACATCAAGATGACTAACAATACAATTACACAACCAGAACAATCAACGACCAAGAGCGCAAGAAGGATCTCGCCTCATTCCAAGTTGAACCTAATTATTCTCATATCGACATTGGTCTGTACAGCTTTAGGAATACTAGCCTGTACACAAGGACAAGCCGCTTGGTTTTATGAGTTCAAAGGTGAGAATCTCAAATCCTTTGGCCAATACACCGACGCACTAAATTGTTTCAATGAACAGATTGCCATAGAACCTAAGTCTGCCAAGGCTTACTTCAACAAAGCTGAGTCCTTATACTTTTTGAAACGTTATCCAGAATCAATCGATGCGTTCACAAAAGCAATCGCACTTGATCCGACTCATTCGCGATACTTCATGGAGCGCGGTGTTGCTTACATGCAACTTGGTCTCGATCAAAAAGGTATTGACGACTGTACACTGTCCATCGCCCTCAATCCCAAAGACGGTAATGCTTATTACAATCGTGCTTTGGCCTATATCAAGGTGGGTCGCAGAGACTTAGCGGAAAAGGACAGAGCCAAAGTCGAACAGCTTGGTTACAAGCCGGTAGACTAGAGTGTCATCGCTGAGGGCCGTTGAGTTCTTTTCCGGCATTGGCGGATTTGCTGAAGCTTGCCGGACTTTAGATTACGGCAAGCTCGACTGGCAAGAAATAGATATAGTTTGTTCATTTGATCAAAGTGCCGAGGCAAATGAAGTATATTTTGCCAACTTCGGCAGAAGACCGACTGCTCATAATTTGGACAGCATTAGGCACGAACATATTCATGAATCAGATCTATGGTGGCTCAGCCCACCCTGTACTCCCTATAGCAGACGTGGGAAGGCAAAAGACATGAACGATGCCAGAGCCGTTTCTTTCTTAAACGTCATGCAATTATTTAGCAAACATTTGCCAAAGTACCTCTTACTAGAAAATGTTTTGGGTTTTGCCGATTCGCAAGCACAAGCGCGCTTGGTTACCATGCTGCAAGATGCCGGATATAGTTTTAAGCAATTGCACATTTGCCCAACAATGTTCGGTGTACCAATGAGACGTCCGCGCTATTTCTTGCTTGCCAGGCGTGATGGAAAAACAATCGGTGATAGCCGAATAGAGCATAGCGACAGTGCGTCCTTGTCATCATTTTTAGAAACCAATCCGGATCCAAAACTTACCTTGGAACGGGAACAAATGAATCGGTTTGGTGAATCATTGAATGTTATTGACCCCAAGGTGGATGATGCCTATGCCATTTGCTTTACCAGCAATTATTGGAAATGCATGAAGGCTAGCGGCTCATTTCTAAAAAACTACGATGACACGCTGAGGCGATTTTCCGATCGAGAAATACTGCGCTTGCTCGGATTCAGAAATACTTTTACTTTTCCAGAGCAATTCTCATTCAATGCACGCTGGAGACTGCTCGGGAATTCATTGGATGTGCGCTCCGTACAATTTGCCATGCAAACACTTTTGCGTAGCGATGCTACTTTTTAGACGCCGCCTTGCTCAGTTTATCGCCATCTTCACGCACACGGTTTGTTACGCCTTGAAAAAAATGCGCTTCGCTCAAAATAGTCCCTCGAGCAATTTCCATGGCATTCAAATTGCCGCTAACATTATTTTGGTGTTGCTGCACCGCAGCAATCGATGATTTAAGCTGATCAAGCATCGGGTTAAGTAGAGCCGCCCTATCTTCTGGAATCACAATAGAAGTAAGTAATTCTTGGATATCGGAAACATTGGTCTCTATGTGTTTAGCGTATTGCCTGATTTGTTTTGGTCTTGGTGCCTGATAGTTCTGACTACCTGATGCACTATCTGGACTAAGCGGTATCACCATACCAAATCCACCAGTCACCTCCTGACCCTGGCTCATGGCCGTATCAGCCCTGTAACACTCACCTTCCATTTGCTTAGCTAAACGTTGAATGCCATTGAGCTTTTGATTAATCAGCTTTATTGCCTCAGCAATTGTCTTCGGCGTTTTTTCCTTTTTGTTTTTTCCAGACGATTTAGCTTCCGCTGGGGCAGGCAACTGACTGCCTTCACTCTTGTCTTCAGGCTTCTCTTCTTTTATTTCTGTTTTGGTTCCGCTTGTCGCACTATCGCTTGTACTCTCGTCTTTTACCTTAGACTTGGCTTCATCGCTTGGCACAACGGGCTGAGTCGCATCCTCAGCAAAAACCAAAGTAAATCCAGTCGTCACAAACGTAGAACCGACAATTAAACATGCCAGTGAAACTCTGCCAATCATCTTTGCCAACCTCACTGCCTAGCTATGTTTATCCTTAACCAAGTGAAATGCTTTTTTGGTCAACTCATTCAATTGCTTCATATCATCTGATATGAGTTTGCACTGCTGCCCAATTGCAGTGCCCGGATATGGTTTAGTGCCAGTCAACTGCTTCAAGCTCGCTAAACGAGAATCCACATCTTGCATAACCACATTCATATTGCTCATCACCGGATTGACTGATTCAGTCTTATCATCAGGAATCAAAATCCCTGCAACTTCCTCATCCAAAAGGTTATCAAATTGCTCGATATGACTCATGAACAAGTCAACATACTTCTTGCGCGGCGGCAAACACGGTCCGAGATCAAAACTAATTGGAATTTCAATAATTGTGCCACCGATCATTTCTGGCTCTTCTTCAATTTGTTGATCGTGCCTGGAACACTCACCAAATAAGTCAGACGCGGCCCGCTTCAACTTTCCAGAAGCATCGGTAATGGATCTCAAACCTAACATGGCTTGCTTAGCTGTCTTTTGCACGCCACCTTGCAAAACTGTTGAACTTGCTTCTGGTGCATTTTGACTGGCAGAATTCGGAGCAGTTGTCGTATCGCTATCAGCCATAGCATTCAAACAAGGAATACTCATCACAAGCGCTAGACTTGCGGCTACAGCCAACTTCTTGTTGAGTCTATTGCCTGACATCTTCATTGCCAGGTTCATGCTATCGGATGTCTTCATCGCTCCTGCCTCCCAAAACTTTTCACTACCTAACTCTAACAGTTTTCCCAACAGCTTGACGTTATTACATAGGCGAAGTTCTAAATGCCAAAATCTCAGAGCCCGATCTAGAGTCCGATAAAGTACCTTGCATCGTTTTCTTCATACAGAGTTAGAAACTTTGGCAGCCGGGAAATACTAGTAACGGTATCAATTCTAGTAGATGTTTTCCGCTGAGGTTTGCAATGAGAAATTGGATTCAATTGCTTTTAATGTCTCTGATAATTGGCAACTTTTGTTTCTTCAACGCAATGAGCATTCAGGGACAGGACACCCCTGTCACTGCCAGTGTAAAAGAAGAAGACGGTCTAGAATCGGTTTCATTCGATACATTGAACGGCCGCGTCGAAGTCGATCTACCTGATGATCTCGCAGATGGTGACACCATATCCGGCACTGTGCTTGTCGAGCCAAAGGGAGAGGAAAAAGAAAAGATTGCTCAAAATGAAGACGAGCTGAGCGGTATAGTGGTTGAGATCGAAAAGACCAATGAAGTCAAGGAACCGGAACAAATCGCTGAAGCAGCAGAATCAGATTTAAATGAAACGAGACCAGCCAAAGAAATCCCTCCGGAAAGTCATGGCACTTCTACTGTTCAGCCAGTGCCAGAGCCAAAAATTGAAAAGTCTGCTCCATATATAAAGCTAGGGCACAAACCAGATCAAGGATTCACGTGCCAGGTGCCACCAAATTGCGGTGAAATTACAATCGTTTTGCGTGAAGCCAGCGGTAAGGAACTATGCCGAAAGCAAGTACGCGCCAAACCAGCCTACAAGTCATTGCCACCTATAAGTCAGGCCAATCCGCCGGTTTGCAAATTACCAACAAGTGGGCAGTGCGGCAAGGCACTGCTGATCGAAGGGCGCTGCGACGGAAGAAGCGCTACATCGAGGGTAAAAATTAACGGGCGTGCCTGCCGCGTCTTAGCAGAATCACCCCGACGTCAAATTGCCCGCATGCCAAAGGACTCCTCCGGCAAATGTACAATAGAACGTGCGGAGCGTGGTTTTCGCCAGCGCGGCATGATTGAACTTATGCCAGCAGCACAAGCAGCAAGCACACCCACGATTGTGCCACCATCTATGCCTGCAAATTCGGGAAGAAAGGCATCGACACTAAACGGCGAGTGGCTTCATACCTTCTCAAGCCTAGGCGGAATTTCCAGAGGACCAGGCTACAGTATGCCCATCCCCGGCTATGGCACAAGCACGCAAGTCGTAACACTCAGGCAAGACGGCAACCAAGTATTTGTGATCGGCGACGGTCAAGAAGCACTTTTAGGTACCCTTGAAGGAAACAGGATAGTGTGGCGAAAGGAAACTCAACACCCAGGTCAAGGATATACAGTCACAGAATACATTCTGATCTACGATCCGACAACCGAAACGATTGAAGGCGAAGGACAGGAACATCAAGTTGTGACAAGCGGATCTGGCGAATCCATAGTCAAATGGGCAAGCAAATACCAGCGCCGATAGACTCTGTTTGGGCAATTGGACGGTTGAAATGGCTGTTGTCATGAGATCCAAATTAATCTAGAACGAATTGCTTGCGTCCAGGGAATATTAGATCCAGTGGGGGATCTGCTATGGGGGCAAACAAATCATTAATCGCCTCGGTTACCTCGTGGCAAGACAATGCCACTTTGGTTGGCATTGTCTCAACCTTGGTTTCCGTCGTCTTGCTAGTGATTTTATTGGCCGATGTGCCAATGGCCGAACAAGTTTTATTTTCACTCTTTTTTATTTTTACCGGCATACTCTTGTGGCTTAAGAAAAGCAACGATCAGGTGCGGCTTAGTTTAATTGTCTTATCCGTAACTGCAAGTTTGCGTTACATTTTTTGGCGCGGTACGCATACACTAAATTTCAATACTTGTTTGGATGCGCTAGTCAGTCTGGCTTTATATGCTGCAGAAAGCTATATTGTCCTAATTTTGATTATCAACTCATTTCAGCTTTTACAGCTCAACCGTTCCTATGACGAAATTCAGCCTGAGCCGAGTTACATGCCGTCGGTAGATATTTTCGTTCCTACCTATAACGAATCCGTCGACATTTTGAGGCGCACCATATGCGGTGCGCAAGCAATTGCCTATTTCAACAAGAAGATCTACGTTCTCGATGATGGGCATCGCGAAGAAATGAAACGACTGGCAAATGAGCTGGGATGCAATTACATTAGCCGATTGGATAACGTGCATGCCAAGGCAGGCAATATAAACAATGCCTTGAAGAAAACCAAAGGCGAATTGATTGTCATATTTGATGCTGATTTTATTCCTTCTCCGGACTTTCTCCAACACACCGTGCACTTCTTCAAAGATCCCAAATTAGCATTGGTGCAGACGCCCCATCGATTCATGAATCCAGCACCCGTAGAAAGAAATTTATATCTGGAAGGAGTCTTACCCCAAGAAGGTGAACTCTTTTATCAACTAGTTCAAGTAGGCAACAATAATTGGAACGCAGCATTTTTTTGCGGCTCAGCTGCTGTGATCAGACGCTCAGTGCTTGAAGAAATTGGTGGCATTGCTGTCGAAACGGTCACCGAAGACTGTCATACTTCCATGAAAATGCACGCTCTTGGCTATAAATCGATATTCATTTCTATTCCGCTTTCTGTTGGTCTATCTCCCGAAAGCTTTTCCGGCTATGTCATTCAGCGCACTCGTTGGGCACGCGGCATGGCACAAATTTTGCGTCTTGATAATCCTTTGTTCAAAAAGGGATTAACCTGGCCGCAACGCCTTTGCTATTTCAGCGGCATGATTCACTTTCTCTTCGGCGTGCCACGACTGATATTTCTCCTGGCACCATTAGCATATTTACTTTTCAATCTCCACCCTTTCCAGGTGGCACCAGCCAATCTACTTGTGATGTTTGTACCACACTTGCTTTTAGCCAATTTATCCAGCAATTACCAGTATCATAATTTCAGGCATTCATATTGGTCAGAAGTCTATGAAACTGTGATGGCGCCATATGCTGCTTATGCAACAACCTTAGCTCTACTAAATCCCAAAGCTGGCAAATTCAATGTCACGCCAAAAGGTATTATGAGCGACAAGCCTGATTTTGATTTAAAGATTGCCTGGCCATTGCTTATTTGTTTTGTTCTGTGCCTTCTAGGTCTTTTCGCAGTACCGATGAAATTGGCAGCCAGTCATGATTATGCTGAAAAGGTCGTTACCGGCATCAATGCCTTCTGGGCTTCGTATAACTTTCTTTTGATCCTGGCTGCTCTCTTAATTGCTTTGGAACGACCATATTACAGACGCACTCACCGAATTCCTCGCGGGCTTTCAATTCTGCTTGCCCTACCTGGCTCAAATAATAGAGTCTCAGGCATATCAAAAGATATAAATGAATACGGCATGTCGCTGATCTTGGACAATCTACAAAGCGAAACAGCACCATTTCAACCAGACCAATCGGTTGTCCTTTCATTTTCCAATCCCAGCCGCGGTGCTATCGAACTAAAAGTGGATGGAATTGTTCGACGCATAGAAGAAACAGCCAAAGGCGAAAAAGTGGTGGCAATTGAATTTACCAACCTTTCAGCTGAATCAACCACATCATTAATTCACCTTGCTTATACAGATCAAAAAACATGGTCTCACTTTTCAGAACCGTTTGATTCACTCTACCAATCATACTGGAACTTAATTAGCACACCAGTCCGCGTAGCTTGGAAAACTTGGCACTCCCGCCGCACTTAGGAAATGAAAGTATGTCATTAGCAGTCGAAACTCATTTAGCTGTGCGCATCTTAGTCGTCGATGACGATCCAGACTTTCTCGATATCGTTGAGCTCTTAGGCAAACAACTAATCATCGATATAGTCCGGGCTAACTCCTCGGCAGAAGCACTGGAAAAGGCAAGCAAAACATCTCTCAACGGCGCAATTCTAGATGTTCAGTTAGCGGGTGAAGATATTTCCTTTGAGCTTGCATCAGCCTTAAGAAAGTTACCAGGCAATCAGTGTTTGCCGCTGGCTTTCATTTCCGGCAAGGCTCACATTTACAATCGGGTGGCTGCAGCCGATGCCGGCGCGTCCTTGTATTTGACCAAGCCACTCTCGCTCGATGCTCTCAATTCTGCCGTGCAATACCTGCTCAGTCTTTCATCGGACAATCGTTATCGAATTTTATTTGTCGATGACGATCAAGAAATGTCCGATATCGTGGCAGCCACACTGGAAAAACATGACATTTACGTGCGCACACTCAATGAGCCAATCCGCATTCTCGATGCATTGCACGAAGTTCGTCCTGATTTGCTCTTGCTAGATTTACTTATGCCTGGTCTTAACGGCTTTGATGTCTGCAAAATGATTCGAACTTCCGCGCGTTGGCAAGACATTCCCATAATTGTGATGACGGCACACACAACAATGGACGTCCGTGTTTCTTCCTTCAATGTAGGAGCTGATGACTATATTGCCAAACCATTTAATGAAGAAGAACTAGTAAGTATCCTGAAATCACATATCCGGAGATATCGATTGCTCAAACAGATGACGAGCAGGCATCCAATTACTGGATTGCCTTTGCATCGAACATTTGTCGATCAGCTGCAAATCCTGATTGCATTGGCCAAGCGAAAGTCCTTCCCGCTTACATTAGCTGTGCTTACGCCAAAAGACTTCAAACAGATTCGGGAAACTTTTGGTTTCCGGGCAGCAGATGATGTAGTAGCACTTTGTGGTCAACTATTAGCAAAACAATGTGAAGCCTCCGATCTCATTGGCCATCTGAGCGAGGACAAAATCATTGCCGCCTTCCCGGACAGTACAAGCGACGAAATTACATCACTCCTCAAAACATTTGCTGGCAATTTTGCAGTTTACGACTTTACTAGCAATGACGGGAAAACCTTCAGAACCGAGCTCAAACTAAGTGTGGCAAATTATCCAAACGACAGTCACCGGCCATACAAGTTAATCAAACTAGCTGAAGAAAAATTATGAGCGGACAATCTCAAAGATTATCCGCTCATATTTGAAGGATTGGGTACAAGTACACGCTATGGCGCTAAGGCGATCCCGCCATTGCCTTCACTCTCCTCATCACAATCGCTTCCCGTGTCTACGATAAGCTCAGATTCAGAGGCATAATCTTCCGATTCAAATTTGATTACTTGCCCGGGTGGTGCCGTTGCGGTAACTTGCAGATTGTCCATTGAAATGGCATTCCCCACTCCATCAGCAGATAACTTCACAACACCGCCAAACATATTTAGGGTTGATAAATTCGCGTTCGCATCCATATTAATATTAGCAACAGTTCCCGTGGCAGAAACGACACCTCTTGTACTTTCATTATTAATGTCAGCACCAATTAGAGCTCCCACACCCACCGGAGTTTCCGTGAATGCGACCGGTCTGGTCTTGAGAGTTAGAACAAGGCCAGCAACTAGGGCAGTCATATTATTGTTGCCGGCAGCAAAGGCCATGCCACCACCGGTAAATGAACTAATTGTTCCCACAGAACGAGCAAGCAGTTCACTGGACTGATCATCTACATTTGCGATGTCGCCTGAAGCAGCCCAGAGGATATTGCCACCATCTGCGCGAATCTCTCCACCAGCAACAGTGTTGTCCACTACGATATCTCCGCCATTGGCAAGAAATCTTACATCTCCTCCTACTGATTGAATTAAATTGATATTGCCGCTGGCATTACCAACTTGCAAATTAAGAGCAGCAGTCACAAATACACCTCCAGTGAACTTGATATCAGCTTTTACCAATGGATTAGTGCCAAGTGCGGCATTGAGGCGGCCGGCTTGAATCGTAGCGACATCGCCCAAGAAAACATCACCGAGAGTACTTGTAAGATTTATGTTACCAGCACCATTTTGATTGAAAATACCGCTTGCGTGATCCAAGGTGAGGTCGTCTACGGATTTCAGGTTTACTCCTCCACCTCCTCTTACCACGGACATATTACCTATGAAGAGTTCACCAGCCGAAGTTAGATTAACTAGACCTTTCGATGTCACCGCTGGATCAAGGGTAAACGTATCCATGTAATCAAAATTGGAAACTCCCGTCATGTCCCCAACGGTTAAATCTCCACCATCGGTAGTCGTAAGTGTTACTCCTCCGCCTCCCGAAACGAATCCGTTGTTCGCAACAAGGAGATTTCCTTTGCTTACCACGCTAACAGCTCCGGTAGCTATTAAAGAAGTCAAGCTAGCATCACTGCCAAATGTAACTGGCGCAAGAACAGTTCCAATTTGAATTGCTGGTGCCAATATGAACAAATCAACATCGATGAATGGTGTGGTTGGCAATGTGGGCGTCGAGTTGCTAAGGACGAAACTCCCTTTCGCAACATTGACGCTTAGTGTTCCCAACGCTCCCGGCCCAATCAGTTGACCGGTAGATGCCATCTTAAGAGCAATAGCACCACTTGGGTTAGTGAAGGTCATAAACGGTGCCTGAATGACACCATTGATTGTCCAAGCTGAATTTGTAGCTGAGAATGTTAGGGAATCTGCTTCAACTCTACCTGTTGCAGAAACCAGAGGTGCCTTTCCACCGAAATTGAATGTGGCAGTGGAAGGATCAGTAACATCAATAAACCCGCCAATGTTAATCAGCGATGCTTGAGTGAGATTGAATGTCACTGGATCACCTGTAACAACATCCATGCGGAAGTCATTGTCTCCACTTGAAGTAAGCATATTGAATGCCGTAAACGGTCTATAGATCTCATCAGATGGAACCGTGAGAAGACTCGGGTTTGAAAGAGACTCAGGATTGGTATCACTCATCACACTGTTATTAAGCGGTTTTAGAGGAGGAGTGATCAGACCTACTGTTTGAGCATCAACGGCAGCATCATGCGTAACTTGGAATAAAGCTAAAGCAATACTTGGTGTTACTTTATTACGTGGAGTTCCCGGTCCATTGTCGGTCGTGAACGCCACCGGTGGATCGTTGCCGATAATTACATCGAAGCTATCACCAGTTGCGGTAATGTTCACATTAGCACTGGTGAACGCACCGCCACCATCCGTCACGTGATTTGCATTTGTGGAATTAGCGATACTTAGTCCACCAACAACATTACCGGCTGTACCATTGACCGAGGCATTGCCAACATTGAAGACACCACCTGGTGCAACAAATTCTGTTGGTGTCATGCTCACTGTATTGAAATTCTGGGGAATAAATTGCAAACCGAACGTATCAATGTCAACTGTTCCAGGTGAACCGGCAACGCCAGTCGGAAGACCAAATTTACCTCCCGATGCGCTGACGCTGAAGTCACCATTCTTACCTAACACTTGAATTGTGGCTGCTGCCAAAGTTATGTCCCCACCAGCACCACCATCAGCATCCGCGCCTATACCATCTCCCCCTCGTCCATCAACGTAGGATTTAATTACGATTTGTCCGCGTCTGAAAGCCCGTGGTGTATCACCAAATGTATTAACAAGAGTGAGAATCGTAATGTTACCGGCATCACCACCTACTCCGGAAGAACCATCGAAAGTCTTACTGTTGCCGCCCTTAGTACTCACGTATCCATTGACAGTAAATCCGTTAACGACGTTCTCGGCAATGATTTGGCCGCCAGTGCCGCCTGTAGCATCACTGCCTGAGTTACCTCCAGCGGCAATTAAATTGCCATTGATTGTAACTGTGTTAAAACTGACAGGATTCAGCACATTTGGCGAAAATCTAATAGTTCCAGAATTGCCTGCAAGGTCACCACCGTTGCCGCCAGAAGAAATGATGTCACCGTCCACTAAAAGATTCGCAAGCTTATTCGTTGTTGTAAGAGTGACATTGCCACCATTACCAGCAAAGGCACCAGATTGTTCGTCATCATGTACAGGATTGTTGCCCCCAACTGTAATGATATCGGAAAGGGATTGATTGCCAGTAGAGCTAATTGTGACATTACCACCATCACCACCGTCGAAATGGTGTGTAGCATTCGCACCCCTTGTGTCGATGGTTCCATCGACAAAAATTGTTTGGCTTGTACTCGTTACACTTCCACCATTACCAGCATCGCCCTTATAACCCGGTTTGCCACCATGTACATCAACCCCACCTTTTACGATGTTTATGGATGAGGCATTAAGGGTCACAGGTCCACCATTACCTCCTCTAGAGAAGGGGAAGTCGGCGGTTGATTTATTATCACCGCCTTTGGAAAATATGCCGCCAGTTACAGAGAGCAGCCCTGAGGCAGTAAGTATTATCTCACCACCATTGCCGGCAAAATCTGAATCGCCACTGGTAGCAAAAACGCCACCATTGCTCATCACACCACTATTCAGAAATATATCGTCGCCTGAGCTAGTGATATCTACTTTGCCTCCATTGCCAGCTGATTGGAAGGTGTCCAGAGTGTAATTTCCTCCTGAGGCATTGATCAGACCAGAGACAGTGATAACCTCATCCGATTTGATAAATACATCGCCACCATTGCGGGCAACACCGGTAGTGAGGATCTTTCCTTTTACGAGAATTTCTGCTTCGTTTGCGCTGCTAAGAGCAGGAGCCCCAAATGCACCAGTTCCAGTTTTAGTACCATTTGTGAATATGATGGACCCGCCACTGACCACTGGCGTGGCGCCAAAGATAGAAACATTACCGCTTTCTCTATTTGCCGAAGTATCAAGTGTTCCATTGACCTGTACACCGTTTTGACCAATCATCAAAATATTTCCGCCATTGTCAGCCTTTTTGTTGGTCGTCGTAACGTTGTTAATCTCTATCGTAGCGATATTTGCCGGCTCAGGCAGGGTTCCTGCCTTCGCAATCAAAGTGACATTTCCAGAAGTACCCGATCCAGATAAGGCAGTACTGCTTGCGTTTATTGAGACTAATCCCAAATTGATTCCACCACCGTCGGGTGATGCCGTAGCAGCCAGCGCGTACGTATAAGGCGTGGCATTATTGGCGGGCGGCCCCTCAGTGATTCCACCTGTATTTGGCGTAAAGTTAAAACCAGCAACTATATAAACATCACCAGGATCGAGGCCGGATACATTGATGAGCTTAACATTTGAGGCAGCAACTACATTTCCTGATGCCAGAATTGCCAGATCTTGTCCCGGGAAAATTAGGTCATTCAGTAAGACAACGTTGCCACCACTGTTAGCAAATGTAGGATCTCCGGTTAGCGAGACAACTCCCATCTGAAGGTCGCCAACACGGTTAACCACTTGAGCGGTGCCACCATATATATTGAGCACGCCGCTTACTTGATCGACATTGACCCGCACATCACCATCACCGCCATAAACATTCAAGGAATTGGCAGCAAACGTACCGCCAGATAGTTCGGTTGCCAGCTTGGCAGAAAATCCCGCATCGCGTACATATATAGAACCTTGATTGGCAAGCACCGAACCACCTGGGTTATAAAACAAAAGATTGCTATTAGCATTAGTGCTGACGTAAACATTTCCGGATTGAGCCATCATTTGACCGGAGTTAGAAAACTGACCAGCATCACTATAAAGGTGCAAACCTTGTCCACCGGACATCGTGCCTGTGTTAGACAAATTGCCACCAGCCAAAACAGACAGAACACCGCTTGCGCTCATATTGCCATTATTGGTCAGATCTTGCAGCGCAAATACACTCATGTTGACGCCACCTGGTGCGGTCATCATCGCGCCATCAACAAGCACATTGCCTGCACGAACATTCACCATGTTTAGAGCGTTATTGCCCATGCCGAGAAGAGTTCCCTGGGCCGAAAGCGTATCCGACACATGTAAGTTGGAACGCCCTTCCAAAACTGCAGTCACACCTTGCGGGACAACTAGTGAAGAAAATTTCGAGGTATTGAGATCAGCAAGAGAGAAAGTTCCACCAACTGCGTGTCCAAGATCGCTGAGCATTAGACTTTGCGACTTACCTGTCATCACTTGGGCCAAGGCAACAAATTCTGATGCGGTCAGCATGTCACCTACGCCAACTTGGCGAGTCAGATTTCCTACATTGATTTCGGCTTGCTGAGCAGTACCAAGCATCGCTTGTGTGACAGCAACACTGGCTTGAGTCGATGCCAGGTCAAGATCCATATGCCGACCTGCCGCTGCCCTGAAGGCGGCCGCATTGTTTGAGAATTCCGCTTGCGCTTGCCGTGCTTCCTGCCGTTCGGCGAAGCCTTGCGCGAATGCCGGAGCAAATGGGGAGGTAACCTGCAAAGTCAAAAACGAAAGAAGCAATGCCAATACAAACTGTGGCTTCTTGCCTGGTACGTGCCTCATAATCTCCACCTCTTGTTTAATCGCAACGATGCAAATAGGAATCAATACATGGCTTGCTTGGAGCAAGTGCTTGAATGCCTGAAAGACAAATATGATAAAGCATAGCTAGCGTCATTACCTGAATGACGCAAAATAAATTGAATTTCCCCAGTCCGATAACGCCCAGCTTTATAAGCTGTATTATTCCCAAAATATCATGGCTTAGACAGCCCGAAACACCAAGCAAGATTAGACTTTGCCAGAATCAATCAACAAATTGTTGGACATTGGCTCTAAAGCGACTTGAGAAAAGCGAGCAGATCGTCTTTTTCCTGGTCTGGCAAGGATTTGAAGCCCATAACCACAGGTGTTGCCTGTCCACCATGAGCCAAAATTGCCTCGCTAATATCTGAGGTTCTGCCATCATGCAAAAGAAACTTTTTGTTACGTAAGTTCCAGAGTGGCGTGGTTCTCCATTCCCCGCCCTTAGCTCCACCTTGCGGCAGACCATCGGCAAGTCCTGGACCCATTTGGTGAACCAGAAAATCGGAATAGGCTCTGACCGGCTTACTTTCTAAAGCAGGCACTTCCAAATAACGTAATTGCGGAGCCGGGGAATCCGGATCAACAACATAGACAACGGGGGCAGTCGACATTTCCGGGCGGTGGCAAACTGCACACTGCAATTGCTCAAATAGCTTTTCGCCGCGCTTCACTTGCTCGGTAATTGGTCCACGAGTAGGTGGTGCCAAAAGAGCCTGGAAATATGCCAACTTGGCCATATTTGTGCCCACATCATTTGGCTCAGGAGGTAGATATTTATATATACAACGTGGGAAATCAGATAATCCCGTAGCTGACTTTTCATTCTTTTGGAAAAATGTCGTGATGCCCATTTCCACATTCAGCGCTTCTTGGGTAAATGTCAACAAAGTTGAGTTTTGGTTCTTCCAACCAAAGCGGCTGATGCGTGGTTGATAAGTCAAAGGATCAATTTGGGAAAGTGCGCGTCCCGCCAAACCCGGATTTTCTCTCAATTCTTTGAAAACATTCTCCACAATATCTTGATCCGGAATTGCTTCAATTAATCCAAAACCAAAAACAGCAGGTGCGTGACGCATGGAAATTAATTCCGTACCGGTTGGCACAGTACCAATTTCAATCTGACAATCATGCGGATACTTGTTGACGAATTCCGAGGTAATCGTCTTACGCTCAAGAGCTGGACCGCCCTTAAAGAGCAATATGTCCACATCTTCTTGAGTTAAATTCGATATGACTTCTTTCAGAGGCTTTTTGGCCGCCGGGCGATTGGGCAATCTGGTACCAATACGCACAACACCAGTCGACGCCACGTCACGACCTTCTCCACCAACGGCGCTGGTTGGCTGACCATGACACTCAAAACAACTCTTGCCATTGAATAGTGGACCAAGTCCTTCTTCTGGCGTAAATTCCTTTTTGAAAACCTCACGTGTGGCGTAAAACTTGCGCAGCTGTGTAGGCGATAGTCCTTTAACTGGACCGCCAAGTTGTCCTTCATCCGGAGCCGGCACGTACACTTGCTGAATAAACAACCAGCCGGCAGCAACCACCACCACGCCCACAATTACTTGTTTAATGCCAAACTTTTTTGCCGTTGCGCCATTTTCTGGCTTGTCCGATTTGTCATCACCCTTTAGCGTCATAGTTGCCACCTTCTCCGTTGTCTAGCAAATATTTCCTACACAAAAGCCATTTGAGTTTTCAATAGGTATATATAAAGATATTGATTAGTTCAGTATAATCTATTTCTTCCACGGTGAAGATTTAGCTATGCAATCTGGATAATTTTTTTTGCTTACAGATTTGAGGTTAGGGCTTTACTTCCGGCAGGTGCCGATCTCGCCAGCCGCGAATGCCGCCAGCCATGGAAAAAACATTCCGGTAGCCCATTTTTTGCAGGTTGTCGCAAGCCAGCGCCGAACGATAGCCCCCGCCACAATAAAGGACGATTTCGGCTTGGTAGTCAGGGATTTCCTTTTCGATGTCCCTTTCGATAATGCCGCGCCCAATGTGAATGGCTCCCTTAATGTGACCCTCTTGCCATTCATGATCTTCGCGCACATCGATCAAATGAAATATCTGGTCCCGTTCCTGCCGGCTCACAACTTCTTCCAAAGTCGTTTCCTTAATTCTGGCTCGGGCGTCCTCGGCTAATTTTTCAAATGCCACCGAATGCTTCATGACAACCTCGTTCGTTTAATTCAGGACAGCGCATCTTTTGGATAGACTCTTAACGACTTTCCCATTATCTTTCATAGGCAATCAAACTGCTCGGCTTTATGAAAGGCAATTTTGGCAGACAATTTGGTGCCCGATCAGGTATTGTTTATGCAGTTGAAATATTTGACCACGAATCAGTTAGGTCTGGGAGGTTTTTGCCAATGCTTTTTAAGCGTGACGATCGCACAGTACAGTGTCTTAATGCCGGAATTCCTGAGCCCAGAGTACTAATAGATTTTTTGGGATTTGAAAAGCATTTGGTGCAAATTCGCGAAAAACGTGGTGCCACCATTTGGCCAGGCTGGTATGACCACGCAGCATATTATTCAATCGACTTACCGCCAGAAAGGCTTTTTGGTCCTGGCGAAGAAGTGGTAATTCCATCGTTTGTGCAAGCGCCCGATTACGAATTTGAAATCGGTTGCATCATTGGCAAACAAGCTCTGATAAAAGATTTCGATGAGGCACGCGAGTTTTTCCGCAAGCATTGTTTCCTCACCATTCTTAATGACTGGTCGGCTCGCGACATTCAGAAGAAAGATTTGGAAGGACTTGGTCCAACTCATAGCAAATCGATTCTCGGCAAAAGCATAGGACCGCAAATTTTCCCAGTATCGGAATTTGATTTAGATTCCAATGGTGTCATGGATATGGAAATGATCCTGACAGTGAATGGTGAAGAGCGTTGCCGTTCTAATTACAATACGATTTATCACACACATCCGCAGACACAAAAGAAACAAGCTTGGAGTTTCCCACGCATAATTTCTTGGCTCGGTCAGGCGAATATCGCACTTTATCCTGGCTATATTTTAGGTTCCGGAACTGTCGGTAATGGTTGCATTGCGGAATTCTCCGCCAAGGTCAATCCACAAACTGGCGAAGTGATCGAGCCGGCGCGTTATCCTTGGTTGAAGGAAGGCGATGTGGTAACAATGGAAGCTAAGGGAATAGGCGTCTTGGAAAACACTGTGCGCGTTGCCCGCGAAGAATTTGCCACCGTCAAATAATGCCTCAAGTGGATCAACAATCGGAACAAAGCGAAAGCACGAAAGTAAAAGTTGTCTCGCAGACAATTCCGCGTTTGGTCGTGGATCGCATTTTGAAGACTAAGGGAATATTGTTTCCCGAGGGGCACTTCGAATATCCGGTGACATATGAGGGAAAAGTCGGCAATCACCTCGATACCCTTTTTGTCATTGAGCCGCTGACTCAAAGCGATGCCTTTGTTGATACCCTGGTGAGTGATATTTGCTTGTGGCTGGATAAAGAACAAATCAGCTTCGATACGATTTTTGCGCCGGCTCAAGCGGCTGTACAAAAGATTGTTCGCAGCCTGGCGAAGAAAACTGGTGCAAGCTCTGCGTTTTTAGAATATCTTCCTCAAGGTTGGTTTGGCGAAAGTCTTGTCGAAGGTAAAATCTCGCCTAATCAAAACGTGCTCGTCTTCAATGGAGTCACACAACAAGGACGTTGTGTCGGTATGCGTCTTCCGGAATTTGTGGAAAAACATGGAGGCAAAGTCGTAGCTGCTGCAGTCTTTGCCAAAGGCACCGCAGCCGGTGTTAAAGATGCCGAGTGCCGCTATGGCAGCAAGTTCTATGCCACCATTTCTGTTGATATAAATGTGTACGCGCCGAAAGATTGTCCAATTTGCAGCCAAGCAAATTCGCAACCTTTGATACCTTGGACACAAATGCGTGGAGCACAATTGAGAGATCAAAAATCATGAACACTCAAACAATTACTTTTCGTTCCTGTCGTCTTGGTGATCTTAGCCAGCTGCAAGAATTCGTCGAGGAGCTTTATGCTGCCGATGCGAACTTGAAAGACAATCGCCCGACTGTAAAACTTACATTTGATGAATTTGAAAGCCATCCGGCCAAAGGTCGAATCATCGTTTTTGAATCGGAAGGTCACTTGATTGGTTACACCATTCTCGTTTTCTTTTGGAGCAACGAATACAAAGGCAACATCATAGAAATCGACGAGTTGTTGGTAGCAGGCAACTCCCGCGGTCGTGGAGTTGGCAGCCAATTCTTGGCATGGGTATCGAAAGAATTTGACACCATGTCAGTGGGCTTAAGTTTGCAAGTGGCACACATGAATGAACGTGCGCACAAGTTGTACGAGAACCAAGGATTCAAACTCTCGCGTAATAAACATATGATTAGACTGCATGAGCACCAACCATTGCCTGTTTAGTTAGTGCTTGACTTGTAAGTTTTGGTAGAATTACAAATGCTTGCCCTTGTGTCGGAACTGGTATACGAGCCGCACTTAAAATGCGGTGTCCGTAAGGAATTGAGGGTCCGAATCCCTCCAAGGGCAATTTCATTCAATCCTTAGATCAAAAGATAGCTTTTGCAGGATAGCAAGAGCTTCGTTCGCCTTTTCTTTAGGCACAAAAAGATGATCGTGAAAATATGCAGACACAGCGTTAGCGGAAATTCCTGCCTGTGCAAGGGCAGTCGACATGCGAGCAAGGAAACCAACGGATGCGAGATCGGATGTTACGTTGCAGGTAATCAGAGACCATGAGCCTTCATATGTCAGACCAAGAGCGTCAGCATCTGATTGAGAAACAATTATGGATATGCCTTCCACTTCTCTGAACATACAAACAGGATTTATGGAAAGCAATTTGAATTTGCTTTCCGGCAGACTGCAGAAAACATATTCACCGGCATGCAGCTCGGGATTCATGTTGAGCAAAAGTTTTGCGAGATTCTTTTCAGCCATCAGCTAATCAAACACCTTGCTGCTATTTTTCCCAGCGGGATAATGCCAGCGGATTGTTGAGCGAGGCAAGTTTTTCTTCTGCTTCAATTTGATCTTGAGCCAGCGTTTGACGAGCGGCCCAAATGCTCACAAATAACCAAACTAATGCAACTACACGCGCGACAATTTTTTTCGTCATGAATGGATCATGGACGAAGTTACCGGAAATGCAACAGATGAGCAAAGTAAGTGGATCAGGATCGTCCATGGCGCTCGTCTTTGTCCAAGTAAACACTTGGATAGCAAATAAGCTATAGGAAAGCCAAGCTGCCAATACAATTTGTGTTACATCAAGCAAACGAGTTTTGAGAATCACTTGCCCACTGGTTGATTCCACTTTGATCGTAAATGGATACTTCAAGTAAAGTGCAATCGCGGCACAAATTACAGCCGAACAAAGCACCGACACCCGATTTTCAATCCAGGCTCGCGCGATATAACCAAAAGCAAGTAAAAACCAGGTGGAATAAAGCACTGTTTGCAAGCGCATGTATGTTTGCGAGCGCTTGGAACGAATCAAGTAAACGGCAGCTGCGGCAAGTGCGGCAAACCAAAATGCGGCCCAGAGAACAACAGGTTCTGCCAGCAAGGCTTTGTCTGATTGATAGCGCGCTAATAACGCTGCAGCATCTGCATCCCAACCAAACAAATCAAAGTACGACTGGCGGAAGCTGGCATAAGCGCGAGTATCGTGAAAGCGAGCAATTTGTCCTTGGAGAAATTGTCCGGCCAGATCCTCGAGCATATACCGAGGAGCCGTAAATAAATTGTATGTAAACGCCTCAATAAATGTGTGTCTTCTCTCATTTATTGGCTCAAGCGCGACCGGATGCAAGAAGTCCGGCTCAGTTTGAAACTTCTCTCGAGCCCAGCTTCTAATAGAATCGAGGGCAATCACATTTTTCTGCGTAAATGGCGTGCTGACCAGCACCAGAGCAATGCCATAAGACTTGGTGACACGATTTGCCAGCGTTGTATCGCCCGGCAAATGCATCTGGTAGTTCGGCAGTTCTTGTTTCGGCGAAACCAGCTCGGACATAGGCGCTTGGGGCTTAACGAAGTAAGCCAAAAGCGCAGCCACAATTGTGACTGCGATCAAGATTGCCGAAACCTTGTTTACCTTTGAAAACATGATTCTCCAAATTCTAACAAACAGGATGACAAAGTCCAGCTTTTAATGAGCACTGGCTCATCTTGCCGACTGCCAATTCGGCTTTTCGAGCATCTCAAGAGAAGTTTCTCGTAACGTTCAGAGCGCAGGCAATACGAAAATTCGCACTGCCTGCGGTATCATTTTCGACCATGGTATTCGGACTTATGGAGGATGACAATGAAGGCGAAAGTTTCCGCACTTTGTCTGGCAATTGCACTGAGCTCACCACAAGCTTTTTCTTTGGCTGAGAATTTAGTTGTGGAAGGTATTCCGACTCCACCGGCAACAATGATTGATGGTGTCAATCGTTATACCGAATTTCGCTCTGCCGATTTTGACAGCTGGCATCCGACTGAACGGCAAATGTTGATCGGCACAAGATTCGCCGATACCAAACAAGTGCACTTAGTCAAATTTCCTGGTGCTGCCCGCACGCAATTGACCTTCTTCAAAGATAGTGCCACCAGCGGATCTTTTCAGCCCACAGCAGGTAACTTCATGGTCTTTAGCAAAGATGTTGGCGGAGACGAGAATTTCCAAAAGTACAAGTACACTATGAGTGACTACGGCGTCAGCCTAATCACCGATGGCAAATCCCGCAATACTGGTGGTGTCTGGTCACACTCTGGCTTGCAATATGCTTATGGCTCAACCAAGCGCAATGGCGATGATGTAGATATCTGGACTGTCAACCCGCATGAGAACGGCAGCAATCGCATGGTTGCCGAACTAAAAGGTGGTGGTTGGGATGTCTTGGATTGGTCACCAAATGATCAGGAAATCCTGGCTCAAGAAGAACTTTCTGCCAACGAAAGTTACTTGTGGTTGATTGACGTGAAGACAGGCAGCAAAACTTTGATTACACCGAAAGGCGGTTCGGAGAAAGTTTATTATGGCGGTGCCAAATTTAGTAAAGATGGCAAAGGTATCTTTACGGCTTGCGACAAGAACAATGATTTCTCACGCCTAACTTATATAGATTTGTCCACGAAAGTTCATACCTATCTGAGCGACAAAATCAAATGGGATGTAGAAGGATTCGATTTGACTGAAGACGGCAAATACATTGCTTTCGTAACCAATGAAGATGGCATTAGCATATTGCACGTGCTTGATTTGGAAACAAAACAAGAAAAGGACATACCCAAATTAGCACCAGGTGTAATTTCCTCTGTCAAATGGCACAAGAACAGCAAAGACCTTGCCTTCACTTACGAAAATGCTCGTTCACCGGAAGACATTTATTCTTACAATCTGCAAGACAATAAAATTGAACGCTGGACAACAAGTGAAACAGGTGGAATTGATACCAGCAACTTCAGTCAACCAGAGCTGGTCAAATGGAAAACATTTGATGATAAATCAATTTCCGGATTCCTTTATCGCCCACAGGCGAAATTCACAGGCAAGCGGCCTGTCGTGATCAACATTCACGGTGGACCAGAAGGCCAATTCCGCCCGTACTTTCTCGGCAAGACAAACTATTATTTGAATGAGCTAGGAATTGCTATTCTTTTCCCGAACGTGCGTGGTTCTGTCGGATACGGCAAGACATTTCTGGCGATGGACAATGGCTTCCGCCGCGAAGATTCCTACAAAGATATCAAAGCGCTTCTGGATTGGATAAAGACACAACCAGAACTAGATTCCGATCGTGTGATGGTCATGGGCGGAAGTTACGGCGGCTTTATGACCTTGGCTTGCGCCACAAATTACAATGATCATATTCGTTGTGCACTCGATATAGTCGGTCCTTCGAATTTGGTCACCTTTCTCAAAAATACTTCCGGCTATCGCCGCGATCTCCGTCGTGTCGAATACGGTGACGAGCGCGATCCAAAAATGAATGAGTTTCTCGAGCGCATCGCACCAGCCAATCATTCAAGCAAGATCAAAAAGCCGCTCTTCGTCGTCCAAGGCAAAAACGATCCAAGAGTGCCAGCAAGCGAATCAGAACAAATGGTGGCAAACGTGCGCAAAAACCAAACCCCAGTCTGGTATCTAATGGCCAATGACGAAGGACACGGCTTTGCCAAAAAGAAAAACAGCGACTACCTCTTCTACTCCACCATTCTCTTCATGGAGAAGTATCTATTGAATTGAACAGCGTTATATGTTTATGCACCGATCATTAAAGCCTTCTATGCCAGCTAGATTTCGCCGTCTACAGCCGCTTGATCACTTCGCTTGCAGCAAAAGGGATGATCTCGTATTGCTTGGCGCAATTGAGGGTGAAGATGACAAAGATGAGTCGCTTATTGTTGGGAAGTTCAACATAAATTGCGTCGTGTCTGGCGGTTGATGTCCAACCGGCTTTTGACCAGAGTTTGCATCCGGCAGGCAAGCCTTTGCCGGAAAAACAGGTTGCTTGATCATCAGGATCTGTTGAAGGTTTGGTGTAGTCGCGTTCCATGAGAGACAGCATTTGTTGGCTGCGTGAAGCGCTGACACATTTACCCTGAACAATTGCCGAAAGTAAATGTGCTGTGACGTTGGTAGTCAGATAATTGCGATTTTCAAAGTTGAGACCGAGAAAAACACGTTCTCTGCCAAACGGGCCATCTCCCCAGGTTTTCTGGTTAACGTTGAAATTCTGATAACCAAGCGAGACTAAATATTCATTGACGCGATTGCGTTTCTTCCGCCAGAGGACAGCCTCTTCCTCGGAAAGCTCAGGGCCGCTTGTTGTATCAGTAAGCAGATCGACCAAGTAATTGGTTGCGTCATTAGACGATTCGACAATCATGCTTGTAGCAGCACGATCAAGTTCTTCGGTTACTTCCAGCTTCCTATCTTCCAACCATTGATGAACGGCAGCCAAATAAAACAATTTGACGATGCTTGCCGGATAGATTCTTTCATTGCCGCGATAGTCCTGACAAATTTCTTTGCCGTCTTCAAACTGAACCAAAGTCATCGCCAAATCAGTTTCTTTCAAGCCTACTTCTGCAAAGCGCTTGAGCGTAGATTCTGCGACTTCGTTTATTATGCCCACAGCTCAACTGCGCCAGCGAAGAACGGATTCCTTAATTGGATTTTCAAAGGCGCGTCCTTCAGATTGCGACTCGCTCCATTCCTTTTTTAATTGGAAATACCAGGCGCCAGGCATACCGGCATCCTTAACAAACATCGACAGCTTTGGATTTGAACGCAAACCAATTTCTTGCATTTCGGCAATTCTCTTGTCTTGACCAAGAAATTCCTTGACGAAGTAATTCACAATTGGAGTGACAATTGGAGCAATAAATGGAATTGTCCAATAAGTCGTATGGTTCATTTCCGTATGTGTATCATCAATTGGCGTTAGAGTTGTGATACCAGATAGGATCGTACGACCATTGAATTGAATATATTCAAGCCGACAGCCGGGCAAACGGAAGCTGATTTCTGTTTCGATAAATCTGCCAATTAATTTGAAAGCAATTGAGTGGGCAGCTGGCTTATGCTTCACCATTGTCCAACCGGTAGCTTCAGGAACGTATTTTTTGACCTTTTCCTTCATCGACTTGGCTGAACGCCACCACCAGGCATTATGCACATATGGCACATGAGCCGGGTCTATTAGACCGGCAACGGCATAATCAATATGCGTGGGAATAAACAACGTCGACTTGGTTTTATCCGAGGAC
Organism: Candidatus Obscuribacterales bacterium; assembly: GCA_020050685.1. Lineage (GTDB taxonomy): Bacteria > Cyanobacteriota > Vampirovibrionia > Obscuribacterales > Obscuribacteraceae > JAGVKG01. The sequence goes on along the minus strand of JAGVKG010000029.1, from coordinate 126,243 downwards.
AAACCTTCAAGTCCTGGAGCTTCGGGAACATCCGGCAAATTCTCTGTGCGATCACCAAAGAAAACCCAAACGTTTCCTTGCACTTCGCGACAAGGATAAGACTTAGCCTTAAACTTACTGCAAATTGCTTGGTCCTGGCATTCGGACAACGAAGGAATTTGTTCACACACACCGCTTGTGTTAAAGGCCCAACCATGGAAACAACAAACAACTTGCTTGCCGTCGAAATGTCCTTTACTTAAAGGTACGGCTTGGTGCGGGCAGACATCTTTTAGAGCAAATGCCACACCATTTGAATCGCGTCCAACCAAGACCGGCTCACCAAGCATGGTCTTGGCGATCATCTTTCCTGGTTTTAAATCATTTCCTGCAACTGCGTAATACCAGATATTTCGAGTAAATGTTTTCCCAACACCATTTGGCATATACGATGAATCTACGTTGAATATCTCATCGAATGCATATTCGTTATTTGGTTGTGGTGAAAACTTGGCTATCGAGTGCATATCTATTGGGATTCCATTTCTAGTGCGTCTTAAACTAAGTTCCTATAATATACATCATTCATTTAGAGAATCTAATTAAATGCGAACATCCAATGTAATGGCTTTATGATGATCTGGTTGTCGTGGTGGCACCACTTTGTACATTCCGGAGAATGAATTATGACGGTCAAAGCAAACGTATCCCTGTCTAATTTGGCGTACGTGATCATTTACGTGAAGGACACAGAAAAGTCAGTTCCATTTTATAGAGACTTGCTCGGCATCAAAGTAAAAATGCAACATCCAGGTTGGGTTGAACTGGAAACAGGACATACGATTTTGGCATTACATGGAGAAGAGAAACCTTCAGTTGCGCGCGGTCAAGGACAACCGATTATGGTCTTTCATGTCGAGAAGATTCACGAAACATTCGAGGCACTCAAGGCAAACGGTGTGAAATTTGATGCCGAGCCGCGACAAGTCTGCGAAGAGGGAGATTCCGCAGGGCTCTCCGCTGACTTCAAAGATCCAGACGGCAACTTGCTTTCCATCTTCGGATTTGTTCCTAAGAAGTGATCTAGATTTACCTTGCTGGAGAAATACATGAGCACGATAAGAAGAATCGCTGTTTTTGCGTTTGCGATTGCCACACTCACGCTGTGCCCAATTGCCCAAGCAGAAACTTTGCCTAAAGGTTTTCCATTTGCCGCCTGCCCTGGTGGAACTCTAGTAGAGTCGAGCGATAATAGTGCAGCTCAGATCGCGGAGTACACAACTACCGAATCAGCTAAGCAGATAAGTGAATTTTACACACAAGATCTCAAAGCAAAAGGCTGGACACTCACAAGTGGTGGCATGCAGACTTCCGATTATTCCGTACTCCGAGCTACGAAACAATCCGACAAAGTTGCCTTTCATATCAGCCTGGACCCAAGGATTCATTTAACACGAGCACGAATTGTCTTGTTATTCCACCCTGAATAAACAATCAGCTTTTCTGGCAACAATTTAGCAAATACTTTAGTCAATCATCCGCAAGAATGATTGTCTAAAGTATTTGAAATTCATCCCGAAGCACGATAAAACGGAACTAAAAACAGACTAAATTGGAGCAAATTTAGTTTGGAGACAATCTTATGGATATTGAACTTTTAAGAGAGACATTTCAACGCGCAAAAAATGAAAATGGCGGATTAAGAAGCTTAGGCTTGAGTTTCTATGCTCGTCTATTTGCGAAGTATCCAGCGGTCCGTCCACTTTTCACCACGCCAACGGAACAACAACACAAGAAGTTGATGGCGTCTGTTGGTGCAATTGTTGCTGCAGTAGAAAACCCGGAAGCACTAGTACCGTATCTTCACGCCATGGGTATTCGCCATTTGGCATACAAAACAGACAATGCACATTATCCTGCTGTTGGTGAGAATCTAGTCGCCGTTCTGGGAGAACATTTGTCAAAAGAGGGGGCTTGGACTGAAGACATGAAGAGAACCTGGCAATCAGCGCTGGAATTCGTATCGAATGTCATGATCGAAGCCGCCAATGATCCGGCCAAATACAAAACCGAGCTGGCAAAAGCGGGATACAAAGCTGATGGTTTTAGCAAGCATGGTGCCGAACCATGGACAATGGTGGCACCCGCCGCTGTTGTTGCCACAGGCTAATCGCCGAACGTCAGAAGTCTAGGGGAGCTACATAGTTTGAGCAGGGGCAATTCCAGAAGGTCATTGACTATATTTTTCGACCGGAATACCACAAGGTGAGGGAAATTCGACGCCGATGGGGTGTTTTCGACCAAGGCTCGAACATTAATTTTCGACCCGCGATAATAAAAGTGAATACTTTTCGACCTTTTGTGGCAAAATATAGCTACTTTCGACCACGGTGAAGGCTTTTCGACTATGAAATTGGAACGGCAGAAATCGCCATACTTTCAGGAAAAACAAGTCCCGCCTCAGACGACTTTGGCCGGTACAGCTGCACTTGTTCAATCATTGAACGTCCAAGCCCCAGTTAGAAATCCCTCCTGTGTAGCCGACCATTATGTAAAGGGCTCGATTCGCCAAGAACGAGAATGGCGAATTTTTGACAAACGTTACCTACCGGAAAATACTTTCGAAGCGCATCTGACTTTTAGCCTTACGCATGAATATTTGAATTTGCTTGTGCTCAAGCGCATCTTTTTAGCACTACCCGAATCTCATCTGGCAAAATATGTGCAATCGGCACCAACTGGCATAGCTAATCGTCGAGCTTGGTTTCTCTATGAGTTTCTAACCGGCAAGAAACTAAAAATTGCTGACGCACCAAAAGTGACAACCATAGATGTCCTTGATGCGAAGAAATATTTTGCCGCAGCGGGTCTTGTCTCGAAACGACATAAAGTTCGCAACAACCTATTGGGAAATTCACTCTTCTGCCCAATAATCAGGCGGAGCGAAAAACTCACACACTATGTAGATCAAGAATATGCAATCAAAGCCCAACAAATTATCGGGAAAATAAGTTCACGCACAGTTGCACGTGCAGCAAGCTTCTTGCTATTGGCTGACAGTCGCGCCAGCTTTGAAATCGAAGGCGAGCGCCCGGCGCGCAATCGTTTAGAACGCTGGGGCAGAGCGATTCAGCAAGCCGGCAGACATGATTTGACTTCGGCCGAAATTATACGTCTGCATAAAGTCTTGATTGAAGATAGCAAGTTCACTCAAACAAACTTCCGCAAGGAAGGCGTATTTATTGGAGAGAGAGCAACTGATGGAGAACCATTACCGGAATTCATCGGTGCCCGCCCAAATGATCTTGAAGAATTGATGTCCGCGCTCATTGATGCCAATCATCTCATGAACACGTCGCAGCTCGATGCCGTTTTGCAAGCAGCAGCTATCGCATTCGGCTTTGTCTATATTCATCCCTTTGAAGATGGTAACGGTCGTTTGCACCGCTATCTCATTCATCATGTTCTGACACAGCGCAATTACTCACCGCCCGGGCTGGTATTTCCAGTATCATCAGTAATGCTTGACTGGATAAATGAATATCGAAATGTCCTTCAAAATCACTCAGCACCACTTATGCCTTTTATAGAATGGCAGCCAACAACAAAGGGTAATGTAGAGGTAACCAACGACACTGCTGACCTTTATCGCTACTTTGATTGCACAGAGGCTTGCGAATTTCTCTACCGATGCGTCGAGCGAACGATCAACAGTGACTTGCCGCATGAAATCGAATATTTAAAGCGCCATGACCAAGCGATGCAAGGCATTATGAACGAAGTCGAAATGCCCGATCGTAAGGCAGAAGACTTAATTATGTTCATGCGCCAGAACAACTGGAAGCTACCAAAGACAAGACGCGAAGGCGAATTTGCCATGCTTACTGATACAGAAGCTGCACTTCTCGAGAAACTCGTCCAAGAAGCATTTGCCGGTTTTGAGAAATGAAACCAGAACAACTTGAGGAAGCTTCGAACTATTTATAGAGCGAAGGTACATTATCGCAGGAGGGTTACGGCAATATAGCAACTAATAAGATTTGCTATTGAGAAGACTTACGCCAATGCAAAAGGCAATATTGGCCTTCCTGCTTGACCAACTTATATCCAGGTTGATTGAGAAAAACGCCTGAATCTTTTTTCTTGGCGATAATGTAGGCGCTAGCGTGTCTTGGCACTTCTTCTTCTACCGTTGTCGTAAGAAATTCCTGGTTAGGCGACAATACAGTTGCACGATGAGCATAGAACGGAATACTGGGCTTACGCACTTTGTAAACGAACATCGCCTCACCAGATGCGCCGGCGAATGTGGAGAAGGCTGGAATTGGTCCTTCAAATTCTTGTGAGACTATTGGTAGTGCCTTGGAAGCAAAATACGAAGACGACAATATTGTGCCAATCGTGAATACAGTGATCGCAGCTTGGGATCGCCTGAGCACAACGAGCGCCAAGACGAGAACCATGAGCAAACTTTGGAAGGATAAATATCCACCGGCAATTGGCATAATGCCATTCGGCAAGTGCCTGATAGCGTGGGCGAGGTGGGGGGCTGCCAAACCGCAGGCACCATAGGCGATACCAAGCACTGCGCAGGGCACAAGAAGTCTTTTGATTGAGAATCCTGAAAATATTTTCTCGAGTTCAAGGGCAATCAGAATAGCTAATGCTGGAAATGCCGGCAGAGTATACGGCAATAATTTTGAAACGCTAGCAGTAAAAAATGCCAGAGTTATTAGCGCAAAGCATGAGGCAAACAAGGCAACATCTTGCGACGGCGTTAGCTCGCGATAGCGACTAAGCAATTTTTTGCCCGGCAAAATAAAAGCGCCTACCAAAGCTTGAGGCAAGAAGACAGACCAAGGAAGGTAGCCGCCAAACATGGCGACGACATGATACAAAGGACCGCCCTTGTGTTGATCAACGACTCCTGTGAATCGTTGCAAATTCTCGCGCAAAATGAACTCGCGGAAATAAGCACCCTTAGTAATGGCTATCTCCCCGATAAACCAGGGCAAAGAAATAGCAGCAACAATTGCCGCACCGAACCACGGCTTGTAGAACTTCAGCGCAGAAATAAGATTGCCACGCAGGAAATGATAAGCGAATAAAACCAATGCCGGTAAGACAATTGCTACCGGTCCCTTAGTCATCACAGCCAAGCCAAGCAATACATATGCCAGAAGACAAAAGCTCCAACGCTGAGCAGTAAAAGCCCGATGGAAAGCCATGAGTGCGCCGGCAATAAATAAAGTAAGCGGCATATCCGTAATTGCTTCACGTGCAGTACCAAAGAATAAAGGTGCCACCACAAGACTAAGAGCACCACAAACAGCAGCACGATTGCTCACGAACTTTCTAATGTACAAATACGTAATTGCGACTATAATGGTGGCACAGGCTGCACCAAAAAAGCGCGCGGCAAATTCGTTAACACCAAATATCTGATAACTAATTGCCATCATCCAAATACATAGAGGTGGCTTGGTAAAACGAACGGCATAATTGAGATAAGTAGTCATCCAATTACCTGTCTCAAGCATTTCACGAGCCGGCTCTGCATAAAGTGCTTCGTCCGGATTGAAGAGTGGAAAGCCACCTAGCCCGGTGAAGAAAATCAGACCAGCAATAATTGAAATAATTGCCAGCCATGCAAGGCAATTTAAATCCAAAGGATTGAAAGCTGAATCCTTTTGTGGCTCGGAATCAGATGAGATGTGAGTATGTTTGTTCTCGGACAAAGTAGTCACAAGCAAGCTCGCTATAGAAGCCAATATAGTACGACAGATCGAGACGTTAACTTGCCAATACTATCTAAGAATATGTGCAGGATAGACGCGACAAAGATTGACCAGCAAACCATAGTTCCAGTTGACTACTAAAATTGACCTCTTGTCGTCCAGACACACCTTAGACCAGACCACAAGTCAACCAGTTAACCCGTGCATATACACTCAATACCATTGTTCTCTTGTTGACCATACGACCATAGAACGGCAATACAAAGGATATCAAGCAGCCATATCAACCAGACCACCAGTTGACTTGCCGACCTTTTAAAGGGGGCCTAACAAATTACTTTGGCAAAAATTTCCACATTTGATTTGTCTTCAAACAAACGGATCAGAATTTTGCTGATTCGTGGTTCGGATTACTTTGTCACTTCGCTGCTTGGCCTTTCGAAAAAGAAACAAGCAATCCAAGCAAAGCAATAAGCGGCAACTCCTACCCAAAACAATTCATTTATTCCGAATGCAATAGAAACACAGAGCGCCAAAACAGAGCCTAGAACGGAACCAGCCCCGTTTAGACCCCAGAACCAAGGACTCAAATTCTGTAGTCCTTTTTTTGTTGCTGCTTGCATGCCTAGAGGCAAGGCAAATCCCATGCAAAAACCGGGCAACGCCAGAGAGATAGTACACAAAAGTATCCGGGTCAATTCCGGAGCCTGGCGGAAGGCTAAGAAGAGAGGCTGGGTTACGATTCCGAAGAAGCTGAGAGCAATTACAAGACAAGCAAGTGGCAAAGTTAGCGTGGTGGCAAACCTTTCGGCGCGCGAAATAAACCAACTACCCAGGCTGGTCGACAACAACAAAGTGAACAGCACGCACGTAAGCCCATAAACAGGATGGCCCAAAAATACAATCAGCCTCTGCACTTGCGATATCTCCACGAACATGAAGCCTATTCCAATGGCAAGGAAATAAATCGCGAGCAAAATCGCTTGGCGGTTGGGTCTAGTTTTGACTATTCGCAGGGGCAAGACGGTCAAAAGCACTGTGCCATAGACAGTCAGAAGTGCAGCAACTGTGACAATGGAAAGTGCCTGCCAGTTTGCATCAACCCCCCATTGAATCTTGGAAGAGAACAAGTGATCGGTCTTGATCATGTTGAAGAAGAAGGGACTATTGTCTGTCGGTGCGGCCAAATTGAAGTGGCTGTCTTGCAGATTTTCTGGATGATGTAATACATCATCGAAGCTTATTTCCGGCACCACACCTGGTCCAAGAATGTAGTCAAACTTAAGGGCCTTGCAGGTTTCGTTTATAGTCTGGATTTGTTTATCAGTAAATCCGGATGGCGAAATGAGAATGGTGGCAGCCCCTCTCTCCTTGCTCCCACTGCGGACAAGGACGATATGACCGTCGGGGTTTGTCACACCAATTTGCTTAAGCGCACTAGCCGCAAGCGATACAGTGCGCAGAACCTCAGCCGGTGGATCTCCGCGATACCAGCGAGAGACAGTAAAAATGCCATCTGGTTCCAGACGTTTTAAAAAGTCTCTCCAAGCTTCAACCGTATAAAGTGAATTCTCCGATAATACGAAGGCACCACTGGCAGTGGCAGCCCAAGTATCGATTAGGGACATTTGGATCAAATCATATTTCTGCTTAGCTCTTGAAACATAGCTTCGTGCCTCGTCATTGACGAAGGAAACATTCTTCAAACGTTCAAGGTGTCCCGCGAAATCTGCAAATTTATCAGTCACAATATGCAGAACTACAGGGTTGATTTCCACCCCCCTAACAAGCGGCTGAGCAAAAGCAAGCGAGGCGATGACATCACGCCCCCCGCCAGAGCCAATAATCAGGACTTTCGAATTCGGTTTGACATAGTGAGCCAAATAAACAACATCATTTTTGAGAAACTGAATCGTGTTCGGATCATTGTTGTAGCGAATGATTGACGTGCGAGCCGAACCATCCAAGTCAATATCCAAAACTTGCACCGGAGTAACCGGACCAACTTTTGAGTACCCGGTCGAATGATATGCAGTTGGTTTATTTAAATCACCGGAAACAGTAACTCGAGCTAGCGAATTCCAGCGCTCGAACAATGGCGTGCCAACATAGGCACCGTGCATCCATTGAACTCTCATTCCGGAATTGCCGGAATTAACCAGGTAAGCATTGATAAAGGCAAAAGCAAGAAAGACAACTGAAGCAGCAGATGCCAAAGCACTCAGACGCCCCTTCTTATTCTGCGAAAAACAAAAGGCAGCCAAACAAGCAATTGCCCCAACCAGAATCACCTCTGAAATGCCATCAAAAGGACCCAGCGTGAGGATGAAGGCAAAGCAACCAAGTCCTGCGCCTGCTAGGTCTGCTGCATACAATTTGCCGACGTCCTGGCTGAATTGAGTGAGCACAAGGCAAACGCAGATGCCACCACAAACAAAAGCAGAAAGCAGTAAGAGACAGGAAAGTAAAACGTACAAGGAATAACTAATCGGGTCTGCTGCTGATAATGGCAAAGACACGTGCACCAAAATGGCTAGCGTAGATATGACCGCAAAGCCCAGGCAGTACTTGGTTAAGAGCTCAGAAACTTTCTCTTTCGGAAAGTGACTACTATAACAATAGACAAGCATGGCCCCCAGGCTGGTGCCGAGCATGACCATGGAGATGACAAAAAAGGCCAAGTGGTAGTAGAGGGTAACACTAAATAACCTGGTCAATGAAAGCTCAAAGACCAATATGGATAGTGAAAGAAGAAAGATGCCGAGATAGATCGAGCGTGTTGGTCGTATCATCCTGAGGCTGCCGGTTGTTGTGGGATTCTCTCAGCCATTTTATAAGGATGCTGATCAAAATTCACTGAAGTGATCAGCATTTTGATTTTCTATCAAATGTCTTGATCAGTTTCCGATAAATACAATTTGCCCCATACACCATACCACCAGTCGACAAGTCGACTAGAAAAGCGGTTTAGTGAGTGGGCTGAACTTCATTTGTCCGCGCATTTTTTAGGCGCGCTTCCAAGACACCACAATTACATTTCATTTTCGGATCAATTGAAATTGCGATGTTGAATTCTTTGACGGCCTGATCAATTTCACCAGTGGCATAATAAATTGAGCCAAGGTGATGATGAGCATGAGCGTTACGATAATTCAGAGCGATAGCCATTTGTTGTTCAGCAATCGCCTTTTCTCTTTGTCCAGTTACATACAGTGCCCAACCGTATCCGGAATGTGCTGATGAACTTTTGGGATTGTTTGCTAATACCTTTTGGTAAATCGTTTTTGCTTGATCGAACTTTCCTTGCTTAAGAAGCAAATCCGCTTTTTGCAAAGCGGCGATTTCGGACTTTGGCTGATTGCCTGCGTAAGCGATCGATTGAAAACCGATCGTAAGAAAAATGGCGGTAAGGAAACATACCCTGATCATGCAAAAAACGCCTTAAACGGGCTATAAGCGCCGAGCCCGGAAACCCTTACCCGGCTTGCCTTTTCGGACTCGCCTCGATCCGATGAAACATAATATACATTATCGGATCCGGCTCGAAACTGGCTACTTCCACTATAAAGGATGGCGATCACAACATAGTAAGCAACCAGCCCCTAAAAACCGGAGAGTTAAGCCTAGGTTCGCAAAGGCGAATCTCTACTCCCGATTGTCCGAAGTTAATTCCTCTTTGAAATCACGCACTTCTGCTTCCGGCAATTCTTCCAGTTGACCATACGACCATTTAACAATCGTTTTTCATCTCATTAATTGAGCGAGCAAAAAAATTTCGAGCTGCCATTCAAAATTTTGGAAATTGGTCTGTTAGATTTTCGGCTGAAAATCTAACAAATTATGATTCGAAAATTCGAAGACAAAGATTTTCTGTGCGTAAAAAAATCCTCAACCAATAAGACCAGTCCACCTGTCATATTGTCGACCATTTAAAGAGTGGTCATCGGATCGTGCAAACGGCTCGCTTACTAAAATCTCGGCTGCCGATCAGCTCCGGGGGACTGTTCAATGCGTCAGCTCGTCCACCGGTCGACCGGTTAACCACTTCACTGTCCCATGGATATACATTAACAACCTTGTCTACCAGTCGACTGGTTATACTTATCTCAATACAAATGGTTAACCGGTTGTCTACTAGATAAGAAAACAGAGCAATCACCAGATTTAAACAAATGTCTATTTAGGTTCTCGGACGGAAGCGATTGTCGATGTTCAAAGGAATGTACCAAGGTTGCCTCAACGTCTCTGCATGCGCTTTGTCTGTGTGACTAATCTTGTCTATTTGGAAGTATTTTTGCCCGTATTGATTTTGTACTACATGTCCATCCATGTGTTTGTAGTATGGGACGTGTCCACCCACGTTAGGAATGTTTCCCTCCCAGTGCAGCCCCGGCTGTGTATTGTGGGGGGTCCAAAAATCAATGCGTTGAAGGTTTCCCTGGGGAGTGCGAACACTTAAATGACCAACATCCATATCCATTCGCGCTTGATGTTGCACACCACTTTGTAGTCTGTGATCGTTTCGATGATCGCCTGCCTGATACTGATGGTGATTCAATTGCGCCTGCAAGCGGGGATTAAATTGATGGTGATTTTGTTGCACATTGGCAGTCAAATGATGATCGCCATAGCCCTGCACCTGAGCCTGATAGTGGTTGTCACTTTTATGCAGCACTGACGCTAAAGTTGGATAAGCTGGATAGTAAGGCTTAGGTGCCTGCTGCCCAGGATAATACTGGCCGTCCTGCACTCGTCCTTGAAGGTAATTTGGCGTGTTGTCGTAAGCAATGACACTGTTGCTGTCGGGAAAGCCAGCCGGCATCCTTGAATCAGATTGATTATTCCGCCGTTCGCGAAGTAATGCCATTGCCTGTTCGGATGCACTTTGCGATGGGTTCGACGAATCATTCCGATTAAGCGATGACCCATCAGATTGCTCGAAGTTGTTTCCCATTTTCGCGACCTCGAATCTCTTTAACCATTCTATACCCGGCATGGTTTTTAAAGCGGCAGATTACTCGTTTAACAATCGCCCGAATCGGCCGTATTTTTGAGCTTATCAATCTTCTACTATTTTATTGGCACATACTTCCATTCGATCTTCACGTTAACACGACCAGGACAGAAGAAAGATATCGAAGGCAATTTTTGCTCTATCTCTGGCGTGATTAGATGAGCTTTGTCTGGATATTGCTTAATTGCATCCTTCAAAAATTGCTTGTAGTCTGTTACCTCAAATTGTCTTGTCAGCGTAGGTTCTCCGTATCCAGGCGAAAGTGTGACGCTTCGTCCACGCGATCCAACAGTTTTTATCCAGCTATGGTCTTCATTGAATTGTCCTTGTGTGCTCACATGCTCATCACCAGAAATGGATGCTGAAACACTGAATTTATCTCCAACTGTGATAATTTCTGGTGGTGACTGAAAGACCACCGTCGCCGATACCATAGGATCTCCAGGAATAGATTCCGGTCCAGTCCAAGTAATTTGTCCTTCAGAAATTGAAACTCTATTCCCTTGGTTTACATAACACGATGCTTGCTCCTGCGTAACAAAAGGTCCAGTACGACGAAACGTGTATTTTATGGGCGCAGTTGTTCTTTGTACTTGTGATCTCGACGGTTTAGCCGGCACGACGGTAGCTACAATTGGCGCCGGACGCATAGTGATCCAGCCTCTAGTGATTGAGCCGGCTTCGCTCCGTTCAATTTCACAGCGACCTGTAACTCCGGCTGAAGGCTGGCAAATTTGCTGACGTGGAGACTCGGCAAGCATGATGCATGGTCGGCGATTGACAGAGATTCTCGAAGTGGCAAGACGTCCATCACAAATGCCGCGAATACGTAATGGCCGGCTGCTAATGGCAGTGGTCGGTAACTGGCACGATGGTGTCGGAGCTGCTGTGTTACCTCGGCCTCGAGACCGCCAACCTGGCGACGTAGCCAGTGGTTGAGGATGAGGGCGACAACGTACAGATTGCTGGCAAACTGTTTGGCCGTTTCTGGTCGTCAGCCTAATTACAATGTTTGGCGTACCTTGTGGGATCGAGCAGGTAAAGTCAGGCGTTTTTCCCGGCACTACATTTACGCAGGGCGGATCCTTGCAAATAGTTGGTTTATCGCATGGCGGCGTGCTCTTAGGCGGAAGTGGCACTCCTGTTATTACTCGTGGTGGCACGTGTTCAGCAGGAGGTATTTTTGTTGTCGATGGAGGTTCTTGCACCTCTTGCGTTTTGACAATTTCAACTACATAACCCATCAGCTCAGATTCATTCTGGGCAATTTCTTCTTTAGTCTCACCTTTCGGTTCAGTCAAAACGGTGCCGGAAATGGTATCAGTATCGGCCAAATCATCCGGCAAATTTACTTCGACTGTCCCGGTCAAAGTATCAAACTCAACTTTCTCCAAACCATCTGCCGTTTCAATCTTGGCTGAGACGTCTGATTGTATTTTGCCTTCTTCTTGAGCAAAACAACTAAGGGTGCCCGAAAGGAGCAATAGCATAGAAATCAAAACAAGATTTCGCGAGGCGTATTTCGATTTTCCCAGCATCGATTTATCCGTTTGCCAAAAATGCGATTCCCTCAGCCATTTGCCCCTAAATTCAAACCGTCAAACTCAGTATTAAGTTTCAAGACATACCACAACGGGCGCAGAGCATTCTGCGCCGATCGAATTTTTCTCCAGTCAATTCCGGACCCCGCATAGCGGGGCTTTGGAACGACTCAGATTGTAGAGCAACTATTTAGTAGTTGTCGTCGTAAGGAACACGGTAGGCCATACCTTGGAAAAGCATGGAGTGGCTGCCGGATGATGGGCTTGGATAGCCAACAAATCCGTGGGCGGCACCATAGCCAAACCCTTGGACTACACCATAAAGCGAACCTTCCACAAGTCCAACGGGTCCACCAAACATGCCACCGGCAATCATTTCGTAGACACCATCTTCTTTGCCCAAGTTACGAGCAACCATCTTGGTAAAACCAATTGCTCCTTTGACGCCAGCTTGAAATGCTCCTGTCGGAACGTCCCATGCTACCGCTGATACCATCGACACCAAACGAACCGGGAAATACCAAAGCTCATATTGGACGCGTGCAGCATCCGGTCGCTCTGGGTAGCCGCCTAAATAAACAGACGACTCTGACTTACTGTCAGCCAGGCTAACCGATCCACAACTAAGAGCTGTGAGTGCAAGCGCCAACGAAAGAACTTTATTCCGCATAAGATCACCATCGACATTCTAGGGAAGACATCTATCTTCCAGTATAGCCAGATTATTTCTCTTCGGAAGTAATATAGGACCATCTACTGAATGGCTTATTCCAACCGGTTTTGAAGCCATGCCAGGCGCCATCTAAAACACCATAGCCTGCTCCGAGTACTGCACCGGTCGTGCCACCAATTGGCACTGCCATTGCAATTTGTCCGGCTCCATTTTCATCGCCGAATTTTCCGGCAACGTGTTTGGTACCTTTCAAAAACCAATGGTAGCTATCGTCAATCGGTCCATTTATTCCACCACAAATAAGTGCGGCGGAAGTGGCTGCAACCAATCTAACTGGCGCTTGGATGCACCACATGATTGGCTTGGCCTGATAGTCTATTGCATAACTTGGCGCAACAGACGCAAATAAAGCCGCTGCCAAAAGCAGGCGACTTACCGTTCCCTTATTCATCTTATACCGTCTTTCTAGTGACTGTTTAGATGTCAGTTAATTGCAGTAGGGACCCAAGTAGAACCTGAGCCCCTACCGCCTATTTATCTTTACTCGCTAACTAAATAAGACTCGGTGCTAAATGGCTTTTCCCATCCGGTATCCAATGCATGACGTCCGCCATGAATTGCACCCAGAGGAATTCCCCACACAAAACCGGTTGGAACGCCAAGGGCGAGACCAGCCAAGTTTTGACCAAGACCTTTTTCATCACCGAACTTCTCAGCCAGGATATGTGATGTTTCCTTTGGTGTACGCCAAAGAGAATGCACCAATATGCCTTCTGGAATATCAATGATAAGCGCGGTCGTTGAACCGAAGAACGAAGCTACACCGCCCAACATTCCATCTGCGTAGGAGGGCATTGCCGTTCCCATGCAAAGTACTGAAGCTGCAAGCATAGCGAGAGATTTCATTTTCATTTTTCTATCACCATTTTTTTTGAAATTGAGGATGGCTAGATGAGCCACCCTCTTCGAACTACTAACTACAAAGGCAACTCGTTACACAAGGTGATTACTCATCCTTGAAGGTAAACGAATCTTTTGTGAATGGCTTCTCGTATCCGGTCTTCATACCGTGCCATGTACCATCAAAGCAACCATAAGCGGCACCACCAAGAGCACCAGCCGGTCCGCCGAGAATTGAACCGAACCAAAGTTGGTATGTACCATCTTCGTTGCCCAATTTTCCAGCAACCCACTTACTTGCTTTGATAGCACCTCTGGTGCCATCTTTCACAGCACCTTCCGGGCATCCAATAACTGTACTAACGGCTGAACCAGCCACCTTCCAAGGAATCATTACAACGCTCTTGAATGTATCATCATCAGCAAAGGACGGCGCTACCAGAGTGCCGACCAGAGCCAAGGCTAGCATTAAAGAGGACGCTAACTTATTACGCATGGCAATCTCCATCTTTTAGCAATCATCTGTTCTATCCTGGACCAAGTCGGCCACAAGACAAATTTATTTTACCCGTTTTCTGCAATAGATCTACACTTTCCTTTTGAGCGCAAATCTCACCTAAAAATCTGCAAACACTATATTTATCTGCCTTTGCGCGCTTTTTTGCACCAACTACAACTTACAAAAATTTTTTGGTAAGTGAAAAAATCACTTTCCAAGCAGACCAAAAGATATGCCACACATATGATTGCAGTATGTTGATGTAACAAACTGCTTTACATGATTTCCGTTACCAAGCGCACATTGGCGTATGTCATGAGCTCGCCACTTTTCAACGAACATCAAAAGTTACGTATTCGTTATCGGACACTGCAATGACATTAATTTTCAACCGACCTTTGACCAAAGTGCTCAGTCGGATGCCAGGCGGAAGTACCGCGCCTAAACATTATCTGCCAGAGTGAATAAAAGATACATGGCAACCACAACGGGAACACATAGGACGTCAATTGGAAAGTGTCTATCAAGGCTTCTTTGACTGAAAGTTCGGGACGATAAAGTCTAAATGCAGAGAAGAAATTGAACTGACTGACGAAGGAACAACCAATCAATACAGCAAGCAATAAGCGCGGATGCACAGGACCACCCGTGGCAAGATTGACAGCCTCACTGACAATTTCTAAAAACACCAATGCCGGTATCGTGAACTCAGTGACAAAGGTCAAAACATCAAAACGCTCAATAATATTCATTCCCGAAGGAGTATTGAGAGGGAAGATATAATCCAGATATCTCCTAATGGAACCTTCCGCCCAGCGCCTACGTTGCCGAATCAAAGACTTGACGGTCGGCACGCCTTCTTCCCAAACAACAGCTTGCGGGCAAAAGCGGATATCCCATTTCGCGATAACCAGACGCATAGTCAAATCTAAATCGTCTGTGATTGCTTTGTTGTTCCAGCCACCCACATCAATTAAAGCGTTACGCTTAATCAATTGACCATTGCCTCTCAGCTCAACAATGCCACCAATCAGATCTCGTCCCATTTGGAAATAAACATCAACTGCATACTCGCTTGATTGGCATTCTATTAATGCGCTTCTGTGATGCGGGTAAAGTTTCTTTTGGGCTTGTACGGCGCCAACTTCTTCTGTTTCCAGAACCGGCATGAGGATCTTAAAGAAGTTTGGATCGACATTTGCATCGGCGTCAAATACAGCGATCACTTCCCCTTTTGATAAAGCCAGAGCTTCATTCAAGGCAGCCGACTTGCCTGGATACGATCCTTTTTGTCTTTGCAAAACATTCAAGCGAGGGAATTCTTGCCTGAGCTTGTCGAGCACTTGCGGCATGTCATCAGTAGAATTGTCGTCGATGATCCAAACTGAATAGTTGGGATAATCAATGGCAAACATATTGCGCACTGTGCTTTCAATTACTTTTGCTTCGTTTTTGGCAGAGATGAAAATGTCCACCCAAGGTCTCCAGGTAGAAGCTTCCCAATCATTCAATAGATCATTCAAATCATCTTCTGGAGGCTGACTGGCATCTTGCGAGGGAAGCAAAACGCCTAGCTGGTCACCAAGCCCCTTGAGCTTACGCAGTTTACGCCGCCAGCGTCTTTGGGCAGCCAGAAGCCAGGCAGAGTGAATGAACATCAAGGTCAAAATTGCTAAAAGCGCTATCAATAAAGTTGGTGCCGGCATGACATTGTCGACAAGTTTGACTAAAAGCCAAACTCCCAGAATCAATAGTATTAATAGGATGCGATTGTACATACTCAGTATGCATTAACCCTCATAGCGTACTCTGAGACAATTTGAGCTACATGGCGTGCTCCATCCAACTGATTAGCCAAGCGCGCCAGGCGCTGAGCCGCAAATTCATATGATCTGGTTTTGAGATGATGGCTTATGCGATCAGCCAAGGTCTTGCCCGAAAGTTCAGGATAAACAATCTGACTGGCACAGCCCAACTCCACCATTCTTTGAGCATTGCTTTCTTGTTCAATTTGTTTATAGTCGGGCACCAATAGAGACTGCTTGCCCAGACTAAGAATTTCCATCGCCGTTGAGTGACCAGCCTGCGTCACGACTAAATCGGCAGCCTTGTAATATTGCTCCGGATTATCGGCAAATTCCAACAAGCGCAAATTTGCGGGAATGCCGCGTGCCTTAAAACTGGAAATGATATCGAAGTGCACATCAGGCAATAAATGTGCCGCTTCAATTAAGGCATTGAATAATGGTTCACGATACTGATGTCCGCCAAGTGTGCCGACTACATATGAATAGGCAAGCGGTCTTGGCTGTGGTACGACTGACAGTGGATCCCAAAGTGTGATTGGACCAACCATGCGTTGCAAGCGCATGACTTGCGGACGATGGCTGAGAATGGGCAAACAAATCGTATCGGGCGGTGGGAAATCCGGAATCAGGATTTCGTTGACTTCGCGAAACATCGCCCGCGCTGCTAGATCAATAGATGGTTCAGCCGCACCACTGAGAATCGCTTCTTGAATCGCTTTTGGTGCTTCGCTGAAGGATGGCGTTTGCGTGCGTCTTTTGCGACCGACGGAAACTGTACCGTTGTATTCGCGATACTTGCGCCTTTGGAAGAAATGCTCAAACTCGGTTTGATTGGTCATATAAAGACAAGGCAAACCAATTTTGGCTGCCGCAAAGACAGCTGCCGCGCGACAGTCTGACAAAACACAGGTGGCACCAACTTCTTTGAGGATGCGTTGCTCTTCGCGAATTTGTTTATTGATCACCAGTGGCAAGCTGGAGTTCTTAAGAATTGTCTTAGCTAACTCAAATGAACCATCTTCACCAAAGAACTTTACTTCCGGGCTAATCTCGACTGTGTCAAAACCAGCACGGCGAATTCTGTCTAAAACATAGCCATAGCTGCCAATGACAACCGAATCCGGATGGAAATAACGGGCGATTGCCAAGGCACGCGTCGAATGGCCGTAACCCTCACCATTGACGGAAATAAAGACACGGAAATCTGAGCGGTTTGTCCGCTTCCCTTGATTTTGCGATCGTAAGGCTACATTGACCATTTATTCTTCTGGCAAAAGCCGCTAGCAAGTCCAAGCATCTTGACTCGCGTCTTGGCTTCTATGTTGCGCCCCCTGCATTCCGCATTGTACGACGAAGGTGATAAAAACCGATAATCAAAATTGGAATACCAATAATCATTAGCGTTGTCGAAACGCCTCCCGGCAAATTGTCAGCCGAAATACCAGCGAGTACTACTGGTATTGTAGATGCTGCAGACATGGCTGTGTTCTGTGCGCCAAAAACTTTACCTCTGAGCTCTTCTGGCACTGCGGCTTGCAGGGCGGCTTGCGTGGGCACAGCCACCATGGCGCACGATGCTCCGGTCAAAGCAGCCAAAGTAAGAGGAACAGTCATCATTGCTCCCTGCCAGGAAAGTCCGTGAATATTCAGCGCCGGCCACAGCTGATCTTGAATAAAACCAAGTGTGCCAAGCATGCTCATAAACAAGCCCAGTCCCGTAAATCCGGCATAAGCAAGAGTAGTTGGCTTAACGTGCTGGGCATAATGTGCCACACAAAAATTGCCAATCCCCATGCCGGCACCAGCTGCCGCCACGATGTAACCGAATTGATATGGTTTGATATGTAAGACTTGTTGGGAAAGACCGACAGCAATGATATTCAGAGTGATGATTGTACTGAACAAAACTGTGATTTTGAGAATGGCACGAAAGACCAAAGGACTATTGGAAATATAAGCCAAGCCAAAGCGCAACTCTTCCCACCAAGGCTCTTCGCTTTTCGGACGCGGCTTATTGTCTCTCACCCAACAAAGCAAAAAGGCGGCTAGGAAAAAGCAACCAGCAATAAATATGGGTGCATCATGTTCACCAATGTGAGCAATAATCGGCTCACCAACGGCAAAGCCGAAACCCAAAGCAATCATCATTGTCGTGAAGAACAAAGAATTTGCACTGTAAAGATCTTCATGCGCCACTAAGCGTGGAATCGAGGCAGTTTCTGCCGGTCCAAAAAATTGTGCACCAATCGAAATAAAGAAGGCCAGTGTATAGGCAAGCATTGGATGCTCACCGACAATCGAAAACGTCAGTAACGAAACAAAAATCCCGCGCACTAAATTGGAAAACACAAGCACGTTGCGGTTAGAAAAGCGATCGACATAAACGCCGGCTAAAGGGCTAAGCAAAATGGCCGGAATTGTGAATGCCACATACAGCCAGCTTGTCATTTGGGCTGCCCCATTCGGGATAAAGAAACCTTTTTGGGTGGAAGCAGCTTGTTGTGCGGTCAATATGGCAACAAACAAAACAAAGACAGCCCTGTCCGCTAATTGCGAGAAAATCTGCGCAATCCACAAACACATAAAGTTCTTGTTCTGGAATAACGATCCATAACCAGAACGGCGGACAGGCAAGACGGAATCTTGTTTTATGTCAGGTAAACTCACGATCAATTGTCACCAAACAGAGTAAGGAAATTGCCGAAGCGAATCTCGATTACTGGGTCAAATCGCATCAGCGGGCACTTCTTCCAAGATTTCCGCATCAGGTTTGCAAAGGCCAGCCACGCCACGCTTGCTCGTGCGATAGAACTCGACAATTTCCTTGATTTCCGGATATTGTTCGATTTCTTCTTCAATACGGGTCAAGGCTTGGCTCGTATTCAGACCGGAGCGATAAAGCAGGCGATAAGCTTCCTTGACGCAAGATCTGACAGCCAGACTGACACCATTGCGCTTGAGACCAATCGAGTTAACACCACGCACTGCGGCTGGGCGTCCATCGATGGTGGCAAATGGCGGCAAATCGGAACGTGTTCCTGTCATGGCAGAGAGCATCGCCATGCGGCCGACGCGCACATGTTGATGGAAAACACACATGCCAGACATAACTGTATAGTCACCAATCGTCACATGACCAGCAAGACCATTTGAGTTGGCCATGATTACACCTTTACCAAGTTTGCAATTGTGGGCAATATGGTTATAGGCCATCAAGAAACAATCATCACCAATTTCCGTGAAGCCTTCGCCGGTGGCACGATGAATTGTGACGCATTCACGAATCGTGACGCGATTACCAATTACCACACCGGTTGGTTCATTCTTGTAGTGCAAGTCTTGCGGCTCAAGTCCAATGATGGCGCCAGCAAAGATGCGGCAGTCTTCACCAATTGTTGTGTGTCCATCAATTACGACATGAGCACCAATAGTGGTACCACGACCAATCTTAACGTTCGGGCCAATTACCGCATAAGGTCCAATCTCAGCTTGATCATGAATCTGAGCTTGAGGATCGCAAACAGCTGTCTTGTGTATCGTCATTTAAAGTTCCCCTTAAAAAATTTACTTAGTGTCGCGCCGACACTACTTCGCCTTCCGCCTGCTTCACCAAGGCGAAACTAATTTCACCTTCGCAAACTAGCTTGTCACCAAGACGAGCTGTTGCTTTGAAGCGACCAAGCGCACCCCTCATTTTTAAAAGCTCAACTTCCATATCCAGCCTGTCACCAGGTTGAATCATGGCGCGAAACTTGAAACCATCAATGCCAGTGAATACTCCCAAAAATTCTCTGTATTCCGGCTTAACCAAAAGCGCAATGCAACCGAGCTGTGCTAATGCCTCGACCATCAATACACCAGGCATGATTGGCTTGAAAGGAAAATGTCCTTCAAAAAATTGCTCATTGGCTGTGAGATTTTTGTAGCCTTTAGCTCTAATGCCCGGCTCAACGTAAGTTACCCGGTCGACAAGCAAGAATGGATAACGATGTGGCAATAATGCCTTAATCTGATTTATATCCAAGCCGTTTTGCAAATCAGGTTGCTTCCCTGCTTCCACTACAGTCATTTCTACCTCTCAAATTGGGCCTGCACAACAAATCTTGCCGCTTTCTTGTCATCGCAAGTTTTCAGGCCTTTTTAGCTGAACTTATAAGTATAACCCCATGAAAATAGGACACAGGCTGAATTGCCAGGCCGGCAGATTAGCCTTTGGTCAGATTCATTTGAAATTCCGGCGAATTTGCCAATAAGCGATTATCATCTATATATTGAATCGCAATAGCAGTTGCCAAGGTGGCATCTTCGAGGAATCCGCTTATGACATCGAGCAAGGATAATTTTTCTCCCCCACTTTTTAAGCCAGCCATTCCTAGCGCTACGCGCTTGGGCGTGCGTTTAGCTAATAGCAGCACTTGCCAAGAAGAAGATCTGGATTATGCGGGCACACAACTTGCCCAAATGGATTTAGAAAAGGTGGCTCAAGGAGTGCGCCTGATCCTGGAAGGCATTGGTGAGGATACCAGTCGCGAAGGCTTGCTTGATACACCGGCTCGCGTGGCTCGCATGTATCAGGAACTTTGTTATGGCATTGGCGTTGATTGCGCAAATGAATTGACCACAACATTTTCTGTCGCGGATAGCGAATTAGTTTTGGTGCGCGATATTCAATTTGCTTCTATTTGCGAGCACCACTTAGTTCCTTTTATGGGCGTGGCCCACGTCGGCTATATACCGAAAGCCGGACAAATTACCGGTCTTTCCAAACTGGCTCGTGTTGTCGAGGTTGCTTCCAAGCGCCCGCAAGTGCAAGAAAAAATGACGACGGAAATTGCCGATGCATTGGAGAAGAAATTATCTCCACAAGGAGTAATAGTCGTTATCGAAGCAGAGCACTTGTGTATGTCTATCCGCGGTATTCACAAACCAGGCAGCCGAACCGTAACCTCTTCGGTTCGTGGTATTTTTGAATCAAATCAAGCTACTCGTGCTGAAGCGATGTCCTTGATTGTGCGTGGCTAAACACTCAGCAATTGTGGGAAAAATATGCAACTGACAAGACGGTCTTTCATGGTTGGCATGGCAAATGCGCTGTCCGGTCTGGCAACTTGCACGTCTCTGGCATCGCTTGCCGGACTCTGCCAAACTAAAGCAGTGGCTTCTGCCGGCAACTGGCAAAACTTCGAGCCATTTTCTTTTGCCTTTGTTAGCGATACTCATCTGACAAACGGTCAGCCGGACAATTACAAACTCTTGCAAGAAAGTCAGCTCTTTTTGCAAGAAGTTGTGAAAGAGCTTAACAACCAAAGGCTGGACTTCATTATTTTCGGCGGCGATCAGGTAGAAGGACCAGGCAAAGATCAAGCCAACTGGTCACTATTCCAAGATATTGCTCAGACTCTCACTGCACCATGGTCATTTATTCTCGGCGAAAAGGATATTGCTTCCAATTACCCGCAAGAAAAGCTGCAAGCTTTTGGTGCCGATTGGCGCTCTCATGGCATTGAAACGAAGGCACCTTACTGGTCCCTGAATCCTTTGAAGACCGTACATATTATTGGACTAGACACATCAGTTGTCGACAACACGGTCGGATTCATATCAAACGATCAAATGGAATGGTTGAAGAAGGACCTCAGTGCGAACCAAGACAAAGTCACCGTTGTCTTTTCACACCATCCACTTTTGCCGCCACCGCCGTTTGATAGCGAAAGCAGTTTGGAAACCTACCTAGTTACCAAACCAGATCCGGTCAGGCAAATTCTTGCTGCTAATCCACAAGTGAGAATGTCCTTGTCAGGACACGTGCATATCAATCACACAGGCAGTGAAAATGGCATTTGGTATATTTCCTGTCCAAGCTTGAATGTTTATCCCTGTGCTTACAAGGTTTTCCACGTCAGTCCAGAAGAAATTGTCATGGAAACACATTCGGTAAACTTTCCGGCTCTCGTGAAAAAAGCAAAGGGTGCTTTCCTGGCGGAAAGCCCATTGAGACAAAGTGGAATTAACCATGCTTACAAACTTGATGAGCTTGCAAATGGTAGCAAAACTGATCATTACACCAAACTATCTTTAATTGCAGAAGCAGCCAATACAAAAAAACAAGGCGTGGCCAAACGCAAATAGCGCCTGAATAAACGGAGAACAAATGAGCAGCTCGACTAAGTCCGATACGGCAAGCAAACATTCGCCGCTTAGTTACAATCAATATTTAAAAGTCAATGAGCTCAAACAGCTGCAGATATGTCAGTCCTCGCCTGCACATCATGACGAACCACTCTTTATCATCATTCACCAAGCTTACGAACTTTGGTTTAAATTGATCTTGCATGAAATTGACAGCGTGATTGAATTTCTCAATCAAGACAATGTATTTAAAGCAACGTTTTTCATGCGCCGCATCGTTGCTATTTTGAAATTGCTTGTGCAACAAATTCACATTTTGGAAACAATGTCCCCAAAAGACTTTCTTGGATTTCGCTACAACTTGAATCCCGCATCCGGTTTCCAATCAAGCCAATTTCGCGAAATTGAAATTGCCGGCGGTGCTCGTGATGAGGCCTTGCTGAAACATTTTGAGCAGGATCCGGTTGCGTATGCCAATCTCCAAGCTCGCTGGCAAGCTCCCTCGCTTGCAGAATGTTTTTACAAGTTGTTGGATCGAAAAGGTTTCAAGATGCCCGATAGCTCAGGCAATGAAGAGTCCGTTCAACAAGAGCGAATTACGCAGCTTTTAAAAATCTACGAACAGCCAGAAAAATATCCCGATCTCTATGACTTAGCCGAGCTATTTGTTGATTTCGACGAGCTGATTTATCTCTGGCGCACCCACCACGTTACAGTCGTTGAGCGGATCATCGGCTTCAAGCGCGGCACCGGTGGCTCAGAAGGCGTCGGCTATCTACAAACCACACTACGCAAACGTTGCTTCCCAGAACTCTGGCAATTAAGAACTCGCATCGGCGAATAGTCATATCGATAGAATTTTGTAACTCGTCCGTGGTGCTTAACGTTTGTCGGCTACAATGCCTATATCAACGTATAGTTATCGGGAGATGATAGATATGATTCATAATTACTCTTCTGGTTGTCCTATTTCATATCAGGTTTGCCTGAGTCTATTCCTCGCATTTGCACCACCTGCATTAGCGGAGTCTTGGACGGGCTACCTAGTCGATCAAGAATGCGCGCAATCCTTTCGCGCTTCGGCAAATCCACTTGTCACAGCACGCGAGCATGCTCGCGGATGCACCAAGTCCTTGACCGCGCAAATCCCGGCATATTATTTATTCACAGAAGGACAATGGCTAAAGCTTGACAAACAAGGCAATTCAATGGCTCATAACATTACTAGGCACAGCATTAGAGAAAAAGGGGTTCTAGTTACGATAACCGGCAAGCTGTCACCAAAGATGATAGAAGTTACGCGAATAATCGAACTTGTTGACACTCCCAAATAGCAACAGCCTATTTCTCGCTATCATCATCCGGCTCTGATTCCGGCTCATTTACACCCATATTTGGCGAGCAGGGCTGGGTAGTCTCCGGCTGGCAGTAATCTTCAGGACGGCACCGACTATCAGGATTACACTTCGGATCTGGTGGATGATCCGGATTACAGGATGGTGATGGAGAACATCCCAAGCTTGATGACTCCATCACATTTGTAAGTCTTTCTCTAAACTTCCTTATCTCCAAAGATGTAACTGCTTTAGCTAGACCCGCTTTGATAGTACCAACTGTGTAGAAGCGCGAAAACACACAAGGGAATATCGCACCGCTAGCAGTAACACATAACTTACCTTGTGAACATTGCCCGCAAAGCTGCAGATACTGGAAATCGTCCTTCTCAGATTCTGTATATTGCAATCTTGTACCACGGCCAATTCCCCTTACTCTATCAATACCAACGTTATCAACCCCAAGCTCATGAAGCATTGCCTTTGTTCTTTCAGCTAATCCATTGTTGAGAGACATTTCAATGATTCCAACGCGCACAGGAACCTTAGACTGCGTCGCCCACTTAATGGAATCAATTGTCTTGTCGAAACTGCCGGGACGATTGGTTATTTCATCATGAATGCTTGAGTCGTCTGCGTAAAGCGAAAAAGCCAAGTGTACCTTATTGTCTACAACACACTGCATCAGCGCGGGAGTTAAGTTTGTACCATTGGTGTATACTTCAATCAATAAATACTTATTAGCTTTTGCATGCTCAATTAACTCAATCAATCGGGGATAGAGTGTCGGTTCACCACCGATGAATTGCACTTTTTGGCACCCAAGTTCCGCCGCTTCCGATAAAGCTTGGCACCATTCCTCAAACGTCACTTTCTCATGAAGGGGCAGAATCGGACTGGAGTCCGCATAGCAATGAATGCACTCCAAATTACATTTGGCTGTAATTTCCAGCCAAAGAAAGTCAAGCTTGGCTTTTGATATTTCCACTGTGGCTGGACCAATTGGACTGTTCATTCTCCCTTCCTCTCGTTGTCTGATCTAGCAGCTTTATGCCCGTACGCTAGCCAGCACCCCAACATTCAAGATCCAAAATAGTTTCAATGCTTAACAAGACTGCGCTTTACGAAGGTGAGTGGTCAGCGTGCGTCAGCTACATGCCTACATCTGCGTATAATTAGCTAGATTAATTCTCCCATTTTGGGAAAAATACTGTAGAATGCCGTCTCCCAATATGGGAGAATAGTTGTATAAAGGATTCGGACTGTATGAAGATTAATCACTGGGGGCGGGCTAGACAGTTCATCAAAAAGCATGTCGAAGCCGAAAGACCTCTCCGAATCTGGAAGCGAACGGTAATTGAAGCCAATTGGGCTAACTTTCCGGATGTAAAAAATACATTTAATAGTGTGGACTGGTTTGAAGGAGCAATTATTTTTGACATAGCTGGAAATAATATTCGCTTGGTTGCCGTCTGTAGATTTGATTTGGGCAGACTCTATATTGATAAAGTAATGACTCACGAAGAATATGACAGGGGAAGTTGGAAAAAGCGTTACCAGAAGCAAAAGAGATAGTAAAAGGACTGAGACAAGAGGTAGAGATAGTGAAACTGGCTGTAAATCCTGACAAGAAGTATCTTGATTGCATCAAGCGCTTTCCCCTGAAGCCAATTCGTACTGAGGAGGAAAACGAACTGGCAGCTCAGATTTGCGATCAGCTTTTGGAAAAGGTTGATTCACTATCTGCTTGGGAGCGAGACTATCTTGATGTTCTTTCCGATCTTGTCGAACATTTCGAGTCTCAATGGCAAGAAGAAAACAATGTCGAGCCTCGTGAGCTTCTCAGTTTCCTTATGGAACAGAACAATCTTACTCAAACAGATTTAATACCTGAGTTTGGCACGTCCTCCCGAGCCTCCGAGTTCCTTTCTGGTAAGCGAGATTTGTCTCTACCTCAGGTTCTCAAACTAGCCGATAGATTCAAGCTCTCGCCAACGGCCTTTTTGCCCAGCCACTCCAAATAACTGATTTTCTCTTAGGAACATTAACAAAGACCAGGCGTCTTTAGTCCCAGTTAGCAAATGGGGTACGCTCCGAGGTGATGTTATGGGCAGGGCACTATTGGTTTGGCCATTTTTGGCATTCGCGCTTAGTTTGTCGGCGTTAATTTCTGCGCCAGCAATTGCTGATGATACTTTTGTCTCCGTGCCTGGACACGAGCCAGTTTGGGCTGTCAGTGCTTATGGTGGCTACTATGATGCAACCGGCGTCATTCAAGGTACTGTTGCTCAAGCGGACCTGCATCGATATGGCGGTCGCTTCGTTGATGGGCGCCCAGTATCAGGCGCACCAAAAAGACGTGATGCTGACGGAGCCTTACTTTCGGAAACCGAGTACTGGTCTTATCGCCAGTCATTGACTGAAAGATTGAATGACCGTATCGATACATTGCAGAACATGCAGACGCAAGGATATGACGCAAGTGATATTCATGCGCGCAATCTGCAAAGCGAGATCAAGCAACTGAAAGTACAAGTTTCTGATCTGGACCGCAAGTATCCTAGATTCGCCAGTAGCAATCTTGGCATGACGCCCGGACTTCCAGGAGCACGCGATGAAAATCCTGATTTGCCGGGATTGAACCAAAATCAATTTGGACAGTCGCCTGCTTATAGCAGCCCCCTAAGCAACCAAGGATCAAACGGTTTCCCACAAATGGGTCAACCGAAGCTTTCCTTCAAACAACACCTAATAAACCAAGGTCTAAAAATGGTTTTGGGCAAAATGGGATTCTAGAAACTGCTGTTCAACTGTTGGCTAATAGTTATTTATAAATAGATGTCATTTTTAGGAACATAGTAAATGCGTGGTCGTCTGAATTTAAAGCGGCTGGGCTAGTTGCCGGATTATTACTACTTGTCGGGGGTGCTACATGAATTACGTAGTTAGACTTTTTAGTGTTATGTCAGTGTTGGCGATTGCCGGCACACAATTGCCCAGTGCGTTTGCACAAGGGTGTGGCGGTAATCCAATGTTTGGCGATGGCAAGCCGGGCCGCGGGCCGAAATTTTCCCGAAACTTCAATGGGAATGGAAATGGCAGCTGGTGGAAAAATCAAATGGGACAGACCGGTTTAGGTGGTGGATTCGCTCCCTGGCAACAACAATACCAAGGAGCATACGGCGCACCATGGCAACAACAGTATCAAGGTGCGTACGGTGGAGGGTATGGGGCACCATGGCAACAAAATGTGTACGGTTCATTGATGTCACAGAACGGCTATCAAAATTTGTTTTCACAACAAATGGCTTCACCGCAAATGCTTGCCTGGAGACAACAATTAGTCCAACAATTTGACATCAACCGTAACGGTAGATTGGACAAGGCTGAAAAATCACAACTTAGACAACACGTTCGCAACCTAATTGCCTCCAGGCAATCAGGGCAAGGTATATTTGGTAGTAACCCACAAATTGCACCTTATGCTGCCTTCACTGGCAACCAATTTCAAAATGTAGGCGGCTTCCGTGCCAGGCGTGGTCGCATATGATCTTGCTCGCTGAGGCAAATCGCTTTTCGCGATCCCGTTCTCAGTTGGATACTTTGGACAGAAAGCGACGCACGCGCTCCTCGTCAACAGGATTGCGCCAGTTGCCACCATGTTTAAAATCCGAACCAACAATCACGGCATCGGCATAACTTGCGTAGCGACTGAAGTTTTCTGAAGTGACACCAGAGCCAACTAATACTTTGATTGAAGTGCTGGCACGAGCAATTTTCACTTCTTCCACATCAGCAGCTTGACCTGTGGAAATGCCTGTGACGATCACACCATCTGCACCAAAGAATTCACAAGCTTTGGCAGTTTCGGCCAAATTCACATCCTGCGTAATAGCATGTGCTGAATGTTTCTTTTTGATGTCAGCAAATATTTTGATTCTTTCTGCTTTGAGTTGAGTGCGTTTACGCAAAAGTTGCGCGGCGCAAGATTCGTGTATACCTTCATCGCCAACGTGAGCAAAGACAAAACCTTCAGCCCGAATGAAATCCAATCCAGCGGCGACAGCTACACCAAGTGCTTCGATATTTGCTCCAGCAAGAAGTTGCACACCAATTGGCAGTACGGTTTCGTACTTAATTGCATTTGCTATCACTGTCATAGCTGCTGTGGCTTCCGGATCTACATGTCCAACATAGTACGGAGCATCATGCATGTTCTCTAAAATAATTGCATCGACACCAGATTCTTTATAGGTGAGCGCATCTTCCAGCGCACCACCAAGAATTTCTTCCATGGAACCACGCCATCCATGCGAGCCTGGCAACGGCAATACATGCACAACACCGATTACTGAACATCTTCGCCCGAACATCTTATTTAAGCACTCCTTCGCCGTCCGGCGACTCGCTGGGTCGCCTCCATGGCTCGTCCGTGCGTATTGCCGCTCGCTGCTGATTGCTCAACGCAATCATTTGCTCGCTGGCTTGCACGTGATTCTACTTAGGCACTTCCTCACTGGCTTCGCCAGTTCATCAGTGCAAATAGTTTATCTTATTGGCATCCACTCAGGTCAGCTGGCCCAAGCGTACAAGTGAGCACAGTAGCTTTGATCTATGGTGTAGAAAACAAGATTGCTGTAGATCGAAGCACGCATTGCCGTTTTTTCAGCTACCGTAAATCCTGGCGTCGAATCACTGCCAATCGGGTCTTTGCCGTTGTTATACCAATCGGACAAGGACTGCGGTGATGCGAACAAATCGGCTTTCCATGTAGCACCGTCTGAGAGGTTTTGTGTTCCTCGCGTAGCACCAAACGTATATGCACCATAGAATCGACCTTCGGCATTGGCTTTCTGCATGTTAGCGACCCAGCTAGCTTCATCGCCAAAGAAATGCAATTGTTGTGCAGAGTTGCCTGATGTTGCGGCAGTAGCATTTAGGTAATAACTAATATTTCCGGCTGCATCCGCTACAGGTGTGATTCTAGAAAGCTGGTAATTCCCTGTCCATGTGCCTTTGTCTATGATTTGCGAACTAACAATAGCCTCGTTTAGACCACCACCAACCGGCATTTGAACGGCCTTAGTATTTTTGCATTTCGATCTTGGAGCTGGACAGCGCAAGCTCCATTCGGCAACCAAGGGAGGATTATCGCCGGATGAAGATATCAGGTTGTATCCAGGATCTGATGGATTACCATAATAGGCCGTGCTACCACCGTAATTTGCACCATTATCGCGAGCAATGCAATTCCAGATTAGCTCCACCGTCACTTGTTTGGAGCTGGTAACTAATGAGGCCGTATTTTGATAAAGCAATTGGTCGCGAATAACATTTACTCCGCAAAGAGTGGAATTACCTCTTGTCGAGACGACCACACCAAGCGGTGCATTGCTACCAGTCACATCACCAGTAACTTTGAAGGTAAAAATATTCTGCAGTGCTTGCGGTTGAGCACTAGCTGCAAACACTGGAGCTAAGAAACCCTGATCCGGCGTGTTGATACTAGTTGCTTGATGAATGGGTTGAAAAATATCCAATTGTATTTTTTGGTCCTTTAACAACGCACACCAATCCCGCACCGGAGCCAACGAATCCTGACCAGTTGAGACAGGACTATCTCCTAATAGTGCAGCTTCAGTAGCAGCCTCGTTTGGCGGCAAGAAATAACCACCAATCATTTCAAACTTATTCTCGTTTATTTTTGTCAGACCCAAGCCTGATAAAGCTTTGCGATCGTTCAGCATGGCGAGCGCACTCATAACGATGTAATAGGAATTTCTTTCAGCAGCCGCTGCTCTTTCGGCCTTTTGCAACGCATGATAGAGCTCCGCTTTCTTTAGCTCAGCTAGCGCATCATTGCCAGCACGCTTCGCAGCATTCATTTCTGTTTCCAATATCTTCGCTTCGTGAAGTTTCTTCTTCAACACTTTCTGAGCAGTCTTGAAAGTTTCTGCTCCGACAGTATCGGTTCGAGCAATTGCTTCGAAGAAATCAGTCAGAGTTGAGGGTGGCTGACCATTAGTAGTTACTACATTGCTGTTCCCATCCATCGCCACCACGAGCGACTGATCAGGCAAGGTCATGTCCGCCGGTACATAACCAAATACATTAGGCAACTGTCGGCGATAGCCTGCCGGGTTTTCCTCAAAATTCCTCAAGTCCCTAGGATCTCCAACTCCATCTACCGGCACATCAAAAAGACCAAAAGTCACCGGATATTTAGGCGTGGAATCAGCATAGGCAGCAGGAATAAATCCATCTTGCCTGCCTGGTAAACAAGCTCCCGTTTGCGTGGCGGAATAGAGATTCAAATTTTCCGCAAGTTTGTTTATAACTTGATCTGCATTGGGACGCAAATACATGGCATGCAACCAATCGTAGACACAACAAGCGAGAACAACAGATGGATCATCCGTGCCTCTGAGCCGGAAATGACTTTGCGGCAAAGTGGCAGCATTCGCAACTGGCACTGGTCCACCAGCGGCTATGAACCACTGACCCAGGTCTTCCTTATTCCAAACTGGAGTATAGGTACTTGCCGTACCTAATCTATCAGGATCAATAACGGTGCGATTCTGATTGTTTATTTCGTTGGGGACGGAAGTCAATTTAATTTGAGTTGCATTCATGATTGTTTGAACGGACGTACAATCAGGGCCTTCTCCACGCGGAGGAGGACCACCCGGCAAAGCGACTTGCAATAGGCCTGATCCGAAAGTCTGACGCATGCCCCCACAAATTGATACGGCTACAGCTTTCATCTTTAATGCTTGCTCTGTATTAGTAGTTGGTGTAGGCGAAGCTGGAGGCGTCGGAGTCGAAGAAGTTGGCGCAGCAGTCGTACTGCTAGATCCAGACTTAGGACAATTGTGCTCCCCAGCAAATGCTGGGCTTATGAATAAACTTGACTGTGGGCGGTCCTTGGGAATTGGGCTTGCCGGGTTCACTTCCTGATCGACTTCCGCCTTGATCAAATATGGTGGCAAATATCCTGGCCAAGTATTGACTTTTGCAGGGTCAGGAAATTCACACTCACTTGAGCTTGCTAGGCTGATTGCATCACCTACTGGAATAAATTTGAATACAAACTTTCCTTGACTGCCATTGGCAGAAAACGTCACCGGTACATCCACCATAGCTTTATACACGGTAGTTGTGCCAGCCGTTGCGGAATTAGTATTATCAACCTGCGCCAGAGTATTAGGCGAAATGACCGGAATGCTAGTCAGTCCTTGCGGGCTGGTGTACCAGCCAGCAGACAATTTTACATCTCCCACGCGTTTGCTATTGCCGAATTTAATCGCATTTTCATCGTAAGTACCATTAGCATCAGCAAGCAGATCAATTTTATTTCCGTCTTTATCAACAAAACTTTTGTCTTGCATTGCTTTGACAATTTTTTTACGTAAGGTTAGGCAATCCGCCTGCAATCGTTGCAAGTCATGCGCAGCAAAAACAAGCATTGTCGAATTGCCAAGTCGATTAGCAATAACCGCATCCAAACGGATTGTACCCATCAGCGTATTGATACCAAGGACGGGACGTTTGTCTTTCAATCGTGGCGCATCGTCGACAAGTCCCACTACGCCGAAATGACAGCCATCCTTTTCATCGATGATAATGTGACTCATATCTTTAGCAGCAGCGAGTGAAGCAGCATCAATTGCGGTTTGCGCTTCCTTGTGAGTGGCTAATAACTGTGAATAGTTAATTACAATGTACGCAACGACAAGCATTGCAAAAACCGCGACCACCACAAGAACAAGGGTGTTACCCCGGTTGGAATTGCTGCGCATATTCTGAGACCTCTAGGAGATACCGCTAGTGAAAGGACGACATATGTCAATGAAGGCGAACAAGTCTAATTGCCCTTTGTGGGCATCGAGATTCAATGAGGGCTATCGAGCTAGATATACCCAAGGACAGACATTCTTAAACCAAACTAATATAGAGACCCCCAAAAGCCAAAATGCCGATATTCCGTCAGGGCAGGCAATACAAGCCCAGCAAGCAAAAAATTGCCGGCGCAGCTATGGTGAGCTGGCCGGCAATTGCTTATCTGAATTAGCTCTCTATCAACTGGACAGATTAACTGCTCCAAGCAAACAGATGAGCACACATATCGGCATCGTATGAGTAATAGAATGCTTGGCGGTAAACTTGCCATTGCATAACCTCATTCATGAAATCAGTTCCTTGACTTTGAACATTACTATCCAGCTGACCTATATTGGTAACTAACTTGTTCGCACCTTGCAGTTGATTGTTGTAGTAATTCCTCAAGTCTGCCTGAGTACCGTATTTTTCGGCCGACGTATCTTGGAGATTTCCATGTACATCGAGCAATTTGGGATTCTTCACATGTAGCTTGTTTGTCACTGGCATGCCCTGATAGTAATTGCCTTGGTAGTAGTTAGCTGCAGCAAGCCAGCTGTCCGCTGTATTGAAGAAGTGCAGAACATTACCTTCAAACATATAGGTAACATTACCAGCGGAATCTGCTACCGGCATAACTTTGTGAAGATTGCTATCTCTTGTATTTTCGCGCATGTCTACAAATCCGACACCACCTATAGTGACCACTGGTGCCTTCGTGCAAGTACCGCTTGGAGTCGATGGTGTTGAAGGCACGTTAGGCAAACTCGGTGTGGTAGTAATGATAGGCGGTGTAGTGGGCGGGTTAGATGATATTGGCGGAGTGGTTGGAGTACCCGGTGTTGTAGGAGTACCTGGGGTAGTCGGAATACTTGGAGTGAAAGGCGTTGTCGGTGTGGTCGGAACCAAACTCGGTGCCGGACAGCGCAATGACCATTCCGCTACCAAGGGAGGATTGTCACCGGATGCAAGATTCAGATTGTAACCACTATCAGATGCATTACCAAAGAAAGCGGTATTAGCGGAATAGTTTGCACCGTTGTCTCTGGCAATACAATTCCAAATTTCTTGCACTTTGTTTTTAGGCGCTTTAGTAATTAGTGCAGCAGTATTTTGGTAAATCAACTGACCAGAAATGACATTGGATCCGGCAGGCGTCGTGGTCGGTCTATTCATTGATACCATTCCGGAATTGGAATCATGAGTCACATCACCAACGACTTTGAAGTCAATAATGTTGGCTTGTGATTGAGGAATGACGCTGGCGGCAAACACCGGAGCAAGAAATCCAGAATCCGGCACATTGTTAGAACTGACCGCTTGAGCGCTCTGGAAGAAATTGACTTGTGGTTTGTCTTTCTTCGGCTCAGCGCACCAATCGCGCGTATGAGCTCCAGAATCTTGACCAGTCGAAACTGGACCATCACTGTTGATTTGGTCTACAGTAGCGGCTTTAGTTGGTGGCAAGAAGTAGCCGCCAATTATTTCGTACTTGTTCGCGCTAAGCTCGGTGATACCTTGACCACTAATGGCTTTGCGATCGTTTAGTAAGGCAAGTGAAAGAGTGACACCATAGTTAGCGTTCTTTGCAGCAGCTTCCGCTCGCTTTACTTTTGCCTTAACAGTTGAAATTTGCTGAGTCAGCTGAGCAATTGCTGCTTGATCTTGCGAGTGTTCGGCTGCTTTCAGGCTTTCAGCTAAAACTTTGCCTTCTTCAACCTTTTGACTTAGCACAGACATTGCGGCATTGAAAGTTTGAGCCGAGATCTGATTTGTGCGTATGACCGAATCAAAGAAATCAACAAGTGTTTCCGGTGGTTGACCATTGGTTGTGACGACATTGCTTTCTTCGTCCATTGCCACCACTAAGGATTGATCCGGCAATGTCATATCGGCTGGTACATAACCAAATACGTTTGGTAATTGTCTTCTGTATCCATCCGGATTTTTGTCATAGTTTCTCAAATCACGAGGATCGTTGACTCCATCGGTTGGCACGGAGAAAAGTCCAAACGTTACCGGATATCTTGGTGCCGAGCTGGCATAGGCAGCCGGTATAAAGGAATCTCCGTGACCAAAATTCCAACTGGTTTGTTGTGCACCGTTGCCATACAAATTCAGATTGGCCGTGAGAGCATTAACAACCGCTTCGGCATTTGGACGAAGATACATAGCATGAAGCCAGTCATAAATACAGCAAGCAAGTACGACGCTTGGGTCATCTGTGCTTCTGCCACGAAAACTGCTTGTTCTTATTCTCGCACCGGCATTGGCAGGCACAGCACCACCGGATGAAGTAAGCCAAGCTCCAGGACTTGTCTGGTTCCATGCCGGCACATACGGACTAGCAGAAGCAATGTCAGCGGCCGTAAGCGGAGTAGTATTGCGGCTATTGATTTCGGCTGGCAGTTGAGTCAACTTGATTTGCGTTGAATTCATGATTGATTGAACAGAGGTGCAATCAGGACCTTGTCCTTTGGGCGGCGGACCACCAGGCATGGCAATTTGAAATAGACCAGTACCAAACGAATGAATTGGCGAACCACAGGCTGCTACTGCGGCAACGTGCATCTTACTTGATGGTCTTCCACATGCATGCCCAGACTTTCCACCCATGGTGGCAGCAGCGTTAACTTCTTGATCAACTTCAGCCTTCACCAAATATGGTGGCAAGTAACCGGACAGGTTATTTACTTGACCGGGATCAACAAACTCAACTGACTGTCCACTGACAAGAGAAATGTCATTGCCAATCGGCAGAAATGTGAAGTGCAATTTTCCTTGGCTGCCATTGGCAGAAAAGCTTACCGGCACATCAACCAATGGTTTGTAAACTGCTTTATTACCAAATCCTGCCGATGTAGCACCGTCAACTTGACCATAATTTTGTGGCACGGGAACTGGAACGTTTGTTGTGCCTTCGGGCGACTTATAAGAACCAGCACTCAGAGCTACATCGCCAATGCGCTTGCCATTTCCAAGGCGAATTGCATTTTCATCATAGGTATTGTTCGCGTCATCCAAAATATTGATCTTGTTTCCATCTTTATCGAGGAAACTCTTGTTGGAAAACGCTTTGACAATCTTCTTACGCAACGTGAGGCAATCGGCTTGGGCTCTTTGTAAATCATTGGCAGCCAAGACAAGCATGGTTGAGCTACCCAATTTGTTAGCGATGATTGCATCAAGGCGTATGGTCGCCATCACGGTGTTGATGCCGAGAACCGGACGATTGTCGCGCTTTCTTGGCGTATCATCTGTAAGACCAATCACACCGAAGTGACATCCATCGCTTTCGTCAATCACTATATGAGTCATGTCTTTGGCTGCTGCCAAACTAGCCGCATCAATTGCCGTTTGTGCTTCTTTGTTGGTGCCGATTAGCTGAGCAAAGTTAATTGCTATGAATGCCACCACAAGTAAGGCAAAAAGCGATACAACGACTAAAACGAATGTGCTCCCTGTTGCAGATCTCATATATAGATGACTCCTCCATCGGCTAAATGACATGCAAAAACAGTCCAAACAAATTGGACATCAAAACTAATGAATAGCGATTTGGTACTAGTAAATTGCGGACCCAAATTGAGTCGGCAAAAATGAACTTGGGCTAATATTAGCGGACGCTCATCTGGATGTCAAGCATATTTTATCTGCAAGTTGAAATCTGCTGCCAGGCTAGCCATCCCAGCTAACCATTCTCAGGCACTGGCCAGTAAGACGGCTCGCACAGGCGATGCCTCAAGCTCCATGAATTTAATTGGCAGGGCAATCAAAAAATACCGCCCAGCATCAACTTGGCTGAGATCGAGATTCTCAAGCCAGGCAAGATTATGCTTCAACAAGGCATGATGGGTATCGAGCGATTTGGAATTTATTTGATCCACAGAAGGAACATCCAGACCGACGAGAACAATTCCTGCCTTGACTAAATGTTCAACTAAATTACTAGATATATATGCATATTCATTTTCAAATACATCGTAATTTATTTTCTTTGCTGTCTTAAATAAGATACGTCTGGGTATGTCGCCTTCCAGCTGACTTTCAACATCCTTATATGTAATCTCGTTTTTCCAATCGGAAAGATCGATAACCAGGGTATCACCAATAAATGGTGATAACGATTGACTGCCGATGGCACCGTCGACAAGCAATGCTGCCATATCACCGAGAATATGGAGCGGCGCGTCTGCATGAGTGCCAACATGGGGGCTCATAGTCAAACTGGATAAATTGTAAGAATGATTGTCCTCAATCCGTGCCGTAATCTTTTTCTGAAAAGGCGTATCACCAGGAAAACACGCCGAATGAGAAGTTACCGGCTGCGATATATCAATAATTCTGTATGGCTCTTCTAATTTCATTTGCTCAATACAGACGATGACACTTTAAAGTGAAAGTGATTTTGAATATGGGCGTTGTATGGATCAATTTTTTCATTTGGACGTTGCAAGCCTAAATCTTCAAAAACCTTGGTGACTAACATTTCGTGATGTCTTTCCAAAGAGCCGGAGGCAATTTTGATCAAAATGCCTAAGCCATCTGGAAATTGCTTAGACGGACTGACACCAATTGCCAAAAGACCATCAGCACCTTGCTTAGCTAAAACCAGTAAGTTCTTATCTTCATGGAATTCTGATTTCATGATGCGCGTATCCAATCTGCCTGTGCCACCAACTAGATCTGAATGCTTATGCATAAATTGTTTGACCTGATGCCATTCATCCAACATTGGTTGGAGCACAGGTTTTAAATCCGATGGCAAATCGCTAGTCTTTTCCTTGGCTGAATCATGAGTTAAACGGCAATAAAGAAAGGCCATTTGCTTGGCAGAAAGTGGATAGTTTGGCAATCGACAACCATCAATGGTGGCATCAAACTCACTTGAACGTTTGTCCACTAACCAAGCAAGCAAATGTTTCAAGCCGACGAACTGCTCACCATCTTTTTGCAAATATGTTTTGAGGTCTTGTTTGCGTGCCGACATCGCCAAAAGATAACCAGCGTGTTTACCACTGCAATTGTGATAAATAGATCTTTGTGGCTCACCGGCTGCCTTCAATGCATAGTGTGCCTCGGGCAACATCGGATAACCAGGCGGACACTGAAGCAGATCCTCGGACAAGCCACCAAGAGCTAACATCTGGCGGACATTCTCAACATGGAACGATTCGCCTGAATGCGAAGAAAGACCAAGCGCCCAATGATGCGGCTCAAGATCAGGATATGCTTGCTTGAGAATTGGCAGATGACTGAGAAGCTGCCAGGGCTTCAAACACGATCGGCTCCAAAGTTCAAAGTCGACATCACCAATGGTCAGGAGTTCTTTGCCTTTGCCATCGACAACAGAAATAATCCCCGATCTGGTGACCTCCGCTTTTCCCGATCTTTCAATCGTAAATAGGGGAGCCCAGGGCAATGAATAGTTATCTAAAGATTTCAACGCGAAGACTCCCCTTTAAAAGCTCACCGAATCGCCGTGAACGCCCCAAAGTTTATTTAAGAATATCATGATATTTTAGTCTGTCAGATGGGACAATAATCTGATTGCCCACACGCCGAGGATGCTGGCATGAATATGTTCTCAACCATAAATCTGAAAAAATGGATCGATGAAAATCGCCACTTGCTTAAGCCACCAGTTGGCAACAAGTGCGTCTGGGAAGACAGAGAATTCATCGTCATGGTGGTTGGCGGTCCAAACGAACGGACTGACTACCATGTCAATGGCGGTGAAGAGTTTTTCTACCAGCTCGAGGGCGATATGGTTCTCAAGGTAATCGACGACGGCAAACCAATCGATATTGAAATCAAAGAAGGCGAAATATTTCTTTTGCCCGCCAACACTCCACATTCGCCACGCCGTCCAGCCAATACAGTCGGTCTTGTCATCGAGAGAAAACGACTAGCGCATGAACAAGATGGTCTGGTCTGGCATTGTGAAAGTTGCGGCGAAAAACTTTACGATGAATATTTCCATTTGACTAACGTACAAACACAATTTCAACCTATATTTGAGCGCTTTTATGCAAGCGATGCGGCTGTCTGCAAAAAATGTGGCACCAGCGCCAAAGTCAAAGGATAGTGAGGAAAGTTATACTCACCAGAGTTTGAGCTGACGCAAGAGCCATAACAGGAGCCAACAAATTGATCAAAATTGACATTCACACACATATCTTGCCACCGGACTTGCCAAAGTTCAAAGAAAAGTTTGGCTATGGTGGATTCGTTTCCTTGGAGAAAATTGGCACTTGCAATGCCACACTTGTAAGCGATAGTGGTGTTGCCTTTCGAGACATTGAGAGCAATTGTTTTGATCCAGCTTTGCGCATTCAAGATTGCGATGAGCAAGGTGTCAATATTCAAGTCATCTCGACCGTGCCTGTAATGTTCAGTTATTTTGCCGAGCCAAAAGATGGTCTGGAAGTATCTAAGTTTCTCAACGATCACATTGCCCAAGTTGTGGCTGAAAATCCAACGCGTTTTATTGGCTTAGGTACTTTGCCCATGCAAGCACCAGATCTGGCAATTGCCGAACTTGAACGTTGTGTGACCAAACTTGGTTTGCCTGGCGTGCAAATTGGCACACACATAAACGATTGGACTTTAGCGGAAGAAAGTCTTTTCCCCGTCTTTCAAGCCGCCCAAGACTTGGGAGCCTGCATCATGGTTCACCCTTGGGACATGATGGGCGCTAACTTGATGAAGAAATACTTTCTCCCTTATGTTGTCGGCATGCCAGCTGAAACTTCTTTAGCAATATGTTCAATGATCTTTGGCGGCATATTTGAGCGACTGCCAAAACTGCGGGTTGCCTTTGTGCACGGTGGTGGATCTTTTCCACACACGCTTGGCAGAATTGCCCACGGCTTTGAAGTCAGACCAGATCTTTGTGCGGTCGACAATGCCATCAATCCGAGAGAATACATTGATCGCTTTTATGTTGATTCACTCGTGCATGATAAGGCGGCCTTCAAATACATACTTGATTTATTTGGTGAAAAAAGAATCGCCCTTGGTTCCGATTATCCTTTTCCCCTCGGCGAAACACCGGCTGGAAAACTAATTGATTCGATAAGCGAACTATCGGAATCTACGCGTGAAAGATTATTCTCAGGTACAGCCTTGGAGTGGCTTGGTATGACACGCGCAGACTTAAACCTTGTCGATGGTGCATTGACGGGCAAAGGCGCAAGTAAGGCCAAATAGGTGGAAGAAATTATGAGCAAGATGCCGAATCTGAAAGAGACTCTGCCACGGTTTGAAAATACTCTTTCTTTTGCAGAACAAATGGATAAAGATGATCCACTGGCACAATTTCGTGAGCAATTCCACATGCCAAAATCTCTTACTGGTGAAGATCAACTTTACTTCACCGGTAATTCGCTTGGCTTACAACCAATCAAGGTAAAAGAATACATCGCAGAAGAATTAGCTGATTGGGCGTTCCTTGGCGTGGAAGGTCACTTACAAGCCAAGACTCCCTGGCTGCCTTATCATGAATTCTTGACCGAAAGCACAGCACGCCTGGTCGGTGCCAAGCCAAACGAAGTCGTGGTGATGAACACACTGACCGTAAATTTGCATTTGATGCTGGTATCTTTTTATCGACCAACTAAAGACAGGTTCAAGATCTTGATCGAAGGCAATGCCTTTCCTTCCGATCAATATGCCGTTCAATCGCAAGCCACCTTTCATGGCTACAATCACCACAAAGCAATCATCGAACAATGTCCAAAAGCAGGCGAATATATTTTGCGCACAGAAGACATTCTGGAAACAATTGAAACGCGGGGCAGTGAAATTGCTCTGATTTTGCTTGGTCAATGTAACTACTTAAGCGGACAAGCTTTTGACATACCGGCGATAGTCAAAGCCGCCCACAAAAAAGATATTCCAGTCGGTCTCAATTTAGCGCACGGAGCAGGCAATTTACTTTTGAACCTGCATGACTGGGATGTAGATTTTGCCGTCTGGTGCAGCTACAAGTATTTAAACGCCGGACCGGGAGCAATTGCCGGTTGCTTTATTCATGAAAAGCATGGCAACAAAAAACAGCTACCACGTTTTGCTGGTTGGTGGGGACACAATAAACAGACCCGCTTTGAAATGGGTCCGGAATTTGAGGCAATACCAGGTGCAGAAGGTTGGCAACTAAGTAATCCGCCGATTTTTCAATTAGCTGCACTAAGAGCATCAATGGATGTTTTTGATCAGGCAGGCATGCCAGCCTTGCGCAAGAAAAGTGAATTATTGACCGGCTATTTGGAATATTTACTCAATCAGCTACCAAATGATTTCGTGACAATTATTACTCCCAAAGATCCACAAGCACGAGGCTGTCAACTTTCCTTCAAAGTAAATACCGATGCGCCGACAATGCTTGAGGAATTGAAACTGTCCGGCGCAATTTGTGATTTCCGCCAACCGGATATTTTACGCGCCGCACCAGCACCGCTTTATAACAGTTTCGCTGATGTTTATAAATTTGCTCAGCTGCTTGAGCGCAAGGCCAATTCACCAGAAGTTAAGACGCAAAAGTGACAATATGAATGACAAGGCACAAGCTGACATCACAATAGTTGGAGCAGGATTAGTCGGCTCGCTTCTGGCGATAATTTTGGCACGCAAAGGCTTCTCTGCAGAAATCTAT
Source organism: Candidatus Obscuribacterales bacterium (assembly GCA_020050685.1). Taxonomy (GTDB): domain Bacteria; phylum Cyanobacteriota; class Vampirovibrionia; order Obscuribacterales; family Obscuribacteraceae; genus JAGVKG01. The sequence continues at coordinate 86,094 of JAGVKG010000029.1, read as the reverse complement.
GAGCGCAGACCTGATATGCGTAGCCACGAAATCAGTGCTGGTCGATCAATCAATTTGGCAATTTCGACAAGAGGGATAGAGGCCCTTGCGCGTCTAAATATCGACAAAGAAATTCTTTCGCATGCAATCCCCATGAAAGGACGCATGATTCACAACCAGTCCGGACAAGACACATTTCAACCTTATGGAATCGACGACTCTCAATTCATCAATTCGATTTCCCGTGCCACCTTAAACAAAGTGCTGATGAATTTTGCTGAGGAAACCAAGCAAGTAAAAATCCACTTCAATCAAAAGGTTGAAGATATCGATTTTACGAATAAGACTCTCAGACTTTTTGATGAGCAGTCTGGGGAACACAAAACAATCAAGACCAACATCGTCATTGGTACCGATGGCACGGCATCGGCTATCAGGCAAAGAATGGAAACTCTCCCTGGCTATTCATTTGACGAATCAGCATTGGATTACGGCTATAAAGAGCTTGTGATACCACCAGGAAAGGCGGGTTCCTTTCAACTAGAGAAAAATGCTCTGCATATTTGGCCGCGCAAAACATTCATGCTCATTGCCTTGCCCAATTTTGAGGGCAGTTTTACTTGCACATTATTCCTTCCCTTTGAAGGTCCAGTTAGCTTTGCTGAATTGCCAACTGCCAATGATGTAAAATGTTTTTTTCAAGACGAGTTCGCTCATGCCATGCCTCTAATAGAAAACCTGGAGGAGACTTTCTTTGCCAATCCAACCGGGCGCATGGTGACAGTTAAAGGCAATAAATGGTACGTGGACGGCTCGACACTTTTGATGGGCGATGCTGCTCATGGTATTGTGCCATTTTTTGGTCAAGGTATGAATTGTGGATTTGAAGACTGCACGCAATTTAGTGATTTGCTCAATCAATCCATTCCGAAGACAGACGGTGAATGGACACAACTGTTTGAGGAATTTACAACACTCAGGCGGCCGAACACAGATGCCATTGCAGACATGGCGGTTGAGAACTTTGTCGAAATGCGAGATAAAGTCGCAGACAAAGACTTCCTTATGCGCAAAGGCTTAGAGAAGATATTAGAAAAGAAGTTTCCCGGACACTATCGTTCCCGCTACTCTTTGGTCACTTTTAGCAACTTGCCCTATCGCTTGGCCTATGATGTCGGAATTGCAGACGAGAAAATCCTCAAGCAACTCTGCCAAAACTTAGTAGATCCGGATGATGTCGATCTTGAGCAAGCTCATTCACTAATTGAAGAACACTTAGCACCACTTTTGTCACCACACGCTGGTGAACTTCAAGCCTCCAAACATTGAGGACAATCATTTGCCCACCAATTTACTAGAAACCAAAGAACAAGCGTTAATCAATTGCATCCAAGAATTGCAAACGGTTATGGTGGCATACTCTGGTGGCGTGGATAGTTCTCTGCTTGCGTACTATGTGAGGAAAGTCCTAGGAGATAATGCCAAAATTGTCATCGCCGTCTCGCCAAGTTTAGCGACAAGAGAGCTAGCTGCAGCCAGACAACAAGCGAAATTATTCAATTGGAACCTCATCGAACTTGAAACCGATGAAGTGACTAGGCAAGAATATCAACGCAATGATTCAATGCGTTGTTATTTTTGCAAACAAACTCTGTTTGCCAGTATGGAAAGGTTGGCCGGACAATTAGGTATCGGAAATATCGCCTATGGAGCCAATCTCGATGATCTTTCCGATTTTCGGCCGGGGCATATTGCCGCCCAGGAATTCAAAGTGCACAGTCCGCTTCAAACTGCCGGTTTAGCGAAAGATGAAATTAGAGAACTTGCGCACAAAGCTCAACTGCCGTCTTGGGACCGACCACAAGCGGCTTGTCTCTCTTCGCGTTTTCCTGAACTGGAGCCAGTTACTGTTTCAGATCTATTACTGGTAGAACGAGCGGAAGAAGTATTGCTTGCAGAGAACTTTCGCCAAGTACGGGTTCGGCATCTCGGAGAGCTTGCCCGCATTGAAGTCGGTCAAGATGAGGTAGACAGACTGCTTGAAGATCAAGTTTTGATTGACAAAGTAACAAATGAATTGAAACGCATTGGCTATAAAGATGTGACGATCGCCAAAGATGGTTACAAGCAAGGTGGAGCAAATCTATGATGGACAGAAACAGACTCCTAGATTTACTCAACGAAATTGCCAATCAGGATTTGACACCAGAAGATGCCCTCAAACAATTGCAACTTTTGCCATTTAAAGATCTTGGCTTTGCTAAGGTTGACTTACATCGGGCAATTCGCCAAGGGCTTCCTGAAGTAATTTTTGCTCCAGGCAAAACTATCAATCAAATAATTGAAATTGCTAAATCACTACGAGAGCAAAATCAAATTGTGGTGGCAACACGGGTGAGAAGCGATCAGGCAGAGCACATTCTCAACGCTCTTGCGGGAGCAATTTATGAGGAACGCGCGCAAATGATCATTTGGGGACAAAGAGAAGTTGATCACTCCTCATCTGAAGTTATCGCTGTCGTAAGCGCTGGAACTTCGGATTTACCAGTGGCCGAAGAAGCCGCTTGTTTTCTAGAAGTTTGCGGAGTTTCCGTGCGCCGTATATATGATGTGGGTGTTGCTGGTTTGCACCGCCTGCTGGCCAATCTGGAACTACTCAACGATGTTTCAGCAACGATTGTGGTTGCCGGCATGGATGGCGCCCTGCCATCGGTAATTGGTGGCTTGATTGCTTGCCCAATAATTGCCGTGCCAACATCCGTTGGCTATGGTTCAAGCTTTGAAGGACTATCGGCTTTGCTAACCATGCTAAATAGTTGCGCATCCGGCATCACCGTCGTAAATATCGACAACGGTTTTGGCGCAGCCTTCGCAGCCATGAGAATGCTATCTAGCCGCAAAACTAACTTGGCAAATATTTCCGGATCATTTAGCCGCAACTTGTAATTTGCTCTGAGCTTCGCTTATCACATCTTTGAGCGGCAAGTTATGAGCACTGGCATACGAAGCACAATCTTCATATTCCGGTTGAATGTTGATTACTTTGCCAAACTTATCAAAAGCAATCTTGACTCTAACTCTGCCACCTTTGGCCAAAGTTACTTCTTCAAATTTACGCTCAGCATACGTGCGCTCTGCAAAATAACTACGCACACCAATGGTTGTGGTTTGACAAAGAATGATTTCTTTTAACTTGTTTGCCTCAGGCGATTTACATAAGACAGTGAGCAAATGCCCGCTGCGATTTTTCTTCATCAAAGCTGGCACGACAAAGACATCCAAGGCACCGGCGGCAAATAATTGTTCTTGGGCATAGGCCAAGGCTTGCGGAGAACAATCATCAATGTTTGCTTCTAGCACCAGAATTGTTTCAGTGGCAAATCGCTCTCCCTCGCCATTTAGCAAATTGTCCACCCCTTCTCCTATCATTATGCGACAAACATTAGGGTGATCTTTGGGATTGAATGTGCCACCACCGGTTCCGGTACTTTCTAAGGATTGAATATTTGCATTGTTACCAAAACCTGAGGCAATTGTCGTCAGAATGGCCGCACCAGTCGGTGTCAAACATTCATATTGAAAATCAGAAGGCGCAATCGGCACGGACGCTTTTGATATAAGTTCAACCACTGCCGGACCAGGAACAGGAAACAATCCGTGTGCTGTTTTGACAGTGCCACCACCAAGCGGCAAAGGAGAAACAAAACTCTTTTCAATGCGGAGCAAATCATAGCCAATGGCAAAGCCAACAATATCGACAATGCTATCAATGGATCCAACTTCGTGAAAATGAACATCCTCAAGTTTCACACCATGCACTTTTGCTTCCGCCTCACCTAGACGTTGAAAAATGGCGCAGGCAAGATCTTTGGCTTTCTGGGAGATTTGAGACTTATTGATTATCTCCCGAATCTCAACATAACTACGCTCATGCTCGTGTGCATGTTCATCATCATAATCAACATCCATTTCATCCGGAGATATTTTCATTTTTTTGCAAGTCACACTGCAACGAATCACATCCTCAAAGGAAACTGAAAAACTATCTTTGGGTAGGGCAATTTTTGCCAGTTCTGCACGCCACTGCGTTTCATTTAAGCCAGCATCGATAAGTGCTGCCACCAACATATCGCCCGCAGCACCAAATTGACAATCAAAATAAGCGACCTTCATACAACCCCCAACGAATTTATCCCTGCCTAATCAAAGCACAATTTAGAGCGACAGGCTGCTGCTTGATATCGTTTTCCCCAAGATCTATGACTTTACTTTCTTAGCCAAGGCAATTGCGCCAAGCAGAGCGAGACAAAGACCAAGCACGATGAGTGTATCAGTCGGATTGGGCGAGAAGATCAATATAAAGTTATGCCCTTTAACCAATGCCGAAAAGCTCGAGACACAAAACGGTACGACAAAGAAGCGAATTTTTTGCCAACCACCAAGCGATACTTTGGTAGCACCAGAAGATGTTGCATTGATCAGCAAAGCATAGCCAACAATCAAGCTCAAACCCAGTGATGTTAGCCAAAGCCAGGGGTTCGGATCAAAATATCTGATTGCCACCACCAGATACCAAATCAGATAACAAAACAGGGTGATGCGAGCCGGTGTCAAATTTGCTAAATAACCAACGAGATCAAACACAATTTGGACCTTTCCGGGTGATTTGAATCAGGCGACTTGAGCCCTGTCCTTCACCGTAACTTCAACTTCCTTACCAAGCTTGACTATCCACTTCATCAACATGTCCACAGTGAACTTTTCTATTCGACCGTTCAACATATCCGAGAGGCGCGGCTGACTTGTACCAAGTATTTTGGCAGCCCTGGTCTGGCTCAATCCTCGTTCCTCGATGATTTTTTCAATTGCGATCATAAGGTCCGCGCGACACAGCAGATTCACCGATTCGTCATCAGGGAATCCAACATCCTTAAAAACATTGCCAGAGCTTTTGGTCTGCTTGACACTTCTCTTGGGTGTTTTCTTTTCAGGTTTTTGCGATTTCGGCATACATTTGTCTCACTATCTTAAGTTCATGAAATAGCGTCTTCTGACTCTTCTTAGAAAAGGCGTGAAGAATATAAACGCCTTCAGGACGATTTGCTAAATAGACAACCCGATACTCAGAGGGTAAATGAATCCTAATTTCCATGACACCAGTTCCGACCCCATGTATAAATTTCCAGTCGGTAGGCGACAATCCTCGTTGGACCCTGCGCAGTTCAATGCCAGCTTGCCTTCTTGCTTCATTCGGAAATTTTCTCAGTCTCTCACGACTGTTACCTAACCAAATCAGTTCTTTCATTATATAAAATTTGATATAGCTTGTCAACAAGGTTCGATTGACAACCAACTCTACTCCTCCCTATACATAAGACGTTTGAGTAGATAAAAAGTTCAAATTTCCTTGGCTAAGAAGAAAAATTTTTCGCCGGTACAGCACTAATAGAATTAAAATTAAGAATGGAAATTTCAATTCAATTGGAGATGTGCATGCCAAGCGGAAGTCCAGCAAAGTCTGAATCTCTCCCACAAGCGAAAGGGAAAAAGACGGCAATTACTTTAGGCAAGGAAGCACCATCACCACTCGGCGCCTATTCACACGCAGTGAAAGCCGGCAATTTCTTGTACCTTTCCGGACAAGGAGCGCGTGATGCCAAATCTGGAGTAGAGGTTGGTATTAGCTGTGATGCCACAGGCAAAGTCACCGCTTACGACATCAAGGCACAAACCCATGCCGTGATCAAAAACATGTCGGTTGTTTTGCAAGCAGCCGGCTGTACATTGGAAGATCTCGTAGACGTATCGGTATTTCTGGCCGACATGCAAGACTTCAAAAGTTACAACGAAGTCTATGCCGAGTATTTTTCTTTCCCAAATCCGCCGGCACGCACCACAATTCAAGCAGCGGCATTGCCAGGAAAGAATTTCATCGAAATAAAAGCCATAGCTCTTTGCCAAGACAAGGAAATGAGCTAATGAGCGTAGAAGCAGAGCGCAGTGATGGCGACGGAGCGGGTCTCATATGACCACTGAGATACTAAAGAAAATCAAGCATCTTGATCATTTCATCAATGGTGAATTTCGTTCATCTGCAAGTGGTGAAGTTTTTAAAACTATGAACCCTGCCACAGGCGATGTATTAGCTACGGTCTCGCTTGGCACAGCCAAAGAAATTGATGAAGCGGTCAAATCAGCTAAACATGCATTTGAGCATGGTCCTTGGCCCAAGATGAGCCTGAAAGAACGATGCGCGATTCTCAAACGCATTGGTGACATCATCTTAGAAAGAAAAGCAGAAATTGCTCTGGCTGAAACTTTGGATACGGGAAAGCCGATTACCGAATCGCTGGAAGGTGATATCCCGCGCTCGGCAATGAACTTCCATTTCTTTGCCGACTATGCCCAAACACTGGAAACAGAATGTTTCACAGGCAGCCCAACAGAAAAACATTTTGCCGTTCGCGAACCACTGGGTGTAGCTGGGCTGATTACACCTTGGAACTTACCTTTGTATCTGGCCACGTGGAAGATTGCTCCGGCATTGGTCATGGGCAATACCTGTGTGCTTAAGCCAGCCGAATGGACACCATACACAGCTACTTTGCTCGGTGGGATAGCCAACGATGCCGGTCTGCCGCCAGGCGTACTAAATATCGTGCACGGCTTTGGCGCCAATGGTGCAGGCGAAGCCCTGACTCGTCATCCTGATGTGTCCTGCATTTCCTTTACAGGCGAAACCACCACTGGCAAAGCAATTATGGCCTCTGCCTCGTCAACGCTCAAGAAACTTTCCTTTGAGCTTGGTGGCAAAGGCGCCAATATTATTTTTGAAGATGCGGATCTGGAAGAGGCAATTCCAACTGCAGTTCGGGCTGGATTTCGCAATCAAGGACAAATCTGCCTGGCTGGCTCTCGGCTATACGTGCAAGAAGGCATATTTGACAAAGTCATCGAACAGTTAACCAAGCAGGTCAAAGCGATTCGAGTTGGCGATCCACAAGATCCGCAAACCCAAATGGGGGCAATCATCAGCAAAGAACAACTTGAGAAAGTTGAAAAATATGTCAAGCTCGGCGAGCAGGAAGGAAAAGTTCTGGCTGGCGGTGAGCGACTGAAAGAGTTTGCTCAAGGAAATTGGCTGGCGCCAACATTGATCGCAGGTATCGATAATTCATCAAAATTATGTCAAGAAGAAATTTTTGGTCCGGTATTAACGGTAGTACCATTTGCCAGCGAAGAGGAAGTTATCGCTTATACCAACAGCACGACCTATGGATTATCAGCCAGTTTGTGGAGCAAAGACGCGGCTCGCTGCGAGCGTGTCGCCAAACAAATCAAAACAGGCATTGTTTGGGTGAATTGCTGGTTTGTGCGCGATTTACGCACGCCATTTGGCGGACAAAAGGCTAGCGGAATTGGCAGAGAAGGTGGAAGATGGAGTCTGGAGTTCTTTTCCGAAGCAAAGACAATTACATACAAGTACAAGGAATAAGTTACTAGGTCAGTGGGCAGGCAAAGGCAACTCAATTAGGCAACTCAAAAAGGACTAGTAGGTAACAATGAATTTTGGTCTAGCAGGGAAAAAGGCTCTCGTCTGTGCAGCTTCGAAAGGAATTGGCAAAGCCACTGCTGCAGCACTTGCTGCTGAAGGCGTTGAATTGTTTTTGTGCGCACGCGGACCGGAAGCCTTAGCCGAAACAGTACGAGAAATTACAGAAGCAGGATTCGGTCCAGTACACAGCCTTTCTTGCGATTTGACCAATGCAGACTCACGTAATGAATTGATAGCCAAGGCAAAAGATTCAATTGGCTCAATTGATGTTTTGATTCACAACGTTGGTGGTCCAAAACCATCTACTGCCGAAGGCACCAGCTTGAATGATTGGGACAATGGTTTTGAACAATTATTCAATTCAGTCGCTCATTTGAATAACGCATTTGTTCCAGAAATGAAAAAGAACAAGTGGGGCAGAATATTGTGTATTACTTCCTTGAGCGTTATCGAACCAATACCAAATCTGGCCGTTTCTAATGCCATGCGGGCAGCAACAACAGCCATGCTCAAGACTTTGGCCGATGAGCTTGCACCACACAATATCACCGTAAATTGTGTGGCACCGGGAGTAATTCATACGGAGCGCACAGAAGAACGAATTGCCACCAACATTGAACGTACCGGCAACACTCGAGAAGTACTGCTGGAAGACTATGTCAAGTCGGTGCCAATGGGTCGACTCGGTACATCACATGAAGTAGCAAATGTAGTTGCCTTCCTGGCCTCAGAGCAGGCATCTTATGTTACTGGTTCGACAATTTGTGTAGACGGCGGCAAGAGACGATCAACAGTTTGATAGAAAGCGGGAGCAACTTAAATGAACTTTCTAGTATTAGGTGCAGATCAATTAGGACACGCTGTTGTTTATGATTTAGTGCGCAGTATGCACGTTGATCAAATTCTTTTAGCGGACAACAATCCCCAGAAAATCACTTGCATCATGGAACGCTTTGTCGATGAGAAAATCGTTCCGTGCCAGGTAGATCTAAAGAACACTGAGCAAGTTCTCAATTTAATGGGCAACTGCAATGTAGCAATCAGTACACTGCCATCTTCTGTCAATTATGAGCTTGCAAAAATGGCACTGCAGGCTGGTTGCAATTTCTGTGACATGGGTTCAGATGATGAATCATCACGCATGCAATTTTTGCTCAATGATTTAGCCAAACAAGCCGGTATTGCCATCGTACCAGGTTGCGGTCTGACGCCAGGAATGGTGTCAATTCTCACGACAAACGCCATAGAAAGTTTGGAGCAAGTCTACAGCATCCACATTCAAGTGGGCTCCGTGCCGGCAGAGCAAGAAATGCAAACGGTGGTACTACCGGCATTGTCTGCCGAGAGAATTTTGAATGAAGCCTTGGAAAATGCCACCATTGTTCGTAACGGCAAACTGATGCGCGTGCCACCACTTACCGAAGTAGAAACTATTGCTTTGCCTCTGCCATTTGGCGAACTGGAAGCTTTTAATGCCTCAGGCGGAATGGCAAAATACATTACCAATTTGGCAAGCAAGGTCGATCAGTTTGACTTTAAGGTCTTGCATTATCCTGGATACAGCCAGCAAATGCTGCTTCTGCGTGATTTGGGTTTGTTCGACTCGCATCCAATTACTTTGGCTGACGCAACTCTTGCCCCGCAAGAAATGCTCAACTATCTCCTGGACAAGAACGGCTCAAGGAGCGAACCGGATGCTGTACTGGTGCGTATAAATGTTGTCGGCACAAGAGAGAAAAAGGAAGTCAGAATTCTTTGGGATTGCATTGACTACATGGATCAAGCCGAAGGTCTGCCTGCATCAGTACGAATGAAAGCTTTCCCCACTTCTGTGATTGCCCAAATGATTGCCAGACAAGATATAACCGAAAAAGGAGCGCTTACTCAGGAAAGTGCTGTAAACGTCAAACTTTATTTGGCAGAATTGGCAAGCCGTGGCATCGGTCTATCAATGACTGAAGAGGACTTAAGTCCAGCCGGTCAAAAAGTAAAAGACAAATGAACTTGCTGATTGCCCTTGATGGAAAGCCCCATTCGCAACAAATGGTCGATTTGGTGCAGCAAACTATTGATTTGGTGGATAAACAAATTCTTTTGTTGCATGTGCTTGAAGAAGATGAAGCAGAAGAAGATCAACCTGAAAAGGCCCGCCAAGAGTCGCGAAAGTTGGCAACTAAAGAAGTCGAGAAACTTTTGCAATTACTTGCAGAACCACTAATTAAAGCTGGCGCCGAAGTCTCTACACAAGCTGAGTATGGACCGGTTTCAGCGCTTGTGAAAGCAACGGCCGAGGCAAAGAAAGCAAACGTAATTGTCTGTGCTCCAGGCAAACATACGCCCCAAGAACTTTTACTCAAGGGTTCCCTGACAAGGGATTTGATGCGCTTTACTTGGGAAGGTACCTTAATCTCCGCTCGCAAGAAACTCCCCAAGCAGGGTCAAATAGTTTTTCTCTTAGATGGCACACAAGAATCCTATGACTCACTGAAAATAAACCTGCCATTGTTGAATAGAAAGTTTCCTCTGCTTTTATTGGCTTCCCGAATCGGTTTTGAGGCACCGGTTAGCCGAACTTGGTCTAGTCTCAGTTCCAGCAGTCCCGGCTCATCAAATGGTGATACCGAAAGTACTCTAATTGAAGCAGGCAAAATCTTATCTGCACAGGAACGTTTGTACGAAACATCAGTCATTGACACTTCCTTCGAAACTTGGATGGCCGACTCTAAGGACAAGCAAGAACCAGCACTTCTATTTATCACCCGTACACTTGCAGATACTACTCACCAAGCTATCACAAATTCTCCTTCCGAAGCAATGTTTCTCAATGCACCTTGTTCGACTGCGCTCACGTGTTTCAAATCACGGGAATTACACTAAAGAGGTAATCTACTTATATGACTGATTGGATTGTGTTTTTCATATTTCTGAGCGTCATGATGCCTGGCATCGCTCAAGCATTACTGGAGAATAAACGTCATCAACTAATTTCCAGCATGGAAAGAAGACGCGGCAGCCGTGTGATTGCCCTAATTCACCGCCAAGAAACGATGAGCATTCTCGGCATTCCAATTGCTCGTTATATTACGATTGAAGATTCCGAGCGCATTTTGCGCGCCATTCATATGACTCCAGCTGATATGCCCATCGATCTAATTTTGCATACACCTGGAGGACTCGTACTAGCAGCACAACAAATTGCTGCAGCTTTAGTTCGGCATAAGGCCAAGGTCACCGTATTCATTCCACATTACGCCATGTCCGGTGGCACTTTGATATCACTTTCTGCCGATGAAATCGTCATGAATGAAAACGCCGTGCTTGGACCTATCGATCCGCAAATTGGTGAATATCCGGCCGTCAGTTTATTGAAATTGGTAGAAGCAAAACCAGTTGAAAAGATTGCCGACCAATTCCTGATTTATGCCGATATTGCCAATAAAGCCTTGCGCCAGGAAGAAGCCGCTGTCAGGAAGATACTATCGGACGCCAGTCCGCAATCGAAATACACAGAAGAACAAATCCCCAAAATTGCCGAGACTCTGGTATCAGGCATTTGGACACATGATTATCCAATTACGTTTGAAGATGCCAAAGAGATCGGTTTGCCGGTAACCACTGGTTTGCCAGCAGAAATCTTCGAGCTGATGGATCTTTATCCCCAGCAAAACCTCACCAAGTCGAGCGTGCAGTACATACCAATTCCCTATAAGGGCGATCCCATTCCATTGCCCAAAAGCAGCAAATGAAGGCTGGGGCTTAGGATTCAACACCTTAACTTTCGTTAAGCTTCTCAAGAATGAGAACTGGCGCTGGCTTTGGGGCATTAATCTGCTGCCCGATTGACCCAAAACCGTTTAACTTGGGCTATTTCGAGGCAAATTCATAGTAGCTAATGAATCAACTTGGCAATTGATTGAAAAAAGCTGTCGCCTTGAGATAAGCGTAGAGGAAGGTCATGGCAGGAAAAGATGGATCGGACTCGCAAAAACAGATAAAGGGATCCCACGACAAGTCTGGGTCGCAGGAGAAAGCTAATCAAAAGTTGTTAGCTGATTCCACTTTGCCCAGCAAAGATTGGGCTCAGACAAAAGGCAAGGCAGCAGACAAAACTGAAAGTGCCGGTCCAAAGAAAACTACGGAGCAGCACAAGAGCGAGCAGAAAAAAGAACAAGACCTACAAAAGTATCTCAAAAAACATCCTCTCGAGACCAAGCCTTGGATTGAACAAGGTGACATCAATGTGGCTAAAGGACAGCGCAAGGATGCCAACTTGGATTACAACCAAGCAATGCTTCTCGATCGAAAGAATCAGGCTAAACACGAAAGTCCTCTCACTCCAGAGTTTTGGCTCAAGAAAGCCGACAACAACATGGAGCTTCATCGCTATCAACGAGCACATTTAGACTATAACGAAGCAATTATAAGAGCTCGAACATCGCATCAAGACGAATTAGCAAAGCGAGCACGCATCGGAAGCGAAGCGGCAAAACACGCAATGAAGCCTCATGATCAAAAGACCAAAGATCAGCCAGCGAAGAAACCTCAAAAACCTCTGACAGAAGAAGAAAAAGCTGAACAAGAAAAGCAAAAAGAAAGACAATCAGCCATTGCAAAAGACGCGTTTACTGGAACAATTGCCATGGCATTGCTTGCTCCAACTATCAACAAGATGGCAGAAGAGCGATTGAATGTAAATCCTAAAGTGGATAAATATCTTAAATCATCCCTGCTTGCTCCATTCGTCAAGGCGGATGAAGCGCTATTGGGAACGAATGCAATTCCTAAAGGCAATAAAGATCTTGCAACATCCGTTGGTTCACTTATGTTGGGACGTGATGCAACGCGCCTTGCAAATAAATTTTTACCCGGTGCGGTATCAGCGCTTGGGCGAGAGGCTCTTGTGTTCGGACCTGGTCTGATTGGTCCGGCCGTTCAGGAATTGCAAAAGGACTTTAGTCAAGAAAACTTAGGAAAAACTGGTACGAAAGCCGGTACCAACTTCGCCATTGGATACGGAGCCGCTGCTGCTTTAGAATCGCATCCTGTTGTCGCCACGACCATCGGACTTGTCGGTGCGCTGGGTTATGGTGCATATCAGATTGGCAATCCAGACTTTAAAGAGCGCAATCGCGACATCGGTTTGATAGCCCAGAAAGCTGCAGATCCAAAATCAAACTACTACGACCTAGCACATGCCGCATCGATTGTCGCTCATGGGGGAGCAGGCAAGGAATTGTACGACTTTGGTTTCAATACCACTACGGCCGGTGCTGGTGGACTTACAAGAGCTGGGACAGCAGCTGCACTCAGAGGAATGGGGAAACCAACTGTCAAGCCTGAGCCGGTTGGGTCAGGTGCGGCTGATACGGCTGCGCAAGCAAGTCCAAAGTCAGCTGGATCAACTCATTCAGATAGTGCAAGGCAAACAAGCAAAGCTGACATCCGTACGCGCGACAGTTATAGCGCAATCCAAGTGACACCTCCTAAATTATCATCTCCTAAAACTATTATCAAAGATAGCCAAGGAATGAAATTGGGCAAAGAAGAACCTGTGCCACCGCCAGCCGAGCATGCAACACCACAGGTTACAAAAGCACACACGCCTGAAAAAGATCTCCCTCACACCGATAGTACGAAAGCTGCGGCGAAACAAACAGTTGATGAACAAAAGTCTTTGCCCCATGGAAAGGATTCAAGTGCAGCAGAACCACATCGGACAGTTATGCCAGACGGTCGGATAATCACGAAATATCCTGATGGAACTATCGTAGATAAAATTCCCCGCACGGGAACACGTCCTGAACAAACTATTGTGACAAGCCCACATGGGAATGAGATTAAAATACAGAGAGATTTATCTTGGACTGAGCGTGCACCAAGTGGAGATACGAGAACCCATTCTCGTGGTGCGTGGTCTAATGAGCGCACGACACCAAAGAAATTCCGTCAATCAGAGAAACAAGACCTTCTTGATACAGACGAATATACAGTTACCGAACACACACGTTCCATCGTAAGTAAGAACAAAGAAACTGGTACACTACGGTTCATAACAAAGCACAATCAAAAAGCAGTAGACATCGACAAATCAGGTAAGCGGACAGAATCATATCCAAAACAAAATACTGATGGAACAGCTTCATCACAATCGGGACATAAACCCACATCGGGAAGTCCAGACAAGCCGAGTGCTTAGACGCGAGGCCACAATTCACTTGTAGTATCTTTACCAGTTTGGAGTAGTTTATGGGAAATGATAGATTCGAACCTCTGGAACAAAGACAACAATCTAGCCAGGGCGACAGAACGAACAAGCGATTGATTGCTGATTCCACTTTGCCCGGAGAAAGCGATCCGGAAGTTCGCGATGTATTACGTAAACTAAGTCGTTCTGATTTTGCGGCTGTGGCTCCGGACTTGAAGAAAAATATTACTCCAGATATGTATGTGACCAATCACTCCAACTATCCTGACGGTAAGCTTCAAAGGGCCGATTTCCAAAACAAAGACGGTTCAATAAAATATTCCATTGATGTCAGCTATGTGCAAGGCGGTAATGCACCTGGCAAGCCAGAAGATATTTATGAAGAGCGCAACAGAGTTAAGCGTCACACGCATATCACCTACAGTGAGGACGGACAGATTAACAATCGTGAGGTTGACATCGACGGCAGAAAAGTGTCCTATTGGGGAACACGACTCAACGGCCCAAAGATCTCGGAATACGAGGTAACTAGTCACAAAATTGGTCAAACGGAAAGAACTAGCTCACCTACGTCAAGAGACAATGTGGTTGCCTGGGACGATCCTCACACTAAGGATGATTCGCGCAAAACTGTGGCTCGCAAACGAACCGAAGTAGAGCCTGCACAAGTGGAAGCTGCTGCTACTACAAAACCCAGCGGAAAGACAAAACAACCTAGTCCACTGGAAGATGCAATGTCTTCCTACTATATTGCCGCCAATTCTCATTTAGCACATCCTGACTATTCACCAGCGATTCAAAAGACAGAAGCTATTCTTGCCAAGGATCCAAAAAATGATACCGCGCGGCTATTTCATGCGTTCAGCAAAGTGGGCGAGCGTAAATACCAAGATGCGGCAAACGACTACAATCAACTTTTGAAGTCTAAAGATCCGACGATGGTGGCATTGGCAAAGCAAGGAATTGCAAATGCCGGGCTAACAGAGCAATTGAAGATTGCACAAGCAGCCGAAGCCAAAGCACCAGATAAGATTGCAGCAAAGCCGCAGGACAAGCCTATCCAGAAAGACAAACCAGCAGAAAAGATTGCAACGAAACCTGTACCGAAAGATCATGAAGCTGACAAGATCGCGATGAAATCGCAAGACAAGCCTGTGCATAAAGACAAAGATGCGGACAAGATAGCAATGAAACCTGCTGATACCATCACAGGCAAAGTAATCGATAAAACCGCTGAGCAAAATGCAAGCCACGAAAAACAGATGGCGGCTAACATTGCCAAAGCTAAGAAGGATGATGCGGTCGTACAGAAGTACCTCAAAAAGTACCCACTTGATGCAGCTGCATGGGCTAAGCTAGGCAAGGCTCAGTTCGAATTGAGACACTACGAAGAAGCCAATAAAGACTTTAACCAAGCCATTCTCTTGGCCAGAAAGCATGCAGACAAATCAGCAAATCCGCTCGATGCTCGCTTCTGGATCGATAAGGGTAAGAACGACGAGAAGCTCAAGAACTACCAAGAAGCTAATTTGGACTACAACTCGGCGCTTAGACTCAGCGATGATAATAAAGCTAGCAAGGACTACAAAGATGCGATGAAAGCATACTTAGACCTCAAACAAACAATCGTTGTAAATAAGACCAAGGACGCTAGCAAAGTTAGTGATACCAATCCGGAGAAGAAAAACAAATCGACATAGCAAGATTATTTGGAGACCAGGCAGTTGGCAGACCATACAGATTCCCAAAAGCAAAAGAGCAAATCGCCCTCAGGTGACAAGCCAGTAGAAATGACTCAGCTCGCAAGCTCTGATAAGGCCGTCGCACGGGCGTCAAACAAAGGGTTGCATGAAGTTACAGAGGCACAAAAACAAGCATCCAAGGAAGCTGCCAAGCTCGCGCAGGAAGAAAAAGAGATAACTCAAAAAATAGCCCTTGGAGCTCTCGGCATGGCTTTGTTGACTCCAAAGATAAATGAAAAAGCAAGAGAATTGCACGGAGAGGGAATCGGAAAGCTATCTCCCAAAGATCCGGCAAAGGCTATAGGTTCTTTATTTACCCCTGCCTATTCTTTTGAACAACAGTTTCCCGGCATAACTGAAAAAGCTGGACGCGCAGTAATGGTTGGCAGTCTAGGTATTGGTCTTCCTATGGCAGTCACATTTCAAAAGATGTTCAACAAGGAGAATTTGCCAGGGACAGGTGCCGAAATTGGAGTGAGTGCTCTTCTTGGATATGGCGCTACTTTCCTAAACCCAGCGGTAGCAACCACTTTGGGTGTAGGCGGGACCCTCTGTGTTGCAGGAGATCAAACACTAAACTCAAAATACGCTGAACGCAACAAGATGCTACCGCAAATTACCAGTGATATATGGAATGCCAAGTCTACCGATTACTTCGAGATTTGCAAGCAGGCAAAACAGCTTGCCGGCTATGGCGTTGGCAAAGATATGGCTCATACCTACGTGGTGGCTGGCGCCGGCTTTATGGGTGCGAGCGCTAGAGTTGGCCAGATTGCACTTACGAATGCGCTTACAAAACCGCGGCTTCCTGTTGAACCGATCCCGGTTGAACCGATCCCGGTTCAAACAGAGCCCGTGACTAGAATGCGAGCCGATGGTGGTAATCAAACCACTTATCCGGATGGTCACGTTGTTGAATTTCATCCTCAGAGAGGCAAGGCTGGCGAAGTTACTATAAGAACACCTGACGGCAAAACGGTGCGAACTGATTTAGAAGACTATTATTGGACTGAATCACAGGCAACTGGCAAGACAACTCACAGGCCAGGACAGGATTATTCGCTGCGTACTACAGGACCGACCAAAAGTCCTGGACCGCAAGCAAGGGTTCTGCATGAATCGCCTGACGGCGTCAAAACGACAACACACGATAATAATCCGCCGATCATAAAAGATCCTACTGGTCGTGCCAGGTATGTCAACAAAGATGGGAAGTACATGGAATTTGATCCTAAGACTATGCGTGACACAGAGGTTTATCCTGCGAGACCTGGAGATCAAGCGCCTGGCAAACAGTTCGATAGAGGGTCATTCAAGCCTAGAAAAGCTAAAGACGATCCTGATATAAATCAGGAGCAACTTTTTGCAGAGACCAAGGCCTCCGCACTAGCAAAACAAGCTGCCAAGCAAGCACCAAAAGCGGCTCCGAAATCGGAAGTCCCCAAGACCGGAAAGGAAATGGTGCCTTACGATGAAAAGGCTCCCATCAGTCCCGAGCGATTGGCGAAACTACCTAACCAGAAAGAAATGGATACGGTTGGTCTTATTGATGCTGAACTAAAACACGATCATTTCATAATAAAGACAGATCCGAAAAGAGCCTCAGGCATAGTACACATTGAGTTTCCCAAAGGTAAACCTTTTGAACTATCATTCAAGGATGACAAAGGCGTACTACGGCACTGCAAGTTAGACGATGATGTTTCCAAAACTTTTCACTTCAGAGAAATCATCGCTGTAGCAAGAAAATTAGTCTTCAACAGAATGGAATAACACCTTAAGACAAAAAGGGATTTTCCTTTTTCTCATGCCAAATGTCTGTGTCCGGGCCGTGACCTGGTATCACTCTTGTGGAATCATCTAAGGTGAACAGTTTGTCGGAAATGGATTTGATTATCTGATCGTAATCACCGCCCCAGAGATCTGTTCGGCCAATGGAACGATGGAATAGCGTGTCACCAGAAAATAATATACTTTCCTTATCAGCCAAGGAAAAACTCAAGGAGCCTGGTGTATGTCCTGGAGTATGAATAACTTTCAATTTGATTTTGCCGATCACAATTTCTTGATCATCTTCTATCCAATCATCTACAGGTAAAGTTTCGCCGGCAGAGAATCCAAACAGTTTGCATTGTTGAGCAAGATTGTCGTAGAGGAATTTGTCACCACTATGCAACAAGATTTTTGCACCGGTTGCCTTTTTCACTTCTGCAGATCCCAGCACATGATCAAAATGCGCATGCGTGTGCAACAAATATTTGATCTTAAGACCGGCATCTTCTGCTTGCTTGATGATGTCTTCAGCGTCTCCGCCCGGATCAACAATGGCGGCTTCCTTGGTTTCCGGACAGACGATGATTGAGCAGTTGCACTGCAACGGACCAACAGGAAATGAGTTTAATAGCATGCTTACCTCGTAACTCGGATCATTGGCGCGCCTTGGCTAGTTGTGGGCGGGGAAACCCCGCCCCTACAAAATCCATGTTGCTAAAATCTGTATCTACTCGAATAATTCCGAGACGGATGAATCGTCGTGAATGCGAGCAATGGCCTCGCCCAGTAACTTAGCCACGGAAAGTTGAACGATTTTTTTAGATGAGTTCTTGCCGTCGTGCGGTATGGAATTGGTAACCACAAGTTTTTCAATTGGCGAGTCATCAATGCGCTTCATGGCAGGACCAGAAAGCACACCATGTGTGCAGCAAGCGTAAACGGCTTTCACGCCTTCTTTTACCAAGAGTTCTGCACCTTTGGTTATTGTGCCACCAGTGTCAATCATGTCATCGACCATAATTGCCACTTTGCCCTTAACTTCACCGACCACACTCAAGACTTCAGCCATGTTTTGAATTTGTGGGTTACGGCGTTTGTCGATAATCGCAATTGGTGCATCGTTAAGCTTTTTCGCAAAAGCACGTGCACGAGCCACGCCACCGACGTCCGGGCTGACAATCACGATGTCTTCATGACCAAGGTTACGAATGTATTCCAGCAAAACCGGGCTGGCATACAAGTGATCAACAAGAATGTTGAAGAAGCCCATAATCTGCGGAGCATGCAAATCGAGTGCCACCACTCTCTCAGCACCTGCAGTGGTCAAAAGATCTGCCACCAACTTTGCTGTAATTGCTTCGCGACCAGCAGCTTTTCTATCTTGTCTGGCATAACCAAAATATGGCATCACCACAGTAATGCGTCCTGCCGATGCTCTCTTCAAAGCATCCAGCAAAATCAAAAGCTCCATCAGATTTTCGTTGACCGGGCTGCAAGTGGATTGAATCACAAAACAATCAACTCCACGAACCGACTCTTGCAACTGCACGTAAATCTCACCATCAGAGAATGGCGAAATGCGCACATTGGCCAAATCCATCTCAAGGTAGTCGGCAATTTCTTTGGCCAACTCCGGATTAGCAGTACCGGAGAGAATCTTTAGTTTGCTCTTATCAGTAGCATTTATCAAATGCCTGGTAGATGTCATCTCGGCGACCAAGATCCTTCCCTCGCTAAACGTGCGTGAAACAAGTTCATTGTAAAGAATATTCGGGGAATTGGGAAAGCGACTTAGTTAATCTTCGTTACCAAACTCAAAAGAAAGGAAATTGTCCGGAATTTGAGGCTTCCAAGGCACCAGCCAATGTGCACTTTACATGCATCAGGCTCAATCCTCCTTGCAAGTATGCAGCATAAGGCGGCCGAATCGGTCCATCGGCGGAAAGCTCAATGGTCGAGCCAGAAACAAAAGTACCGCCAGCCATAATCACTTGATGTTGATAGCCAGGCATGGACGAGGGTTCAGGCAAGACATGAGAATTGACAGGAGAGAATCGCTGTATTGCCCGGCAAAAATTGATTAAGGGCTCGGCTTTACCAAAACGAATTGCCTGAATAATGTCCGACCGCTTGTCAAATGGTCCTGGGCTAACTTCCATGCCCAACTTTTCAAACACATAGGCGATCAGTTGTGCACCTTGCACCGCTTGACTGACAATGCCTGGGGCCACAAACAATCCTTGTAGAAGTAAACGATTCTGGTTGTACAAAAGACCTAAATGTCCGCCAATGCCTGGAGCAGTCAAGCGATCAAGCGCTGCCTCAACACAGGCCTTCTTGCCGGCAATGTATCCGCCGGAAATCGCCAGGCCACCACCAGGATTTTTGATCAAAGAGCCAGCAACTAGATCGGCACCCAAGGCTGTTGGTTCGCATTCCTCGACAAATTCACCATAACAGTTGTCCACCAGCACTTTGCAACCTGGATGGATCGCGCGCATCAATTTAATTAGCTCTGAGATCTGCTGATTGGAAAGCGACTGTCGATCAAAAGAATAGCCGCGCGACTTTTGAATATAAAAAACGGGACTCGCGCTCTTGGCGATTTTCTCAAGTTCACTTCTTCTTGCCTTTTCGTCTTGGGCAATCAGATCAATTTCAACGTAATTAACTCCTAGTGCTTTCAGCGATCCCGTTGATTCTCCCGTTATGCCAATCACTTCCTGCAGCGTGTCATAAGGGGCACCGGTGACGCTAACCAGCGATTGTCCTTGCTTGAGATTGCCGAAGAGCGCACAAGCAAGCGCATGTGTGCCCGAGACTAATTGCATGCGCACAGCACACGCCTCTGCCTGGAAAACATCGGCAAAAATCTCGTCGATCACTTCACGCGCTTTATCGTTTATGCCGTAGCCGGTTTTTTCGACAAAGTATTCTTCGCACAAACGATGTTTGTGAAATGCCTCAAGCACTCGCTTTTGATTGACGAAAGCAATCTCGTCCATCTCGGCTCTTGCGCAAGCCAAAGACTTTTCCGCTTCAGCAATTAATTCCGTGGCATCAAACAACTTCTTCACAACAGGCATCCTTTGCAATTTTTATCGATTATAGAGGGCAATCGAAAATTTTATGTTTTTCCATTGAACTTTTTTGCACCCTCGAACGTCTTTATATATGGAGACCATCATAAAAACCGGCGGAAGAATTCTTACTGCCTGACATCAAGCGGAAATCGTAGCCAATGATATGGCTGGTTTTTGTCTGGATTGCGTTTGCGTGGATTGCGTTTGATTTCGTGAGAATTTCTGGGAAATTTTGGAGGTGCATCTTGAAACAGCTAAAGTCACTTGAGCTATTACGCTTGCGTCTATGGAATCACGCTGAGCAGATTTTCTGCTTTACGGCATCCTGGTATCACCAAGTCTGGGGCAGAGAAAATCGCACGCGCAAAATTTGTCTCTACATGTGGCATTTGATAGGCAAACTTCTCGAGATAATCCTAGACACATTTTGTATGGAGCCATGCCGAATCTGCTTTCAATTTATTGGAAAGTCAGATCATAAACCACAGCTCAAAACCCTATGTAAACAATGTTGGACATCAAAGATCATTTACAAACCTGTCAGTGAATGGCTGGCAATTGATAATTCATATGGCATCAATATTGCCAGCTGCGTCACCTATTCCGGTGCAATTCGAGATTTGATCCACAGACTGAAATATCAAAACGATCCGGTATTGGCTCACGATTTGAGCCATTTGATAGTTCACGCTTGGCCGATGATCCTACCAATGATTGCAGAGCGCGACGTGGTTCTCATCCCGATTCCATTGAGCAAAAAACGCCTAGCCAGTCGTGGATACAATCAAGCCGAACTAATATGTCGCCATGCCGCTCAGCACTTGCATGTGAAATACACCCACGCCCTCACGCGCATCAAAGAAACCAAACCGCAATTTGGACTTTCGCGCGCAGAAAGACAAGACAATCTACAGTCTGCGTTCAGAGGCAATGCCGATGAAATCAGAGACAAAGTCGTTGTCCTAATAGACGACATTTACACTTCCGGTTCAACCCTAGCCGCAGCAGCCAAAGAAGTACACAGCTGCGGAGCCACCAAAGTATTAGCACTAACTATTGCCAGAGCAGAGAAACACCTGCCCACAGGAGAAAGTAAAAATGCCAGAGATCTCACGCTTCTTCGGGATTAGCATCAGAATCTCGACAAGATACCTTTTTTCGAGCCTTTGAATTGCGATTGATATTGCTTGAAGGTCTGCTGATAGCCTTTCATGCAGGCTTCAATATCGCGCACTAAATAATCTGCCAATGGTCTTTGCGGCTTTCTGCCGAGCAGCATGGAATGCTCGTAGACGACGGAAGTAAGCTGAGCAAAAAATGGTCTAAAACCGGAATCAAGCATTTCTTGATAGGCTTGATCAAAGCCCCAGCCACTTTCATAAAGTCTATACAAGCCAACCATGGTGCCTGTGCGATCACGACCATATTGGCAGTGGACATAAACGGGGCGCAAATCGGGGTCCTGAGTGATTTTGAGGAATTGTTTGATTTGCCCTTCCGTTGGCCCTTTGACACCAGTCATAGCAATATTTATGTATTTCAGTCCGGCTTGGCGGGCAAACTTGGCCTCAGAAACATCGATGTTTTCGTCGGCCCGGAGATTAATCACAGTCTTGACGCCTGATGCCTTCAGTGACTTTAGATCAAGTACTCCAGGCTGAGCACCACGAAATAAACCTGAATCCACGACACGAAAGTTATCAATTGCCGGAGGCTTTTGCTCAAACGTGGTCTGACCGGAAGTGGACTTACTGGGAGTTGACTGACCTGCGGAAGATGACTGACCCTCTGGAGTTGGCTGACATTCTGCCGGCTCTAATTTCGCCTCCGGCACAGGAGCAGTTGCTGCAGACTGAGCCTTTGCTTCTTCCTTCTGCTTTTTGCTGTAGGCAGGCGAGCAAGAAACCAACATGACCACTGCCAGGCTGGCTAAACGCCAATACTTATTCCCATTCAAAAACATAGATTTGACTCCGCCAGTATCCCACTACTTGCTTAGTCGACCTAGCAATATATTTGTTCCCAGAATAGGATTGATTTAAGCTCAAATGAGCCGGCGAAGATTAATCTAACTGCGAGACGGCTTGCTCAAAAGCGCTAATTGTCTCGTCAATATCCCTGTTGGAATGCACCAAAGAAATGAACGCCGATTCGAATTGCGAAGGCGGCCAATAAGTTCCCGAATCAATCATCTTGCGCCAGAATTTACCGAAGCGCTCGGTGTTTGAGGTCATTGCCGATTCAAGATCGACTACTGGTTTGTCGGTAAAAAACACGGAAATCATGCCGCAGACTGAAACGACTTGGAATGGCACCTTGGTTTTGCTTTGGCAGGCAATTAACCCATCAGCTAAACGTTTGGTTAGAAATTCTAATTTCTCATAGGTGCCAGAGGGCGAGAGGCTCTTAAGCTGAGCCAATCCTGCCGCCATCGAAAGTGGATTACCGGCAAGGGTACCGGCTTGATAGACAGGACCAAGCGGCGCAATCATTTCCATTATTTCTTTGCGCCCGCCATAAGCACCAACCGGCAAACCACCACCAATGATTTTGCCTAGGCAAGTCAGATCGGGCGTAATGTTATAAAGCTTTTGCGCACCACCAGCAGAAACCCGGAAACCCGTCATCACTTCATCCAAAATAAGCAAGGCACCATATTTGGTGGCAAGCTCTCTTAGTCCGGCAAGGTAGCCTTCCTTCGGCAGAATCAATCCGGAATTACCGACAATTGGTTCAACAATAATGCAAGCGATTTCTTGCGGGAATTTCTCGAACGCCTTTTTCACAGCTTCAAGATCGTTATAAGGAAGCGACAAAGTAAGCTTGCTAATTTCTTCCGGCACACCAGGTGAACTGGCAATGCCTAGTGTGGCAAGTCCTGAGCCGGCGCGTACTAAAAACGAGTCTGCATGACCGTGATAGCAACCATCAAATTTGATTACCATTTTGCGCTTGGTATATGCACGCGCTAGGCGAATGGCCGAC
This sequence comes from Candidatus Obscuribacterales bacterium, assembly GCA_020050685.1. Lineage (GTDB taxonomy): Bacteria > Cyanobacteriota > Vampirovibrionia > Obscuribacterales > Obscuribacteraceae > JAGVKG01. The sequence continues at coordinate 62,772 of JAGVKG010000029.1, read as the reverse complement.
ATACAAGCTTCGGTTCCTGAGCAAACCATGCGCACCATTTCCATAGAAGGAACAAGGCGGCAGACTAATTCTGCCAGATCAACTTCGCCAATACTTGGTGCACCATATGATGTACCATGCTGGATAGCATGCTCAAGGGCTTCCAAAACTCTTGGATGTGAATGCCCAAGAATCATTGGTCCCCACGAACCAACGTAATCGATATAGCTCTTGCCGTCGATATCGTGCAAATAAGGACCATCGGCTCGATCGATAAAAATTGGCGTAGCACCGACAGATTTGCAAGCCCTAACTGGTGAGTTCACACCACCGGCAATGACTTTCTCTGCTTTGGCAAAAGCTTGCTCGGACTTAGTGGCGGTCAAAACTGGCTGGCTCATGTATGTACCTTTAGAGGGGAAAGTAGGTGGCGTCGGCGCCGAGACGCATCAATTAGGTTTGTGCTGCTTCTGTTTGTGCACCCAAAAGACGCTCAAGCACAGGCTCAACCATTTTGATTGCCTTTTCGCCAGCTTGGAAGTGGCGCAGCTTCAAATCCTTGTCGAAGATATAGAAAGCCGGCACATATTTATTTTCAAAAGCATCGGTGATTGTATGCCAATTGTCGACAACACAAGGTTGCTTTACTTCGTACTCGTCAATTGCTTCTTTCACCTTCTCAACATTGGTATCACTTTCCTGCCGAGGCATATGAATAGCAATTACCTTCAAACCTTTCGGTCCGTATTGTTCAATCCAACGAGTGATATCAGGCAATGATTCTTTGCAGATTCCGCAACTAATCGCCCAGAAATGCACAACTACGGTATGGCCCTTGAGAGACTCTGTTGATACTGGATCAGAGTTAAACCAATCTGTCCCACCATCAAGAGAAGGCATAGGACTATCCATTCTTAGCGGCATAAAATATCTCCCTTTTAAAAAATAAAACCCGCCCATCTGTCCTATTAGGTTGCCCTTTTTTATAGGATTCTGGGCGGGCCTTGATTCACAAAGCAGCAATTAAGCTGCTAATTTTTGCGCAAGCTTAAACTTGCAGGGTCTTTTGACCTGGGTGCCATTCGGCTTGGCAAAGACCACCGGTCTTCAATGCTTCGAGGACGCGCAGTGTTTCTTCCACTGAACGGCCAATGTTGAGAGCATGAACGACTTGGTATTGCAAAACACCATCTGGATCGATGATGAACAAACCACGGAGGGCAATGCCCTTTTCTTCAATCAATACACCGTAATCACGGCTGACATCTTTGGTGATGTCGGAAGCCAAAATGTACTTGATTGAACCAAGTCCATTTTTGTCTTCTGGTGTGTTGATCCAGGCGCGGTGACTGTAGACGGAATCTGTGGACACGGCCAAAACTTCAGCGCCGACTTTCTTGATTTGATCAATCTTGTCGCTGAATGCCTTGATTTCAGTCGGGCATACGAATGTGAAATCTAATGGATAGAAAAATAGAATCAGCCATTTGCCTTTGAATCAGACAATTTGACATTGTCTTTCAATGTCTTGATGTCCTTGGTCGACGGCATATCGAATTCAGGAGCCTTTTTTCCAACTTGCAACATATCTTACGAACTCCGTAAATGAGGGAGGAACTAAAAGTTGATATTAGTCCTTTAAAGGCCCGATTTCTCAGGCTTTAATGGAATCTCCACATTTCTTATTTGAAACAATTAGTACAAATTTAAGTATCCGCTTGGCGCTTGAATTCATCTAGAACGCGCTCAAGTCCATTGTCTTTGACGTATTTTTGAATCAAAGGACTCGACGGATCCCAACCAATACTCAATAGATGCAAAAGGTGCTCGCGCGGCGAAACAGCTTGCTTACTTCTACCTAGTTCTGAGTCTTGAGTGGCTTCGGCCATGGCTCTCTCCAATCTGATTATTGGCTACCTTAAATGTTAGTTATAATGCCCATTTTGGCAGGCATTGCTCGTGTCATCATTTGACCGGCTTATATATATTTTGGTAGTATGTCCCTTCGGCTAGAAAGTTTCAAATGAAATTTAGTTGGAGACAGACATGTACGCGATTGTAGAAACAAGTGGAAGACAGATTCAGCTAGAGGCTGGACGCTTCGTAGATATCGATTTGATTGCTAGTGAACCGGGCGATTCATATGTCTTCGATCGTGTTCTGATGATCGTCGATGGTGGCGAATCCCAAATTGGCAAGCCATTTCTTGAAGGCGCCAAGGTCACCGGCAAAGTTCTGTCCCACGGCAGAGCCAGCAAAATTATTGTTTATAAGCAACGTCCTAAGAAAGGAACGCGCAAGAAACAAGGTCACAGACAAGGCTATACCAGAGTATTGATTAGCTCTATTGCTATTAACGACAAGGTTTTGGCCGAAGCCAAGGGCGAAAGAAACTAAGTAAAATCAATTTTGAAGAAGCGTATATAAAGAGGTTAAAGGCAGTCAATGGCACATAAAAAAGGCGGAGGCTCAACCCGCAACGGACGCGACAGTAATGCCAAAAGATTGGGCGTCAAAAAGTATGGTGGTGAAATGGCCTTAGCAGGCAACATTTTGGTTCGTCAACGTGGAACCAAAATTCACCCAGGCAAGAATGTGCAACGCGGCAGTGATGACACTCTTTATGCTGTGGCCGATGGCATCGTCACATTCCAGATGCAGCGCGGACGCAAATTGATTTCCGTTTTAGAAGCGGTATAGTCAACGTCCATCTCCGGATTTTTAGGTGTCTATGTAACACTTTCAAAGTGCTCATTTAAAATGAGGCTTAGAATGTTATAGTTGGCTATAGTATGTCATCGAATTTCGCACCCAAATCAATAATGCCCGTCTTAAAGCTAATCGCGGCAAATCCGATTACCGAGGCAATTGATAATCTCAAAGTAACAGGCGTTACTTATGACTCCAGGGAAGTGAAAAAGGGTGATGCTTTTTGCTGCGTTCCCGGTCTGAAAGTTCACGGCAATCAATTTATTGAACAAGCAATAGCCAATGGTGCGGTTTGCATTATTTCCGAAGAGCCACCTACTACTTGCTCCGTACCATACTTTCAAGTGAGCGATATTGGCATGTCGCTGGCCATGCTTGCTGATCATATATATGATTATCCGAGCCGCAAAATTCGCACACTGGGTGTGACAGGAACAAACGGCAAAACCACCACCACCCATTTAGTGCAACACATTCTGGCAAGTACCGGTCACAAAGTCGGTCTGATTGGTACACTTGGTGCTCGTTATCCAGGGCAAACAGGTGTAGCGACAAACGAATATCAAAATATCAAGCACACAACGCCGCAAGCATCTGATTTGCACCACTTGCTTTTTTCCATGGTCGAAGCTGGCTGCACTCATGCTGCCATGGAAGTGTCCAGTCATGCACTGGTACAAAAGCGTGTTTGCGGTCTCGAATTTGCCCAGGCTTGTTTAACGAATATCAGCCAGGACCATTTGGACTTTCACCAGACAATGGACAATTACTGGCGCTCGAAGCGTATCTTATTCGAGATGCTCAATGCCTCGACTCACAAGAACAAAACTGCCGTCGTCAATATTGATGATCCATTGAGTGCAGAATTTCTCAATGTGGTTGATTCATCCATAACCAAGCTCACTTATGCTTGGGACAAAGCCGATCATAAGAGCGTAGATCTTTTTGTCAAAGATATCAATTTTGATTTCCGCGGAACAAAGTTGACGCTCGCCACACATGTGGGTGATGTGGCAATGAATTTGGCTTTGAATGGGCGATTCAATGTCTACAATGTCATGGCTGCAATTGCACTTTGTTTGGTGGAAGGTGTAGAGCTTGCCGCCTGCAAGGAAGCTTTGGAGAATTTTTCTGGCGTTTCAGGCCGCTTTGAAGTGGTAACAACAAAGCGAGAAGAACAAAGCAACGAGACAGAACCACTCTGCATCGTTGATTATGCACATACTCCAGATGGTCTGGAAAATGTGGTGAAAACTGCACGTGCATTAGTACCGCCAGGCGGAAAGCTCGTGACAATTTTTGGCTGCGGTGGCGATCGTGATGCGTCCAAGCGTCCTCAAATGGGCGAGATTGCTGAAACTTATTCCGATCAGGTGTATGTCACATCGGACAACCCACGTTCAGAAGATCCACAAGTGATCATCTCAAATATCCTTGCCGGCATTAAGCGCTTGCAAAATGTCATAGTCGAACCAGATCGTGCATCGGCAATTGAAAGGGCAATTACCAAGGCAAACGACAAAGATGTAATTGTTGTTGCTGGTAAAGGGCACGAGAATTATCAAATTTTGGCGGACCGAACAATTCATTTTGATGATCGAGAGCAAGTTGCAGAAGCTCTGAACAAACGAACGCTCATCTCAACCAAGAAGACAGGCCAGGAAGCCTAAAGGACTAAGGAGGATTCAATGCAAAAGCTTGCACTAATCGGACTCGGCGCCTCTGGTCTTTTTGCACTGAAAGAGCTAGCTGGTGCCAATGTCGAAGTGCATGTCTTTGATGTTGGACCGGTTTATTCCAAACGCTATGCTTGCCCAATCGATCAAGGCAAACTGGCAGTCTGTCCGCCAAAGGCTTGCAGCTACTGTGCACCGGGCCAGTCGGCTGGTTCTTGGAACGACTTCAAAGTTATTCTTTCTGCCTCGCCAGTGATTGGCGGCAGACTATTTGAGTTGGTTGGCGAAGCTGAACTACAAAAATGTTTGAACAAAGTGCGTGCCACCATCTTAGAACATGCACCAGTAGAAATTCCGGTAGTCACACCAAATCTCGAAGATCTTGAATGGATCAAAAAGAAAGCCACACTTGCCGGTATGACTTATCACTACCAAGAACTCTTGCACTGCGGCTCCGATAATGCACCAGCGATCAACACTTCCATTCTCAATGAAATTCTTGCCAAAGGTCCGAACATTGTTTTCCATTGGGATACGAAAGTTGCCTCGGTAATTCGACAAAATGAAAAATTTGTCGTCGCTTACGATCATTATCGCAAACCCGGCACACCACAAGAATTGATTTCCGATTTCTGCATAGTATCCGTCGGACGTGGTGGCGCAAACTGGTTGACCCAACAAGAGTTCTACAAAGATCTGGATATTCAGCCAGGTCAAGTCGATATTGGCGTACGAGTAGAAACCAGCTGTTACTTCACCGAAGAAGTCGACAAAAGATTCTACGAGCCAAAATTGTATTATCGCTCCCGTCATTCAAATGATGTGGTGAGAAATTTCTGTTCCAATCCAAAAGGATTTGTCACTCCGGAGAATCACCGCGAGTATGTGCTTGTGAACGGGCACTCTAAAATGTACGAGAAGTCTGAGAACAATAACTTTGCTGTTTTGGTCTCCAAGACTTTCACAAGACCGTTTAAAGACCCGCAGCTTTATTCACAGACGATTGCTAAGATCGTCAACATGCTGGCAGGCGGCGGTCCCCTAATTCAGAGGCTGGGTGACTTGCGTTCTGGCAGGCGGACCAAGTCGCTTGCTAACAACCTGATAAAACCAACCCTTGAGGCGGAATGCGGGGATATATCTCTTGCATATCCACATCGCATACTAGAAGGCATTATTGAATACCTTGAAGCGCTAGATAAGATATGCCCCGGTGTTGCCGGCAATCATACTTTGCTATATGCACCGGAGTGCAAGAGTTATCCAGATTCCATAAAAGTGAACAAGAATATGGAAACAGATGTGCCTAATCTCTTTATTACTGGTGACTCGTCCAGTTGGACACGTGGGGTTGGACAAGCCGCCTCTTCCGGCATACTTGCCGGTCAAGGAGTGCTGAGACGTCTTTCAAAAGAAGAGATTCCCACCGCTTCACCTTTAGTCATTCCAGTGACCAGCGTAACCTAGTTCCCTGATACTTAGGACACCGTGATTAGAGACGCTTTGACTAGTGACACTGTGGCTAGAGAGGCTGTGATTAAATTGCGACGAATTCCAGGAATTAGTTGGGGAGTCTTTTTTGCATGACTCCCTATAGGGGATGAATCATACCCTATACCACCTGAATCATACAAGGGTATCAGCCGATTAACACCCCACCGAAAGTTATGGTGATGTGGTTGTGGATTTCCCTTTGGTCACGCCTTCTGATTCAAGAATTTGCTCGCGCAATTTTTCGATTTCTGAATTGTAGGCAGGTTTGCTGAAGGCCAGTCTGATGCCACCAAACAAACGGAAATCAAAACCGGAAAGCCCTGGTTGATTACCAGCACCCCAGTTCCAAATCGGCTCAGCGCGAAGGAATGTCACAAGTTCTGGGTAATGTTTGTTGATTGGTCGGGACAATTCAAAATCAGAAATCATCACGTGATTGCTAATCGGTGGAATCGCATTGTGATTTCGAAAGTTAGCCACATAAGTGTTGGTTGCCGTAAAGTTCCATTGCCCGCGCTTATGCAACATGCCTATCGAGAAGAACGGATCCAGTTCCCGATTTGGTCCAGTAAAGTATTCTCTACCCCGCATCTGCAAAAGTGCACTGCCAAAAAATACAGTCGACGCACTGATTGCATGTGAAATACTGACGGTTGGTATCAAGTCTGCCTGGCGCAGTCCTTGGGCTTGCCACAATTCGCGCGATTGAAAGTCCAATTGCAAATTGGTTCGTCGTCCAAGCGGAATGTCATTACGAAAACCGAGCGATACCGATTGTGTTGTGGGTTGCGTCAAGATTGTGTGATCGGCAAAGACGTCTTTGATGACAAAGTAATTGCAATAAATAGAAAAACGCTTGAACACGTTGTAGCCCAAAGTGACGTTGGGCAGGACACGAAAAACATAGTCAGCACGCTTAGGAGTACGCTGGAAAAACACGTTCGTTTCCAAACGTTGGCTAACTTCTGTGCTGGAATCAAACCAGAGTTTTTCCGGCAAAACCTGGAATAGTTTGGCTTTGACTTCAGAATAATCAAACTGTGGTCCTTGACCAAGTGCTGCCGGAGTAATGTCTGTCGGAATAGCAGTAGGGTTTGGCACGGATCTTTGAGCCAAAAGCGTATTTTGCTGCATTTGCTGCTGAAAAATTTGCTCGCTCTGGCTGAAAGGGCCGGACGTTGGCGAACCGATGCCTTGAGCGCAAACCGGGGATGCGAAAGTCGTCAATAGTCCGATAAAGAGGACAGCCCAAAATGCCACCACTCTCTTGGCATGCAGCACCATTTCCGACCGGGCACAAACCAGCGAGATTAAACCCGCCTGCTCAAGCACTAATCTGCCCTGCTCCGTATGGAGTAGGCAGTTGCTTGCCATGTGCGCCCCCTCTAGCCCAGAAAAACCGGGAGATAGTTATAGTAAATAATAATTATATGTATCCCAGAAGATTATACATTCCAAGTCATATCTGACACTGCTTGACTTGTCAATTCTTTTGTCGTATCGCCGTCGCGCTCAAGTCAAATCGATCCCGCGTCAAAAGCATTCAGAACTTTTCTCGACACGCATGACCTAAACGCACAAGTTATGGAGCGGCAGCTTGAGCAGATGTCTTGTAAGGTGCCTGTGGTGCCATTTGCGCCACAACCACGGAATTCTTCAAGAGTTTGCGCGCTGCACGACGATCTGCCGGTCTGTCGGACGCCAGCATTTGTCTGAGTGGTGTAACGTTCATCATGATCGACGGCACCGAAAAGTCAGCCGAATAAGCACGCACGTTATTTTCGTTAGCAATGAGTGTCTTCTGATTGCGGTAGGCAATTGAACGAGACGGATTGACTTGGTCAAAGTCGGAGCTGAGGAAGCGACTCAAAACCACTTGCTGTCCTGGGCGCATCGTAATTGTTTTGCCACCAACTCTAACGCGCACAGCAGCCTTGTGACCATCGCGCATGTCAAACACGGAAACGTCGTTGCCTGTCTCCATAACAAAGGCCATGGCGCCAGCCGGAATATCAACAATACCTTCTTTAACTTGAACAGAAATATCAGCTGGTGGCTGGAAGAGAATTGAACCTTGATTGAGGATCATGAAATTAGGCGTATTGCCTTGTTCCACTTTCAAACCAGCACTATTCATCTGACCCAAATTGGCAGAATCAAATGTACCGCTTTCAGATGTTGCCACATGCAAACCATCGATTGTGTCTTGATTTGCTTGGTTAGCGTTTTGCTGAGCTACGTTAAGTGGCGTTTGATCAATTGGCGGTGGTGTGATCGAAATCGGCGTGGTATCAGTGGCAATACGAGTTGCGATCTGAGCACTCAAAATTGCCTGCTGAGCTGCAGCCTGCTGAGCCGCCGCTTCAGCGGCCGCCAGAGCAATAGCTGCCTGCGTTGCAGCGGCTTGATTCTCAGAAGGTTGAGGTTGAGGTGGCGTTGGCGTCGGCGAATAAAATTGAATGAATCTTTGACCACCAGGCTGTACCGTAGCTTGAAGATTCTGAGGCGCGACATTCACGATGATAGGGCTAGTACTTTGTCCGATATCTATATTGAGTGCAGTCAGGGTAATGTTTTGTGCTTGAAGCCGACCACTTGAATTGGATTGAAAGATGTTTTGGTCTGCATTTAGAGTGACACTGGTAGACGCTGGAAGTCCAATAATTCCATTAACAGTGATATTTCCAACACCATGAATATCTATGACATCACCATTCGAATTATTGATGAGAATACTTCCGAGTGCGTCAATGTAGGCGAAGCCAGTAGTATTTATGCTGAGTTGGTTTGCGTTGACCTTAGTTCTCGCAGGCAACGAACCAAAACCTGTACTAGAAGACAAGGAAACGCTAGGAGCTGATATCGTACCCAATCCTGACACGACACCGACTGCTGAAATTGATACGGATGTGCCACCGCCAACGGTGCTACCCAAGACAACGGTACCTCCAGAATTAAGCGTCACGGAATTTGTCGCCACTAGTGGAGCTCCGGCACCAATAGAGATAGTAGATGCACCAAGAGTGGTTAAGATGATGTCGCCAGCAGTAACACCACCAGATCCGGACGTTCCGATAGAACCGGTTGCTTTGAGATCGAACGTATTGGTGACACTGATATTGCCACCAACGAGCAATACTGATCCAGTGTTACTGATGTAGGCATTCCCCTTCCCAGCATTTAGCGAATCAGCAGTTATAGAAAGCGAGGAACTTGCTGCAGTGTTTACCGGATTCACCGATGTCCCGATGTTCCCGTTACTCGAATCGAGTTGTACGATGAGACCACTCACGGTTCCCGCTCCGGAAATATTATCAACTGCTTTCAAAGAAGCAGTCGCACCTCCGATAGCGTCATCACCAAGAGTAATGCTGCCAGCGGAATCAAGAATCAAGTTTTGTCCGGCTAGTGCCGCACCAGAAGCGATGACTATATTTCCGGTAAGCGTCGTAAATGTCAGGTTATTGCCAACTAGTTGGCCGGAGCCCGCAGTGCTAATTGTGCCGTTGGCAGTCAGTTGGAAGACATTCGTAACTCCAAAGCTATTGGAGTCGAGTGAAATACCAGTAGCATTACTCACATAAGCATTGCCCATACCCGAGGTCAAGGAAGTGGCCACCACCCCCAAAATTGATGCGTCCGTATTAATTGCATTGCCGAGACCGGAAGCGCCAATATTTCCACCGGTTGAAGTCAACGACACCATGTGACCACTGATAGTACCACTGGAGTAAATTAAGTTATTACTCACAGTCAGATCCACTGTTTGGCTATCAATATTGCCATTAAGTGTCAAACTTCCTCCTGAAACGTTAAGGGCAAAGGTCCCAGTCAGCACCTCGGCCTCAGACGGATTAAGCGAAACTGATCCCGTCTGATCAATGTATGCATCTGCACCAGACTTGATCGTCAACGTACTTCCAGCAGACGTGCGCATGTGATCACCGGTAGCTCCAATTGAGCCACCCCCAGATGTATCGAGAGTAATATCAGCACCGCTAATCGTGAATGTGCTTGAGTGCAGGAGCGATGACGTATCATTGGCTGCCGTGAAGATGACTGTTCCACCAGGTGCCGAGACATTTCCAGCCAAGGTTACATCGCCACCCGAAAATGCGAAGTCAAAAGTCTTCGTGTTACCAGCAGACGAGGCTAGCAATGACACCGGAGAGTTTCCTGCTTGATCAACATAGACATCGCCACCAGAAATAAACTGCAGAGAGTTTGCTGCCTGAGTTATGACAGGCAAGCCAGATGCACCGATGGAACCACCTAAGTTCGTATCTAAGCGAACTACATCAGCAATTAGCATTCCGCTGTCCCAGGCAATGGAAGAAGTTGAATCGGTGGCAGTCAGTTTGATAGTACCAGCAGTAACATTGTTATAAATTGTCAAATCACCACCAGAAAATGTCAGATCAAAGATATTGCTTGCACCAGCTCCCGATGGACACAAATCAAAGGCACCGGTCTGATTAACGTATGCATCAGTACCTGCATCAATTGATAGCAAATCACCGGCCGCGGTGAGTATGCGATTGCTAGCATCCAAGCCAATGGCTCCACCAGCACTTAGATAAATATTCTCCGCAGTCAAAGTGCCGGCTGTTCTGAAAATTGAACTGGCATCCGTGCCCGTAAGTTTTAAGGTGCCAGTGGTAACAGTCACGCCACCATTTATGCGTAAATCACCACCCGAGAACTCAAGCTCAAATGTATTAGTGCTACTACCAGCAGACGAAGCAAGCAGGTTGAAGCCACTTGCTGTACTGCCTTGAATTACATAGGCATCAGCACCAGCGCCTACTTCTAGATCATCGACCGCCGCTACTTGCACAGAATCTCCGCTTGCCCCAATCGAGCCACCAACATCTAAATGGATGCTATCAGCAAAAATAGTGCCTGAGGTACGCACCAGAGAGCTAGTATCATTTGATGCAATGAATACTGAGCCATCCGTAGCAGTAAGATTACCATTCAAGGTCAAATCACCACCGCTAAATTTCAAATCAAAGAGACCAGCCGTACCAGCACTAGATGCTTGCAATGAAACTGCACCAGTTTGATCAACATAAACACTAAAGCCAGAAATGATTGTCAATTTATCAAGGGCTTGAGACTGCAATGGTGTACCGAATGCACCAACATCGCCACCAGCATTCAAAGTCAGCTCGTCACCACCAACAAAGCCATTACCTTGAAATATGTTACCTGTGCCACCAGCAGTCAGATTAACAATATGTCCAGCAATTCCCGTAGGAGCATCAATGGTGATATCACCGTTGCTTGTTGTGGTCAAATCAAAGGTACCGGATACTGAGCCGGCTGCCGAATCTTTGAGAGTCACATTACCAGTCTGGCTAATATAAACATCGCCACCAGTGACAGCCTTGATGGAATTGACTTCGGTCGATAGTGGAACACTGCTTGTACCAAGATTACCAGCCCGGGCTGTAGAAGAACTGAGGAAGAGTTGATCGGCCTGGATAGCACCAGAGACCTCAACATCCAAGCCACTAATAATATTGACTATATTGCCTGAGGCCATTGAACTGCTAGAAGGAGTGATACTACCGGTAATTGAAATCGTCGCCGCTGGCCCAATATTTGCACTAGTTGGTCCAGAGCTGTCTACACCAGCCCAGATCTGAACAGTACTAGGATTAGAGTTAGCGGCATTGTCGACACCACCAGACAAGGTAAGATTTTTACCAGCAACTACTTTCACCAAATCATGTTGGGTCAGAAATCCACCGGCACTAATCGAAGCCAGGGAAACCGCCAAAGTCGAACCGGAATTATTGAAATTGCCGGTTACCGGACCAGGATTAATTGTCAGCACGCCACTTGGTTGCTGAGTTGCCACATAGACCATATTGCCTGTGCCACTACCTGTAGTATCAACATCTCCAATGCTGATACCGACCGGAGGACTAAGGTCACTTGCTCCCGCCAAGATGGTCAGGTTAGCGCCACCACTTTCGATAGTCACGCCAGATATGGGCAACGATACCAAGCCTGTACTGCTATCACTAGCATAGGCATAAGCACCAACAATAATTTGTCCGCCGGCACCACCAGAATAACGCGAACTAAATTTGGTGATTGATACGCCACCAGAAGATGCTCCTGTAAGATCGATGCTGCCGCCCGTGTCGGAAACACCATTAATAGTAATCGCGGCATAAGGAACCGGCAGTGGTCCGATTGCGGCAAGCGTAGTATCAGCACCAGCTACAGTCACTAAGGTTCCACCTTGACCGACAGTAGCACCACTATCAATTCCACTAGCGTTCGGTCCTGTGACGATATTTCCTGAGGCAATTATTGATAGTGGCAATCCATTTGTATGAATGTCCCCATCTATTTTGACGGTTCCGGCAGATTTGCTCGCATGGCCTGCCACTCCGGCACCGGCCGCAAGGACCACACCAGGCCCACCAGGTACCGGCAGATCAACAGTAATATTACTTACTGTCACCGAGCCGCCACCAATCACCTGCAATCCATAAGTTGTGTAGACATTACCAATTAAGATATTGCCCTTTTGATAAGCCGCAGGATTGGGAGCGAAACTTCCACTGCTTGGATTGATTAATGTACCGGCTTGAATCAGTACGGTACAAGTCGGGCAGCTAGAGCCAACAATAATGGGCTGAGCAGCATTGATGCTAATAAATCCACTTTGCCCGGAAGTAAGAGCAAGACTTTGTGTATTGTTTGTGTTGATTGCACCAAGTGTAATCGATTGACCAGAAGTAGCACCAGCAATTACCAAAACATTGCCACTATTGCCCGGCTCGGCTCCAGTGCCAATATATGTGCCACCACCAGTTTGAATAACGGATGAGGGCGGCAAGGCAATCGTGCCTGGTGCAGGAGCAGTCGCAGCACTTGCCGGAGCAAATGCGACAAGAACAACATTTCCGCCAGAAGCATCAACTATAGTCGATCCTGATGTAGCCGTTGTACTTGAATTGATACCACCAATTGGCACAGTAGCAAAATCAATTTTGCCACCACTTGCAGAAGGTCCTGTGATTTCTAAAACTGTATTGGCATCATTAGGACCGATAGGAGTACCACTGTTTACCGTACCTCCGTTTGGATAATCTGGACCTTGCGGTGGTCCCGACAAAGTTGTAACGGAAAAATCAGCACCAGCAACGATAGTGATATTACCACCTCTACCGCTCGTACCACTGGTATCAATCATGCAACTTGCGCAACCGGTAATGGTTTTTACATCACGGCTGGCTACAATAGCTAAGTCGTCTCCATTGAAAGTCAAACTACCGGCAATTTCAATGTCACCATTGGGCAGACTGTTATAAAACGACGGATCACCACTCAAAACCATGTCGCCCAATTGCAAATTGTTAGTTTGGACAGCAACGTGTGCCAGCCCGGCTTTGATGTTCAAAGTTCCAGTCAGGTCGCGCACATTTACTTCCACAGCACCATCACCAGAAGTCAAATTCATTTCTTGTGAAAGATAATTGCCACCATTCATGGTCAAATTTACTTTGCCAGTTTCGTTAGCATTGCCAATATTGATATCACCGGCGAGAGCTTGCACCGTACTTTCAGCGCTGCCGTTTATCGTCAGATTTTTTGCCAGCTCAGTTGCCACATTCACATTGCCTACCGTGGCAGCAATCATGCCACTATTATTTAGTGAACCAGCACCAGTGATCAAATTTACAGTAGATGCACTAATTACGGCCTGCGTTGCCGCAAGTTGGGCACCATTATTGATAGTGCCACCAGCATTGATAGTCAAAGTTCCTGGCGTGGTTATTGTACCGGCATTGTTCACATTGCCAGCCACGTTCATCGTCATGCCAGAAGAAGAAAATACACCATTGAGAATATGATTGTTGCTCGGTGCACTTCCGGAGATCATGCCATTTTGTCCAACGGATAATGATTCAAAATTCAAGACAGCAGTCGAACCTGCTTGTGACTGCAATGCATACAAGGCACCATTGACGGTGGCTTGACCATTTACTTGAAATGGATTGTTCACCGTGTATCCAATAGAATGTACAGTCACACCTTGAGGAATTGTCAATTCGGACATACTGCTTACACCTTGCGGCAGCATAGTCAAAAATCCGGAAGACGCCGAGCCTGCCGTATCAAGGATCAATGTTTGCTTACCTGTTGCGGCAACTTGCCCTAAGGCAACGTATTGCGCAGGCGTAACCATTTGTCCTGGTTGAATGGTTTGCGCCTCACCGCCACGAATCGTGCCATTAAAACGCGCAGTACCTCCAACCAAAATATTGGTCGGCTGTGAAACGTTGGCAGCAATATTGGCGGCAATCGCGGAAAGATCTAGAGGGAAATTATTGGGCAAAGCAGATTGCATCGCAGCGGCTGCATTAGTAGCAGTCAGTGCCGCTTGGGCTTGCATGGCCGCATGATTGGCTTGAAAGCCGCCTGTGATTCCAGCAGTGGCCATTGGCGCCGACATCGGCATCACACCGCCACCTCCTCCCGCTCCGCCTCCGGCTGCACGAGCTTGTGCCCATGCTCCACGTGGTGCGGCAGCTTGCCCACCGCCGCCCCCACCGCCTCGGTCTTGAAACGGTCCGGCAAAAGCCGGGCCTGCTACATTGCTTGCAATAAAGCAAAGCAAGAGCGCCCAAACCGTTACACGGCATTGCTTGTTATTCATTGGCTTGTTTCTCCGCCCACAGTCAGATTGTGCCTTTCCAACCCAGAAACTGTCCCAGCAGCTCATCAGTTTTCGGACTGATATCGAATTGACCGCTTGTAGTAAGCTCGAACTAAAAAGAATTTCTCGCGGTTTCTCGGGGAGCCTGGAAAAAATTCCCGACGCAAAATTACCCTGCTTGTATTGTTCCCAAGCGGGCTCGAAAATAATGCAAAGCCTGATTAATTCTTGGCTTCAGCTCTTAACAACTGTTCAGAAAAATGGCACTTTTGTGAAGTGAACGTGAAGTCTCGCACCCTAGATTTCCACAAATTCCAGCTCGACTGGTTCTCTGATAACGCCCTTCTGATAAGCCATTTCAAACAACTTGGCAAGTGCTTTTCGTCCCGATTCACCATAGTCAACCGTGAAGTCGTTGACATACATGCCGACAAAAGTATCAGCTTGCGGTCTTTCCAAATCGCGGGCAAAACGCATGGCGTAATCAAGAGCATCTTTGCGATTAGCTAAGGAATATTTGATCGATTCTTGCAAAATCTTGGTCGTCTTCTTCATCAGTGCCGAACCAAGATCCTTGCGCACAACATTTCCACCCAATGGCAATGGTAGTTTCGTCTCTTCATACCACCACTCACCCAAATCAACGACCTTCTTCAAGCCTTCTGCCTCATAGGTCAGCTGACCTTCGTGGATAATCAATCCAGCTTCCACTTTGCCTTCCTTGACAGCTTCTTGGATTTCGTCAAAGGGCATTTCAATCACATTCAAACCCGACTGATAAAGCTGCAAAGCCAGATACGCAGTTGTCAACTTGCCTGGAATGGCCACGACAGTTTTGGCCAATTCCTCTCGGCTCAAGGCTTTCTTGGCCACCACAACTGGACCATACTTGTAGCCAATTGATGCGCCACAAGGCATCAAGGCATAGGTCTTTGCCAGCGCCGGATAGGCTGCAAAGGAGATGGCCGACACTTCATAACGTCCTGTCATCGCATCTTGATTGAGCGATTGAATGTCCTTGAGGACTTGATTGACCTTTATGCCGCCCGTATCAATCAAATCTTCCGCCAAGCCATAAAACATGAAAGCATCATCCGAGTCCGGACTATGAGCAACGGTAATTTCCTTGATTTCGACGGCCATAAAACTATCTCCTTATATAGACATTGCCTATTCTCCACCAGTCGGCTCTTGCCTTCCTGAATTGAAGATAATTTGGACATTCCTGTACACTGTGTAAGTGGAGTCGAATTTGTTATAGGAACTGGCAAACGGTTATGGAAACACAGCAGCAAGAACGACGAGATTGTCCCTCTTGTGGTCGGTCCTACGATGATACGATGCGAGTTTGCCCGCAGGATGGTTCCGTCCTTACAACACCCGATCCGCTTATCGGCACTGTGCTTGCCGACCGCTACAAAGTTCTTTCCGTACTTGGCCGTGGTGGCATGTCGATTGTTTACAAGGCAAGGCACCAACTTATGGATCGCGTTGTGGCGATCAAGATGTTGCACGCTCAACTTGTTTCCGATCCACAAAGTTTGAATCGCTTTCAACTGGAAGCCAAAGCCGTCAGCGCGCTCAATCATCCAAACATCATTATGGTTTATGACTTTGGTATAACCGAAAAAGGGCTACCTTACTTGGTTATGGACTATCTCGAAGGAATGAGTATTGCCGATATCATTCAAGAAGAAGGCCAATTGGAAGTTGCACGCGGCGTCAACATTTTCATGCAAGCTTGCGATGCTCTCGCGCACGCGCACTTCAAAAATGTCATTCACAGAGATCTTAAACCAAGCAACATCATGCTAATTACCGGCGAAGACGGCGAAGGCGTGGTTAAAATTGTCGACTTCGGTATTGCTAAATTGTTGAGTCCGGATGGTCAATCGATGCAAAGGTTGACGCAAACTGGAGAAGTAGTGGGCAGCCCACTTTATATGAGTCCGGAACAATTGATGGGCCACAAGCTCGATGCGCGCTCAGATATTTATTCCATGGGCTGTGTGATTTATGAATCACTGACCGGCAAACCACCATTTCTTGGTGACAATGTGATCGATACAATGCGCAAGCATTTAGATGAAGCACCAACACCTTTGAAAACAGCAAGAGCAGATTTGGCTATTCCCGAGCATCTTGAACATGTAGTTTTAAAAGCGCTGGCCAAAGAACCAATCGATCGCTATCAGACAATGAGAGAACTGCGCGATGATTTGAGTTCGGATCTGCCAGTTGATTTGAGACCGGGAGAGAAGAAACCACAGCCACCACGGCCGGTATCACTGCAAAAGACACTGCACCTCCCACCTTCAACTGAAATGACTTTGGCCGGATCACCAAAATTGGTCACAGGCATTATTGCTGGCATTGTCGTAGTTGGCGCGATTACTTTGTGGGCGGTCTTTTGGCCAAGCGGGCCGATGCAGCATTATCTGGCCACGACAAAGTGGGAAGAACTCAATCAACAAATCGACGCCCTGGTACCGCAAAATCGCTATGATGATGCAGTAAAGTTGGCCAGGCAAGAATTAAAAATTGCCGAGGGTTTTGGTGAAGGCGATCAAAGATTTTTGCGCTCACTGAGAAATCTCGGTAGCTTGTATCAAATTGTCCAAGATTATCCGAATGCCGCCGACATGTTCAAACGCTTATTAGCTATTGATACCAAACTGTTTGGTCCTGAGGATCCACGAGTGGCGGACTGCTTGGACAATTTGGCCTCAGTCTACAATCATCAAGGCAAATATGAGGAAGCAGAAAAGCTTTGGCTCAAAGCCTTAGCAATCAAGAAAAAGGCCCTTGGTCCAAACGATTTACAGACTTCTTACACACTCAATTTGCTCGGCAAGTTTTACGACAGTCGTGAAAGATACGCGGAAGCAGAACCATTATTAAAACAAGCACTAGGCATCCGCTCGAAACTTTTAAAGGAAGTAGATCCGGAAAGAACACTTGTTCTCCATAATTTGGCTTTGCTTTACGATCATCAAAATCGGGATGCAGAAGCAGAAAAACTTTATCAGCAAGTGCTCAAGATTTATCGCCGTACACTGCCACCGGACGATCCATATTTGATTGGCGCCCAAGAGGATTATGCGGAGTTTTTACGTAAAACAGACAGAGCCGAGCAAGGCGACGCCATTGAGGCTCGCGTACGTCAAATTTTACATAAGTGATATACGGGGCATAATATTGCCAGGGACTAGTTTTTTCCGTCCAAATTCAAAAAGACCGTGTGATAATCTTCTGTAGGGGCGGGGTTGCCCCGCCCAAGACCAAGGTTTAAAACATATGTTTAAATCCGGCGATATTCATAAAGTAAAAGTCGAGTTGCCCGATGGGGACTCTGGATTTGGTCGGGCCAAAGTTGTCCAAGTAGAAGGTAGTCGCTTCTGGGTTCAATTGAACTCAAGTGGGGCACTGAGCAAACAATACCCTAGCGGTACGCACCTGCGCTTCGTCAACGACCGGGCAGACGATCGTTTCAATGGCATGTGGTCAACCACAATTGTGGGCGAACGAATCGTTGAAGGACATACGGCCTTCGAATGCACAAGTCCGAAATTTACTCCTGTAGTCGAGCAACGTAAACACCCACGCATTACCTTTACCAGCCCGGTCTGGCTTTCTATCGATCAAGGCGGTGTCATTGAAGTGACGGCCAAGGACATCTCGCGTGGCGGAATTTGCTTAGAGGCAAAAGAAGACGATTTTGAGCATTTGCAACTGAATTCGCAAGTGCACATCACCATCCAAAATTCGATTGGCGATATTGCTGTGATTTGCCGTGTGGCTCGCAAGACGTCTAACTGGTTGATGAATACCTGCGAAATCGGTCTTGAATTTGGTCAAATCCCAGAAGTGGACAAGCAAAACCTGATAAACTTGCTTACTTCTCTGGGATATACGGAAACTGCCCAGGGACAGGCGCAAGCTTTGTCTGAGTCACAAAAGTTGGCCGGTCTTTCGAACTTTCTCAAAGGCAATACAGGCGACAAAAGCCTGATCGGCAAAGACGCTAACAAAGAAACAAGCAAAGACGCGGCAACTGACCCAAGACGGGCTACAGGCAACTTAAGATCGATGCAGTCAAAAATGGACAAACTGGACTAACGAGGAGCGGACTTACTTCATGAATTTGCTGGAAGCAGCCGTACTCGGAATCGTCCAAGGTCTGACTGAATTTTTACCAATTAGCTCTACTGCTCACTTAAGAGTCGTGCCCGCCCTTTTAGGTTGGGACGATCCCGGTGCTGCTTATTCGGCTGTCATTCAACTAGGATCGGTAATTGCAGTAATTGGTTATTTTTGGTCTGATCTTTTTTCCTTGGCCCGCGGTTCGCTCAAGGCGATTCAAAGTAAAGATCTGAACAATCATGATCTAAAACTTGTGCTTGGTATTTTATTTGGTACTATTCCGATTTGCATTCTTGGTCTTCTACTCAAACCCTTGCTGGAAGCGGATCACAGCCCACTAAGATCTTTGCAGGTGATTGGTTCGGCTTCCATTGGTATGGGATTGTTGTTGTTTGCCGCAGAAAACACTGGCAAGCGCATAAGAACAATGGAGAATCTTTCCATTAACGATGGATTTTTGGTTGGGCTGGGACAATGTTTAGCTCTGATTCCAGGCTGCTCACGCTCCGGTTCGACTTTGACCGTGTCACTTTTTTTGAACATCAAACGGGAAGATGCGGCGCGCTTTAGTTTCTTGCTCGGCATACCAGCAATTACCTTAAGTGGATTGCTTGAGCTGAAAGAACTAATCAGCCACGGATTGTCGGACAATGGTATCGCCTCACTAGCTGTAGGCTTGATCACATCTTTGGTAGTCAGTTATCTCGCTATCGCCTGGTTAATAAAATACTTACAGAAGCACTCTACCTGGGTCTTTATCGTTTATCGAATGATCTTTGGTATTGGTGTTTTGCTTTTTGCTTTCAACGGTCACAGTTAGCACTCAGGATTTCCCAATGTCCACCTACAGCGTGAGCGGCATCAATATCGCCAGTTTCAATCTCGGCGAATCAGACAAAGTTCTGACGATCTTCACCAAAGAACGCGGTGCAATTAAAGCCGTGGCTAAAGGCGCGCGCAAACCTGGATCAAAAATCACAGGCAAAGCCGATGTCTTAAATGTAAATCGCTTGCTCATTGCCAAAGGACGATCGCTAGATATCATCACGCAAGCAGAAAGTCTGGAAACATTTTCTGGTTTGAGAAAGGATCTGACACGCCTTTCTTTTGGGCTTTATTATGCGGAGCTGACCGATCATTTCGCTCAAGGTTTAGCCGAAGAGGCCAATGACTATTTTGATTTTTTCTTTCAAGCCCTAAAAGACCAATGCGAAGCGGGAACAAAATCAAGCTCCGAATCAAAATCACAAACAGACTGGCAAGTCTATTCACTGTGGTTATGTCTCAAATTCGAACTCGGTCTTTTGGACATTTTGGGTTACAAGCCAGAACTGACATTTTGCGTTACTTGCCGGCAAGTGATCAACGATTTGAACTTGTCGACATTTGATCGTGAACTTGGTGGCATCGTCTGCCGGCAATGCTATCAAGAAAGTCGCGTGCCGCAAGTCGGGGAAAGACGTGCCTGGCACGATGATGGATTCCGTAAGCTTTTTGGCGAAAGCATCGAGATTACGCCAAAAGTTTGGAAGCATTTGGTTTTGGCGGGCACCTTGCAACCTTTTGATAGTGGCCAGGCAAGCACAAACAAAGCAGCAATGACGGCTGCCCATCGACTCTTACAAGGTTACATCGAACATCGAGCCGGGCAGAGAACTAAGGCCCTTGATTTGGTCACAAGCTTGAAACTCTGATGACAAGCAGGCTTAAATTCAACAAGATAGGCTGAATGAGCTATCTTTGGTTTAGGTGTATGTATTAAAATTAGAAGGTTCACTAAGAGTGGGGGACCAAATTCGTGACCAGCTTAAAAGATACAGATCCAGCCATTTTTAGTGCCATTGGCAAGGAACTTGAGCGCCAGCAAAATGGGCTCGAGCTGATTGCATCGGAGAATTTCGTCTCTGATGCCGTTTTAGAAGCACAAGGTTCTGTGCTAACCAACAAATATGCAGAAGGTTTGCCGGGCAAGCGCTATTACGGCGGCTGCGAATTTGTCGATCAAGCCGAAGTCCTGGCGATCGAAAGAGTGAAAAAACTTTTTGGCGCTCCCCATGCCAATGTTCAACCGCATTCCGGAGCACAGGCCAATATGTCCGTTTATATGGCTATGCTGCAACCAGGTGACACCATTTTAGGTATGGCTTTGGATCAAGGCGGACATCTTACCCATGGTTCACCAGTCAATTTTTCCGGCAAATGGTTCAACATTGTCAGCTACGGAGTAGACAGTCAGACAGGTCGCATTGATTACGAGCATGTGGCCAAAATAGCTGCTCAACACAAACCACGACTAATCATTTGTGGCGCGAGTAACTATCCACGGATTATCGATTTTGAGAAATTCCGCCAAATTGCCGATAGCGTTGGCGCTTATTTAATGGCCGATGTGGCTCACATTGCCGGACTAATTGCCGCCGGTATCCATCCGAACGCATTTCCGCATGCTCATTTTGTCACGACCACGACTCACAAAACTTTGCGCGGTCCACGTGGTGGCGTTGTAATGTGCCAGGAAGAATTTGCCCAAGCTATCGATAAGGCTGTGTTTCCAGGTATGCAAGGCGGACCTTTGATGCATGTGATTGCCGCAAAAGCTGTTGCCTTCCAAGAGGCATTGCAACCAGAGTTTAAGGAATACCAAAAGCGCATTGTCAAAAATGCCAACAAACTGGCCGAATCTTTAATTGGACATGGACTAGCAATAGTTTCAGGTGGAACCGACAATCATTTAATGACTGTCGATCTACGTTCAATTTCTATGACCGGCAAGAAAGCCTCCGATTTATTGGAATCAGTAAAAATCACAACCAATAAAAACACGATTCCTAATGACCCACAAAAACCAGGCATCACAAGTGGCTTGAGAATCGGCACACCAGCAATAACGACACGGGCAATGAATGAGCCAGAAATGGAAATTATTGCTCAATGCATTGCCGATAAGTTGAAGCATCCGGAAGATACTGAAATTCACGAGCAAGTGCTCAAACAAGTTGCCGAACTTTGCCGCAAATATCCTCTCTATGCAAATCGCTTAGCAGGGGTTCGCTAATGGCCATTAAGTTCTGCCAGGCACTTTTGTTCATCATCGCTTTGGTCTGGGCGGCGACAATTTCCAATTACCAATTGGATCGTTTGCAAATACCTGGCTTTCTCATGGCGCTTTCCATTTCCTGGTGGCTGACACCAGAAATTCGCGCTCGCGCCATGCGGCTTGGTTTGGTTGACAAACCAGGTGAAGAAAGGCGCATTCATAAAGTTGCTGTGCCAAGGCTCGGTGGCGTTGCCATCTTCATTAGTCTTTTAATGACGATGACTGCCATGCTTGCCATATCCGGTCGCTTACCGAAAGAGGGCGGATTAGCTGGTATCGCCGTTGGTGGCACACTAATTTTTGTGCTTGGACTTTTGGACGATTTAGAATCTATTCCGGCCAAAGTCAAACTGCTTGTGCAAGTTCTGGCAGGTTGTGCCGCTTATTCTTTGGGCGTGCGAATTAAATACATTCCGATTCCCTTAACCATGAACTTTGATTTTGGTTTCATTCATTTGCATGGTGGTGAGCCAATTGCTTTGATGCAATGGGGTTTGCCAATCACAGTAATTTGGCTTGTCGGTGTGGCCAATGCTGTCAATCTTATCGATGGCATGGATGGCTTAGCCGCCGGAGTTTCAGCTATTTCATCAATGACTATTTGGGCAGTTGCCTTAGCGCCAAGCATCAATCAACCATGTGCAGCCCTAATCGCCGCAGTATTGGCCGGAGCCTTGCTGGGATTCTTGCGTTGGAATTTCAACCCGGCACATATTTTTATTGGTGACTCCGGTGCTTATCTTGTCGGATTTGTTTTAGCAGCTGTTTCAATTACCGGTGTGCTCAAAGGGGCGACGGCTGCAACTTTGATAGTGCCAACCTTTGTTCTGGTCTTATTGATCTTGTTCTTTCCTCTTTTGGATACTTCTTGGGCGATCATTCGCCGTCTTGCACATGGTCGCTCACCGCTTTCACCTGACGCGGAACACATTCACCATCAGCTATTGCGCGCCGGTCTTTCCCAAAAGAAAGTCGCATATTTGCTTTATTCAGTCACGGCTGTCTTAGGTTTAATTGCCACATCTTTTGTTGGACAAACGACCTACTTGCTTAGCGTTGGTGCAGTTGTCTTGGCCATGGCTGTCTTTTTTGCCGAAGTTTTGAATCGGCACAGACAACGCCGCTCGCACAGAGACAAAGAAATCCTGGAAGGCGAAAGCCCAGCAGATCCTTCCAATACGAGCGAGAACCCAGTGCCTGATAATTCCACAAGCACAACAGAAACTATTTCTTAAAAGACATAGATTTAAGTCGGGAAGCTTAGTGCTCGCGATCTTCCGGCTTGGCCAGTGTCGTGTCTTCAGCACGGCGACGAGCATCCCGTTCCTCGTACTGCTTCTGCACCTGCATTTCGGCAATCTGGCGCCTCATTTGATCTCGCCTTTCTTGTCTTTGCCGATTTTGTTCCTGCTTGCGTTGCTCAGCCTCTTCTTTCTCGGCTTGAGCACGCCTTTCCTGGCGGCGTCTATCGATTATGTCTTGCCAGCGCATTTAAGGAACCTCCATCATCGACCCTCATATCTCTAACTTAGATTAGTTAGGCGATGTGGTCAAGAGCTGACAAAAGCACTGCCATTCAGGTCTGGGGAATATTTGCTATATAAATGATGGATTTTGTGCCATTTAATAATCGCAAAATCTAATAATCGCCAGCCATGCCCCAGTCGTCATGTTCACCAATTGGGTGGGCTTGCTTGCGTGCCACGCCAGATTTACGTGCCGCTTTGGCCACTGCTTCGGCAACTGCTTCAGCTACTCTCGGGTTAAATACACCTGGAATTATGTAGTCTTCGTTCAGCTCATTGGCAGAAATTACCGAGGCGATGGCCTCAGCTGCCGCCAATTTCATTTCCTCATTAATGTCGGAAGCGTGACAATCGAGCGCACCGCGAAATATGCCTGGAAAACAAAGAACATTGTTTATTTGATTGGGATAATCAGAACGCCCCGTTGCCATAATTCGCACATAAGGCTGTGCTGCTTCCGGCATCACTTCCGGAGTGGGATTGGCCATGGCAAAGACAATTGGGTCACGATTCATTTTGCTCAGATCACTGGCATTAATAGTGCCTGGACCAGATAAACCCAAGTACAAGTCGGCACCAACAAGCGCTTCCTGAATTGTGCCTTTCAAGCCATTCGGATTTGTGTGAGCGGCAAACCATTCCTTCATGTAATTCATCTGTTCGGCGCGTCCAGCATAAATCGCACCGGTGCGATCAAAACCAACGATGTTTTTGACACCAGCGGCCATGAGGATTTTGGAGCATGCAACACCAGCCGCACCAACACCAGAAACCACGACTTTCAGATCGGACATTTCTTTTTTGACAATCTTTAGTGCATTATATAGTGCAGCTAAAACCACGACTGCCGTGCCATGTTGATCGTCATGAAATACGGGAATGTCTAATTCTTGTTTCAAGCGCGTTTCAATTTCAAAACATCTGGGCGCGGAAATATCTTCCAAATTGATGCCACCAAATACAGGGGCAATGTTTTTTACGGTGCGAATAATTTCTTCCGGGTCTTGCGTGGCAAGACAAATTGGGTAAGCATCAATTTTGCCAAACTCTTTGAAAAGCATGGCTTTGCCTTCCATCACAGGTAATGCCGCCTCTGGCCCAATATTTCCCAAACCTAAGACTGCCGAACCATCAGTAATCACGGCCACGCTGTTGCGTTTAATTGTTAGTTTGTAAACATTTTCCGGTTGATCGTGAATTGCCATACAAACACGAGCCACGCCGGGAGTGTAAGCCATGGACAGATCGTCACGCGTACGCAACGGCACTTTATTGGTCACATTTATCTTGCCACCCAAGTGCATGAGAAACGTGCGATCAGAAACATTGACAACGGAAATGTCTTTCAGCTCTTGCAATCGGCGAACTATTTCCTCGCCGTGGGCTGAGTCACGTACATTAATCGTGATATCACGAATGATACATTCCTTTTCAAAGCCGGCAATATCAATAGCACCAATATCGCCGCCCACTTCACCGATTAGCGACGTAACCCGACCGAGCGTGCCCGGCGAATTTGAAATTTTAAGACGCAAAGTCAGACTATGACTGGCAGATGGTCTAGGAAGAGCGTTATTATTGGTAGACATTGTCTTGATATACTAATCTTTTTTCCGACAAGGAGCAAAACATGACATCTGAAAAGCGGAACCTAATTGGAAACTTTGAAGTTGTGGATAACGAAGTGGTGACCAGGCGCGAAGTTCTTCTCATGGGTGCTTTAGCTGCCGGCTCCTTGGTGGCTGCAGCACCAGTGGTGGCACAAACAACCGCTGCTGCACTGCCGACAACTGATCCTTATGTGGCAAAAGATTATTCGGTATTGGCAAAGGGCAAGATGGAAGGATTGTCTGCCAACCAAATCGAACAGCACTTGAAACTCTACAAAGGTTATGTGACAAAGGCCAATGAGATTCAAACCAAGCTAAGAGATGTCGATCTCACCGGAGCGAACGCAACATATGCACCACTGAGAGAACTTTTGGTGGAGCAAAGCTATGCCTTGAATGGTGTGGTTTATCACGAATTTTACTTTGGCAATCTTGGTGGTAAGGGTGGCGAACCAACTGGTGACTTGCGCGCCGCACTGGAAGCGCGCTTTGGATCAATTGGTAAGTTCATGGATTACCTCAAAGCGGCAGGCAAGTGCATGCGCGGTTGGGTAATTGTTGGTTACAACACTCGCGATGGTCAATTGCATGCTTATGGTCTGGATATGCACAATATGTGGGTACCGGCGAATGTAATTCCAATTTTGGTTCTAGACGTATACGAGCATGCTTACATGATCGATTACGGCATTGATCGCGCCAAATATTTGGATGCGTTCGTGAATAATTTGGATTGGGACGTTTGCGCCAAACGATTTGCCGGTGCACGCAAGCACTCAGGCGGACCGGATTCAACCGTCTAATTTACGATACACGAAATACATAGAATATATTCCTTGTAGGGGCGGGGTTTCCCCGCCCTTTTCGTAACGAGGCAGCTAAATGAAAATCGCAATCACAGGATCACGTGGACTAATTGGCAGGCAAGCTACGAAACTACTGAACGCTCGTGGACATTCTTTAGTACGCTTGGTTAGGCAAGAAATAACAGATCAAAACGAAATTTTTTGGAATCCGGATGCAGGCACCATCGATAGCACAAAGCTCGAAGGCATTGATGCGCTGATTCATTTGGCAGGAGAAAATGTCGCCAGCGGCCGCTGGACAGAATCAAAGAAAGCTGAGATTCGCCAAAGTCGGGTGACTGGCACCAAACTTATTGCTGAGGCAATTTCGCAACTGAAGACACCACCCAAGACTTTCATTGCCGCATCGGCAATTGGATTTTATGGCAACCGGGGAGAAGAAACTCTCACAGAAAAAAGTCCAGCCGGAAGCGGATTTCTTGCCGAAGTCTGCCAAGAATGGGAAGCAACCTGTCAAAGTGCAGCCAATGCTGGCATCAGAGTTTGCAATCTTCGATTCGGAGTTGTCCTCTCCACCGAAGGTGGAGCATTGGCAAAAATGTTGCCACCATTTTTAATTGGTGCCGGTGGACCAATTGGATCTGGCAAGCAATACATGAGTTGGGTTGCCATTGATGATGTTGCCCAGATTATCTTGCATGCACTTGTCACAGAATCACTTTCAGGACCGCTAAATGTGGTGGCACCTAAGCCGGTTACAAATGCCGACTTTTCCACAGCTTTAGGAAAGGTCTTGCATAGACCAGCGTTTATGCCATTGCCAGATTTTGCTGCCAGGCTGATGTTCGGTCAAATGGCCGATGAGCTTTTACTTGCATCAGCAAAAGTCGAACCGCAAAAATTGCAGGAATCAGGTTACAAGTTTATTTATCCAGAGATTCAAGCAGCGCTTGCGCACGTTTTGAAAAAGGCGTAATGAGAGATCCTTCGCTTCGCTCAGGACGACATGCTTGTTGGTTCGTTAAACGTAGCTGCCGTCGGCTTGGCGGATGGAGATTTCGCCGGCGTAAAGTATTGTTTTATGCCCGTCGGATTTTCTCACGATTAAGGCACCAGAATCGGTGATGTCTTCTGCTTGGCCTTCGATCACGGTATCACCGCTGACGGCGCGAATTTGTTTGCCGAGAGTGACAGAATATTGTTTCCATTCAGCTAATAGTTTTTGATCTTGGGCTTGTTCAATTGCTTCACAACATTCTTCAATTGATTTTGCACAAGTAGCCAGTAATTTGTTCTTGTCCACAACTGATTCAGTGTGCATTTCCAACCAGTCAATTTTTGGTTTTAACTCGTCTGGAATTTCATTTGGCTGAAAACAAATATTGATACCAATACCAAGCACGATTGCCAGATCATCTGCTTTCAAATCATCCAAGGCGCCTTTGACAGTAAGACTCGGCATTTCAGCTAGTATGCCACCGACTTTTTTGCCATCAATGACTAGATCATTTACCCACTTCAGACCAATCGGCACTGAAAGACATTCACCAATTGCTTTCACACAAGCTACACCGGCAGCTAATGTATAAAGAGTCATTCGCTCAATTGCCACGAGATTGCTTGGTGGTCGCAAAATAAAACTTGCATAGATGCCAGAGTCCAAGGGCGAGACCCAACTTCTGCCAAGGCGTCCACGTCCAGCAGTTTGTTGGCGCGCCAGAATCATTGTTCCGGAGGCAGCACCGGATTTTGCCAACTCCAAAGCCCGTGAGTTAGTCGAGGCAATGCTTTCTGATAATTCGTTTGCGCCTGATTTTGGTCTGCCCAAATAACGTGTAGTCAGCTCGCCTTCTATGGCAGCCAAATTCAGCACGTTTGGTTTATGTGAGGCATTCATAATAATATGTATACTCGCGATAATGCTAACAAGAACTTGTTACCAAAGAGATTAGATGGGTTGCCAATTTAAGATAGTCAAAGACTGATGCCTAAAGTGATAGGATCTTAAATCAAAATCGCCAATTGAGCGAAAGATTTTAGGAGGTAACTTATGACTGACAGTTCTAATCTGAACTCTTTAGATCAGTCTCGACGCGAACCGGCTATCCGCGTTGTACTCCTACCTAGAGATACAAATGGCAACGGTACTATATTTGGTGGAGTAATCTTAAGCTATATCGACTTAGCCGGCAGCGTTGAAGCCGGCAAGCATACAAAAAACAGACTGGTAACAGTTGCAATGAAGGAAGTTGTCTTCCATCAACCAGTGCTAGTTGGTGAAGTCGTAAGTTTTTACGCATCCACAGTCAGAGTCGGCAATACTTCGGTAACTGTACAAGTGGAAGTTGAGTCTAAAAATCGCAAGGGCGAAATTGTTCAGGTGACACAAGCCGAGCTGACCTTTGTTTCCGTCAATCAAGAAGGACGTCCGGTTCCAGTTCGATAAGCGTTTGGTTCGAATTACAAGCTATGATATTCGTGTAAATCTGTGAGCATTTCAAATGACATCTTCCAGCCAAACCGATACACCGGTCACTCATCCAGAAAGAGTGCGTTTGTATCTTGGTACAGGCTGCGGCAAGACGACCGCCACATTTGGAGTTGTCTTGCGTGCCTTGGCGACGGGCAAAAATGTCAGCATGATTTTTTTCGATAAGCTGGAAGAGAATTCCTCCGAAGGAGATGCGCTGCGTTTCCTTAGTCGCGCAGAAGAACTTGGTCAAGATGGATTCGGCAAACTGACTATCAACTACACAGGCGTCAACCGAATTGGCACCGGACCAAAGGGCAGCTTCCGCCTTTATAGCTCTCCCAATGGCATTTTGCCAGAAGATGTTGATGCAGCCAAACAAGGATTGATCTTCGTTACCAATGCCTTGATGCGTCGAGATGACATAGTTATTTGTGATGAGCTTTTAGATATTGGCCGCGTTGGCATTCTTAGTTGGGAATACATACGACCGGTTTTAGATTTGCGCCAAGACCCAACCGTTTTGATTCTCACCGGACGCAAGGCACCGGATTGGTTGGTTGAACAAGCAACAACAATCACGACAACTTCTCAAGACAAGCATCACGGCCGTGCTATTCAAGGCTTGGACTGCTAGATCTCATGAGAGATCCTTCGTCGTCGCTTTGCTCCTCCTCAGGATGACAGCTTGGTAAATGCCCCTACGGATGACAATCGTCTTTGGAAGATAGCGCTTGCGGGCGAGGCATGCCTCGCCCCTACGGACGACAGGCGTCTTTGGAAGATAGTGCTTAGTATTTGACTGTGGTAGCGGGAGTGGTGGCAGTGTGCGTTTGGCTTGCGATTTCTTTTTTCAGCACTTCAACTGCTTTGCTCAGTTGCACATCTTTTCCATCGAGAGCTGAGCGCTTGAAGTTGGTCATATTGGGGTCAATCCACCAAGGACCTTTGCCAGCCTTGAAGTCTTCTTCCTTAATCTCCACTTCGTAGTCCGGCACGATGCCATGCTTGTGAATATCGGTGTCGTTCGGTGTGAGATAGCGAGCAATAGTTACGTTGATACCACTGCCATCATCAAGCTTGTTAATTGCCTGCACCAAACCTTTACCGAAAGACTTTTGACCAATCAATTTGGCTCTGTCGTTATCACGCAAAGCACCACTGAGAATTTCGCTGGCAGATGCACTGCCGGGATTGATCAAGACCACAAGCGGTTTTCTCGTGGTTGGTCTCTGACTGCAAGGCGTTGGTGATTTGTATCCATCAGCATCAATTGTAGAAACGATAATGCCATGATCTAAAAACATATTGGCAATTTCAATGGCGTTTGAAAGCAATCCACCGGGGTTATTGCGCAAGTCCAAGACAATTCCATCAGTCGGCGCCAGCTTGCGTAGCGACTCGCGCATTTCGTCATTGGCTTTTGAGGAAATGAAACTATCAAGACGGATATAACCAAGATTGCCAGGCAGAACTTCGGCGTTTGCCACAGCCCGAATCGGGATTTCAGCCCGCACCATGGTCAATCTTTTCTTTTCCGTGCCGCGTGAAATTGTGATTGCGACTTTTGAATTAATGGGACCGCGAATTTGTTTTACAACTTGGTCGAGCGACTGTCCTTTGACTTGCTTGTCATCAACTTCGATAATTTCATCGCCAGAATGAATGCCAGCATTGGCTGCCGGTGTTCCTTCAATTGGTGCAATCACAACTACGCGATGTTCTTTATTCATCCCCAGTTGCATACCAACACCAAACAAGCGTGCCTCAATTTGCGACTTTTCTTCGTCAAAAGCATCACGATTCAAAAAGCGTGTATAAGGATCGCCAAGGCTAGCCAGCATGGTTTCAACGGCCTTGTGCGCATCATCAAGGTCTTTGAGCTTGCCATCGTAACGGTGCTGCCAGCGCGACCAATCTTGCCCGTTGTAATTTCTCTCATAATAAGAATCTTTGATTAACCGCCAAGCCTGATGGTAAAGAGCCGATGGCGGAACAGACGATTTGTCTTGGGCAGCAAAAGCACTTTGGGTTGCCAAAATCACCAAGCAGGCAGATGCCACCACTGCAATCTTACTTATCGCTTCGCATATGTTTTTCGGGGCATGCAATTTCACTGGTAGTAAAACCTTTCCGCAATGATGGAAGCTAAGTAATTCGTGTCAAAGAATATAATCGAATCAATTGAAGTAAGCCAGACTAATATTGATTCTGAAGATAATTAATTTTAACCTGCCTTTGTCGTGCCAGTCGAGACTTGGCCTGATTTTTGTTGAGAAAAGTTCGAGTGGCAAAATAATGACTGCCTGGCTCTTGCCAATTCACTCTTACCAATTGACTTCTTCGTCACTCAAATTGCGCAGCATTTTTGTCTTGACTTCCGACCTGATTTCTAACTTAACATCTGCATTTTTCTTGGCTGTAACTGATATAACTGGCTAATAAAATTGCACGATCTATAAAGTAGGAAATTTAGTAGGTCAAGGGGAGCCTAAGGGCATGATCACAGATACCAAGCTTGAGGAAACATTGCCTCAGCAACTGAGTCTAGACTTTGGTGACCGGGCAGACACGTCAGACCTTCCTGACACAAGTTTCAAAGATAAATCTTCACAAGGCGATCCGGCTCAGAAACCAGCAATGTCTAAGAACACGAAATTATTGCTGAAGTCGCTGATTAGTATTGTGCTTTTGGCATCGCTTTTTGTTTTCGGCAAAGTTGATTTCTCCAAGAGTTGGGAAGCGGCCAAGCATGCAAACTTTTGGTATTTGGGTTTTGCCGTAGCACTTTTCTTGTCTTCCTATTTCCTCAATGCGCATCGCTGGCAATTGCTGGCAGCTGCCGTTGGTTTGAAGAAGCCACTTTTGAAGCTGACACAGTATTGCTATGTCGGACTTTTCTTCAATCTCTTTTTGCCATCCACTGTCGGTGGTGATGTGAGCCGTTGCTATTACTTGTCCAAAGGTACGAATAAATGGGCGAACGCTTTTTATTCTGTTTTGGCAGACAGAGTGCTCGGTATCTCAGTGTTGTTTTTGATGGCAACTCTGGGTATTGTTTTTGGACCAGGTGGGTTCTCGCTTCCCTGGCAACTTAAGTGGCCAATTTACGCAGGTACGGCCTTTGTTTTTGGTGTCATACCGCTCGTCCCACGCTTGGCTCGCATGATCCTCGGTGAGAAAAATTGGATCACGCGTCAATTTACTGAGTCGGCTGCTGCGGTTTATTGGAAAGACAAAAACTTGATGGCAGTCAGCTTGATGTGGTCGCTTGTCTTGCAAGCATTAATTGTCGTCGTGCACATAGCCATTGGCTTTGCGCTCGGACTGACGCAAGTGCCGATCTGGTACTACTTCGTCTTTTATCCTTCAGTTGCCGTTCTTGGTTTCATCACGCCGACTTTCAACGGCATCGGCATCCGTGAATGGGCATACACATATTTCCTCGTGATGATGGGCGTCGACAAGTCACATGCTTTGACTTATGCGATCATCTGGTTAGGTCTTACCACTCTGATCAGCTTGGTTGGTGGTGTCGTTTATGCTCTCGGTCACCTGCAATTGTCTTCCGAAGAAATGGAAAAGATGCAGCACCAGACTTTGTCTTAGATATAGGGTCTTAGATAGATAGGCAGATCAATTGTTTCCTAAAGGCTTAAATCCGCTTGAGCAAGAAGCTAATCAGAAAGTGATTGGTATTGCAAAAGATACAGGGGCGAGAATATATCTTGTCGGCGGTTTCTTGCGTGATGCTTTGGGGGGAATTGAGAGAGAGCCAAGGGATTTTGACTTTGCGGTTTGTGACACGTCGGCAATAGGTCTGGCGCGCCAGGTGGCAGAAAAACTCAATGGACACTTTGTTCTGCTTGATTTAGAAAATGATACGGCGCGCGTTGTTTTTCAAGAAAACATCAATTTAGACTTCGCTGGTTGTGTCGGTAAGGATATTGAGACGGACATCAAAAGACGTGACTTCACTATCAATGCTTTGGCATGGGATCACAATAAGCCGGATGAGGTAATTGATCTGGTCGGCGGTATGGACGATCTTAAGGCGCACACAATTCGTTGCATTTCCGAACAAAACTTTCTTGATGATCCATTGAGGCTTTTGCGTGCCTTTCGTTTTGCCTCACGTTTTGGTGGCACAATCGAGCCTGAGACTTTGGCAATGATCAAGCGCCATGCAGACAAATTGTCGCAAGTTGCACCAGAGCGCATCTCTTATGAATTCTTTTTGACTCTGGAAGCAGACAATGTTTTTCCCATCGTCAAAACCATGGGTGAATACGGCATTCTCGAGGTGATTTTTCCCGAGCTGAAAGAAACGCGCAAAGTCACGACAAACGCATTTCATCATTTAGGACTATGGGATCACACATTGGAATTGGTGGCCCAAGCAGAGGCCCGCGTATCCAGTGTTCCCGAATGGGCACGTCTTAGTTACAAGCAAGAAATTGCCTCTGGTATCACTCGATTAGCTGCCACCAAAGCAGCCTGCCTTTTACACGACATCGGCAAGCCTGGTACATGGAATATTACAGAGGAAGGCAGACATACGTTTTATGGTCACGACAAAGTTGGCGCCGATCTAAGCGAAAAAATTGCCGAGCGTTTGCGCTGGTCACGCCCGCTTTCACGCTTCATCGTCAAGCTTGTGGAATGGCACTTGCGCCCAGGACAGTTATTTCACCAAGGTGAGCCAACACAGAAAGCTGTCCATCGCTTCTACAGAAATTGTGGCGACGACGTACCTGAGCTTATGCTCTTGGCATTTGCTGATTTGGGTGCCACGCGTGGACCAGGAATCGAGGGTGAAAACTGGAATTCTCTTGAAAACAATTTGATTGAACTTTTTCAGGGTTTCTCCGTCTTTAAAGAAGGACAGATCAGTTTGCAACGCTTTATGGACGGAAATGAGGTGATGAAGCTCTTGGCAATCGAGCCGGGACAAATTGTCGGAGAAATTCTTACCAGTTTGGAAGAGGCTCAAGGATTGGGCGAAGTGACGAGCCGCGCTCAGGCTGAGGCTTTTGTCAGGGATCTTTACAAGAAGATGCATCCGGAAAGGCCCTCTGCGTAAGAATTTAAGGAAAGCTAGAGTTGCTAAGTGGTTAGTCCACCTCACTGTGGGAATAACAGGGGGTGAGAGCGATTGGAACACGAGAGAAATCAAGTGCCAATACGCGCAGGCAAAATTACATCCAATGCGCAAAGACGCAAAGGGGGCACCTCAAATGGAATCAAGCCGATTTTCAAATCCTCCAAAAGGGGAGAAGCTGCGCAATTACTCGGTAATCGCCAGGCTTGATGATGCCATTCCGCTCAATACGGAAGAATGGATGTCTGTCGAACGTTATTTGAATCAGATAAGTGAATTTGTACCGATACCGCTTTTGAATTCACTAACCGAAACCATCATTGCTTATGCCGACGATCAGGCGCGCCGCGGTTACCTGCTCGGGCAAGAAGATTTAGTCAAAGAGTTGCGCAACAAAGCCAGTCGCATCGCCTAGTTAACGGACGTAATTGAGTGGATTGTTCGGTTTGCCGTTTAAGCGCACTTCAAAGTGTAAGTGTGGACCGGTGGAAAAGCCTGTTGTGCCTTCGTAGGCAATCACTTGGCCTTTAGTGACATTTTCGCCGGCTTGCGCTTTGATAACGGACAAGTGAGCATAAAGTGTCGCCATGCCTTTGCCGTGGCTGATAATTACCACTTTGCCATAGCCACCATACCAGCCTGTATACAATACGCTACCAGAGTCAGCGGCCTTAATTGGCGAATGATTTGGACCAGCTAAATCAACACCAGTGTGAAAACGGCGAATGCCAAACACTGGGTGATGGCGCCAACCAAATGGTGAAGTAACTGGTGCGCGCAAAGGAATGCTGAGATTACCGGAGCCAGTGGCACTGCCGCCCTTGGACTTGTTTCTCGATTCCATGTTAAGAATCTGTGTTTCCAATCTTTGCGATTCCATGGCTAATTGTTGTTCGGCTTGCTCGTAAAATGCCCTCTGAGTTTTTAGGCGGTCGGCAACTTGTTCTTGGTTGAGTTTTTCTTTGTTGATCTTCATGGCTTGTTGGGCAAACTGCACAACCAAATCGCCAAGATTTTTCTTTTCGTGTCCAAGCCAATCTTTCTTTGCCGCCAATTCTTCGGCATGCGTCTTCAGCTCATCAAGCAATTCCTTGTCCATGGCAGCAATGCGTTCTTGATAATAGAAAATATCAAGCAATGATTGTAGCGACTGAACCTGGAACAACATTTCCACAAAAGTGACGCGCTGCCCTTCGTAAATTTCTCTCAGGCGATCGGCTGCCTGTTCGGACAAACTTTGTTCCTTGTATTGAGTCTGATTAATCTTTTGCTCAGTCTCGTTGATCTTGGTTTCCGTCTTTTTGAGCTTATGTTTGGACGACATCAAATGACCGGTAGTTTCATTCAAGCGGCTTTTGATTTTATTCAATTGGAGAAGCGCCAATTGTTCTTTTTTCCGGGCAGCAGACAAACGCTCGCGCAGTTCCTTGCGTCTTCTTTCCACCTCACGCAAACGAGCCTGGGTTTCCGGACTGACCAAGCGATTGTCGTTGGCTGATGCAGCTGAGGCAGCCGATACGACAAAGATTGGCAAGCTTATAAGCGCAAGTAAAAATATTAGAGCGCCCACAGAAGTTGGGAAAGCTCGCAAAATTGTTCTGACTAAAGAAGAGAAAGACTTGTCAGTAATCATCTTGGTCAGTTTACCATTGTCCTAAGCGTAAGGAGAATAAATATATATAGGCGCCGCTCATGACAAGATTATTTTAAGCCCCTTTTCATCTGCTAATGAGCGCCAGTTAGCATATTCTCGGCGATTTCAGCCTAAAATTAGGACTGGGGGAAAAATCATGTTAAAGGAAATTATTCAATATCCACTGCATATTCAAGGCGTAGCATCGCACGAATTTGTGGAAATCAAGAGTCCATATAGTGGCGAGGGTATCGCTGCTGTCGCGCAAGCAGATGAGAAAGCAATTGATCGGGCTCTGACAATTGCTGAAGAGACATTTAAAAATGTGATGTCGAAAATGCCGGCACATAAGAGAGCAAAAATTCTCGCCAAGACTTCGCAATTAATTGAAGACAATCTCGAAGATTTGGCGCGCACCATTGCGCTTGAAGGTGGCAAACCAATTAAAGATGCGCGCTTAGAAGTGATTCGCGCTTCCTCCACGTTTGCGATTGCGGCGGAAGAAACTTTGCGTTTGGATGGCGAACAACAAGCCATGGATCGCAATCCCGGACACGAAGGCCGTTTGTCCGTGACAATCCGCCAACCAATTGGCGTGATTGGTGCAATTACTCCCTTCAATTTTCCTTTGAACTTGGTATCACATAAGGTGGCACCAGCACTGGCATGTGGAAACACAGTTGTGCTCAAGCCATCTTCGCAGACCCCTATATCCAGCTTCAAGTTGGCAGAATTGCTTGCCGAAGCCGGACTGCCCGAAGGAGCATTTCAAATTGTTCCTTGCCGTGGATCAAAAGGCAATGTCTTGGTGCGTGATTCCCGATTGGCCATGCTGACATTTACAGGCTCAGCCGAAGTTGGCTGGCGCTTACGCAAGGAAGTGCACCCAGGTACACGTTTGATTTTGGAACTTGGTGGCAATGCCGGTTTGATAGTTCACGAAGATGCGGACATCAACGCTGCCTGCGCAGCTGCTGCCCGCGGTGGATTTGCCAATGCCGGACAAACTTGCATTTCCGTGCAGCGCATTTACGTGCAAGAAAAGGTTTATCCGCAATTTCTGGCCAAATTTATTGATGCGGTAAAAGCACTCAAGCCAGGCGATCCGCTGGATGACACCACTGATGTTGGTCCGGTAATTGATTCTGGTGCTGTAGAAAAAACTATAAGTTGGATTGAGGAAGCTGTAAACAAAGGAGCGAAACTCGTTTGTGGTGGTAAGGCTCAAGCCAAAAACGTGATTGAACCGGCAGTGCTAACAGAGACAAATCCCGACATGCAAGTTGTTTGCGGCGAGGTATTCGGTCCTGTCGTTTCGGTGATGAAATATGCCACCATTGATGAGGCGATTGATAAAGTCAACGACTCTCGTTATGGCTTGCAAGCCGGCATATTCACCAAAGATCTGGAAACGGCTTTCAAGGCTGCGCGCAAGATTGATGCAGGCGGCGTAATGATCAACGACTCGCCAATGTTCCGTGCTGATCATATGCCTTATGGTGGACGCAAAGAATCCGGGCTCGGTCTGGAAGGCGTGCGTTTTGCCATGTCGGAAATGACACAGCCCAAGTTCATTTGCATGAATTTGCCCAAGCTAGACTAGCAAGTCTAAACGGAGTGTGATCTGCTCGCCTCATTAGACTCGCCTTGGTAAAATAGTTCCGCATAAAATCAAAATATACTCGGCTCGCAAGAGCTTTCGGAGAAAATGAAGATGGCAATAGATACATCAAAACAAAACATTCCTCCGGTGCTGAAAAAACTTGCAGGCGGATTGATTGTTTCTTGCCAGGCTAGCCGCGGCGAGCCGCTCGATTCACCGGAGCATATACTGGCGCTTTCCATGTCGGCGATAAATGGTGGCGCCATCGGTTTACGTTTGGCGGGAGCAGATAACATTGGCTATGTGCGTCAGCGCACTGCTTTGCCGATTGTCGGACTTTCTAAATCACCGGCAGTCAGCCACAACAAAAGGTTTAGTACAGTTTATATTACTAGTACTTTCAACGAAGCAAAGCTCTTAGGTGAAGCTGGTGCAGACATTATTGCCTTCGACGCGACTGCCAGGCCGCGTCCGGACGATCTTACCGTTGCTCAATTAATTGACCGCATTCACAAAGAACTCGGCAAGCTTTGCTGGGCTGATGCCTCAACCTTGGCTGATGGTCTTGCCGCAGCGGAATCTGGTGCCGATGTAATATCAACGACATTGTCCGGATACACGGAAGAAACTTCCGGCGAAACAAGCGGTCCTGATTTCAAATTGTTGGAAGAATTGTGCAAGCAAGTAAACGTACCGGTCGTACTGGAAGGTCGCGTTTGGCATCCAGAGGAAGTAATTCGCGCCTTAGATCTTGGTGCTTATGCGGTCGTGGTTGGTTCTGCGATCACACGCCCACAATTAATAACAGAAAAATTTGTCCGAGCAATTCAGCAAAGAAAGAAGACCATATAAGTGCCTGCACTTTGGCTATTCCCTTTAGTTCTGATCGGTATCATCGCCCTGGTAACTTATGTACGCATGGGCATTCGCTGGTCATGGGGTTTCTGCCTGCAGTGGCTGGTTATACTTTTGGTGGCAGCTTACGGAATTTTTGACAGCCAATCCCCGGAAATAAGCAAACTCTGCGTTTGGCTTGGCTGGGGATTGTTTGCGGTTGTCTATTTGATTCCGCGATTCTATCTACAAAAGATGGGACAAGATTTCATGGCGCTGCGTGGAGACGACGCTATCAAACGTGCCACCACGCTCAAATGGTTTTTCTGGGGACAACCTGGCAAACTTTGGGTAGACATGGCCATTGCCATGTCTTTGTTTATGAAGACAGACAGTCAATCGCATGAAAAGGCAGAGGCTTTGCTCAAATCATGGTACAACTCGCCTGTGCCAAAACAAACCCGCGAGGCAATTACCAGTTACATTTTGACTGGCCTGATATTAGCTAAGGACTGGAAAAAGCTAATTGACGACTACCAGGAAATCAAAGCCGCAAGCACAAAGCCAGTTTCATGGACCGTTGCCAGCTCGGCGATGCGTGCTTATTTGGAATTGAACATGATTAACGAGGCAGCACAAGCAATATGCCAAGCCGATGTGTCAAACGCGCAAATGCAGCCTGGTACTATAGATCTTACACTGATTTCGTTTTTCAGCCTTGCCGGTGCAAAAGATGAACTAGTTGCTCTCTTCGACAGGCTAAACAAAATCAAACAACCATTGCCGCTTGTGGCCAAAGACTATTGGCTTGGGCGATGCTTAGTCGTGCGCGGTGAGACGGAAGAAGCCAAACAAGTACTGGAAGAAGCTGCCAGCAAGTTGCCACCATCTATGGCAACCTGGAAGTTGCGTATTGAAACACAGCTCAAGAACTTGGGCGAAACCACATCGGCACCAGCTTGTGATTACACACAGTGGTCTGATTCTGTTAAGCAAGTGCAGAGTGTACTGATCAAATCTCAGTTGATCAGCGATATTTTTTGGCCGACGCGAATTCCCAAAGCTGTGGTTGGGCTCGTTGTGCTCAACTTAATCGTCTTTGCTCTCAGCCACTTGTTCATGGTTTCCAAATCGCCTGCTGCCGTAAATTTGTCCATGTCCTTTTTCAATTGGGGCACTTTGTATGGACCTTATGTTTTAGAGGGTCAGTGGTGGCGGCTTGTCACTTATCAATTCCTGCATTCATATTTTGCGCATATTGGTTTCAATTTAGTTGGTCTTTGGTGGTTCGGTAAAATGGCTGCCAACCTTTTTGGTTCTGTGAATTTTGTCGTCATCTATCTTCTGGCTGGTACTCTTGGTGGGATTGCTCAAATTGCTTTAGCTCCGGATATTCCTGCAATTGGTGCATCAGGCGCCGTGCTCGGACTGTTTGGCGCCATTGCTGCTGGAATCTTTCGCTTGAAAGGCACTTTGCCAATTAATCTCAGATCGAAAGAACTTTTGGTGATGACAGCAATTGCTTTGACTCAAGTACTTTTCGATCATTTTATGCCGCATGTTGCCGCTTATGTTCACTTGGGCGGACTGGTTGCCGGCTTCTTGATCGGGATTGTCTTGCCAATGAGAAATCTTGGGCAAGCGAAAACAAGCGACTGATAAAGCAAGTCCACTATATAAAGATGATAAATTTGAAGTAGGTGTCTGTTTTGACGTCGAACCTGAAAGCGAGACAAAATTATGCATGATTGTGCCAATTGCCGAGTTCCACTGCATGGGCATGAGGAGGTTTGTCCCTCCTGCGGTGCTAAGCAAATTGTCCGCCAGTCAACATTCTCAAGTGATCGCTTCGCCACGCAAAAGGAACCTTCAATTAATGTCGTTCCAATTATCATTGCCATAGTCGTAGTTGGTATCGGCATTTTTGCCGCCATGCAAGTGAGCTGGGTCGGGCAAGTGATGAATCGCGGACCGGTTGCCGAAGATCCGATGGAAAAGATGACTTACACGGAAGCCAGGCAAATCATCGAGTCCAAGATCACACAAGGGCTCGCCGCGGTTGGTGCCAAGGGAAAGTTCTCTTGGACTGCCAGCGGACAACCCGTAGATAAAAATGCTGATCAAATGGTTGAGCTGGATATTCAAACCAGGTTGAAAGACAAAGAGCAGCGCAAAGCAATTATTGATCCGATTAAAGAGTTCATGGCAAAGGCGAAGATACCAACTTTGACAATGACTGATAGCAAGTCGCGCGCGACGTGGACTTACACGTGCAACATTCCGGCGCCGGTGGAAGAAGAGCCGATTTTGCCACCACCAGGACAGCAGCAAGCACCACCTGAGCAAGCACAACAACAAGTGCAACAACCTGTCGAGCAGGCTCCGGTTGAGCAGCCAGTGCAGCAAGCGCCACCAGAGCAACAGCAGCAGCAACAACAGCCGGCCGATCCCTTGCAAGAATACAGAGAGAATCCGTATCAATAACTTGGATCAATAACTTGGATCAATAACTTGGATCAATAGTTCAGATCAATCTCTAATGCTGAATTCGTTTGGCTTGCAGATCAATTTCTTCTCGATAATCAGGTCGAGCCTTGGACAGATTTACCGCTCCGGCTGCCAGACAATCACGAGATGAAAGGCATCCTCGCGGTCAACAATGAGAAGGCTGTTGCTTGCGGTCTTTCATTTCGACCTCTTAGCGATACGATTGCCGATACATTGAAGTGGTATCACAGCGAACGAAATGATTTCTCCTTCGCTGCCGGTCTTTCCCGAGAGCGCCAAGCTGAACTAATCGCCTTAACGCATGGATAGCCCAATTTGCGTTAGCTGGCTCTGTGGCAAGCGTGTTCAGCCAACTGTTGACAAGTATGCATAAATATGCGAATATGTATTTATGCGCACAACTATCGATTTACCCGATGAACTCTATCGCACGCTCAAGGTACGAGCGGCAAAGAGCGGCATTCCCTTGCGTGGTTTGGTGCAAAGCTTAATTGAGCAAGGGTTGCGTCTAGGGGCCGGGAGGACGATTCGCGAAATCAATCGTCAGGCGCCGCCAGTGATAATTCCCTCAACGGGAAAACCAATAAAAGCATTCTCCGCTAGTGAGCTGAAGCGGCTAGAAGAGGCAGAGGATAAGAGCAAGGATGCGCGATCTACTAGACGTTAGTGTCTGGCTGCCGCTTTCCGCACCGGATCATGTGCATTACAAAAGAGCGCGGCGTTACTGGGACGATGAAGCAGGCACCGAATTGGTATTCTGCCGGCTGACAGCGCTAGCTCTTTTGCGTTACTTGACCAATACGCAGATTTTAGGCAAACGCGTTCTCAATGGTGCCTCAGCCTGGAAAGCATTGTCGACTTGGTTGTCCGTACCGCACATTCATCTAGCAGATGAGCCTCAAGAGCTGGACGCATGGCTTGGGCGCTTCGCGCAAGAATTCAACATACGTGCGGGTGATTGGACTGATGCATATTTGGCGGCATTTGCTGCCGCCGGCGATTACCGTCTAGTTACCTTTGATGCCGACTTTCGCAGCTATAAGGACATCAAACTTCTCCATCTGCGTGACGAGACTACTTCTTATTTTTGAACCGATGATAGACCTCGTCGTCGTTACGCTTTCCAACGACGATGACATAAAGGCACCCGGCATCGAATCTGTATACTATGCGATACTCACCTATATCTGTGCGAAAGTACTCTTCGCCCATGGCAATTGAATCATTGGGTCTTGAATCTTTCATTAGTGCTATAACTTTGTGCCAAACTTGTCTAGTTTGCTTTGCTTCCAATCCGGTTAGAAAGCTCGCAGCATCATTCGTTAGATCAAGCTTCCGCATCTAATGCTGCTTTCAAAAGTTCCATTGATTTTTCTGTTCCGATAAAGCCAGACGCTTCGGCTTCTTTTGCTCGTGCAATCCAATATGCATCTTCCATAGCCATTAATCGAGCATATTCAGAGCTAGAAATGAGTACGGCAACTGGACGCCCTGTCTTTTCAATCGTGAGGGGCTCGGTGCGCACACCGTCCAGGCATTCACCAAATCTGGTTTTGCAATCGGTGGAGGAAATTGTCTTCATTGTTTGCTAGCCTCGCAGATATTGACCATTTTAGTCATTTTAATCAAATTGGTCAATATTTATCGATAGAATCATATCATTTTGTGATATAGTTATATCAATAAGTGGTATGTTTATATCAATTAGTGTGATAATATTTGGTGATGGAAATGTACAAGGCACTATTTGGAAACAGGGTTGCGGAAGCCTGCTTGCTCTACATAGTCAACTATGGCGAGGGCTACATCAATGGCATTGCCAAAATATTTGGCATTGCTCCCAGACAAGTGCAACTGCAATTAGAGAGGTTGGAGGCTGGTGGCATTTTGGTCAGCCAATTTTCCGGCAACATCAAACTCTTTCGTCTCAATCCTCGGCTGGCAATCAAAGCCGAGTTGATAGCTCTTGTAGAAAAAATGCTCGTGCTAATGCCGGAAGAACAAACGGAACAATTCTTTCGTGAGCGGCGCCGCCCACGTCGAACAGGTAAAGCCTTATGAGAAAAATTGCGGCCAACACAACGCGCGAAGAACTTGCTGCCATCGTTGTGAAAAAACTTACTGAGCACCAAATAGATGCAGTCTTAGTTGGTGGATCTGTTGTAAGCATTTACACAAACAATAAATACGAATCACGCGATTTGGATTTTATCAGTCCTGCGGATCATAAGAAGATCACCCAGGCAATGTCGGAGTTGGGATTTGAAAGTGCGGGCAAAGATTTTGTCCATCCGAGCACGTCGTTTACTGTAGAGTTTCCTACAGGACCTCTTGCGATTGGTGATGATTTACCGGTGCAAGCCGAAGGACACATGAAGGTTTCCGGCGTGACCATTAAAATGTTCTCGCCGACACAATCGGTGATGGACAGGCTGACTTGGTTTTATTTCTCCAATGACAGGCAGTGTCTCGATCAAGCAATCTGGATCGCGCAAAAACATCCAATTGATATCGAGAAAGTAAAACAATGGTCAGCGAGGGAGAGGCAGGAAGAGAAGTTGCAGGTTTTCCTAAACCGAATCAAGTAGTTTTCTCAACTGACTTCGTTGAGACTTGAGAGGTCCTTCGTCGCGCTCGGCGCTCCTCAGGATGACATGATTGTGTGTTGTTAGGCTTTGCCGAAGAGTTTGCGGAAGAACCAGAGGACTGGATCGTAGAATTGATCGACGACGCGTTCTTTCAATGGGATGATCGCGTTGTCGGTGATGTGAATTGACTCTGGGCAAACTTCTGTACAGCACTTAGTAATATTGCAGAAACCGATGCCGGCGTGATCTTTCAAAAACTCGGCGCGGTTATCGGTATCGAGCGGGTGCATTTCAAGACCGGCTGTGCGTACTAAGAATCTTGGGCCGACGAAAGCGTCTTTGCGATCGTGATCGCGCAGGACGTGGCAAACGTCTTGGCACAAGAAACATTCTATACACTTGCGGAATTCTTGCACACGTTCGATGTCTTCTTGATAGAAAGTCCAATCCGCATCTTTTTTCGGCTTGAATGGCGGGATCTTCTTATTAGTTTCGTAGTTCCAAGAAACGTCCGTAACCAAATCCTTGATGCGGGGGAATGCCTTGATTGGCTCGACGGTTATTTCTTCGCCTTCAGCAAAGTGGTCCAGGCGAGACTTACACATCAAGCTCGGATGACCGTTTACTTCGGCGCTGCAGGAACCGCACTTAGCGGCTTTGCAGTTCCAGCGCACAGCCAGTTCCGGCTCCATATGCGCTTGAATGTAATGTATAGCATCGAGTACGACCATACCTTCTTCAATCGGTACTTTGTACGTCTTGAACTCCGCGTTATCTTTGTCACCGCAAGAGACTTTAAGTGTGGCTTCACGCATGTGCTGGTTCCTTCTTGGCAAAAAGCTTCTCTAAATCTGCAGGCATTTCTGGAAGTGGTGTCTTATCCAACTTCATCTTTCCATTGTCATCGGATGAGGCAATGTTGAATGTGCCGTATTCATCTTCCGTCTTTGTAAAGTCAAGACGGCTATGAGCACCACGACTTTCCTTTCTCAGAAGGGCAGCACGTGCAATTGCCTCAGACGCTACCATCATGGTCTTCAAGTTGAGAGCCAAGTGCCAACCCGGATTGTAGACTCTGCTACCCGGGGAGGAAACTTTCTTGATCTCTTCTTTGAGTTTTTCTAAACCGGCAATTCCGGTTTCCAGATCCTTTTCTTCACGGAAGATGCCGACATAAGTACCCATGATGTCGTTCAGTTGCTTCTGCAAGTCGTAAGGGTTTGGTCCACCTTTTCTGGCAAGTGGTGCTTCAAGCTCATCAATTGCCGATTGGATTTCTTTTTCCGGAATGCTTGAGAAGCTCGATTGTGCTTTCGCATAATTTGCTGCACCAAGTCCGGCAATTCTGCCAAATACAACCAAGTCAGAAAGTGAATTGCCACCAAGACGGTTAGCACCATGCATGCCACCGGCTACTTCGCCGGCAGCATAAAGACCTGGCACACGGGATGCCCCGGTATCAGCATCAACACGCACGCCACCCATGATGTAGTGCATTGTCGGTCCAACTTCCATTGGTACTTGTGTGATATCCACATCGGCCAATTCTTTGAATTGGTGATACATGCTTGGCAGTTTTTTCTTGACTCTCTCGGAATCCTGATAGCTGATATCCAAGAACGCGCCACCATGCGGAGAGCCGCGTCCTTCTTTTACTTCGGTGTAGATAGCACGAGCGACATTGTCCCGCGTGGACAATTCTGGTGGTCGGCGCGCGTCTGTCTTGGTGCCTGCAACCGCTGCATCCGTCCAGCGCTTTGCTTCTTCTTCCGTATCAGCAAATTCGTGTTTGGTGGCTTCCGGCAAGTACTTGAACATGAAGCGCTCGCCTTTATTGTTGCGCAAAATTCCGCCTTCACCGCGCACCGCCTCTGTAACCAAAAGACCTTTCACGCCAGGCGGCCAAACCATGCCTGTCGGGTGGAACTGAACGAATTCCATGTCGATCAGATCAGCACCGGCTTCATATGCCAGACCGTGACCATCGGCTGTGTATTCCCACGAATTAGAAGTAACGGGGAAGGCTCTGCCAACACCACCGGTGGCCAAAACAACTGCT
This sequence comes from Candidatus Obscuribacterales bacterium, assembly GCA_020050685.1. Lineage (GTDB taxonomy): Bacteria > Cyanobacteriota > Vampirovibrionia > Obscuribacterales > Obscuribacteraceae > JAGVKG01. Next base: position 18,253 of record JAGVKG010000029.1, on the reverse strand, counting down.
TTGGCTTTGAAGAGAACGTAACGCCCATCTTCGCGATAATATCCAAAAGCGCCGCAAACTTTGTTGCCTTCTTTCAGCAAACGCGAAATGGTGCATTCCATATAAATGGAAATGCCTTGGTGCACACCTTTGTCTTGCAATGTGCGGATCATTTCCAAACCGGTGCGATCACCGACGTGACAGAGACGCTTCCATGTGTGTCCGCCAAATGCACGCTGAAGAATTTTTCCTTCCTTCGTGCGATCGAACACCGCGCCCCAGCGTTCCAATTCTTTTACGCGATCTGGTGCCTCTTGCGCGTGCAACTGAGCCATGCGCCAGTTGTTCAGCATCTTTCCGCCCTTCATCGTATCGCGGAAATGTGTTTCCCATCCATCTTGCGGATCGACATTAGCAAGCGCTGCGGCAATACCGCCTTCTGCCATAACAGTGTGCGCTTTACCAAGCAACGATTTGCAAACTAGCCCGACAGTTGCTCCTTGAGCAGAGGCTTCAATTGCCGCTCTCAGTCCAGCACCACCAGCACCAATAACAATTACATCGAATTCGTGTGTTTCGTAATTTGCCATTTTAGAAAAGCCTTATGTCTTGGATGGCGCCAGTTGACACCATGCGAATGTAGAAGTCGGTAAAACCAACGGAGAACAAACTTACCCAGGCCCAGAACATGTGATGTTCATTGAGCTTGGTGACTACTTCCCAGAGTTTGAATTGAGTTTGTGTACCGGAGGTGCAAGAGAAACAATCGAGTTTGCCACCAACCAAATGGCGCCAGGCGTGGCAACCAAATGTGTAGGCAGAAAGGAAAAGAACGTTGGCGAGCATGACGAGTGTGCCGACGCCGCAACCAAACGAGCCGTTCCAGTTGAATGCGAGAAACACGTCGTACCACAAGAATGCCAGAACGATGGTGGCAAGGTAGAACATGTAGCGGTGCAAATTCTGCAAGATAAATGGAAATGAATTTTCGCCGCAATAGTTGTGTCCACCAAAATGTCCCACGGAGCAGGCCGGCGGATCTAAAAAGTAAGCGCGATAGTAGGCTTTGCGGTAGTAGTAGCAAGTGGCACGGAAGCCTGCCGGTATCCAAAGGATCAAAATTGCCGGTGACCACTTCCACCAATCAAAGGAGAGTTTTGGCGAATAGAAGGGCGATAAGTATGGACCCCATTCGTAATATTGACCTTCTAAAGCTCTCCATGTGGCGTAGACGATGAAGAGTCCAAAACCAATCGCCACCAGCATGGGCTCGAGCCACCAGTTGTCGCGACGTGTTGTTGAACCCAAACCTTCCGCGGTTTCGGTTCTCTTGGTTGCTTCCATATATTTCAATCCTTGTAGAAATTGTGGGCCGGGTCGTCAGGATGTTGCCCGAGAGCAAATGACCACATGCAAAATTGCTTGCTCAATTATAGCCAAGATTCCGGCCAAGATTGTCGGCTGCGGACTAAAGGCGCTTAACCTCCGAGGAGCGCCATGGTCACGGTGACGACGCTTACCATGCAAAGAATTATCATCAGACCGGATGGCATGAATTTGCGCGTCTTGTTGTAGCGGACGGAGAACATGACTGTCAAAAGCAAGGCGATGATGTTGCCGGCCCAGAGCGCGGGTTTGGTGACGTCGGGGCTGACGCAGCTGACGGTGGCGCAGACAGCTAGAAGCATTGCCGATATGACGCCGGCGATGAGCGAGGGTTTACTTTTCGCTTTGACGTAGCCCATGATGCCGCCTCCGGCACAAAGGATGGCTAGGAGCATCAAGGTTATCTTGGCAATATCTATCACTGATTTTTCCTCGGTTGGGAATGGGTGGATGAAGTCATGCGGAGGTGGCTCGTCTTTGAGCGCATCGCAGGGACAATCTTACAGGAAGAGAAATTGGCGCCGGTCTCAAAAAATTTCAGAAAAGCGTGAGAGATTTTCCGCTGAAAATCTCTCAGTAGGTAATAAAATAAAGTCAAGGGGCGCGGAAACCTTGGCTGGGGCTTGAACGCACAGCCCGTCATCTTCCTTAATAGCGTCATGCTATTATCAGTTTATTCGCGTTGCCCTCGCATCACTGCCCAAAATTTGGAAATTGGACGGCATGATCAGCACTTGAAAAAGGGATCAAAATGAACCTAATCAGAATTCCCCTGACAACCGCCGCAGCGCTTGGCGCAATATATCTTGCGTTCTCGCCGCGTATAAACATTCCTTTATATAGCAAGTTGCTGTTCCATCCGGACAAGTATCCGATTGGCGATTATCACGTGGATATGATGTCCGATGTGAAGCGCCGCGATGTCTACTTTCCTTCCTCAAATGGCAGAACTTTGCACGGTTGGTTTTTCCAGAATCCCAATGCGACGAAAACGATTTTGTTTCACCACGGCAACGGCGGCAATTTGACGACGCGCATGGGACTTGTGAGTGTTTTGCTTCAGGCTGGCGCATCGGTGCTTATTTATGATTATCAGGGCTATGGTAGATCGGAAGGGCAGCCGTCCGTGCGCAAGATTTGCGAGGATGGAGTTGCTGCATACAAATATTTGGTAGAGAAAGCGGAGATCAATCCAGACAATATCATCAACTACGGTGAATCGCTTGGTTCCGGCGTTGCAAGTTATCTGTCCACGGTCGTTCCGACTGGTGCGCTTGTCTTGCAATCCGGATTTGAATCCTTGCGGCGCATTGGTGGCGAGCATGTGCCACCACTTAGAGCGTATCCAAGTTGGTTGTATCCTCAGCCGCTGTTGGACAATGTTTGCGTTGTGAAGAAAAAGCATCCGCCGCTTTTGATTATTCATGGTATGAAAGACGGTACGGTGCCTTTTGCTCACGCAGAGCAAGTGTTTGAGCATGCAACTGAGCCAAAGAAATTTGTGCGCCTGCCGAACTCGGATCATATAGATCTGTATCTGCAGGATCCGGATCTGTTCCGCGAAAGCGTGCGCGAGTTCTTGCAGTCCCTTGCGGTGCCACTATCCAGCTAAATTCTGCTTGACAGTCCGTGATTTCCTGAGCACTCGCAATAGGTTTACGGACATACTTTTGTCTCGGCGTGCCTCGCGAAACTTGCCGTTCTGCTTATAAATTGATTGGGAGCAAAAGCAAGTGGCAACTGAACTGTATAAGAGCTTGCATTGTCTATAACTCCTTGAATCGCTTGAGGATTTTTGTGCAATGCTTTTCAAGCAACGAGATAATGCTATTTACCGAACCTAGATCGATAGAGCTTTCCTTGAGAATTGTAAATTCCCTTTTTGCTGTTTCAAGAATGCCTTCGGTCTGTGAAAGCAATGTCTCCTTTAGCAAGGGGTATGAGTAGCCAATATCCTGGCAGAGCTCCTGCCAGTGTCGAGGATCGACACGATCCAATTCATACTTGCTGCTGATTTTCATAGCCATCCTTTTGCTGAGATCTTTGTAAATGCACGTCGACAAAGTATCGTAAAGAGGGGCTAACTCAATGGTGTCATTTGGTAAATGAAGTAACGAATAATTTTTGGCATGAGCGTCATTGTTGCCGATTAGATAGTTAAAAATCACGAATTGAGCGAATCTTGTTCGGTCTATAACCGGTGTGCTGGTCAGGCGCAGAAGATCGAAACATTGCTTGAAACCTGGTCCGCCCTCGTTTTGATATTTATGTGATGTCCTTACACATAGAGCCTGGCAGAAATCTTCCTGATGAATTCGGCGAATTCTGTTGTCTAAAGTTGTGCGGTCATAGCGTTTTACCAGGAGATAAGAAATATCCTTTGCCCGGCGCATTTCAACCTCGGCAACAGGCAAACCAAGTCGTTTGGCAAGTGTCATGCAGAAATATTCATTTTCAACCGTGCCGGCAAAGCGATCAATAGCCGGCTTGAGAATATGTGTAGTTGGGCATCCATGTTGGGGAATCGCGATATGCTCATCGATCAGACAAATGGCTGCCTTGTCCTGAATACCGGCAAGTGATAGCCGCAAACCATCTACGCCTATGAAAAGCGGCTTCGTCGGTAGTTCTTGTATGTAAGTGACTAGTTCTTCATCCGACAGAACACGACCTTCTAAAGCAAAATCATCATGAGCAAGAACCGGCTCGTCTACGGGATGGAATGAAATAGCCCCCGCGCAGTCTTTGCCAATCTCCCTTAGTAAGCCAAATGAATTATTAGGACTGACAGCAAATTTCTTGCCTAATACTTTGCGCACATGGTCGCTTTCCGGCAGCAGTCCGCCAAAAAATGCCACGCAATGATTGTTGTCATAAACATTTTTCGTTAGAGGCATACTAATCGAGAGCGCATGCGCAGCTGTCTCAAGATAAGTAAAATGCATCGCTCCTTGCAGATCTTGTTCAAGGACGCCAACCGGCAGACCATGCAATCGAACCGAAAGTTGTTTACTATCCATTACGCCTTGCCTCGTTGCCCACTATCATTTGATCTGGGATGGCTTACCTCCAGGCAAATGCCTAGCATCGAGAGCACCAGCATCGCCTTTCCCAATTCGCAGGTTGGTTTGCCTTTCTCAAGTTCTCGAATAAAGCGAATGCCCGTTCCAGAAGCAGCGGCAAGTTCCTTTTGAGTTACCTTGTGGCCTTTGCGTATGTTGCGAACCAGTTCTCCAATTTCTTTGGCTGTCTTGAGACTCATTGGGCAATACTCCCGAGCGGGATTTTTATTTATTATAGCAGAGACCCGAACCACAATAGTCCCGTGCGGGAGTATTTCGTTGCAGGAGGAGTGCTTAAATGGGAAATAATCCCGAATGGGACTATTCGACAAAATGGCGCTATTGATCACGCGACAGCGTGCGAGAGTTCTTGCAGTCGCTGGCAGTGCCGATGTCTAGCTAGGACATCCGACCTGATTCTGGATACTAACTAATCGTGGCGTGTTCTTTTTTGTACACGTTGATGTCGGCTTGATTGGGGATGACGATTTCCATTCCTTGTGGCAATGCCTCATTGATGTCTTCCATTCGGCAGAGATTGGGATTGAATTGGCAGATTAGCGAAACTAGATTTGGATCGCTTAGCTGATCTCTGGCAATTGAATGAGCGGTGTCGCCGGATTGAACGGTGTATGAACGACGTTCTTGCGCGCCGTGGAATTGCGCCAATGAAATAGAACCGTCTTCGTTTTTCCCGATATCTGGCGCAGCAGACTTCTGCATTTTTTCGAAGATCTGATCGATGCGTTCGTCTGTGATCGGGCCAGTGTCATCAAAAGGTCCACTCGCAGATGCAATTGTCGTGCTGAATTTCACCAAGAGATCGCTAACAGCAGCATTGTGATTTTCTAGCGCCTTGTTTCGATTTTCAAGAGTCTCGATCTCATCGCCTAGAGTCTTTTTGATCATGCCGATCAGGCGATCAAACATGAAGGCACCCTCGCGCACCACGCGATTGTTGAATGTTTCTTTTGGCTGATTCGTCTTTCTAATTTCAGCGTGTGCGTCTGTTTTCGATTCTGACTTTAGTTCTGACTTTGATTCTCGGGCGATATCTTTTTTGACTTCACTTTTGGAATCAAGTCTTGTGTCCGGCTTAACACCAGGAATGATTTCACGCGCATTCTTCAGATCCGGTTTCGCATCATGCCGCAGATGAGGCTGCGAATCACTTCTAACATTTGCTCTATCCTCTGGTCTCACAATCGGTCTAGCAATTTGATTGTCTTGCGCTTTGATCGGCTCGCGTTCAGCGCGCATAACCTGTTGATTCTTATTTTGCGTGGACTCGACGGCACGGGCAATTCCCTGCTCTCTTACTGGCTGTTTGGAAGATGCCGAATCTTTAGCAAGATCTTTTGACTGATCTAATGATGGCGTCTTTGATAATTCTTTTTGCAAATCTCCAGAGGAAGCCTTGGACTGTCCCTTAAATTGTTGGACTACAAGCGCAATGTCTTTAGCCACTTCAGCCTGCAGCGCCTTCACTTCGGCCTTAGTAAGCTTTTCGACTTTAGCTGAATCATTCGCCTTGCCAGCTTTCACCGCATCAAAAGCTGACGTGAGAAGCTGCTTCACCTGATCAATTTGCCGCACAGTAAATTGCGAAACAAGGTGTGCAATTACAGGAAATGATCTTTCTGCTTTGTTTTGCTCGCCTTTCTGAACCATGTTGATCGCTTCCAACATGTTCTTCTGCGTCGCTTTGTCTGCAAGATTGACTTCCTGCTTGCCGCCAGTTTTCGTATCGACAGTCAAGGTAACTTTGTCATTACCGCGTGATTTGTCGTTTATGTCATTAGGTGTCTTGTCACCAGGAGATCTGCCTGGGCGACCATCACCGCCGCCGCCTTCCGGAGACTGCGGTTTATCCGGCTTGCGGGAGCGACCATCAAACGAAGAACCACCACTGCCACCACCGACGCCACCACTTCCACCTTGTGATCGAATCTTATTTGCATCCTGAAGCATCTTTCCATCTACGAGCGCGATGCCACTTCCATCTCCCTTAGGATCTCCTGCCTTCGGCGCCTGAATGCCTCTGTCCGTTGCCTCAACTTTTCCCGCTTGCTCCGACTGACGCATGCCAGTTTCGGAAGTTGATGTCTTACCACTTGCTTCAGCGCGAATGGAAGACTTGCTCTCGACGGCATCGTTATCTTTACCACGCACTTTGCCAGAATCTAATTCTTTGCCATTTCCTTTTCCAGCATCAGCAGAAATATCTTTATTGCCCTTGCCACCATCACTTGATGATTCTTTGCCACTCTTACCGCCATCAGTCGACGAATCTTTGTCCTTTCGTCCCCGCGGTGAACTGTCTTCATCCGATTCAGAACGCGCGCTGCGTGATTTCGATCCTGACGACTTCTCATCGTCGCTCTTTCCTACTTCCGACTTGGTATCATGTGCTGTACCATCACCTTTGCTGCGACCTTTTCCTTCTTCTTTGCCACCACTTTCAGCCGATGATTCACCACCACTCTGCTTCTTAGAAGAACTATCAATCTCCGCCTTAACAGATGTCGATGCACTTGCTGACGACGCACTACTCTCTTTCACGTCAGGAGACGACGAAGATGCAGACGATGCTATCTTTTCTCCAGACGCCTGAGATGAAAAACCTTTTTCACTACTGGCAGACGCTGACTTTTCATTCGTTGACGCGCTAGCCAACTTTTCCGGTGCCGTCGCACTCGCCGATGAACTATTGTGGACACCAGAATCGCGAGAAGCGATCACCCCTTGAGCCGAAGCCGCCTTTTCCACCGGCGCCGAATTCCGCTGCCCACCATCCGACCCCGCCACTGGCGCAGCGCCAACCAAAGTCTCCGAAACCTTCCCTGACCCTCTAGCGTTATCAGACACTCCGACTTGACCACCCTCATTTCCAGCACTGGCGAGGGTTTTGACATCAGCGGACCCTCTCTTTTCAGATACATTGCTCTGTGGAGAAGAAACGTCATTTCTATTCGCTATAGCTGGAGGCCCAAAACTTAAGCTCCTTCCCTCTGCTAACAAGGGCTCTGGAGTTTTAGACGATTTATCACTCAAAGTATTATCAGAGGTTTCGCTCGAATCAGCCTCCTCCAAACTCACGATATCAGTAATCTTGCCGTCCATATAATTCAATTCCAAGCCATTAAGTTACAAAAACTGACGTCAAATATTCACTAATTTGATTCGCCAATCCATTTTCAATGTACCCATTACATTAAATGCAAATGCGAGGCGACCGATAAATGGACACATTTTGTGGCCTGGTGAATTATTCAAGAATGTCTTTGGGAATCATACGAAATCCCAGAAGACCGCGATGGTATGTTCCCCACTGACTCAGATGCCAAAATCGAATAAATTATCTTCAAGGCAAACGGATTGGAGGGAATCAATATGTCAGGTCTTGAAGTAGCCACAACAAAAATTGAAAACTATACACAAAGCACACTTGGACTACCGTCAAGTGTCCATCAAGAAGTCTATGCGCTTGGACAATATGATCCAAAAATTGGAACCGAGACAAATTACAATGCTGCAGTAAAACTGAGCAAAGAAGGTAAAGAAGCTCGAACAACGGGTCACTATTCAGAGGCTATCGAAAAGCAATCCCAAGCAATCCGGATGTACCCCAGCGCCAGTCATTATTATGGCCGCAGTTTAGCTTATTTTGCACAAGGTCTTCAGGCCGAAACAGATCGCAACCAACAATTGCAAGTCTCAAGCTTGAAGTATGCCTTGCAAGATCTTGGCGTTGCCCGATCGATGCATCGCGATTGGAGAATTCCGGCTGCGGTCATGAAAGTATACGACCATCTCACTGATGTTCCTGAATTTCCGAATGCCAAAAGGTCCGCACTTAAAGCTGCCCAAGATGCCTTATACGCATCAGATCCCTTCCCACCACCGCCAGCCGAGAAAGAGAAACTCAAGACCATCGAACATGCCTTGGACGCAGGACTCAAGAACTTGTAAAATGCTCTTGCATCTCTGTATCTAGGAACTTTATGAGAATCAAAATTCATCAGTCATTAGTGATCATAGCTGTTATTCTGTGCATGCACATGTCAGCTAATGCAGTGCCTAACCAGCTAAGTAATACATCTTCACCGAACGCCTCTGCAGTCTATGCGTTGGGAGAGTACGATCCGCGTATCGGTAGCAAGGAAAGTTATGATACCGCAACAAAGCTGAGCAAAGAGGGCAAGGACGCTCGAATAGCTGGTCACTATGCCGAGGCTATCGAAAAACAATCCCAAGCGATCAAAATATTCCCAAGCGCCAATCATTATTACGCCCGCGGTCTCGCGTATTTCGGACAAGGTGTTCAGGCGGAAACAGATCACAATCAACAGTTACATGTTGCAAGCTTGAAGCATGCCCTGCAAGATCTTGATGTCGCCCGAACAATGCATCGTGATTGGAGAATTCCCGCCTTAGGCATGAAAATATATGATCATCTTTCGGATATTCCTGAATTTCCTAAAGCGAATGAGGCCGCGCTCAAAGCAGTGCACGATTCACTGTGTGATTCCTACCCTTCTCCACCGCCAGAGGAAAGAGAAAAGCTTCTATTCATAGAAAAGAATTTGAAGTCTACAACACACTAAACAGCACGGTCGTTCATCATCGCGAGCTCAGCAACTCATGCTTTACTTCCAGATCGATCTTGGAGCTGTTTTCTGTAGGTTGCGATGTCGGATTGGTTTGGGAGCGTGATTGATGTGCCGGATGCAAACGGGTTATCAATGTTTTCGATTTTGCATGAGCCGGGATTGAGTTTGCAGATCAATGGTGCGAGGTTTGGATCGGCGAGGCGATCTCTGGCGATTGTACGAATGGTGTCGCCTTGATTTGTGGTGCACGTAGTGTGAGTATCCTCATCGTCCTTTTTTGCTGACGTGGATTCGTCGGCTTCCTCTTTTGTTACTTTGGAACTTTCTGTTGATTTACTCAAGCGATCGAAGATTTGGTCCATGTGTTGATCGGTGAGTTTGCCTGGTTCAGCGACAGTGCTCCTCGGAGTAATGATTTCTGAAGGTACGCCGCCGTATTTCTCGACTAGGTTCTTCATGTAATCGAGGTGTGAGGCTTGTCGCTCGTTGATTTTTTCTTGTGCGTCCTCTTTACTGTGCAATGCGGTCTTGATTTTATCGATGACGTTGTCTAACTTTGTGAATGCTTGCTTAACGTTGTCGGATAGTTTTCCGTCGGTTTCAGATTTTATATCTTTCTTGCCTTCCAGCTTTGCATCTTTGGTGGCATCAGGCTTTTCACCGAGTTCACCACGAGATTTTTGGTCCGGTTGATCTTTCATCTGCGAGCGAATGCGATCTGCCAACACCGAAAGATCTTGGACGACTGCAGCATCGATAGCTTTATTACGAGGGCCAAGATCGTGTGCTTGCGTGAGAGTGTCTTTGATTTGATTCAATTGATCTGGTTTCAATGTTCCGAGAAGCTCAGCGATAACTGGATGTTTTGTTTGCAAGCCCCTGATGTCGCCTTGGTCTTTCAGCGCAGCAGCATCGAGAATTGATTGCTGTGTCTTTGGATCAGCAAGATCTATTTTACGTTGACCATCTTTGGTTTGAAGCGTAAATGTAATTGAATCGTGACTGGTTTGTATATCAACCAGACGGGATAGCTTAGCAGCTGCATCACCAAGTGCTCCTTCTGGAGTGCGCGGTTTATCATGAGAATCTGTTGGAACACGCCCGCCCTTTTCTTGCGGCATTAGTGATTGCGTCAACACAACATCATCAATGCGACCCGGCGTTTTGCCACCCACATCCTTGTCACCCGGCTTAACCGCAGACACATCGCTTGGTTTTCCGCCTTGTTCCGACGTGCGCATCTCCGCACCTTCTCGTGTACTAACTTTTCCAGTTGGTTCTTGCCGAATATCGAATCTATCTTTAGCATCAGATTGCTGCCTAGCTTCTGCGCGTGACGAAGCATCTTGTTCTCTCGTTGAACGTGCATCTTTTGCCGGTTCAGGAGCTGACTCGGGTTTTCGCCCACCTGGCGACGCTGCTTCGACTGACTGTGCAAACTTTTGACTATCACTCGCTAGACTAGTTGGAGCCGGCGCATCACGACGAGTCACAGCAGACTCACTCGCAATTGGTTGCTCCCTCGATTGTGCCTTTTCAGTTGGCTGCTGAGCCGCTTTGGTATCAGATGTGGTAGCTGCAGTTTCTTTTACCGAAGGTCTACCCGATGCGGCAGGAGCCTCAAGCTTAGCAACAGGCGATTCTTGCCTCAGTTCCTTTTTGTCTGCCGGCTTACTAGATGATTCGTCTGTACTCTCGACTTTGCGTGAGCGCCTACCCTTTCCTTCGTTACCTTCATCGCTTGCCTGATTTCCACCCGATTGATCACGCTTGCCTCTCTTCTCCATCATCGATTCTTTGTGAGCAGGTGTCTCCAAAGCAGTTACCCGCTCGTCTTTTCTACCCGACCAAGCTGATACACTTTCCTTGTCCAAACCAGTTTGATTACGAGACTTTTTTTCGGCAATTCCTTGATCCTTGCCGTCGTTCCCGCTTTCCACATTTTCACCGAATTTCTTACTGGCCATGATTAGTTCTGAGTCCTTATCATTTCCTATTTCCATCTATCTCACAAATATTGAACAATCCTCCCAGTACGATCTATATACCCCCATATTTAACTTATACTTTAGGGGTTCATTTAATGTAACTGAAATTACTAATTGCCAGGCGTGGGTCGAGGCTAGGGCGTCTTGGAACGATCGGATTCTTGGATGCCTACTTGCTGGAGCTTTGGTCTGATGCAAGAAAGCGGTCAAGATATTCCTTTACTTTAGGCAGCGGTACAGCACCCACAAGACCATCGAAGTACTCGGAATGAGAAATCATTACATACTCCGGAATGCCCTTAACCCTGTATTTATCAGCGATCTTGTGATTATCATCGGTGTTAGCCCTAACGAATTTGATTTTCCCACCGTAATGCACTGCGGCATCACGCACCACCGGTCTTGAAGCCACACATGGGCCGCACCAATTGGCATAGCAGAAGACAACGACGTATGGATTGTCCTTTAGGACCCTTTCCAATGACCGCGCATCTACCTCAGAAATATCGCCCCAGTCAAATGGGCTCGTCTTGTCTGCAGTCTCCTTGCCGTCACAACACTTGTTGAGTTTCTTGCCGGATTCAACTGGAACGCTCTCTGATGGAGCTTTCTTTTCAGATTCAACGAAAGCGTTAGCAAGTTCTGGATCGTCAAGTTGCGGATCTAGGCGAATTGCCTTTCTCTTATCAGCAGCTTCACCTTTATGGTCACCTATTTTGCCACGAGCAATGCTTCGTAAATAGTAAGCCCTCGAAGATCTGCTGTCGAACTTGATTGCTTGGGTACAATCCTCGATCGCCGCTTTGTTGTCCCCGAGTTTCTGTCGCGCGAGCGCTCGACAAACATAGGCATTCGCATATTTTGGATACAAACTGATGGACTGACTAGCATCTTGAGCTGCTGATTGAAATTCCTCACGCAAGTAGCGTATGTGTCCTCGTTCTAAATAATAATGAGGGTTGTTTGGATCCAATGAAATTGCTGTAGTGATATCAGCAACTGCATCATCGTAATTACTCATTTCCAACCTAGTGCGGCCACGCCTATAATACGCCTCCGCGCAGTTGGGATTCACCCATATAATTTCATTGCATAAATCAACCGCTGTACTATATTTGCCGGATTGGAAGGCTTCGGATACTTTGTCGAGTTGCTGTTGAAAAGAGGTTTCCGCTAATGCCAGCGAACTGCCAGCGTATATTAAGATGCACGCTACAAAAGAAAGCAATACTCGGCGAGATAGAAATAACATGTATCGATACCTCGCCGAGGGGTTGCTTATTATTTGGCGCTTCCGACTTCCTGGCGGAGGCGGATTAGGTTGAGGGCGGAGCCGGCATTGAACCAGCCGACTTGCTCTTCGGTCATGGTGTGGTTCAACGTGACCTTGTGCTCTTTGCCGTCTGGCTTGTGAATAATAGCTTGTACAGGATTATTCGGAGCCAGTTCCTCTAAACCGACGAAGCTTAGGCGATCGGTTTGTTCGATCAGCTCGTAGTCTTTCGGATCAGCAAACGTAAAGGCGAGGACGCCTTGCTTCTTCAAGTTCGTCTCGTGAATACGAGCAAAGCTTCTGGCAATCACGACCTTGCAACCGAGGAATCTCGGCGACATTGCTGCGTGTTCGCGACTGGAACCTTCACCATAATTGAGATCACCGATGGCCACCCAACCCATGCCTTCCGATTTGTAGTGGCGGGCAATCGCTGGTAGCGCTGCGGTTTTGCCAGTCAGCACATCGAAACCTTCGCCAGGGTTTTTGGCGAATGCATTGTTTGCGCCGATGAACATGTTGTCGCTTATTCTATCAATGTGACCGCGATATCTCAGCCACGGACCAGCAGGCGAAATGTGATCGGTTGTGCACTTGCCCACGGCTTTGAGCACGACAGGAAGTTTCATGTAGTCTTTGCCGTCCCATGGAGCAAATGGCTCGAGCAATTGCAAACGCTCGGAATCCGGCTTGACGCTCACTTGCACTTTCGAGCCATCAACCGCCGGCTCGATGTAACCGGAATCTTCGCTGATGAATCCATTTTCTGGAAGCTCGTCTGCTACCGGTGGATCGAGATGGATAATGGTGCCATCTGGTGCTTTCAATTCATCTTTTAGAGGATTGAACGAAAGACGACCAGCTAACGCAAAGGCGGTAACAATTTCGGGACTGCCGATGAACGCTAGAGTTTCCGGATTGCCGTCGTTGCGGCGCGGGAAATTGCGGTTGAACGAGGTGATGATTGAATTCGATTCACCTTGCTTGATGTCTTCGCGTTTCCATTGACCGATGCATGGACCGCACGCATTTGCCAACACTGTTCCACCCAATTTCTCCAGAACATTCAGTTGACCATCGCGTTTGATAGTCTGATGAATTTGCTCGGAGCCTGGCGTGATTAAAAGTCCGCAGCTAACTTTCATTCCGTGATCAACTGCTTGTTGCGCAACGTGTGCCGCACGTCCCATATCTTCATAAGAAGAATTGGTGCAGCTGCCGATCAAGGCGTAAGTTAGTTTGTCCGGATAACCTTTCTCCTTAACTTCCTTGGCAAATTCGGAAATTGGTCTGGCAAGATCCGGCGTGTGCGGTCCGACAATGTGCGGCTCTAATTTGTCGAGATCGATTTCCACAACTTGGTCGTAGTATTTCTTCGGATCTTTTTCCACTTCCGGATCGGCAACCAAGAACTCTTTATATTGTTCGGCAAGTTTGGCGATATCGGCACGCTTAGTGATGTTGAGATATGCCGCCATGCGCTCATCAAATGGGAACACGGAAGTGGTGGCACCGAGTTCGGCGCCCATGTTTGTTATCGTACCTTTACCTGTACAGCTAATTGACTTAGTGCCAGGACCAAAGTATTCAATGATTGCGCCCGTGCCACCAGCCACAGTCAAAATTCCTGCAAGCTTGAGAATCACGTCTTTTGGCGATGTCCAGCCATTCAAAGAGCCCGTGAGTTTCACACCAATCAATTTTGGCCAACGTACACCCCAAGCTTCACCGGCCATCACATCAACTGCATCAGCACCACCGACACCGATGGCGATCATTCCCAGACCGCCGCCGTTAGGCGTGTGCGAGTCGGTGCCGATCATCATGCCACCAGGAAACGCATAATTTTCCAACACGACTTGGTGGATGATTCCTGCGCCCGGATTCCAAAAACCAATGCCGTGTTTTTCGCTGGCAGTGCGCAAGAAATTGTAGACTTCTTCGTTTTCCGTCAGTGCGCTTTGCAAATCGTGGTCTGCGCCAACGCGAGCCTGAATCAAGTGATCGCAATGCACTGTCGTCGGCACCGCCACTGTCTTGAGCTGCGCTTGCATAAATTGGAGAAGAGCCATTTGGGCTGTGGCATCCTGCATGGCGACACGGTCGGGGCGCAGGAACACATAAGTTTCGCCTCTTACCGGCTTGCCCTGACTCGATGCATCAAGGTGGGCAAAAAGAATTTTTTCCGCCAAAGTTATTGGGCGACCGACTGATTTGCGCGCCTCATCATGCTTGGCAGCTAGGTTTTTGTATATCTTTTCGATATCTTTGATGTTTAATTGACTCATTTTTCACTCTTCTTAAATGATGCGTTTGGTTGAACCACTTCATTTTACGGCATTGTCTCGCCCAGGCCTCAGCCTGAGAGGGTTTTCAGCCCGAATCTCTTGCTCTGACCGGAATATCTCATCTTTGCAACTCGCACTTATTCAGTCAAGGTGCATATATTCTTAACGTAAGGAATGTCATCCTCTGACTGGATCAGCACAATTGGCCAAGCGGCGCAATTGAATTGTGAGGTCATTCAATTCATTGGTAATGTACGGAGTAAAAGAAGACGAGGATGAGGACGAAGAAAAAACTACCTAGTGGTTCCAGCTGGTACGTCCATGATCTGTATCAGGCGCTTAACTGCAATCGTGTCACCTTGCAACTCGCCAAGAATACTTACATACATTCCGGCATTGCTGATGCTATGTTCGATCGCCTCATGAGCAAGTTCGTTGCCGGTTTGATCTAAATTCAGCCAACGACCGTCATTGGCATAGAGAACGTAGCCCTGCTTCACAGCTTCTGGATTGAGTGAACAAGTCTTTAAATGCTGCATAGCAAACGATGAGGGATTTGGTGCGCTACGACAAGCAGCGGCACAGTGTCGATCCATAACGTAGCCCATTCAGTTATTTTCAGCAGCAAATCCAGGAATTGCCATTAACTGAAAGGCAAATGATAAGAGCAATAATAACGATACGAGTTTCATCAGGTCAATTGCGCTCCCCTCCTAATTCGTACTAGATTTGCGTTTGTTGATCTTTTTCGATGCAGTGAAGCTTTCTATTGCAGACTCGCAGACCGACATGCGATTTTTGATTTCTTCGAGAGTCGGTATGATGGACTCATAGTTAATGGTGGCAGGCTTAATCTTGGGCTTACCCGCCTTTGAAACAACATTGCCTTCCTTTGCCTGATGGTAGAAAAGCAAAAAATCTATAGCCTCACCAAGCGAGCAGCCAAATGAATCGGCAAGGCGTTTGATTTCGTTTTTGGTAGTTGGCTTAACATCCGAATTTAGAGCAACTGTGTCTTTCACTGGGCGACCTGGTTTGTCGTAAACATGTTTCATTCGTCCTTCCAAGTATGCCCCATAAGCATCTTCGAGAATATCATCAAAAGTTGCCCATGCTTCGTCTTCTGAGTCTCCGACCCCAAGCACACCGTCAAGCAGGGGGGACCGAACCATAAACTGCCTGTACTTTTCACTCCAATACAGCACCGCAGTTTTTTTAATTGCTTTCTTATTCATAAGTTCTTACTTCGTTTAACCTTGATACGTTGAATAAATTCATCGACATACGGACGTTTCACTTGTCGGCCTGAAATGGTTGCAAAACCGCATACCCACTGTCCATCAGTATTATCAACTACCTGCCATTCCTTTGTCGTCTTCACTATCGAACAGTTGAAAGAATTGACTAGCGCCTTAAAGTTTTTCAGCGCCATTGGAGAATTACCGCCCATGACCTCATCCTCCAATGATTTATTGATCAGTATAATATCTGGCAGGCTTTTTGTACATAATTGGCAGTGTTTATAAAAAAATGCGGACGCTCAGGCAGGCAGATCATAGATTACATTTGACGGATGACACTCGGTATGACAAAATGGATGATATAGTGGACTCCATAATGGAATATAGCTTGGAAGGTGAGGGCTTTGCCAATGGCAGCAGGCATGCGAGAAAAGAGAAACAAATTTACTGCTAGCGTCAGAGATGGGCTGGTTGAGCGCCTTGATGAAAAAGTTGCTGAATTGAAGGTTACTCGCAGCGCCGCAGTAGAGCAAGCAATCGAGCTATGGCTTGCCAAACTAACAGAGCAAGAGGAAGAAGCTTATTTTGCAGCTTGTGCAAAAGAGATGAATGATGATGCTCGCACCTGGAATGCCACAACAACGCAATCAGCCAGAAACAACTGGTAATGAGTAAACGAACACCACCATCACAAGTTCAGTCAAACCATCCCGCACCAAAGAGGGGAGAAGTTTGGTTGGTCAAGCAAAACCCGATCATTCCTAATGATCCTCATTTGCCTCGCCCGGCAGTAATCGTATCGACGAATCCTCGAAATCTTACATGGGACAGCGTAATTGTAGTTCCGCTCAGCACAGGACTTCAAAATCCCTATCCACCTTTTCACAAATTTGTGCCAAAAGGTGAGGGCGGTTTGTCAAAAGATTCCGTAGCACGCTGTGACTTGGTAAGCAATATTAACAAGAATTGTTTGGATCCTAAAGGGCCAATGGGACAAAGACTATCGGAGAAATATCTCTGGGAAATTGTCAGAGGTGTGCGCGCAGCAATTGGAGACAATCCTAACTATTGATCTCATTTGCATAATCATGCGTGCCACCATCTATGATTCCATTCAGAACGATCACTCTTTCGGGTAGGCGCATCCCCCGCAAGTGCGTCTTGTGCGTATCCTTTTATATACACATAGCCGAACAGCTGACAGCAACTGAAGTTGAACAAAATACGCCTGGCTGTTTCCGTACCTTAAATTATCACTTTTTACTCTAAATTCCCCTATAAGGGTAATAGAAATTGTCATTTATTGGGAATATTCAGGATTGGGTTGATAATCGGCACGGCATCGGCGTGCATCCGTAGGGAACCTAGGAAACTCAGACTAGACGTTACTTTGGCTGGGCGTCCAAGGGGGAGCCTGTGTCTTTGCGTGCGGAAAAATACATTGCCATCATCCTGATTGCGAGCGTGCTTCTGCCGCCGTATTTGCTTGCAGAGCCTGCATTTGCGCAGTTTAGGGAAAGACGGGCGGCGGAAAGTGCTGCAGCTGCAGCGGCTGCCAGTCAGTCCGGACAGATGGCCGGCTCCGGGGTCAATCTTGATTTGACTTCAACTGATAGACTTTTGCCGGCAGCAAATTTATTCACATCCGGCGATGTGGTGATACGAGCCATGGGCGAGCGGCGCTCGATTTCGCCGACCGACATGCTCACCGCCGCCGAATATTTATCCGTCTCGCAAATTCTCACGTCCGGCAAACAGACCTTGCGCATAGACCAGCAAGGCGTAGCGTTTGGCGGGCGGTTTAATCTTTCCACCCAATTCAACCAGGACATCGCAAACCTTGTCGTGCCGCAGGGCGTCACGGGCGTCGGCGATTTTAGCCAATTATCAACCCTCAATTTATCAGGCAATCTTGTGAATTCCGGTACTTTCTATGCGGTTTCGACCAATGCCCAGTCGGACACGGCGTCAGTCAGCGCGATCAATATATACAATCAGCGCGGCGGTGTGATTTCCACGGTGCTGCCGGCGGGCGGTTTGCTCGATTATGCCGGTGCCTTGGGCAAAATGAATCTGAGCTTGAGTGCGCTCGGCGATATCGTAAACGCAGGCACCATCTCGAGTTCCGGCAATCTTTCGCTTAGTGCAGGCACTGCGATTGTCAATACTTTGCCGGCGGGCGCATCGGGAGCGACGCCTCGGATTCAAGCAATGGGCAACGTGAATTTGTCGGCTGCGCAATTTACAAACTCAGGCGTGATTATGTCCTCGGTGGGCAACATAAATGTATCGAGCCAGATGGCGCAAAACATTGTGTTCGATAACACGGGCGGCACGATGATGGCAGAGGCAGGCAACATCAATTTTAGAGACGCGGCTTACTCAGCGAAAACAAATTTGACGCTTATTGGTGGCGACTGGTT
>JAGVKG010000060.1 GCA_020050685.1 Candidatus Obscuribacterales bacterium | reverse complement strand
TTTTGTCTTCAACAAAAACTCTAAGACCGGATTCCTTTTACGCCAAATTAACTGAGAAATCTTAGCTCATGACAGGACATTCTCTGTGGTAAATAACACGATCCAGCTAGACGCCGGAACATTGAAGGTGAACACAGCAGGAAGTGCATTTGTAAGGGAGGCAAGCAGCGTAATTCTGGATACATCGATCGTTTCCGGCACGCTAGAACTAACAACTGCAAACAATGGATCGATAACTGTGGGCGCTGATTCTTCGGCGGGAACTATGAAGCTAACTGCAAACGGAAGTGGCTCGATAAGTCGTTCCGGAGATTGTACATTGACAGGAACAATGGTAAATCTCACATCTGACATTGGGCAAATTGGATCGAATATAGCTCCCATCCAGACTGCCGCTGGAACACTATTGCTTAATACAGCAGGCAACGCCTATGTGAACGAAGCGAACAACGTGACTCTAGGAGCCTCGGCGGTTTCCGGTACATTAAAGCTAACAACAGCAAGCAATGGATCGATAACCATAGGAGGTAATTCATCGGCAGGCCCGCTGAAGCTAATTGCACATGGAAATGGCGTCATAGATCGTTCTGGTAATTTCACATTATCAGGTGGCGTAGTGAATCTTGAATCGGGCAGCGGAGACATTGGCTCGAATGCAGTTCCGATCCAGGTAGAAACTGGAACATTGATATTGACTACCGCGGGTAGTTCGTATGTAAATGCAAATGAGAATGTTGTGCTGGGAGCGTCGGCGGTAACCGGTATACTAGAGCTAGCTACAGTAAACGGATCGATAACTGTGGGGGCAGATTCAACGGCAGGAACACTAAATCTTACTGCTAATGGTATAGACTGTTCTGGCAATTTCACATTAACGGGAACTATAGTCAACCTTGTTGCCATCAGTTCTGACATTGGATCGGAAGTAGCTCCCATCCAAACAGATGCTGGAACATTGACATTGAGTACAACTGGTAATTCATATGTCAATGAAGCAGACGATGTAATTTTGGGAGCATCGACGGTCTCTGTGTCACTTAATTTAACAACTGCGAACAATGGATCAATTACGGTAGGAGCAAATTCATCAGCAGGAACGATGAATTTGATGGCAAATGGAAATGGCTTGATAGATCGCTTCGGCAATTTCACATTGACAGGAACCTTTGTCAATCTTGCATCGGGCAGCGGAGATATTGGATCAAATGTGACCCCCATCAAGACAACCGCCGGAACACTGACGTTGAACACATCTGGTGGTTCCTATGTTAATGAGACAAATAGTGTGATACTGGATTCATCAACGGTTGTCGGTACACTGGAGCTAACAACTTCGAATAATGGATCGATATTTATAGGGGCGAATTCGTCGGCAGGCACGATGACACTGGCTGCGAATGGGAGTGGTTCAATAGATCGTTCTGGTAATTTCACGCTAACAGGAGCGACAGTGAATCTCGCATCCGGTAGTGGACATATTGGATCGAATGAAACTCACATTTGGACGTCTGCTGGAACGCTGACCATGAATACGACTGGTAGCTCATATGTGGATGAAAGTGACAGTGTGACGTTAGGGGCTTCAACAATCGGTGGTACGTTAAAGCTTGTAACCGCTGGAAGTGGAGTAATTACGGTCGGAGCAAATTTATCAGCAGCGACAGTCGATCTTTCCGGTGCCGGTGGTATTGACAGGTCTGATAACTGGACGATAACAGCCAACACGGTAAATTTCGCATCTGATTCTGGCGACATTGGTTCAATCGGAAGCAGATTGCAGATGGATACAGCATCTCTTTCTGTCACATCAGATTCCAGTGTGTTTTTAGCAAATACTGGCACGAGAGCACTCAGTATTACAGGCATTGATGTTGGTCCTACTTTCTCAATTAGTTCTACCTCGGCAATCGCTAACGTAGGTAATGTACTTGCCGACAACATAAGTGAATCAACCGTGGCGAACAACGCTGGCATTTCCTCGACTGCTCAACTTGGTAAAGCTGGCAGTCTCACGGTTTTGTCTGCAAACGGTAGCGGTAATGTGACCGTATCTGGTCAGACTCTCGGTGCGGATCTGGATCTTAGCAGCGGTACTGGTAGTATCTCAGCTACAAATTTGCAAGTCAGTACGGTTTCAGCAAACACATCGGGTACGGGCGTTGTGACGTTGGCTATTCTTGGAAGTGGGACTGTAGATGATTCAACTTCAGGTGGAAATCTAACGGTTACAGCAACGCAAGGTCTAACAGTAAACAGCCTTGAAGCATCAAATGGTTCAATTTTTGCGACTGCGCAGAACGGCCCATTGGCGATAGGAGCTGGCGAAACAATATTCTCTTCAGGAGGTAATGTTTTACTGCAAAGCGCCAATGCGGAGACCGGCACGATATTTTTTGGTACTGGCTCTCAAGTCTACGCTGCTCCTGGCTCACGAAAGGTTGGGAAAATCAATATAGTGGTCGGACCGAATGGGGCACCGATTGCCATAAATCCTAAAGCACCACCGAATATCACTACAACTATAACTAGAGGCGGATCGATAAACTTTGGACGTAAGGATTCAATACTGGCCAATGCACCAACTAATAGCATTTCTGCAATTGGGAAGAGTGTTGTTTTCAATGTCACTTCCAGAAGACATGCGGTCAATCCGATAACACTAAATGGAGACGTTCACATTGGTGCTGGTGAAACTCCCATAGCATTTAGTCCGCTCGCAGACGATGACATTGGTGATCATGATGACAATGGTGCAATTGTAGACACTGGCGATGTCTCAGAAGATACACTCGAATTCGAACAGGCGATGGCCGAATGAATTCACAGCTTGAAGGGCACATGGGAATCACTATAATTGGATACCTATGTCTATTAGCAATTCTAAACTTCTATTTTGCCTCGCGGCTTCGCTGATTTTATCTGTCGGAGCGTGCCTCGCCCAAAGCGAGCTTTGGAAGAGCGAGATGTCGGCTGGCAGGACGTCGCTTCAGCAGGCGGACTATGCGTCTGCTGAAAAACATTTCCTGGCGGCACAAAAGGACGCGGAAGGCTTACCTGCAACTAGCCAGCAGGAAATTGAAAACAAAGATGGACTGATTGCCACTTGCCAAAACAATCTTGCCGAAACTTATGAGCGCCAAGGCAAGTACGCGGTGGCAGAACCACTTTACAAGCAAGCCATTGCCACCTACGAAAAAATTCTCGGTCCTGACCATAAGGTAGTAGCTGTGAGCACGAGTAACTTGGCAAGCTTGTATCTTGCGCAGGGAAAGTTCGCTGAAGCAGAGCCTCTTTATCTGCATGCAATTGAAGTTACGGAAAAAGCATTTGGCTCTGAGAGCCCTGAGGTTGCCAGCCTGCTTGATAACTTGGCGCAGATATATCGCGGTCTGCAAAAGAATGCGGAAGCGGAGCCGCTGATTAAGCGCGCTCTGGCAATTGAGGAAAAAACGCTTGGTCCGGATCATCCGGACGTTGCTGTTACTCTCAGCAACATGAGTTCGCAGTGTCTCACCGCGGGAAAAATTTCCGAGGCGAAACAATACATGGAGCGTTCGCTGAAGATTCGCGAGAAAGCATTCGGACCGGATCATCCTGATGTTGCGCAAAGTCTGAACGGCTTAGCTGTGATTTATGGAAAGCTTGGAAATTATACGCAAGAAGAGGTGTTGTTAAAGCGCGCGTTGGCAATTCGGGAGAAGAAATTTGGTCCCAATCATCCGGCTGTAGTTGAGACAGTGGCAAACATGGCTGTGCTTCATCAAAACCAAGGCAAGTATGCTCTGGCCGAACTGGAAGAGAAGCGTGCTTTGACTGTGGGAGAAAAGACACTTGGGCCGAATCATCCACGCTTGGCGGTTATCTTGGATAATTACGCAAATCTGTTGCGTGTGTTGAATAAAAATGCGGAAGCGCAAAAAATGGAAGCGCGCGCTACTCAAATTCGCGGTGGGAAAAATTCGGCAACCGCTTCGGTGAATGAAAGTGAGTGGGACAAGCTCATGCGCGCTGGTGTGATGGCAGCCAATCAGCACAAATATGCTGATGCGGCGAAATCATTTTCCGCTGCTGTAACTGAAGCAGAAAAATTTGGCCCGCAAGATCCCCGCGTCGCCATAAGTCTTAGCAATCTGGGATCTATGTACGATTCCATGGGCAAACCCGCGCAAGCAGAACCTCTACTTAAACGAGCAGTTGCAATTGAAGAAAAGGTGTTTGGCCCAACACACATAAATTTAGCGTCGCCTCTCGAGACACTCGCAATTGTTTATTGCCGGAAAAAACAATTCTCTCAAGCGCTACCACTTTTGAAACGCGTCTCAACTATAAGAGAAAAAGCTCTCGGTCCTACAAGCCCAGCCGTGCTGCAAAGCAAAAAGAACTACGCGACAATTTCGCGCATAGTCACCCAGCGCATACCAGCCAAACTGCCGTCATTCAATCCTGTGCCGATCAAGCAGTAGTGCTGATTTCCCAAATGCTTATATAATGAACGTAAGTAAGAGGTGGAGTACCAATGAAAAGGGCGATGATTCTGATTGCGGCTATGTTGATTGCTGTTGTTGCGGGCTACGTTTCTTTGTCTCCCGGGTGGGGAATTGCTCAGGGCACGTGGAGTGCGATGCTGTTCCATCCTGAGCAGCACTGCCGGGATTATTCTAGTGTTAAGGATATTTATGGGATTAAGCCAGAGAATATCTTTTTCCCGTCTAAGAACGGAAATATGTTACACGGATGGTTCTTTGACGCTCGTAAGGGCACAACGCCTGGCGGGAAAACGATTGTCTTGGTCAGTCATGGTAATTCCGGCAATGTAGTCATTCGCTCGTCCGTGACTCGCGCCGCCCTGAAATCGGGGGCATCGGTGTTTCTCTATGATTATCAAGGATTCGGCAAGAGCCAGGGACACCCAACGCTACAAGGAATTGTTGAAGACGGTCTTTCTGCCTTTGATTACATTACGAAAAATCTTGGATATCAGAACAAGGATATTGTCTTATATGGCGAGTCACTTGGCACGGGTGTAAGCTGCGAAGTAGCTAATCAGCGCAAATGTGCAGGTGTAATTTTGCAATCCGGATTCATGGGATTGCCAGAAATTGCTCGCGAAAAAATCGCATTGCTATGTGCTTATCCGGATGCCATGTTTCCTATGCCGCAATTGCACAATGCAGAATTGGTCAAGCACATTAGTTGCCCCGTTCTGGTTCTGCATGGCAAGCAAGATTGGTTGATACCAGTTAGGCATGCTGAAATTGTTTACGCGAATGCCGCGCACAAGTTCGGACTGATTGAAATAGATGGAGCAGGGCATGCTGATTTGTACAAAGTTAACCCAAGCAAAATGTACGCTGCGATAGCCACATTCCTGGGTTCAATAAGTAGAGCCATGTAAAAGGAAGATAGGATCGGCCAAAAGATCGGCCAATTATCGCGAATTATTCTCACAATGCAAGACGAAATAGGGCTTTAAATCGATTCGGGATCGGCCAAAGGCAAAGGCTATTTCGAAAGCAATTTGCTCGTTCTCTCTGTCAGCACCAGGCGTTGGTTTTTGGAATCCATGGATACTTCGAAGTGTTCGAGGAAGGTCATGCCGAGCAGTCCCTCGGACATGCCGTGACCGCGGATGTCGTGAATTACGGCGCGTACATTTTTAACTTCAGCGCCACCCACTTTCAGCGAGGGAATCGCCACGATTGGTGCCAAGGTTGTACCAGTCACACCATTGATTGCGATGTGCGGCATACCTTTCAAATTGCCTGCAGACCAACTGCGCGTGCGCGACGGCATGACGCACATGTTTGCGCCAGTGTCCACTTGCAGCCAAACGTGATACTTGTTATTGATCACCGCGTCCACCAAATAGCTATCGCCTTGTCTATGCAAACGTATCAAGTACGTCGCTCTGCCACCACTTTTGGTGATTGCTTCCAGAACCGGTGAAACAGTTTCGGTCATGTACGGATTTAATTCCACCGCCTTCTTCAGATAACCAACAGCTTGCGGGTTGTGCGCTTCTGCATACATGTATCCCAATCTGTAGTTCAGCGCAGCACTCTCCGGATTAGCGGCCAAGCCATCTTTGACTGTCTGCAGCATTTCTTTTTTCTTGTTTTGCTCCTGATATATCCCGGCAAGACTATCCCAGCACAAATCGCCTTTCTTCTGGATCTTGGTTGCTTCCTTCAAAGCTTTCTCGGCCTTGTCTAATTTGTTTTGGTTTTTATAGTGCGCTGCTGCGATCAATCTCAGTTGGAAATCCTTCGGATACATTGGCAAGACTTTGTCGAATGTGTTGCTTGTTATTTTGAAATCACCATAGGTTGAGAGCAGCACGCAGAAATTAAAAGTGTATGCATAATTGTTCGGCTCCATTTCATAGGCAAGCCGTGCTTCTTCCAGTGCTTCATATGGGTGATTTATCGCAAGGAGAAATTGCGAAAGCTTGTAGCGAATGTCGGCGCGCTTAGGGCTGACTCTCAGGGCTGTATAATATGCGTTACCAGCCTCTTGTGCTTTGTTTTGAACTTGAAAGTCTTTGGCTTCTTTTACAAAGTCGTCCGCGGCCTTATTATCTGGGAAGTAATCGTAAAAGTGGGTCATCACCCAGATGCCTGCAGCCATCGCCGCCACAAACCCGAGCGCAAGCGCGACTTTTGCCAGCGTGGCACGATGGGCATTGGGATACCAACCGCAGCCACACTTGAGTGGCTCACCGGGTTCAATGGGAATGTCATTTCCACAACGCGGGCATTTCTTGGATTCGGTACCGGTAGGTACATTAGCCGATTCGTGAGTTGCTGTGCCAAGAAAGCGGCTCTTCAATTTTTTGGGGTGGCTAGCCCGAAGCGCAAGTGCGCGACTTTCCAGCTCGGCTGCTTCATCAAGCCGAACGTTCGCTTTCTTTAGCTCTGCGGCAAACTCTTCCAAATAGTCAGCAATCTCGGGACTATTCGGGCCATACGCCTCTATCGCCTGCTGAAGTTTTTCCTCAGCCTGCCTCAGAATTGTTGGCCAGTCATGTTCTTCCGGAGTTTGCATATGATAGTCCGCAGCCGGATACCCGTACTACTTATATACACGCGCCAGCGCGAAAGTTCTCATCTCGTTGCCTTTTTAATGAAGAACCTATTGATCGTCGGACGTTTTTGACCGATAATGGAAGTATGAAGGGAAGCGAATTTATCCGCAAGGTTAAAGCTCTTGCCAAAAGGCGCGGTGTGACCGTAACTCTTGATGCTTCTCGCGGTAAGGGTAGTCACCAAACTTTGTACTTCGGCAATGCTTTTACGATAATTCGCAATCTAAAGGATGAGCTGAAGTCCGGTACACTTCATGCAATGTGTTCTCAGCTTGGTATTAAGCCAAATGATCTTTGAGGTTTGTTATGGAACGTTTTGAGTATCCTGTTTTCTTGAAATCAGCT
Organism: Candidatus Obscuribacterales bacterium; assembly: GCA_020050685.1. GTDB lineage: Bacteria > Cyanobacteriota > Vampirovibrionia > Obscuribacterales > Obscuribacteraceae > JAGVKG01. The sequence continues at coordinate 136,862 of JAGVKG010000060.1, read as the reverse complement.
GAAGAGGGCGGGTTTGTCGTGACTTGTCGCGACTTGCCTGAACTTATTACGCAGGGCGAGGATAAGTCGGATGCATTAGATCAGGCATCGGATGCAATGGATGAGGTATTTGCAGTTTATATGAAACTGAAACGTGAATTTCCATCTCCGAGCAAGTTGCGCCGTGGTGAATTTATGGTGGCACCACCGGCGGAAACGGTAGCAAAGGCAGCACTATATGTTGCTATGAAGGATGCCGGTATTACTAATGTACAGTTGGCCAAACAGTTGGGTGTGGATGAAAAGGAAGTACGACGCATGTTAGATCCTCATTATGGATCAAAGCTGCCGCGTATTGTGCAGGCTTGCAAACTCCTAAACCGGCGATTAGTAATTGGATTGGAGGCAACTCACACCGCTCTATAAGAGTGCGCACCTCTATGCGGGCAAAGCTAACTTATTGGATTAGTGAACCTACGGCATATCGCCCAAGCTGAACGCGTCCTTGCTGAACGGCTCGTTGCAATTCATTAGGCTGTTGCGCGTGCCGAAGTATGCGCCTTGAACCGGGCCGCTAATGCAGGCAAAAGGAACGCTGATAATCGTGCCAGGTGCGAACAGCAATATCTTCAACCATTTATTTTCGCCGGTAATGTCTTTGATTCCATTTCTAGTGTCTTGTATTGTTTTGCGTACACTGGCTATTGGAATGCCAACCACTGTGCCGACGGCAAATGAGGCGAACTGTGTTGCAAAACTGGAATCACCACTCGACTTACTGCTAGTTTTCCCTGACGCTTGCGCAATGGAAATTGCGGCATCTTCATCTTTAGCCGGCGCCGGTTGCGCCTGAGACTCTGCCGCAGGAGAAGGTACAGCTGCTGCATCTGAATTCACAACTTCATCTGCCAAGCATGGCGAGATAAGTGTCATCGAAAGTGCCAGTGCAGAAAACATCGCCGCAAATTGTTTGCTCATCGTCAGTTCCTTTTAGACCTTCTCTAGAGAGCTAAAGACTTTTCAATTTTACAGGCAAACTATCAATTAACAAAATGAATCTCAGTTGTGATTGTCAAGGGTCGGCTGGCGTGTGGTCTGATAAATTTCCAGTCTTTGCGCTTATCGCGTAGGCAAATTTTTTAACTAGTTTTATTGAACTAAATCGCTAGATCTCCGTCTTTAAATAAGGGGGAAGGTTGTTGGTTATTGCCCATAACCAAATATAACCTTATAATATAACTAATGCCATTTACTGTCGAAATCAGCCGGCAAGCGAGGCAGAAGCTGCAATCCTTATCGCGGGGTGATCGATTAAGAATTACCGACAAGATTGTTCAGTTGGGACTGAATCCGGACGATCCAGCTCTTGACGCTAAACCACTCTCTGGGTCAGATCTATTTCGGTTGCGCGTTGGTGGTTGGAGAGTGTTGTTTCACAGGCTCGACAAGCTTCAGCTCATCAGGATTGAAAAAATCGGATCTCGAGGAGACGTATATAAATGACCCTGCAGAAAATTAGCTCATTAGACGGCAAAATTGAATATGTGCTTTTGCCATTCGCTGTCTACAGGGCTTTGCAGCCTAGGATTGATAAGGAAATTTCTAAGATGAACACTCGGGACAATCAACATAAAAATGAATACGTGGCATTTGACCCAGCTGATTATGTTGACAATCCGGTTACTCTGGCAAGAATGCGGGCGGGTCTGACACAGGGGCAGCTCGCCAAGCGTTTGGGAGTATCACAAGCCTACGTAAGTAAGATCGAAAATCAGATGAAAGTCTCGACCAAAGTATTGATGCGAGTAAATGAAGCGTTGAAGCGTAGCGCGCGTAAAGTCTCGTAGCTCAAATTTTATGGTGTCAAGTAGACCGATACGTTCGTCCAATCGCGATCGCCTTCAGCTAACCAGAGCTTTTCTAATGCCAGCACCAAACCGCCAATGTCATTTGGGCGCAGCGTTTTTTCATCGATGAAAACTATTCCTCCATGCGCTTTATTTTGCTCGCTCCAAGTTTTGAGAATTGAAGGAATAGTTTGGAGGTCATAAGTAACAAGGGAATATTTTTCTGTGCTTGCGGCAATCAGGAGTTCTTCGTCGTTAGCAGAGAGGAAAACACCACCCTGCCAATTCTGCAATGATGACACGATGAGTTTTGGATTGCGCTTTGTCAGTTGCACGGCAATCCTGGGTGAGACTTGTTCGTCGAGAAGGAACTTGAGCATTGGGCTATATGCGCGTGGTGCGTTTGGCAGACCGAGCCTTTTTGTCTTCCGGGCTTGCCTTCGAAATTTGTTTTTGCTTGAACGAAAATGCTTCGAGACTTGGAATCATTTGGTGCAACGTCTCGAAAGTCGTACTGCGATTGTCTGCAAGTCTATCTTCTATTTCTATTGGAAAAGCTTTGGCGTAATTTAGAGCGGCCTGCACGCGAAAGCTAGGCCATTCCAGATGAGCCGCAGTCTTTTGCGCATCCATGTCGTACGATTCTGCAATCATCACGACCTCCCAGACTGCGAGGCTTGTGCCTTGAATATATGCTTGGCGTCCGATCACGGAATTGCGGAAATCTATATGACCGAACTCCAATCGTCTGAGCGACTCTTCTACAAGTAGGGCACTGGCTTCGCTTGGTGTATAGCCAAGCTTGCGCGCTGCTTTTTGTAAGCGGTCCATTTGGGGCAGTTTTAATCGCATGCTCACCACTTGTGATTTCTGCTTGCCCTTTCCCTGGTTTGATCTTGATCTTTGCGTCATGCTAATACTCTTTGTCACTACTGTAACTATTGTAACTCTAGGTTCGATAATTGTCATTAGGTGGTTTGGCCGTATTTTGAAACCGTCCCTCTTGGCCTCTTGATGCTCCAGATATCGCCAAATGTCGCCAAACAGGCTTTCAAGAATGTAAACTTATATTCTAGTCAATCTAGCAAGTGGGCGGTAAACGCCCGGCGGCTGGAATTGGCACGTCCCGCCTGTAAGGCCGAAAACAAGGAATATTTGCAAATGAAATCGATAAATTGGCTTACTCTGATTGTGGTATTAAGTGCGGTGTTTGCACCGTTGGCGCAGGCGGAAGAAGCCGTCCCACGATTGAAGGTAGCTCTTGCGCTTGGTGGTGGTGGCACCCGTGGTGCTGCGCACGTCGGCGTGCTGAAAGTATTCAAGGAAGCCGGCATTCCGGTCGACATGATCGCAGGCACCAGCATGGGCACGATCGTCGGCGGTCTTTATGCAGCCGGTGTTCCGCTCCCCGATATTGAACAGAAGTTTCGCGATGTGTCCTTGATGAAGTCTTATATGACTATACCGATCCCGGTTCGCATATTAATTGCTCCGGCATTTGCCACAGCGCATTTGTTCGGCTGGCGTCCGTACGACGGTTTGTATTTTGGCAATAAGTTCGCCACATACATGAACAAATCCGTTCCCGAGGACAAGCGTTTAGTTGAGAAGTTGAATATTCCTTTGCATGCTGTTGCCACCAACTTGGTAGACGGCAAACCGCACGTATTGTCTTCCGGCAATTTTGGCAGAGTGATGCAAGCAAGTTCTGCGGTGCCAATTTTGCGTCGTCCAGTGGAAATTGATGGCAAGCTTTTTGTTGATGGTGCAGTCGGCGCCAACGTTCCGGTTACGCAAGCTAAGGCAATGGGCGCAGACATCGTGATTGCCGTGAATGTGGATGAGCGTGTTTCAATTTTGCCTCTCAAGACCTTCAGAAAAGTTGGTAGCGTCAGCCATCGCGTCATGGATCTTTATCTGTCGATGGAAGATACCGATCAGCTTGAAGCTGCAGACATTGTGATTCACCCAATGGTGGATGGTATTGGTTTGATTTCCACGAACAAGAAAGATGCAATCAAAGCCATGGAAGCTGGGGAAAAGGCTGCACGCGAAGCATTGCCTGCGATTTTGAAAAAGTTGTCCATGACGCAAACGGCATCCGTTCAGTAATCTTCCGACTTCGAGGCTCGAAAAATGAAGCGAATTGTTCTTGCGGCAATTGTCTGTGCGCTCGCTGTGGTGAGCGTCATACCGTGTAAAGCCGAAAGTTTGGCGGCATCACGCATGAAGCCACAAGTAAAAGTATCGCGCGTTCATCAAGTTCAAGAGGAGAAAACCAAACCAGACCCGTGGTGGCAGCATGCGGTGATTTACGAGATTTACCCGCGGAGTTTTGCTGATGCGAAAAATACGGGCATGGGTAATTTGAAGGGAATAACCTCCAAGCTCGATTATCTGAAAGACCTCGGTGTTGATGCAATTTGGATTACGCCATGTTATCCATCACCGCAAGTTGATTTCGGTTATGACATTTCCGATTATCAAAACATTGCACCGGAATATGGAACGCTTGCCGATTTTGATGAACTTGTAGCAGAAGCTAAAAAGCGCAAGATTGGTATCATCATGGACTTGGTGATGAACCATACTTCGGACAAGCATCCTTGGTTTGTCGTGTCAAAGTCTTCGCTAAACAATCCCAAGCGTGACTGGTACATTTGGCGAGATGGAAAGACAACGACATCGAGCACGAAATTGCAGCCACCAAATAATTGGCAGTCCGTGTTTGGTCATTCTGCCTGGAAATATGATCCGGATACCAAACAATTTTATTATCACTTCTTTTATCCTGAGCAGCCAGACTTAAATTGGCGCAACAAAGTAGTGCGCGAGGCAATGTACAACGTTGCTCGTTTCTGGCTCGACCGCGGCGCTGTTGGATTTCGTTTAGATGCGATTACAACCTTGTTTGAAGATCCGAAATTGAAAGACAATCCGGTTTTGCCAGGCAAAAACGCCTATGGCGATCCGAATATGCAACATAAGAATAACGATCGCTTGGTGGAAGTGCACGATGTTTTGCGCGAGCTTCGTCGTGTTACGGATAGCTATCCGGGCGAACGTGTTTTGGTTGGCGAATGTGCCGGCAAAGACATCGTAGAGCTTTCTTGCATGTACGGTAAAAATGCCGATGAAGTTCAATTGCCGATGAATTTCTTTTTTGCCGATATCAACAAATTATCTGCACCACTCTTTCGCAAGGAAATTGGCAGATGGGACACAAACCCGGCTTGCGGTTGGCCTGTCTACTTATTTAGCAATCACGATCAAGTGCGCCACTATATCCGCTATGGAAATGGTAAAGACAACGATCGCATTGCCAAACTGATGGCCACCTTGCTTTTGACTTTGCGTGGCACGCCAATTCTTTATTATGGTGAAGAAATTGGTATGGAAAACAACGATCCAAAATCTATTGAAGAAGTACAAGATCCAATTGGCAAAATTGGTTGGCCAAAAGAAAAAGGTCGTGATGGTGAGCGTACTCCCATGCAGTGGACGGCAGATGCCAATGCGGGATTCAGCGAAGTGAAGCCGTGGCTGCCGGTTGCTGCTAGTTACAAACAATACAATGTTGCTGTTGAGGAAAAGGATCCCTCATCGATACTTAATTACTATAAGCAGTTGATCAAAGTGCGTCGCGAGAATCACGCTTTACTGCACGGTGAATATGTGGCGCTCAATGAGACCGACAGTAATGTGCTGTCGTATTTGCGCAAGTCAAAAAATGGATCAGTAATTGTGGCGTTAAATATGAGTGGCAAGCCGGTTAAGGTGCGCTTTGATCTGAAGGCGCGTGGACTGAGTGGACGGCATACGAAGGTTTTGCTCGGCAATTATCCAAACGTCGGTGAGTCGGTCGATCTGACAAACGTGACCCTGCCACCATACGGCGCACTTGTTGGCGAAGTTAAGATGTAGGGGTCAGGCATGCCTGACCCGCAGTTCTAAACGTGTCGTATCGCAGATCATTGCGGGCGAGGCCAATCTGCCATAGATTAGATCCGCCCCTACGCATGGTGATGTAGAGCAGGATGTTCTAGTTGTTTAGCTTACAACTGCAGCGGTTTCTTGAATATTGACGAATGGAGGCTCGCTTGGTTGCGTTTTGATTTCGCCGGTTTCGTCGATGTATTCCGACAAGCCGCCTTCCAAAAGTTTTTGCACATCAGTTAAGAAGTACGCAGCTGGTGCTCCATCGATCAAGCGGTGATCGAAATTCAATGTCAGCGTGGTCATCTTGCGAATCACGATTTGACCATCGCGCACCACTGGGCGATCTTCAACTTTGCCTACGCCAAAAATAGAAGTGTTAACGGAAGGAGGAATAATTGCGGTCATTCCTTGCTTGCCGAGTGAGCTCAGGCCGAAGGATGCGCCAATGAATTTAAGGCGGAACCATGGCACAGCAAGCCCGAACAAAAGGAAAATCCGGCGGACAATCCAAGGCAGGTGGTTGAACCACTCTTCGAGAGCTAATTGTGGCACTTCGGGAATTGTTTTCTGCGAATAATCTCTCAACTCAGACGAGATTTGTGAAAGCGATTTCTGATCCGGATCGTGAATCAAACCAAGATAAACAGCCGGTTCACCATCCACAAATTTCTCGCACGTGAAGCCAGCCACGATTCTATTCATGGTCATTGTCTGCCCCCAGGGCAAGAGCACGGCTCTGCTATTTGGATGAGCGTGCTGAGCAATGCCGATAGCCTTTAGCAAAAAGGCGGTAACAGTGGTTTTCACACCTTGAGCGGCCAGACGCTTGCGCATCTCTTCCACCCAGGTCATGTCGATGTCGACAAACAAATAGGCAGACACGCTGCCACGCCTGACCAACTGGATTAGGTCAAGTATGTTCCAACGACTACGAACATACCAGGAAAGAGAATAACGCTGAGGATTATTTGGCGCCGCGGATGTTGTCATTAGGCTCTTCGTAATTGTAAAGGGTAAAGATCAGAATAACATAGATTACAATCTGGCGCCCACTCTTACCTTAAACTAAGGTTTCGATTATCCTAAAAATCCCCTAGACAGGCATGAATCCGAGTTGAAAGCAGCAAATTCTAATTTCGAAGTTGACCTAGCCGCCCGTGCTTATAAGGAAATGGTGACCAATGGCTTTGTTCCGGACTTTGAGCTAGGGGTTGTAAAGCAGATTGAAAAGATCGAACAAGAGGAAGCCAGTCGGCAAAGACTCGCTAAGCACCAGAAGCGCGTTGCCTTGCAGGCCCGAGCCATAAAGTCCGGGGACATTAAAGAGTCGGGAGACACAATTGAGCCCGGTGAAGCGCAAGAATCAGGTCAATCTAAATCTATAGAATCTAAACCTATATCTAAACCTATAAAGGACTTGCGCTCTCTCCTTTGGTCCTCCATCGATAACCCCGAATCGCGCGATCTTGATCAAATTGAATATGCTGAGCGGTTACCGGACGGTAATACCCGATTACTAATAGGTATCGCCGATGTGGATTTTTTTGTTGGCAGAAGCACAGCGATAGACGAGCATGCTTACAGCAACGCAACTTCGGTTTACACAGGCATCGTTACGTATCCCATGTTGCCGGATCAGCTGTCCACGGATTTAAGCTCTTTGGTGCCAGACGGAGACAGGCGAGCAATTGTATTTGACCTAACTCTGAATAAATTGGGTGCGATTGTTCAGAGTGATATTTATCCAGCCTGGGTACGCAACCATGCCAAGCTTGACTACGAGATGATTGGTGCATGGTTGGAGCAGATTGAGGAAAACCCAGGCACTGGAACAGTACAAGTGCCGGCGAAGGTTCGCAAAATTTCTGGACTAACTGAGCAAATTCTTTTGCAAAATGAACTAACCGAACAAATCCAGAAACTTCGCAGAGAACATGGTGCGTTGATGTTGCAGACTATTGAGGCAAAAACCATCACAAAAGATGGACAGGTTCTCGATTTGCAAAGTGTGGAACGCAACCCGGCGCGTGAGCTGATTGAAAATCTCATGATCGCGGCAAACATCGGTGTGTCTCATTATCTAGAATCGCAGGGTGTGCCATCAATCCGCCGTATCGTCCGCACACCAGAACGTTGGTCCCGCATTGTGGAAGTGGCCAGATCATACGGAGAGAGGTTGCCGGCAATACCGGATGCTCTGGCATTATCACGTTTCCTGATTGCTCGAAGGAAGGCAGACCCTCTGCAATTTCCTGACCTGTCGCTTGCCATAGTCAAACTTTTGGGACCAGGTGAATATGTGGTGCAGATTCCCGGACAAAAGGTGGAAGGGCACTTTGCCTTGGCGGTGCGTGATTACACTCATGCGACTGCTCCCAATAGGCGATATGCTGATCTTGTCACCCAAAGATTGATAAAGTCGACACTTGATAGTGTGCCGATTGGTTATTCTCTTCCAGAGCTGAATAGTGTTGCCGCACAATGTACGGAGCGTGAAAACGCTGCTAAAAAAGTGGAACGCACGGTGCGCAAGATCGCATCTGCCATTTTGCTGAGCAGCCGCATCGGCGATATATTTGATGGTATTGTTACTGGCGCCAAGAAGGATGCTACTTATGTCCGCATTTTGAGACCGCCGGTCGAAGGAAGAATTATTAAAGGGGAGCGTGGACTAGATGTCGGCGATAAGATCAAAGTTCGTCTGCTCGCAACCAATCCGGACCTCGCCTATATAGATTTTGCCTGTGTCAAAAATCAGGGCAAGGCACACCATAAACATCACTCTCGAGATTAACCGCAAAGCTATTTTGTTACCAAACTATTCTTCTGATGAAGTGTCGGCTGGTGGCACTACCTGTGTTGGCCGCCTTTATTCGGACTAGGGAACTTATGTATGCCTTTCTCCGTCCCTCTGTGAGTTTCGTACGAGTAGGCGATGTTCGCCAGCTTTGAACGCAATTACACGGCAGGACCGAGCTATCAATAAATAGGTTCGGTCAGCAAGGAGGATTTCCATGAAAGCAAAAATGCCGCTTAAGCCACCAGAAACGGGCAAATATCTTTGTGCCGATTGTAACTGTGAGTTTTTCTTTGTACGCGGCTCGATTGTCACGTGTCCACGTTGTGGCAACAAGACACGTCTCGATCTAGTACCAATTGAAATAAAGAACAATCCTGATGAAGAAGAGTTCTATACTGACGATGATTGGCATGGCGGCTAAGGATGGAAGTTTATTCAAACAAAAAGCTCAATCCAAGGTAAACTGTCTACAAGCCAAACTGTCTGAATGAATAGGTGCATAATGAAACTATTGATTAAACTGTTACTATCAGCATTAACGTTTATTGCGCTTCTACCATTAATTCCTGGAATTGATTTTCATGGCAATTTTTTGATTGCCATTCTGGTATCAATTCTCTTTGGTATCATGCTCTGGGTTGTTGATTTGGTAGCCGTTGCGCTTTCGGCAGTGTTGGCTATAAGTACGCTGGGTATTGCTTTGATCTGGCTGATTCCGCTTTGGCTTCTCGGATTTTGGTTCTTGCCGGCTGTAGCGTTGAAAGTGCTTGCTGATATGCTGCCGCAATATCTAACCGTCACAGGCTGGATGCCGGCAATTTTAGGTGGACTGCTCATTTCGCTTGTTGGTGTGGTGACAACCGAACTAACAAGATCCGTCAAGTCTTCCGGTGGCAAAGAAGAAATCGTCTAGTATTACATGCACATTGCATTAGCGAATCTCGTTTGCCTTGGCTAAATTTGTTGATTTCCAGTCGGCAATTGCTTTGCGAATGCTTGGCAGTGCTTGTTCTGCAGCAAGTGTGCCTGCGATAACTGCTGGAGTAACGTCTTTTGTGCTACGCGACAAAATTGGTATTTCTGAAATTTCCGGATGGATAATCACATCGGCAAGTGGCAGCTCCATTCGATCAACTGAATTGACGATTATGTCCGTCATGCGCTCGGCAATTTGTATGGTGTGCAAAAATTCGCGTTTTTCCATGTCTTTTAGTCTTGCATCAATCGGAACAGCGATGACCAAATCAGGAGAGAATTCTTTAGCTGCTTTTACCGGTGTATTTCCCCAGAGCGATCCGTCAACATACAATTTGCCGTTGAATTCTGCCGGGCGGACGAGTGGTGGTATGGCGCAGCTTGCCAGCATTGCTTGCGATAAATTGCCGGTTGTCAGCCTGTGAGCCATTCCATCGCTAAGACAGGTTGCTTGTATACAAAACGGTATTTTCAGATCTTCTATATTCTGTTGGTTCTCTGGCAAGCGTTCAGCCAAATATTTGCTGAATCGATTGCCGCTCGATAATCCGGCACTGTGCTTTTTCTTTATAAATAAAAATCGTACTTTGGCTAAACCATAGCCACATACTTTCAAGGGAAAATTGCCGCGAGCATAGGACTTTTGCATCGAGCCGTCTTGCATCATCTTTTCGATTTCATCTAATGGCACGCCTGCGGCATAAAGACCGCCGATTACCGAGCCAATGCTGGCACCAGCTAAATAATCGATGGGGATTTGCTCTCGCTCCAATACCCTGAGGACGCCAATTAAAGCTGCTCCGCGCACGCCACCGCCGCCCAAGGCAACTGCAATTGTTGGTCGTTCACCTTTGACATTGGTTTGAGATACCTGGGCTTTCAGTTCGCTTTCTGCCTTTGCACAATTTGAACCCATGGCAGACAAGACAATCAGGAAAGCCGTACTTGCAAGCATGATTTTACGTAAGTCTTTTAGCATTGGCTCTCCTGGGGCATCCAACAAGTGAGACTACCATCTGGCTACTGGCGGACCGCCTAATGGTTTTGTTCCCAGATTAGGCAATTAGAACCACGTATTAAATGCTTTCACCGAGATTCTGCCAGCAATTTGATCAATAATATGAGGAAATGTGGAGGGAACTAAATTGAAAAGAAGAACGTTTCTCAAGGGTGCATTGGCTTGTGTGGCAACAGGAGGTGGTATGTTCTGGAATCAAGCAGGAGCAATCAGCGACAACAGTTTAGCTACATCACTGGATCCACTTCTTTCACCATGGACAGGCGATCATGGTGGCGTTCCTCGCTTTGATCTGATAAAAATTGAAAATATTAAACCGGCGCTGTTTAAGGCGATGGATCTCAAGCGTGCAGATATCCAGAATATAACCAGCCAGATAGAAGCTCCGACATTTGAGAACAGTATTCTCGCTTATGAAAATGCTGGGCGTCCTTACACTCGTGTGAATCGATTTTTTGACATTTACACTTCGTCGATGAACGACAAGACAATGCAGGGCATCGAAAGCGAGTTGAAGCCAGCCATTTCTAAGTTCGAAGATGAGGTCATTCAGAACGATGCATTGTTTCAGCGCATTAAGGCTGTATACGATGTACGCCAAAATTCGAAATTAACGCCAGAGCAGAAGCGTTTGACTGAAGTGTATTATCGACAATTCACGCGTCAGGGAGCTGGTCTTGATGCAAAGAATAAGGAGCGGCTGCGCCAGATCAATGAAAAGTTAGCCGGGCATTACACCGACTTCCGCCATAATTTGCTGGCAGATGAAGAAGGACATATTCTCGTTCTCGAAAGTGAAGCGGACTTAGCCGGTCTTACCGATGACTTGCGCGCTAGTGCTGCCGCACAAGCAGAGGCAAAGGGCTTGAAGGGCAAATGGGTAATTTCCAATACCCGCTCTTCCATGGAACCATTCCTGACGTTTTCTTCGCGTCGCGATCTGCGCGAAAAAGGCTGGCGCATGTGGACACGCCGCGGCGACAACGCTGATGCACACGATAATAAACAAACGATTAGTGAGATTCTCAAGTTGCGAGCGGAGCGGGCAAAAATTCTCGGATTTCCTACTCATGCACATTGGATCTTAGATGATACGATGGCCAAGACTCCGCAAGCGGCTTTGGATTTGATGATGCGAGTCTGGAAGGCTGCTGTGGCTCGCGTCCATGAAGAAGTTGCCGACATGCAAGCAATTGCCGATGGTGAAAACGCCAAGCTAACTATTCAACCTTGGGACTATCGCTATTATGCGGAAAAAGTACGCAAGGCTAAATGCGAAATAGATCAAGATGAAGTGAAGCAGTACTTGCAGCTGGATAAGATTCTTGAAGGCATGTTCTTCGCGGCTAACAAAGTTTATGGTATCGAGATGGTGAAGATTGAAGGTGTGCCAGTAGTGCAACCTGATGTCACGGTTTACGAAGTGCGCCGTGATGGTAAACAAATTGGGCTGTGGTATTTTGATCCTTATGCGCGCAACGGAAAGAATTCTGGTGCTTGGATGAACGAGTACCGTACTCAAGAGAAATTCCGTCAGCCAATCACGCCGGTTGTTTCTAACAACTCCAATTTTGTCAAAGGCAAACCAGGCGAGCCGATTTTAATTTCTTGGGATGATGCTTCGACAATGTTCCACGAGTTTGGTCATGCTCTACACGGTTTGCTATCGAATGTTGACTATCCCACTCTTGCCGGTACGAACGTTAAACTTGATTTTGTTGAGTTTCCCAGCCAGGTCAACGAACGTTGGTTAATCACAAATGAAGTACTGAGCAAGTTTGCCTTACATCACAAGACGGGCAAGCCAATTCCAGATCATTTGGTCGCAAAAATTCGCAAAGCTAAAAACTTCAATCAAGGTTTTATCACTGGTGAATATCTTGCCTCTGCTTTATATGACATGAAGATTCACCTGGCTGCCACGCCGAGCCAATCTATCAATGCCGATGAATTTGAAAAGCTGGCGATGACAGAGATTGGCTGCCCACAAGAAATTGTCATGCGCCATCGACCGACTCAATTTGCCCATATATTTGGTAGCGATGGATATTCTGCCGGTTATTACGCGTACATTTGGGCAGACACGATGTCCGCGGATGCTTCTGAAGCCTTCCGCGAAGCTGGCAGTTTTTATGATCGTAAAACTTGCGATCGTTTTCGCGATTCCATTTTTGTGGTTGGTAATTCGGTTGCTCCGGATATTGCTTTCCGTAATTTCCGAGGACGCGATGTCGATACCAATGCCCTTATGCGCGATCGCGGCTTTCCAGTAACTTGAAGACGGCCGCTTGGTTTGGAACAATTATATTTTTCTCCCGGCTGGAAGGCTCCTCATGGAAGTAACTTCCCGAGTATTCGTATCGCTGACTTCAATATCTAGCGCCAGGCCACGACTGTAAGTCGCCCTTTGACTAAAACGCGGTGCCAACTCATCGAAACGACAATAGAGTAACTCTTGCTGGCTGAGGGGAAAACCTGCCAAAGGTTGCCCGCAATGCAGTCCACCTTCTGTGGTGCTGAGATTCATCACGTTATCTCTAAAAATTATTACTGGGTTTACGAAGCTAGTGCTCGTATCGGCCACAGACGAAAATTGGTTGTCGGCAACCACTCCAGCCGGAAAAATATTTGCGGGTACAATTCTGCGCGAAATTTCTCCATTTGCTTCAAACTGATAGACATACACCTGATTGTCGCCCGTTTGAAATGGCTCATTCAGCATAGCCAGAATAGCATCGGCTCGTGGACGTAGATGCCCGCTTCTCAGCCAAAAGTACAAATGTTCGGCAAACTGTTGGGCTGTGGAAGATGCTAATTGAGGATACGATAGCCGCAATTTGGCAGACGCATGAAGGGGAAAGTCTCCGCCCACTGCGTCATAGCTGACAAGTTGGTGATCCTGAAATGTGTTTTTTCTCAATAAGTCACGCCACGATTGCAGACCGGCTGGTGGTCCTCCCAAAAACCTCAGCGTCATGACACCGTTGGTGGTGGCATCCGGTAGAGTGAAAGGCTGGCTGCAAGCAACAGAGGTAACTTTTCCAGGAAGGCTGGAATCTTTTAAGACGAAAGTACACTCTACTCTCACAATTGAACAAATATGCTCCTCGTCGGCGTTACAAAACTCCGAGGGATTTACTAAACTCGAACGAGGACCAATTCCGGCAAAACAAAAGGATAACTTACCCACAGGTAAATCACTGAAGGCTCGGTACATCGGCCTCTCAGTCTTATCATTTTTATGCACCGGCGCCGATAGCTTCGGCGGCGGACAAGGAATTGTGGTTGGGCCACCATTGGTTAACCAACCGGCCGACAATTGTACCGATTCCAATTCCATATTGGCGGGCAAGTTTGCACTCAAGAAATTGGTTACATCGGAAACCGGATCAACAACTTGCCCATTAATATCCTTCGGAGTCTTCTTGCATTTGCTGGGCTCACCAAGCGCGTAGCTCAAGGCCTCATTCAATTGCTTGATGGTGTCGTCCAACGCCAATCTGTCTTGCTCTGCCAATAAGCTCATATTTTCGTTGTCTAGCTCACGAGCGATCAGTGCATTTTGTCGTACAGTGCCTATTAAAGTGTTTATGCCAACTACCGGCAAAGGCTCACCATCCGGAGCGCGAGTTGCTTTGCCGATTGCTGGATAATTACTGAGAGACACGTAGCCAAAATGCGGATCATTTATTGTTATCTTGGACAGATCATTGGCTGCTATCAGTGAAGCTGCATCAACCAGAGTCTGAGCTTGTTGCCTATGCATAGCAAATAAGCTTATTTTGGTGCCCATCATACCTAAAGGTACAACGAATGTGCATACCAAAACAAAGACTAGAACAAGCATGCCTCCCCGATTGTTTCGGCGTCTTGCATTCACGGCTGTGTAGGCGCTCATGGCGCTATTGCAACCGTTTGTCCGAGATTGTTTATCAGCAAAGCCATGCGGCGGCTAAGGAAACTTTGGTTTTCCATTACTATGTACCCTTTGATTTTTTAGTAAAGTAAACGGAAAAGTTCTGCCGCGTGGTGCAAAAAAGCACCAAGAACTTCGAAAATAGGTTTGGACTTATTACGACGCTAGCACAGGGATTCAGGGGTAGTCAAGTGGAATTGGCTCATAATCAGTGTTTCTGTGCTTGTTCTAATCACAAAAGCGACTCGTGACCGCCGGCGATGATAATTCCTTCACCCGAATCGGTTTCGCGATGTATGATATGCGATACAAGTCCAATAAAAAACTCCCGAGGTTGGATTCGAACCAACGACCAAGTGATTAACAGTCACCTGCGCTACCACTGCGCTACTCGGGAATAGCTGCCTCATTGAGGCAGGTTATTTATATTATCATGCCGCCGTTTATCTTGGCTCTTAGCAAGGAAATTGTCATGAAGTTTCTTGTCATCCTGAGGACCATGCACACAACTGTCATCCTGAGGAGCACCGAGGCGACTCAGGATGACAAAATAGGATAAGTGGATGACGAAACGCTAAGTAGATGACAAAGTGGCAAGTGGATGACAAGATAAGCGGGTTTACTTGCGCGAGGTTTCCGGGATGGCGTGTCCTTGGCTGTAGGTCTGCCAAATTGGCACCACGTCCTGAACGATGGTCAGGACCTTTGTGTTGATGTCGCCTTGATTGGGCAGATTGGCAGCCGCATTTTTGAGATCTTCTGCAATTTGTCCTAGGAATTTGCGAGCTTGAGCCTGCAAGTCGGCACCGGCAGTTGCCCTGTTGCTCACCTTAATTGCCACTGCTCCGGCAACGCCTAAGAGACTAATTTGCCCAAGCGTGTCGCTCGCCCAAAGGCGATCTTTTGCCCACTTATCCATGGCGACAAAATCATTTGCTTGCAAGGCGCGTGCATAGCCACAAACCGCATCGTTATCGTCGCAGGGTGTGAGCGGATTGAGAATATCGTAATCTAGCTTGTCGCGAATCGCCGTTGGCAAAGTGTTGCCAAAAGATTCAATTGCCGCATCACTTTTGTATTGCATGTCCGGTCCGACACCCAAGATTGTGCTCGATTCTTTTCGTTCCCCATCAGGCTGATCTAAATTCGTCTCAGCATTCGGCACGGGCTTGGCTGTAATTGATTCTTGTGCCGCTGATTCTGTCGCCTGCGAGTCCGCGGCAGTTGATTGTGCAGTCGATGATTTTGCTGCGACTGATCGTGTAACTGATCGTGTGACTGACCGCTCAATTGATTGCGCAGCGGATGCTAGTGAAATATCCAGAGCGGCAGCAACTAGTCCTAACGAAAGAAAAATGCAAACTATCTTTTTTACTATCATTTTTGATTGGCCTTGTTTTCTATTTTCTGATCTTGGTTATCTTTATTGTCTTTGTCTTTGACTTCATCTTGATTCTTCATTGCTTGATCTTCGCCAGGTTTGCGTCCGGGAATTGTGAAGGTCTGAGTATCGCCGCCGGACATTTGCACCACTTGTGGTGTGCGATTCTCCAGAGTCAATTTTACTGGCGCTGCCAAACCCGCAAGTCCACGCACCGTTACGATGAGCTCAGTCTGCTCACCTTTTTGCATTGTCGATTTTGGACATGTTACATTCACTTCCAAGTTATTCACTTTTGTCTTTACCATTTTGTCACCCTTGGTAATTTTTAGCTCGAGCTGTCCTACCAGAGTGCGCGGCGTGCGAATGAAAATCGCTCGTGGTGAGGCAGCAACATTTTGGCAGGAAAGTGTATTCGTAGCACTGCCGATGGTGGCAAAAAAATCATCCAGCTTGCCATCATTGATCATGCCAATAGTGGCAATGTGCCCAGATTGCGTGGAGGCGGGCACATAACACATATCTGGCGCAAGTGCTGATTGCCCGGGCTTTGCTTCTAATAGAAATGTGCGGACAGCTATTTCTTCTCCTTGAGCATTGCGCAAAGCAAGAACTATCTTTGTGCACTTTTCCGGAATCGCCAAAGGAAATGTCAGATGATTGTTTTGTATGGATGTGAAATTAACAGACTGGCTGATCGGAGATTCTTTTGTTGAATCAGCACTCGTGAATTCCCTCAGTTCAAAAATGTATTTGCTCAGCTCCGCTTTGTTTTGCTTGAGCTCAATTTCAGAGTTGCCCTTTGGTTCAAGCTCGATTGTGCTGGAAATTAAGTCGGTGGCTTGCATGTCTTCCGGCAAAAAAACAACCAGCTTGCCATTGGCGGTTTCAAAACTTGTGACCCGGACCCCCTCAGCCGTTTTTGAGGAAGTGCTGACGGCAACTAAAGCCTGGGCTTGAGGTAGAAAAGTGGAATTGGCAAAGAAAAAGAGGCCTAGCGCGATTTTGCCTGCCCCGAACGCCAAACGACCGAGCCTGTGAGTGGATGTTGGCATCAACTTAAAACCCATTGGCATGTACCCGACTTGTAAAGAACGCTATTCCCACCAGATTCTTTTATACCTTATATATGAACATATGGCTAAAAAATAAAACTGCCGATTTGGGTATACTTGTTAAGGTCTGAGTAAAGTGGCAGAAGATGAGTGGGATGGCAATTGAGGGAACTTTGATGAGCCTGTTCGGAACTAGCAAGGTCAGTAAGGGCACAGTCGATCAAGTGGCGACCATGGTGCATCATTATTTTAAGTCTCGCGGCATGGACCCGGCTTTGCAAGAATTGGATGCAAAATCCTCCGCCTCTGGTTACGGCTGGTGGCTGATGCAGGGCTCGGCCAAGACTTATATTTTTGTGCAAGAAACCGATTCCGGGCCGGTCTTGCGTATAACCAGTCCGATTGTGCGTGTGCCGCAAGCAAACCGCGAGGCGTTTTTTCGCCGCTTGCTGGAAGCTAATGCAAGTTTGAGCGGCTGCGCCTTGTCCTTGCATGAGGACGTGGTGCTTGTGGTGGCACAGCGGCATACGTCTGCTCTCGATCAAGTTGAGCTTGATGATTTGGTATGGAATTGTGCATACGTGGCAGATACTTTGGACAATGTTTTGGCAGACGAGTTTGGCGCCAAAATGTATGTAGACTAAGGGCAGGCTGATCGAATTGTGAAAGATAACAATCTAACCACGGACGATATCGAGTACGTTTGCAATCTTGTCTTTCAAGCAGGACATTTAGCCGTCACTATGCGCGAGGGTGTTGGTATCAAGGAAAAATCCGAGCCGCATGATTTGGTGACGGAAGCGGATATGGCAATTTCTCATATGCTTGTGAAAGGCTTGAATGAACGCTTTGAGAATGCAGTAATAATTTCTGAGGAAGATGAAGATCACCGGCGTGATGATCTTTCCGGCCGGGTTTGGTTAATAGATCCGATTGATGGCACTGACAATTATGTCAAAAATGACGGGCAATATTGCGTCATGGTCGGGGTCTTGCAGAATCTCAAACCGGCTTTTGGCTGGGTTTTTGGTCCGGCTCGCGAGGCTGTCTATTTTGGTGGACCAAACGTTGGTCTTTGGAAACGTTTGCCCGATGGGACTAAACAAACAATTCACCCGGTTAATCAACTGCCAAACCAAGATAAAGCTCGTTTGGTAATTGGCAGCCGAGACCGCAAGAATAATCCTTGGATTGCCGAAGTGCCGGAAATTGATTTTGTTGTCTCCGGCTCTATTGGTATGAAGGTCGTAAAAATATTGGAAGACGAAGCGGATATCTATGTGCATTTATCGAGCAAGTTGAAAGCTTGGGACACTGCTGGACCAGTATCAATTGCCCTGGCTGCCGGCATGGATGTCGGCTCACTTGATTCTGATCAGTTTCATTTCCCCCTGCCAAAAATTTTGCACGAGCACTCGGTAATTATTGGCCGTCCAGGCTCGCTTTCTTGGTCGCGCAAACATTTGGCTCCTCGGTTTGTTCCTTAGCGAAATTCATATGACAATAGTTATTGATAATCAAAAATTGCAAGAGCTCTGCGAAGAAATAGATAAAGGCGGGCGCTTTGCTTTGGATATGGAATTTATTCCTGAGCGTACTTATTTGCCGGAACTTTGTTTGGTGCAAGTGGCCACCGATTATGGTGCTTATATAATCGATCCCTTGGCATTGAAAGATTTAGAGCCACTTTGGCAAAGAGTGGCCAATCCCAATATTTTGGTGGTCCTGCATGCGGCCGATCAAGATTTGGATCTTGTCTTTCGCTATTCGTCTTTATTACCGCAAAATATTATGGATACTCAAGTTGCGGCTGGCTTTGCCGGCTTTGGTTTTCCGATTGGTTATGCCAAGCTTTTGCAAGTCCTAAAGGGAATTTCCATTTCCAAGACAGAAAGTTTTACCGATTGGTTGATTCGTCCGCTTACGGAAGAACAAATTGATTATGCGCTTGATGATGTTCGCCATCTCTTGCCGCTATACGACAAATTGACGGAAAAGCTGAATGCAAATAAGCGATTTGATTGGGCGGCAGAAGAATGTGAGCTTTATTGCGATCCTTCCTTTTATGAGAAGGATAGGTCGCGCCAATATTTGCGAATCAAAGGGGCAAGCGGTCTGCCGCGTCGAGGGCAGGCGATATTGAAAGCCTTGAGTAACTGGCGTGACGAGGTGGCCAAAACCCACAATCGACCGCCGCGCTCGATTCTTTCTGATGCAGTACTCATGGAAGTGGCTCGCCGCCCGCCAAGAAGGCCGGAAGAATTGGGACGCATTCGCAGCGTACGGCCGGATCAAATTCGCACCTATGGGGCACTCGTGGTGAATGCTGTGCAGGAAGCGATTAACCTTCCGGATAGTGAATTACCGGTTCTCGGTCACGGGCAAATCCCGAGCAAAGAAGATCTGATTCAGGGAGATGTGCTTTTCCTTGTACTTAAGACTTTGTGTTATGAGCAAAACCTGGCTGCCGAGATTGTTGCTACCAGAGATGAATTGCAGCATCTCTTAAGAGTATTCAGAGAAGGCACTTTGGACTCACATGAGCTACCGGTTATGACTGGTTGGCGAAAAGAGGTTGCCGGTGACGTACTTTTGGCTATACTTATGGGGAAAGAAGTCGCTATTAAACTTGGAAAAGCCGGGCAACCAATCAAACTCAATTTGATCTGAGCCAATCTCTTATGAGCAAACAGAATAATCTCGTTAGCTTGACGATAATCACAGTGCTTTCCGCGATAGCTGCTATGCCCGTCCTGGCAGAAGACGCACAATTGCAAGCAGATAGCTTTACGCAGGCTGTCACTCTTGATGCCGACGAACCTGGATCATTTTCAATATACGCTACTGTTTCCGACCTAGAAAGCCCCAAGCCCATGCCAATGCAAAAAGTGGACATTCAAACAAATGATAAGCCAAAGGAAATTAAATCCTTTGGTATCAAACCAACTGTACCTAAAGCAAAAAATGCTGAGCCCAAAGAAATTAGACCTGACGGTGTTAAATCAAAAGTGCCGATGAGCCCAGATGCACAGAAGCGCACTCAGCTCCGCTAATTTATCTGGTTAGGTTTGATTGCTTGGCGCAATTTCAGCGGTGAATTTTGCTAGATTGTGGATGCCAAGCGCGCCCTCAATGCCTTCTAGCTGTCGGAGAATACTTCCCAGGTCGGTACTATTTACCATGTTGCTTTCCAGCGACTGGACCTTGGTGGACAGTTCCTCATATTGAGCTTCGTTCATGATCTCATGCAGCCTGGGAAATATCACTGTGTCTTCCCGCAGCATGTGCGGGCGGAACATTGTGGAAAACATCTTCAAAAGGTTTGCTAGATCAAGGCGTCCTTGTTTGGTTTTATGACTGCCTTGCTCGGTCTTCTTCTTAATTGTATTAGTTAACTCGTGTCCAACTTTGTGCTGGGTGACTAAAACAGATACGAGATCCGGCAGTGCATTGGCCTTCGTCAAAGCCGGGAAAATCAATAACTCTTCCACCCGCTCGTGTTGTCCCTGCACGTATTTGATAATGATTTCGGTAGCACCCGGCAAGCAATCTTGCGGATCGGGCTTGTCGTGCTCAAAGAGATCAGCAAGCTCTTCGTAAATCAGCAGTGTGCGTCCGAGAATTCCATGCTCTTGCATCAAATCCTCGCCAGCCTGAATTTGAATTGATTTGCCAATGCTAAAAGCATCCGCTTTGCCATTTGCGGAAGCAAGCATGCCGGTGGCACAGGCAAGAAGGATTTGGCGGCGGGATTGACTATTTTGCATCAGTCTTATGCCTTGAATTAGGCCTTAACTTTCGAGCCGGCGTAGACTGGCGTTGTCCAATGTTTGTAATTGGGATTTTCGCCGCGGCAAATTGCCATGTACATGTCGTGTATCTTGTGTGTTACGGGACCAACATGACCATTGGCAATGGTACGGCGGTCCACTTCAATGATTGGTGTGACTTGGGCGCCTGTGCCACTAAAGAATAATTCATCAGCAATATAAAGTTCTGAGCGGTCAATTGCGCGGATCTCCGTCTTGAATCCCAGTTCCACTTCGGCAAATTCAATTATTGATGCGCGCGTTATGCCTTCCAGAATATTGTCTGTGGCTGGTGGCGTGATCAATTTGCCGTGCCTGACCATGAAAATGTTCATGGCTGAACCTTCCGAAACGTGTCCTTGTTCGGTGAGCATAATGCAATCATCGAAGCCAGCTGCTTGCGCATCGGTTTTAGCCAATGCAGTATTGACGTAAGCGCCAATAATTTTGCAGCGGGCCGGAATAGCATTATCGTCCACACGTCGCCAATTGGAGACGACAACTTTTAAGCCAGGAGCGCCATGAAAGTAATCACCGAAAGGCACAGTAAACATATACAAATCGGTGGGATTCTCTAGCAAGCTTGGTCCGATCCATTGTCCAGCCTTATATGCAGACGGGCGAAGGTAGACATCTTCTTTCGGAGCATTGCGCCTGACCAAATCGACTGCCAAATCGCAAAGTTCATTTAGCGTGTGTTTTGTTTCCAGACGCATGACCTTCATGCTTTGCAGCAAACGCTCAAAATGTTCTTTCAAGCGGAAGAGGTAAAGTTCCTCATGGGTCGGATTCCAATAGCCGCGTATACCTTCAAATACTGCGGTGCCGTACATGAAGGCATGAGTCATAATCGAGACATTTGCTTCTTCAATTGGTACAAATTTGCCTTGGAAGAATGCATAAGACTTGCTTTTGCTCATGGCTCACCCCGTTTGTAGTTTCACCCATTTTAACCAAGTGAAAGACTGGTTTTATCTTGATAAGTTCCAGCACTATTTCTTAATAGACATTGTATTACAGATTGTTACTGTCCATGGCCAGATTTGCCAGACGATCTGCATCTTTATTTAGTTCGCGTCGTACATGGACGATGGCAAATTTGGGGAAGCGTGAAGCTAGTCCGCGGGCTTTCATGAAAAGGGGAATTAGGCCGGCATTTTTGACTTTGTATTGACCAATCATTTGGCGCACTACAAGCTCGGAGTCCATGCGCACTTCCACGTTTTGATAGCCAAGCTCGTGTGCTTTTTCCAGTCCGAGGACAAGTGCTGTATATTCGGCCACATTGTTGGTTGCCACGCCGAGGAAGTGGCTAATTTCAGCGACGCTTTCGTTGCCCTTAAAAAGCACAGCGCCGGCGCCGGCTGGGCCAGGGTTGCCGCGCGAGCCGCCGTCGGCATAAATAATTAATTGGTCGTTGGTTGGGATTGACATGTTTATTGTCCAAGTTGATCTTTGGTGATTATGAGAGGTCCTTCGTCGCTGGCGCTCCTCAGGATGACAATCTAGTTAGAGCTCCTCAGGATGACAATTTATTGTTAGTGCCTCAGGATGACAATCTGCATGCCGTTACGAGGACAAAGATTTGGCGTCTTGTTTGACCATTTCTTTGGCTTTGTTTAGGGCTTCTTGCAATTTGGATGGGTCCTTGCCGCCGGCTTGGGCTAGTTCTGGTCTGCCACCGCCGCCGCCACCACAAATTGCAGCCGCTTCTTTGATCAATTTGCCGGCATTGATACCGGATTTTACAATTGCATTTGAAACACCGGCTGCCAAAGATACTTTGTCTGGATCAAGTTTTGTACCGAGGATAACAACCAGATTTTCTCCCTTATTGCGCAAATGATCGACCAAGGCTTTTAATCCATCGGCACTTAAGTCGGGGATTATTGCCGAGACAAAGCGAATATTGCCAATCGTTTCTGCGCGCTCCAGCAAATCAGCAGCATTGGCTAAAGCCAATTTTTCTTCCAGTGCAGTTTGGGCTTTCTCTTTTTGCTTGAGCTGATCTTGCAAGCGTTCAATTTGGCCAAGCAATTCAATCGGTTTGATTTTCAATTGACCAGCTGCTTGCGAAAGAATGTTCAAATGCTGGGAAATGAAATGCCAAGCACGTGGACCGGACAATGCTTCAACACGCCGGACGCCCGAGGCAATGCTGCCTTCGGAAATGATTTTGACCGGTCCGATTTCGCCAGTTGAAGCAACGTGGGTGCCACCACAAAATTCCAAGCTGACATCGCCCATTTGTACAACGCGTACAATGTCACCATATTTTTCACCAAACATGGCAATTGCACCTGTGCGTTTCGCTTCATCAAGCCCCATTTCCACGGTTTTGACTGGAAGATTCAAACGCACCCATTCATTCATCAAGTTTTCTACTTGTGAAAGTTTTTGATGATCGAGTTGCTTTTCAAATGTGAAGTCAAAGCGCATTGTCTCCGGACCAACTTGCGAGCCAGCCTGCACTACGTGCTTGCCTAAAATCTCGCGAATCGCCGCATGGAACAAGTGAGCAGTTGAATGGTGCAGAACTGTTTGTTCGCGACGGGACTTATCAACTTCCGCCTCAACGTTATGATCAGGTTCAATCGTGCCGGACATCGCTACTGCTCTGTGTACGTGCAGACCTTCGTGCTTCTTCGTATCGACCACATGCAGCGTTACTTCTTGGCTGGACAACATACCAGCATCACCAACTTGTCCGCCGGACTCCGCATAAAATGGTGTTCTATCCAACACCACTTCTACAACTTGTCCTTCATCAGCATGATCGACAACTTTGCCATCTTTAATTAGGGCAATAATTTTGCCTTTGTCCGCTAAGCGATCGTAACCAGTGAATTTTGTTTGTCCGTGTTCTTTGATGATATTGCCGAGCGCTTCGTCGCCTGTGATAATCACATTGAACTTGCTGACGGAAGAAACTTCTTCGTGTTTCTTGCGGGCTGCAATGAAACCAGTCATGTCGACTGTCTTGCCTCGTTCTTCAGCAATTTCTTTGGTCAACTCAAACGGGAATCCGTAGGTTGCATAAAGATTGAAGGCTTCCGAGCCGTCAATTTCTTTTTTGTTACCAGAAAGTAATTCCTCAAGGAAAATCATGCCTTTATCAATTGTCTTGGCGAAGCGTTCTTCTTCTTCGCGAATCACGGCAATAATTGTTTCCTCATGTGCCGCCAATTCCGGATAATGCATCTTATAGTTGGCCACCACTTTCGGGACCAATTTATAGAGAAATGGTTCTGTTAAACCAAGCAGTCTGCCAAAACGCGCAGCGCGGCGAGCGATGAAGCGCAAGACATAACCGCGCCCGATATTGCTTGTACGCACACCGTCGGAAACCAAGAATGTTATGCAACGTGTGTGATCGGTAATGATCTTAAGATAGAGATTTTTCTTGTACTCTTCCGTGTTGGAGGCGAAGGTGCCGTATGTGTATTTGACGCCGGAAAGTTTTTCCAGCTCTTGCAAAATTGGCAGAAGCAAATCGGTTTCAAAAGTGTTGGCTTTGTTTTGCAAAATTGTTGTGATGCGTTCAAGTCCTGCACCAGTGTCTACATTTTTGCGGGCAAGCGGAGTGAAGTTGCCATTCTCATCTTTGAATAGCTCCATGAAAACCAAATTCCAAATTTCCAAATAACGATCGCAATCGCAAACGCCGATTGCACACTTTTCCGGATCGTCAGAGCAACCGTTTTCGGCACCGCGATCGTAATAGAGTTCCGTACAAGGTCCGCATGGTCCAGTTGGGCCAGGTGGTCCCCAGAAATTGTGTTTGCGCGAAAGTTTATGTAAGCGCTCAGTAGGTACTCCGACTTTCTTGTGCCAAATATCATAGGCTTCGTCATCGGCACAAACGTGCTCGTCACCACCAAATGTCGCTACGTGAATGCGCTCCCCATCCAGACCTAAATCCTGGGTGACAAATTCCCATGCCCAGGGAATTATTTCCTTTTTGAAGTAATCGCCAAAGCTGAAATTGCCCAGCATTTCAAAAAATGTATGGTGCCGGGCCGTGCGTCCGACGTTTTCAATATCTGAATCTTTGCCGCCAGCCCGGGCACACTTTTGTACGGTCACAGCTCGCGGTGGGTCTGGAGCCGGAGCCTGCCCGAGAAATATCGGCACAAAAGGAACCATGCCGGCTGAGGTCAAAAGCAAGGTGGGGTTATCTGGAATCAGGCTGGCTGACGGCAGATGCGAGTGACCACGCTTATCCCGAAAGTAAGCGACAAATTTTTCTCGGATTTCTGCACCAGTCAATGTCATGACCAAACTCCCAATCTCTATGGAATTCTCTATTTTAGCAAAATCTGCTAACCTTACTTACAACTAAAGATTCAAACTTTCCCATTGAGACATTTGGACAAATCCCCGCGAGATTACCTGGCTTTGAAGCTTAAAAAAGTACTGATAGTTTTTAAAAAGTCGACGCTGCAACTGCAAGGCGTTGAGCACAAAGAGCCGCGCTTCATCAAGCTTGTGGAAGAGGGGCATGCGCTCGTCACGCGGGTTAAGCTGGCCCATGAAGAGCATTACGGTACTCTGGAAGCTGTAAAGACCGAGCTGCAAGCGCGCGGCATTGAATATGAATGTCTGGCTCGACAAGAGCTTGACGACATGGGTGGCGTTTTTGTCGAGGCGTTTGATTTGGCTGTGTCGGTGGGTGGTGATGGCACTTTCTTGGATGCCTCCCATTCGCTTCAAAGTGTGCCCTTGGTCGGCATAAACTCGGCACGATCATCCAGCTTCGGGCATTTTTGCTTGGGCAATGAAACGAATTTTGCTCAGATTCTCAATCAAATTGAAAGTGGTGCGATTAAACCAGAGCGCTTAATGCGCTTGGAGCTTACGATGAATGGCAATGTTTTGCCTAAGTTGGTTTTGAACGAGGTCTTGCTCAGCCACTCTAATCCAGCTGGCACGACGCGTTACTTTCTAGATGTAGATGGCAAGCAAGAAGAACAAAAATCATCCGGCATTTGGGTGGGACCGCCTTCCGGATCGACTGGCGCTCTACGTGCAGCTGGCGGGAAGGTCATGGCCATTAACGCTCGGGAGTTCCAATATGTTGTACGGGAGCCTTGTCCGCGTCCGACGGAAAGTTGGTCGCTCACTCGTGGCATACTCAAAGATGGTAAGGCGCTAAAAGTAATATCCGGCATGCGTACGGGTGCAATCTTTGTCGATGGCCCGCACATTGTTTATCGCTTTACTCTTGGTGATGAGCTTATCGTTAAGGCGAGTCCCCATGACCTAATGGCCTATGTTGACTCTCACGTTAACGACCAGTTTGCCTAAATGAAGACGAGCCTGCGGAGCCCAGACCAAGGGGACCTTAATATGAATCTCAAAGAGAACCTGGCAGTTAGTCTTGCTAAGCTTTCTACCAATGCGATTCGTTCGTTGAGACTTGGTCTTGGCTCGAATTTACCCGGACGGATTGCCCGACGTGTCGCACCAAATGTACTGAAACAATTAGCTGTCCAGTGCCGCAAGGGAGTCTTGGCCGTTTCCGGCACGAATGGCAAAAGCACAACTTGCGGTTTTATTTCTTCTATATTGAATAAGGCTCAATTGAAGATTGTTCACAATCGGCAAGGTGCCAATCTAGTCACAGGAATTACGGCTACTCTCATTGATCAAGCTAGCTGGCAAGGCAAATTGGATGCCGATTATTGCTTGTTCGAGATAGATGAGGCGACACTACCTGTGGTGGCAGCGGAAATTGATATTGCTGCCATTGTTGTCACCAATCTTTTCCGTGATCAGCTCGATCGATTTGGCGAGCTAGATACGACGGCGCGCTTGATCGAAAAAGGTATTGCCATCAACCATTCGCCTGCCATTCTCAATGCCGATGATCCCAATGTGGCTAAGCTGGCAGCCGGCAGCCGGCGGATTTATTATGGCATTGAATCGCTTTCCGCATCCGCATCAGAGGGCGGGGAAACCCCGCCCCTACAATATCATGGTGCGATACGCGAATTATCTTATTGCGCAAATTGCGAAAATGAATATGCGTACAGTTTATTATTCTACGGTCAATTAGGACATTGGCGATGTGCAAACTGCGGCAATGCTCGTCCACAACCGACAGTCGTTGCATCCGACATTGCTGTTAGCGCCAGTGGATCCACATTTACATTGAGACTAGACCAGGAAGTGCAATCAATCAAAATTGCCTTGCCCGGTCTTTTCAATGTTTACAATGCCCTGGCGGCTGCTGCCATGGCGTACAAAATTGGCATCGATGCCCAGACGATCAAAAATGGTTTAGAAAATTACGAAACACTTTTTGGTCGGTCGGAGCGCGTGGAAATTTCCGGCAAAAGTGTTCTGATTCAATTGATCAAAAATCCTTCTGGTGCCACCCAAGTTATTAGTGCTTGCGCCACAGATTCAGAAAAACAAATCCTGATTGCCATCAACGACAATTATGCTGATGGTCGCGATATATCTTGGCTCTGGGATGCGGAATTTGAGCGCTTGTCTGAGCATAAAGGCAAAGTCGTTGTTGCCGGTCAGCGCGCGGAAGATATGGCCGTGCGTATGAAGTACGCAGGAATAGACCCGCAAAAAATCGTCGTAGTTTCTGATTTGTCCCAAGCTCTCGATCGCGCGATTGGCTTGACTGACAGTGCAGAGACGCTCTGGGTCATGCCTACGTACACTTGCCTGCTTGAGCTGCAAAAAATTCTGGCGGCGCGTGGACTGGCTCTTTCGGGTACATAGAAAAGGGATCTTTGAGCTATGTCAAAGATCCCTTCGTTGTTTTTTAGAAGCTAATTACTTAACTTGCGGCTTGGATAGTTTCTCCAAACCGGCAAGTGCTGGTTTGAGATTCTTGTCTATGCCCAAAGCATTTTTGTATTGTGCTTCTGCTTCCTTAACTTGTCCGTGTTCGGCCAAAAAGTCAGCGTATTCGACAATGGTATTGGTATCGTGATTGTTCAACTTAATTGCTTCTGCGTATTCTTTGGTAGCAGCAGCAATTTCACCTTTTTGAGCCAAGGCTGATGCTAAGCGGCGGTGGGCTGGTGCAAATTGCGGGAAGATTTTGATTGCCTTTTTTTGGCTTTCAATTGCGCCAGCAATATTTCCCTTTTGTTGTTGCATCCAACCAAGTCCGCTGAAAGCATTGGGATCGTTTGGCGTGATTTTCAACTCAGCTTCAAAAGCACGAATCGCACCATCAAAATCACCAGATTCAGCCAGGGCGTTGCCAAGGTTTAAGTGGGCTTTGGGGAAATTCTTGTTCAAAGCAATTGCTGCTTCTTCTTCCTTAATTGCTTCTTGATATTGTCCCTTCTGGGCAAAGAGCACGCCCAGGTTCACGTGTGGCACTGGATCCTTATCGCTGAGCTCTGCGGCTTTGCGATAAATTTGGATTGCCTCATCAGTTTGACCGTTTGATGAAAGCACGAGACCCAAATCGAGGTGTGTGCGATAGCTGGTCGGCTTCAACTCAAGGGCTTTCTTGAATTCAGCAATTGAATCGCTAATTTTGTTCTGGTTGCCATAAACTTTGCCCAAAATCACGTGGGGCAAAAAGTACTTGGGATCGAGGCGAATTGCTGTTTGCTCTTCCAAGATTGCCGTTTGGTAATCTTCCATGGCTGCCAATGCGGCGCCCAGTCTTTGGTGAGCTTTGACATTGTCTGCGTCAATGCGAATTGCTTCTCTAAATTCGGCAACGGCTTTCTTCAAATCCATGCGATCGAGATAGCTATTCCCCTTTTGAACGTGGCTATCAGCATTGTTATCCGCAGCAAATGCAATGGAATTAACTGACAGCAATGCTGCCACAACGGCTAGGGATAAAGAAGTTTTCGTATTCACGCGCATTTCCTCTTCACAGGGATCAAAGACTCAGATGTATTATAACGCGACACGTAGGGCATATTTTTGGGGCCGGCATATTTTTAGATATGGCATTGGGGCTGCCACTTAAGATTTTTTCCTTCGTCCCCTGGCGCTGATGCTGCTAAAGTTAGTGCCTATGCTGATTACATTTAATGACGTCAAGCCCAAGATTCACCCAACTGCATTCGTTGCGCCGACTGCCTCTTTGATAGGTGCGGTCGAGCTGAAGGAACAAGCCTCAGTTTGGTTTGCCTGTGTCTTGCGGGGAGATATAAATTCCATAACAATTGGTGTCAAGAGCAATATTCAAGATGGTTGTATTTTGCATGTGACGGATGACCTGCCGGTTGTTGTCGGGGACCGCGTGACATGTGGTCATGGTGCGATTATCCATGGCTGTACCATTGAAGATGATTGCTTAATTGCCATGGGCGCAATTGTTTTGGATGGGGCAGTTGTCGGTGCCGGTTCTGTTGTTGGCGCTGGATGCACGGTGGCACCGGGCACAATTATTCCGCCCAATTCGCTTGTCCTGGGAACGCCCGGCAAAGTAATTAGACAAGTCAAACCGGACGATCGTGAAAAAATCGACCGCGGCTGGCAAAACTATGTAGAGTATTCGGAGATATATAAAAGACAATTATCCGGCTCGAATATCTGAGGGCCGCTTCCAGCTTCGCTGCATTTTGATATGAGGTTATTCTGTATATGTTGTTTACAAAGTCATCATCGCTTTTGAGAATCGGTATGTCTCTGGTAATTGCTTTGACGCTCATGGCGCAGGCGACGACATCAATTGCCTATACGATTGAGGGCAAACAGGATAAGGCGCTGTCCGGGCATCCATTTAAGGCCAAACAACAAAAGAAGAATTCGAAGGCACGCGGGAAGTCTCACAATCTGAAAAATGTGTCCGATGATACATCGGATAAGGGAGCTTCACAGGCGATTGCTGGTGACAAATCCAGATTTCGGGACAAGAAGAATTCGCACAAAGAAGCTAAGTCGGAATTGCGATTGGAATCGGCAAGCGAAAAGCAAAATCTCACAAGAAGTGGTGGCAAAGTCCCACAAGCAAAAGTGACAAGCAGTGTTCGCTTGCCTCGTTTTGTTCGTCCCTTTAAATATGCAATTACCGTCGAGCCCGATCTTGTTGAAGGTACTTTCAAAGGACACGAAAAGATTTCTGTTGTGCTCTCAAAACCGGTGAGTGCAATTACGGTCAACTCGCTTGATCTGACAGTTGAGAAAGTTGCGATTCGTGGAGAAGAGGGCGAGGAGACCTCGCCCATACAGGCACGCGTTTCAATCAATCCGCATCTTCAGCAGGCGACATTTGATTTCGGGCGAAAACTTGAGGCTGGCCGCTATGAGATATCGGTGGCATTCAAAGGTTGTTTCAATGAGAAGTTGCGCGGGTTTTACAGAGCCTATTACACAGACGAAAATGGTGGCAAGCAAATTTTGGCGGCAACGCAAATGGAACCGACCGAGGCGCGTCGCATGTTCCCTTGTTTTGATGAGCCGGATTTCAAGGCAAGTTATCAAATCACAGCCATTGTTGATTCGGACTTGAAAGCTGTCTCTAATGCGGAAGTGCAGAGTGAAAGAGAAGATGCAACTCGCAACAAGAAGATAATCACCTTTGCTCCGACGCCAAAGATGTCCACGTATTTAATTTGCTTGGTCATAGGCAAATTGGAAGCGACTCCGGCCATATTTTCCGCCGGCATTCCAATTCGAGTTTGGTCTGTCAGAGGAAAAAGTGCGATGGGCAAATTTGCACAAGATGTTGCCAGCCGATTGATGACTTATTACCACTCTTATTTCCACATCCGTTATATGGCACAAAAATTGGATTTAATCGCCATTCCGGATTTCGAAGCAGGTGCGATGGAAAATGTCGGAGCGATTACCTTTAAGGAGCAATTGCTTTTGCTGAGCGATAAGGCTTCCGCTCGAGATAGACAATGGGTTGCCGGCGTGGTGGCACATGAGATGGCCCATTTGTGGTTTGGCGATCTTGTCACCATGAAGTGGTGGGATGATATTTGGTTGAATGAAGCATTTGCTACTTGGATGTCTTGTAAGGCAATTGATAACTTGTTTCCTGAGTGGCATGCTTGTGATGAGTTTGGCGTGCATCTAGATGATCACCATAACGAAGTCATGGAGACTGACGCGATGCTCTCCACGCGACCAATTCATTTCCATGTGGTCGAGCCTGCCGACGTGAATGAAATGTTTGATGAGATCACTTACGAAAAGGGCGCCTCAATTTTGCGCATGCTCGAGCAATTTGTTAGTGATCGGGTTTTCCAGGCTGGTGTCGATCGCTATTTGAGATTGCATGCTTACGGCAATGCCACCACTGCTGATTTGTGGCAAGCCGTTCAAGCTGTGTCCGGGCGACCAATTGTGCAGCTGATGAAAAATTGGGTGAACGAACCTGGTTATCCGAAAGTATCTGTGGAATTTTTTCAGGATGCAGTCAAAAATATCAAGAAAATGAAACTGACGCAGGAAAGATTCTTGCTGGACTCGCCTCTTAAACCAAAAGCCGCCGGCAAACCGGTTGTCTGGTTCGTGCCGGTTTCGATTAAGACTTGGTCTGGTAAAAGTGGTTTTGCTGGCGATGTAAATTCTGTCAGTACTAAATTGCTGGAAACAAAAGAATTGGTTTTCCCAATGGGTGGCAAGATCAAACAATTCTTGGCTAATGCTTCTGGTTATGGTTATTTTGTCACCGGATATCAAAGTGCCGATTTGCGCGCGCTTGAGCCTTTGATTCAAACAAAGCTGCAAGGCAAAGAACGCCGAGATTTGTTGCGAGATCAGTGGTATCAATTGAAGGCAAGCCAAATTCCTGTTGCCCAGTATTTGGATCTGACTTCGTTCTATCAAAGTGAAACAGAGCCAGCACCAACGCAACAATTGCTTAGCCAATTTCATGCGCTAAGTAATTTTATTGAGCCAGCTAACCGTCCAGCATTTGCCAAACTTGTGCAATCACGCTTGTCGGCAATTAAGGCGCGCCTAGGTTGGACCGCCGCCTCTGGTGAATCAGAGCAAGTGAGGATATTGCGTGGTCAGGTTATTGAATGTCTTGGAACAATTGGTCAGGATGACGACACGATTAACCGTGCCAAAGATCTTTTCCGCATGTATCAAGCAGATTACACTGCCGTCGATTCGGATTTGATCGATGCAATTACTTATGTTGTTGCTTACAATGGTGATGCGGAAGACTATCGCGCCATCAAGCAATTGTGGCAGTCTGCTAAGAATCCTCAAGACGAACAACGCAATTTGATGGCATTGGGATTATTCCGCACGCCGGATTTGCTCAAGCAGACTCTCGACTTGGCAATTTCCGATGATGTGCACAAACAAGATGGACCAAGACTTATGGTAAACATATTTGATCGTAATCCTGAGCGTTTGCTTGCCTGGCAATTCTTCAAGAAAAACTGGAACGTCATGCTCAGCAAATGGTCAGTGTTCGCTTTACCGCACGTTGTCGAACGCATGGTTTGGTTCAATCTTCCTCAGCAAGAAGCTGACCTGCGAACGTTTTTTGCCGCACACCCAGTGCCGGCTGGCACATCGGACGTGAAACGCATGCTGGAGCGCGTACGTGTAAATGTACGTTTTGTGCAAGACAACGGACAAGAATTACAA
Source organism: Candidatus Obscuribacterales bacterium (assembly GCA_020050685.1). Lineage (GTDB taxonomy): Bacteria > Cyanobacteriota > Vampirovibrionia > Obscuribacterales > Obscuribacteraceae > JAGVKG01. The sequence continues at coordinate 104,590 of JAGVKG010000060.1, read as the reverse complement.
GAATATCTTGAGTCTACTCTTCGGTCCTCCACTTAATCGACCATAGCGCTTCCTCTACAGCCTTTAAATGTTTGGCAAATACGCTGGGTGGAGCCTGATACTCGACTTCGCGAACAGCTGTGCCTTTCTCATCGGCAGGAAAGTACATTTTGAGAAATGATTTGCCTTGTTCTTTATAGTCGCCGCGAATCATCAGCACGCGTTTACCGCCTATTTCCAATACCGAGGCCTTTTCCAGGGCAATGTTGTCCGGATCCATAAAGTTCAAGACTCGCGACTGTGATGTCTTTAGCGATTCAGGATCATTGATTTGATGTGCATGAGTGCTCTTGTCGAATGACTCGGAGAGCAGTGCTTCAAACTTGTTTCCATCGGTCTGAGGAATGCGTAGCCCACGATCGTTGTATTTCAAAATTGCTTGCGGCTCATCTGCCAATTGATAGGTTCTCCGAATGTACGCAGGAGAATTTCTGCCATATTCCGGTGTGCCACCAGTCCAATTCCCGGGCAATGTCATTGCCTCAATTGGACCCATCTCTTTGGCAATTCGCTGTCCATCAAGCTTAATGTCTGGCGAGTTCGTAACGTGGAATCCTCGCCAAAAGTCGCCGCTAAACTTATTTAGTGTCTGGCGAACTTCCATTTGCTTGTTTGGTTCAATTGGTTGGGGAGCATCAGCCATTTTTATTGTTCCTTTCTCTCTACTTCTGTGTATCTTGCAACTTTGATTTCATTCTGTCATCTTAAATAATCACTCGAGACCGGGCTTGTTGTATCCCGGATCAATGATACCAACGCGCTTCATTTGTTTGAGAATTGAATCTTGTTCGTCTTTAGGAAGGCGACCGATTGTTTCCCCAAGCTGTACAGCATGCGGAGCTACGTCAATTTCCGGATTTTGATGTAATTCTTGTCCAAGTTTATCGACGTGTAATTGCAAGTCCTTGAATCCGACATCTTTCGGTAAAGGTGGTAAGACTGGGAGATCAGGCAAAACTGGTCTGAAACCCGGATATTGAATTACGGGTGGCTGCTTGCCATCTGTTGGTAGTGTGACCGCGGCATCCACGGATGCACGGAATAAATCGGTGGCACTTGTATGCGGGTGGTCTGTAAAAGATCCCCATTGATTATTTAGTTTGAAATCCGGTTGGCCGCCAGGCTGGTTCGATGGAGTGTAACCATCAATGGCAACAATGTGCCAACCGCCGCCTGCACCGCCCGAGCCACCAGCCGCGCCATGTCCTGAATCACCCCAGAATGGTTGATTGCCTGTATGTACTCTCAAAACTAGCGGACCATCGCCGTTATCGATGGCTTGTTTCATTTTTGCAGCTAAATCCTCAGGGCTCTTGGCTTTATAACTGTCGCGCGAGCCGCCATATGGTCCTTCGAAAGCCCAGCCTGTTTCATGCTTGCCAGTGATTTGTTCGTTTATTTCTACGAGTGCATCAATTGTGCTGGCATCTTCTGGTGCGCGGACGAAATGTCCGTCTGGTCCTTTAACTTCTTCACCTTTTGGTGGATTTTTAGAATAATCCCAAAGTACTTCGCCGGTGGTGCCGTTTGCATCATCGGGCTTGTGTTGCTCGTAACGAATGCTGGAATGATGCGCAGGATTTTCAAAATAGATATTGGCTGAAGTAACGGCAAATATTTGGCTTGCATGATCTCTTTGACCATCTGGTGTTGGTGGGAAGTTGCGTGATTGCCCCTGAGGAACAATGCTTTCCGGTTTGATTGTTACATCATAACCAGGATGACCATTGGTGTGATATTTGCCGGTCAGAGTGACATCGGAGATCATTTTGGCAACTTCTGCTGGCGCCTTGTTGTATAAGCGGGACTCGGTGCCTTGCAGCGCGCAAGTATTGTAGCAACCTTGATCAATCTTTGATGGTTCTCCCGCGTGTCGCATGATTTGTTCGGCCGCGTCGGCACGTACCTTATCCGTTACACCTGGTACTGTCGATTTTTTCTCCAGAAGTCGAGCGGTTGCTTCATATGTGCCTGCCATTTCTTTGACAGCTCGCTCATGAGCTTGTTTGGCAATTTCTTCCTGATTACCGCGCAATTCCGGATGCTTATGCGCAATTTCCTTTTTGTAATTGTCTTCCATTTGCTTTGCGCGCGCGTCAAATTCTTTTTCGTATTTCCTGATTCGTTCTTGCTGATCTTTAGGAAGCTCTTGCACTTTGTGTTCAAAGCGATCTTTCTGCGTTTTCAGATCAGCTTCAGGGCTGCCTTTCTCTGCAGGTTTTTCGGGTTTAGTTTCTCCTGGTTGATCTTTGCCAGGAATAGGTTTTTCACCTATGACTGCCTGAGGTTTATCTTGGCCGGTTGGTTGAGGTTTATCGCCAACGACTGGTTGCGGTTTGTCTTGTCCGGTTGGTTGAGGTTTATCGCCAACAACTGGTTGCGGCTTGTCCTGTCCGGTTGGATGAGGCTTTTCCGTATCGCCTGGCACAGCTTGCGGTTTATGTTTGCCTTTGGCTTTCTCTTCGGCCTCTTCATCTCCGTGATATTTGCCATCTGTGGTGACCGAGCGAACCTTTCCCTTATTTGGTCCATCTTTCAGTGTCCAATTTAATGAACCTTCGTCATCGACATCAACACTCATTTTCGCAGTATAGTGATCCGGCTTTTTCGGATCGCGATCTTTGACCTTACTGCGATCAACAGTCCAGGAATCTTCTGTGCCCGGCGTTTTTGTCCAGACTTCACCATCTTTGGATTTTATTTCTGCGACTTTGCCATCGGGTCCATACGCGAACTCTTTCGAGTTGCCATTCTTGTACTCAATCTTATGAACGGAGCCGTCTTTGTTCCGCTCGATTTTGCTGCCGTCTTCGCCTACTTCAGTTTTGTATTTTTCCGTTTGGTCTTTGCCCTGATCGCTCGGCTTCGCCCCACCAGTTTTGCCGTCACCGGCGCTGTCTTTGAGTTTAACCAGGACGTCTTGAGGTGACTGAGGTTTTGCATCGGTGATTACAGCCAGATTTTTGGCTTCAGCCTTTTTTAAAAGCGCCAAAAGATTCTTTGATTCAGGTAACTGACCAGACTTTTCGAGTTGCTCTGTGGTCTGGGCTTCTCGGTTGGAAGCATGCTTGTCGGCGTCTTTTAATGTGGCTCGTTGGGCCTGGATTGAGCCGGCATGGTCCGAGGTGGCGCCTGGAGTGCCGCCCCCTTCCGGAATTTTATCGAATTGTTCTCGATGTTCTTTGCTCGAAAACCCGGCCATGTTCTTGCCTCATGATGCATTTAATGTCAGTAAAACCCTTAATTTTGTACCCATAATGTCCAAGATTAAATCCTGGGCTTGCTTGAGAGCATTCTGCCGCACGTGTTTATCCGACGTCCGATAAGGTAAAAGGGTCACGTTATCAGCCGTCTAAAATATTGTACGTGCGAGAGCTTGGGCTAATGGATATCGTACGGATATTAAGCATATGTGTCTATGGGCTAAATTGCGTATTTCTTGGATATCTTTTCGATATATTTATGGTCGTTGACTTTCTTCTCCAAAAGCAACATCCTTTACATGTTGGTACTATGAGGACCAAACCGTGGAAGCCTTCGATCTAGTTGAATACTTGCGAAAAGCTAGAGAAACTTGCGACCCCAAGAAATTGTTTGAGCTGTGGGAAGATGTTTGCGGGCGGTATGAGCGTCGGGAAATTGGTATCTATGAACTTGAGGAAATGAAGGAAGTAATTTGGCCAAGCCTGACGGCTCTAGCTTCCTTGCGCTCAATCGTGAACAACGCCGACATGCCTGCCAAACCAAAGGCATTTAGACGCAAGACTTCATAGCGCAAGACATCTTAGCAATTGCTATGTGCATTATAAGATGCACACGGCTAACGCTTGTGCCTGCCGAATAAAACATGCCGAATAACTTCAAGCGAGAATACGCATTTACTTTGTTGTTTCTTTTAATTTAGCTGTGCAGTCTTGATACTCAGCATTCAGGCGTTGCGCCATAGTGCTGTTTTGCCCTTGTGATTTTTGGAAAATGTTCAAAGCGCGTTTGAGACAGTCGCTTTCATTTTTCCAATCGCTGAGCTGCTTGTATGATTGAGCCAGACTTGCCAGGCAGACTCCCGTTTCTGGGTGCTCGGCACCATAGGATTTTTCTAAAAGTGGCAGAGCCTTCAAATGCTCGTCGACGGCTTCTTTGAATTTTTGTTGATAAAAATAAATGGATGCATATTCGTCATGCAGTATCGCTAATTCTTTTTGATCCGCGGAAATTTCTGCCTGCTTAATTGCTTCCTGAATGTGGTCCATTGCCTCTTTCGTTTTGTTCTGCTTCATTTCAATGTAGGCAAGGGTGCCGAGACATTTCGCCACGTCTGAAGGTTGTACTGGCGATTGTGCTTGATAAATGGCGAGCGATTGCTTGTTGTAATCTTCAGCCTCGCTAAATTTGTCCTGCTCATCGAGTGCTTGAGCAAGGTTGTCCAAAATCGCAGCTCGGTCCGAAGAACCGAACTTGTCTTCTTTGCCCAACAAACCGAGACAACGTTTGTATAGCGCTTCTGCCTCTTGCGCTTTATCCATGTGAAGATAAAGTCCTGCCAAATTCATTAAGCTCCAAGCCAGCATGCCCGTGTCCTGATCTGTTTTCTCGGCATACTGAATTGAGCTCTTGTAACCCTTTTCGGCCTCAACATAGTCGCCTTTGGCTCTTTTCTCCAAACCAATTGCACCAAGTGTATGGGCAAGTTGCAGATCCATGACTCTGGCTGTGTCACTCTCTGCAATTTGTTTGGTCACGATTATTTGTTTGCCTACCACAGCTGCAATTGCATCCTTGCCACCATCATAAAAAATGTACAAGTCAATGCCACCATCCGGAAGATAGTTTCTGCGAACCACCAACTTTTGTGGTTTTGTGTTGGTCTCTTGACTCATCTCGGGTTTCCTCGCCGATTTATTTGTGCTTGGATTACTTGCCGTAGCCTTCGATTGCTTGTTTGTAGTTCGCTTATCCGCCGATTGCTGACCCGATGATGATAATGGCAGCAAAAAAATCAGCAGGCTGATAATTGTAAAAAGATTTAGCGTTCTTTTCATTGTCGCCTTTCAATTTGGAATACTACCCAAATATACCCATTGAGAGCTCGGTCCTCCTTGACTTGCATTGTACGTCCAGTTGGCGTACAATGGTATTGAATGGTATTTGAGGTGATCCTGTGGAAGCAGTAAGCAGAAAAAGAGAAGATAAGGCAAATGACCGAATCTATGCCAGGCTCAATTCAAATCTAAAGAAACGAATTCAGCATGCTGCGGACCTCAGAGGGCTAGACTTGACCTCTTACGTCATAAGTACGTTGCTCGCTGATGCTGATAAGACCATTCAAGAGAGTGAAGTTATGCAACTGACACAGCGCGGCAGGGAAGCTTTTGCCAGTGCGCTTATAAGCCCGCCCGCGCCTGGAAAAAATTTGCTTGCAGCCGCAAAGCGATATAAACAACGAATGGCAAAATAATTAGTGGATTTTTTAGATCTAAATCTTATTGAACTAATCACCAGGAGTCATGACCGCAAGTCTTTTGTTTCCGGCGTTAAGAAGCTCGACAACTATTTGCATGACCGCGCTGTTGGAGATACAGAAAAGAATATTTCTCGTACTTTTGTGTTAACCCTGCGAGAAATGCCGGAGAGAATCATTGGCTATTATTCGCTTTCATCTCTTTTGATACCAATGGATGGCCTGCCCGAATCTATTCTTGTGAAACTGCCAAACTATAAGGCAATTGGAACAACTCTCATGGGCAAGCTGGCAATCGATGAAAATTGGCAACGAGGCAAATGTGAATTGAGACTGGGAGAACACCTTTTAATAGATGCCATGCGAACAGCGTGGTTGGCATCGCAGAAAGTGGCTTCCTATGCTCTGGTTGTAGATGTTTTAACCGGTGAAAAGGGAGATCCTACAGATTTCTACACCAAAAACAACTTCATTCCTTTTCGGGATAATCCCGCCAGGTTCTTCCTGCCGATGAAAACGATAGAGCAGACGTTAAGAAGAAACGGCATCATCGGTTAGGAGAGCCTTTCTCAGCGTGTGGCGACCATGCATATAATATACCTCCGTTTAGATTTGAGAATCTTTGGGGTCTTCCTTTTCTGCGCTTGGGTGAAGCGGCGCCCCCACTAAATGCTCATACGGTTGCGGATTTCCCCACTTATGACCTTATCCATCGCGTGCCTACGAAATATAATCAGTCATCATAGACGGAGGCGTTTATCCATGGCTATGCTAAGAAGTTACGTGCATACAAGAAAAACTGCCGAACGCGGTTCTACCATAGACAAATCCATGGAACATTTTCGTGGTGACCAGTCGCTTGCTGAAACAGATCCGGAAATTGCAGCTCAATGGCATCATCATAAGAATGGAAACTGGACTCCTGATCAATTCACGTACGGCTCAAAAAGGAAAATATGGTGGATTTGTGACCAAGGTGATGATCATATTTGGCCGGCAGTCATTCATACAAGAACAAGGAGGGGAAGGGGCGCAGGCTGTCCCTATTGCGCTGGGAAAAAGCCCTCTAAAGAATACAACCTGGGCAGAGTTCACGAAGATGTCGCCGCTGAATGGCACTCGACAAAAAATGGAAAGTTGAGGCCGGAGCAATTCCTTCCCAAATCCCAAAAAGATGCCTGGTGGCAGTGCGCGGCAAACACTAAGCACGTGTGGAAAGCAAGTATAGCAGATCGTACAAACTCTAAATCCGGGTGTCCATACTGCAGTGGTCATCGCGTTTCAAATACGAATCGCTTTTCGTCATTGTTTCCTCAGCTTGCAAAAGAATGGCATCCTACCAAGAACAAGGCACTGACTTCGAAAGACGTCTCTTTTGGCGCCCGCAAAAAGATCTGGTGGCAGTGTACGAAAGAGGGGTCTCATGCCTGGCTTGCCGCCGTGAGCGCAAGAACCAAAAACAATGTTGGATGTCCATATTGTGCAAGTAAACGCGCTTGCCGCACAAATTGTCTTGCCACACTGCATCCGGACATTGCGCAGGAATGGCATCCGATCAAAAATGGAGACCTCAGCGCAAAGGACATAACTCCGGGATCTCAAAAAGTTATTTGGTGGTTGTGCTCAAATGATAAATCCCACGAATGGCACTGCCGCGTAAATGATCGTGTAAGTAAAGGAGCGAGATGTCCTTTTTGCTCAGGGAGGAAAGTTTGCACAGGCAATTCGCTGGCAAAACTGTTTCCAGATCTGGCTCGAGAATGGCATCCTACAAAAAACAGGAGTCTTACGGCAGATGCAGTTACCCCATCTCAAGGCAAACGAGTTTGGTGGCAATGTTCAAAAAAGCATGAGTGGATAACCGGCATTCACAACAGAACTTCTAACAAAAGCGAATGCCCGTACTGTGCAGGCAAAAAGGCGACGCCGGAATGCAACTTATTGAAAGCAAACCCCGAGCTAGCGGCACAATGGCACAAGACTAAAAATGGCAAATTGATGCCCGACCAATATAGACCCTTTTCACAGAAAAAAGTTTGGTGGCAATGCAAATCAAATAAAGAACATATATGGCAAGCGCCAATAGCCAGACGATCGTTTAATGGAGCAGGATGTCCTTTCTGCTGCGGTCGCGCTGCCTGCAATACTAATTCATTGGCTACGAACTATCCCGAACTGGCACAACAATTGCACCCAACTAAAAATGGCAGTTTGACTGCTCGTGATCTTACGGCTCACTCAAACAAAAAGGTTTGGTGGCTTTGCCCAAAGGACAACCGGCACTCCTGGATCGCCAAACCCAATGATCGTGTACAGTTCCCGAACGCATGCCCTTTTTGTCGGGGTCAAAAGAGCATTGCGTGAATTGCGGGCAGGCACCAGTCAGCTATAATTCTGGAAGCTCGTACCAGAGGCTTGCGTATGTTGTGAATTGGGGGACACCCCATTATCGGCACATGATTGAATTGCATTTAGCAGGCACAAGCAAACTAATACTGTTAAGTTGCACCAGTTTAATTTGTAGAGGATGACCGATTCTCCCTTGATGAGTGAGTTCTGGTTTTCCAGACAGCTACTATTACTCCAAAGAAAATTGCCATCCATAATCCTGGTGTATTGACTACCAAGTACGGATTGAGAGCTATAGCTTTGCGCCGATCACGCAAGGCTTCACGAAATGCTAGCTGTCGCTCATAAAGATTTCCACGATTGTTATAAGCCAAAGCATAATTGGGATCAAGTTCAATTGCTTTACCATAGTCGGAAATTGCTTTTTGATAGTCAGCACCATAAGCTAAAGCCCGATTGAAATAAATGTGTGGGTCATTCGGTTGTAGGCGAGTTGCCTCACTAAAATCCTCAACTGCCTTTTTGTATTGCCCCATTCTATAGAGTGCTAAGCCTCTATATTCATAAGGTATTGCGTTAGCTGGATTCAGCCTAATTTCTGAGCTAAAATAATCAATTGCTCCTTCATAGTCCCCCTTGTCAAAAAGATCTTTTCCCTGGCGGAACGCTTCTGTCAGTTGGGTCTCTGCTGATTGTTCAGTAATTATTTGATGCGGATTATCAGAACTGGTCAAATCGGTACCATGCGAGTCCATTTGCACGGAGCAACCTGTTATGGCCATGCAAGTAGCAATCAAAAATATTATTTGTTGAAAGCACGACATTATTGGATGTTGCATTATAGGCTTTCTCTTTGACAAACAATAGTTTACACTGCGTCCACCACTAGTGGCTGTTATTTGGGACACCAATTCCAGGGAGGAGTCTTGTCTGTTTTTGGCTGTCCTCGAAGATCTCTTCCTCGACTAGGATCATTCCAGGTATGGGTTTGTCCAGCCCATCCACCGAAGCCGAAGCCAACACCTGTCTCAAAGGATGTTCCTGCGCCTGGTGCCACCACTTACAGAGAATGGCCCATAGTTTGCAGCTCCTGAGTATCCACTTCCCCCCGCAGAGCTTTGGTCACTGAAAACCACATTGCCGGATAATCCGCCACCTAATCCAACGGCATTGCCTACAGTTCCGAAAACTCCAGAGGTTGTTACGCCTGCAGCAAATTGAACACCGACTGGCCCATATGCGAATCCACCGCTGACAGAAATCCCAAACAGTCCTTCGTGTTAATGGCAAACAGAACCGGATCATTTCCTACGTAGGCATAAAGATTAGAATTTGATGTTTGACTAAATGCAAAACGCTGATAGTCTCCCAGAGAAACTGTATTTATTGCAAACACACCGGCAGGAATTTGTCGCAACTGAATCTGCGTAAATAATTCTTCTAAAGGATCTCTGCTTAGCCATCTTCCAATCGACGGGTTGTAAGCCCTGTATAAAGTAAGGTTCAATCCACTTCTTGGATGCATATAATACCCGGCATACTGGAAGTTCAGGAAATACTTTAGTCGGATAATCAATGAATCGTTCGCTCAATCGTCTGCCAAAATATCATCATCTGGTGTCATCATAACAATTTGGGAAATTGTGCCACCACGCTCCAAATCAAATTGAATATTGACAGCATATTCATTGATTACATATAAATCCCATTGGATGCATAGCGGCTGTTGTTTGACATGTTTGAAAAAAGCCTCCATCTCATCTTGGCTTGCATCAGGAGGAGGACTAATAATTCGCCGGTGTTCTCCAGACTTGCGTGGTGTTCCAATCTTAAGCCTAACTGATTTACGGTCGTCGGCAGGGACTAGCTCGAACGGGAGTTGGTCGTGATACGCGGAATACCCCTCACTCGGGTGTATATATAAACGTACAGTTTTGAACTGGGATGATCTCTCATCGTATTCAAGTTCAATTCCAGATTTCTTAAAGCTATAGAAACTTTGTTTTGGGTACTGCACAAATTCGGGAACTTCTGTGACAGACTCGAAAAGTTGCTCTAGCTCTAAGGAATCTTTGTTCTTATACAACAGTTGCAATAATGAGTTGATCATTGTTATTCGCCGATATTCTCTAAGTGATGCGGGAACCTATTTACATATTCGCGTAGTCTAGCTTCACCGTTTTTACCATACAGCATCCCTCTCCAATCACTTATCTGTTGGCGTGACGGGTTCTCGTTGAATTTTCTCTTCCATAATCTTATCATCTCATCAATTATTGCCTCTTCGTCATCGTCGTCCGGCCGTTTGACTTTAGTCCGCCCTCCAGCGCCTCCTCCACCGGTAGAGCCTCCTGAGCCAGAATATTGAGCGGGTCTTTTTTCTTTATGGGGAGCAGGATCGGGAGGATCATTGTCGTCTGGGATGGCTGGTAATGCTGTTACTTAGGGTGTCTCATCCATCATAGACACAAAGGGTAGACGAAAATCTTGAAATTCAAGACGTGCTCTTGCGGCACGTTTGCGCTGAGGTTCCAGCGAGCAATAGCCAACAAGATACTTTTGGATCTTTAAGTCACGCTGGAAAAATATTGTGCGATGAATTTTGATTTTTAGGGCGTTGGTCAAAATGCTCGGATAAAATTCGCATTGCTTGTTCCAGATCAATTCAAATTCTCGTTCGTACATTGATCTGTCTGTGTATATGTTTCGCTTTTGTTTTTGATTGAAGAGAAATTCACCCAGAGTTCTGCAACCGGAGTCTTGAATTTGTTTAGATAGATTAGTGATTGACTGCTTTATTTTGCCGTCTTCATGTGACTTGTCCAGTGCTTTGCGGTTGCTTTTAAATCCTCGCCGTTGACAAAGATGATAGAGTATACGCCCGAGTTCATAAGGCTCTAGCTTTTCATCAAGTCCTCGCTTTCTGAGAAGATATGGGTTGAGGGTTTCGGAATTGGCTACGATGGCCTGATAGGAGCAGTCATCAGATGGTAGTAGGTCGACGTGCTTGAGAATTGCTGCTAGAGCCTGCTTACGCATTTTTCTGCGGGCAATAATCTTTCTGGCACTACGTGCAGCTCTGCGAGCCTGGTTCTTCGGTGTTCGGGTTTTTGCATCTACTGCTTCTTGGAAAATTCTGACGCCGCACGCGACTAATCCTTTCGGATTATTTTCGGTACCTTCTTCTGTTAGCGCCCAGCCGATTGAGTTTGTGCCCAAGTCAAGGCCAAGAGTGGTGCTCATTTGCAACTCCTTCCCGATTTGCTCTTGTAAAATATGTGAAACTAGTATATCGTTATATTCAGTCAATAGCTGACTGGTGCCTGCCCTGCTTTTCACAATAAAGAGCAAAGCTCTGCAGGATATCCCAATGGGGTAAAACCTACCAAGCCTCTCAGATTACTCTGAGGGGCTGTTTTTGAACGATTTAATAGAGTAATGGTTTTCGCAAAATGGCATTCAAATCGGATGGGTTAAATCTTCCCATTTGTAAATTAAGTTTTCGACCTGTATTAAATCTGGCATTTTCATACACATACAAATGAATGACACTCTTTTGTCTACCTCTATCCGCAAATTAGATTCCATTGTTCGTCGGTGACTGGCATGACAGATAATCTTGCCATTTTTACCAAGAGGAAATTTTGCATGGATTTGTTGGCTTTGATTTCGGCTAGTGTAACTTCTTTGGCTAATTTCTTTTTGGCTTTGAGATCGATGACTGCCAGCTTGGGATCATTTTCTTTGGGATCGACATAAGGATTTGATGCTACTTCGGCAATGCCGACGGCTGCCTTTTCGTCACCTGTGTGATAAATGATTGCTAGATCGCCTTTTTTGATTTGACGCAAATATTTGAGAGCGAGATTATTGGCTACGCCATCCCAAGTTGTCTTTTTGTCTCTTTCTAAATCTTCATAGCTATAGCAGCTAGGTTCTGTCTTTAAGAGCCAGTATGCCATGTCTTATTTCCCTTTCTTCGATTTTTGATTCTTATTCTTCGACCGATTGGGCTGAGTTGATACAGGTTTGTCTGCGTCATTAAGCGACCAATCGTAGGCAATGAAACTTACTTTCGTATCCTTTATAGAAAACTGCTCGCGCACCGCAGGTGGTGCTATGCCCAATATGTAAGTCAGGACAATTTCTTCATCTGATGGTGGTGGCATTGGCATTTTGATAAAGCCGGCAGCCTTGGCAAAATCCAGAGGGAACCATTCAAATATTTGGGAAAGAAATACTTGCTTGTTTTTTGGATCAAATCGCACTTGCTTGGGATCGTTTAGGAATTTGTCGGCCGCAATTTTTAGATCACTTTCCATGGCATCGGCTGTGTAAGCAGCATTGCGCAAGGGCAAGCAACCCTTGGATGCTGGCACGACAACAAAATGCATACGCGGATCGCCATGACGGCTGCGAATCAACTTGTGCATGATTGTTTCCAGAGTTACATCACGCTCGGCAATTTTAAAGTGGTTCTTTTCCCAGAAGCCATCGATTTGGCGGATGCTATCTTTGGGGTACCAGGAAGTTTTTCCGTTAATTGGATAATTATCCAATACAAGCTTGATGGTTAGCGCATTGTAGGCGTTCACCCAAAACGCTTTCTTTTCGCTTTCGCTAAATGATTTGTATTCTTCACCGGTTAAAGCAGATAAAGTGGCAATGTAAAACTTTAAGCCGTCTTGGTAATGTTTCCAGCGGCTATAGTGAACAAGATCTTTATCAACATACTTGTGCAATTCGGCGGTAAACAATTTATGTTCATGATCGAATGCATAAACACTCAGCTGCGACAGCAGACTGCAAAATGCAGCGATGAATAATGCAATAGTGATTTTGTTTTTTGTCATTTGATATCGTGGTTGAAACTGTCTGCTACTTGTTTGACTTCATCAGGTTCATAGGCTGGCGTTGAACATCTTTGATTAGCGCAACCAAAGGCGGCGGCTTTTGGCAATTCAGGATAGTCAACATCCATGTTTGGCAATGGTCCTTCTTTGCTGTCGTACCATTCCACGCGCTTATATGTGGAGGGATAAGCAAGCGCAGCTTCAAATAGAGCCTTTGCTTTTGGATCATCTTTGTGACCGACAACGGCAATATGATCGGGGTCCTTTGCTAATTCCATATTCGCAAGCAAGATACCTGCAACAAGATACTTTCTTATGGCAAGTGTTTGCTCGCTTGAAAGATAGCGCATGGCATCCTCGGCGAGGTTTTTGTATGCTTTATCGCCTGAGTAGTGATAGAGCAAATTGGCAAAGCGCGCTACCAGCACATTGTCGTCGATTGCTATGGCTGGTGGAAGCTTGGTCTTATTATTTGTACTTGATTCGGCAATGCCGACCCTGCTATCGGACACAAAATTTCTGGCAATGAAATTTGCCGTTTCTTCTGCGCGCATCAGCCAATGTCTCTCTGCTGTGGCTTGATAAAGTGAAAGCAAGGCGCGTCCCATTTGCAAGTTGTCGCCCAAATAGGGACCAGCATCATCATGCTCGTCGTGGCGGAAACCGCCGCCGGCAATTGCTCGATTTGCTATTACCCAGTTGGTGGCTTTAATTGCTTGATCCAAATATTGCTTATCGCCAGTTGCTTGGTAAAGTGCAGCAAAGGCATTGATCGCCATGCCGTTTTCTCGAGCGTAAATGTGCTTATCAATTTTTGGTACGCTGGCATAGAATGCACCATCAGGACTGGTGAGAAAGTTTGTCAGATAACCAGCAATACTTTTGGCGGCCTTTAAATATTGGCTATCATGCCAAATCTTATAGGCTTCTGCATAAATGCGCATGTTGTCCGCTTGCCTGAGCATGATTTTTTCAGGATCTACTAAGGCAAGTTCGCGAGCCAATGTCTGATGCGCTCGCTGTTCTGCATCTTTATCACCGCGTGATGCGAGTCTCAAACTATATTCAACAGAATCAGCGTCAAGGAATTTTTGAAAGGCTCCCCAGCCGCCAACTTTAGTATCAAAGCCGGACTTATGTCTGCGGATCAATTGCTTTTCTTGCGTAGGTGAAAGCAGTGGTGTATCTGTGGTGGCAGAAGAAATAGTGCGGGCACATGTAACTGTGCCCGCACTAAACGCGGCAATTAGAACTAATGAGATTGTGATCGGATGAACCGATTTCATTACTTCAATTTCTTGACGGCATCTACTATGTGATTCCAACTGATTCCAGCTTCGTTCATCAATTCAGCAGGCTTTGCGGATCCTGGCATTTGACGAATGCCTAGTTTGATCACGCGTGGCAAAACTGCATCTTGATTGGCGAACGCTTCTAAGACTGCATCGCCAAGCCCACCTTCCGGCCAGTGGTCTTCCACGACTATCAATGTGCCAGTTTCCTTAGCAGCTTCAGCCAGTGTCTTCTTATCAATCGGCTTGACGGAATATGCGTCAATCACGCGCACGTTGATGCCGGCTTTTGCCAGTTCATCATAAGCCTTAAGAGCTTCGTGCAAAGTGATACCAGCGGCAACGATGGTGGCTTTGTCCTTGTCTGACTTGCGCACAACTTTGCTGCCACCAATTGGGAACGACTCGTCATTTTTGTAAATGATTGGTGTCTTTTCGCGAGTTGAACGCATGTAAGAAATGCCTGGCAGATCGTACATAGCGCGTGTCAGGTGATAGGCAGACACACCGTCGGATGGATAAATTACTGTCGAGCCGTCGATGGCGCGCATCATGGCTAAATCTTCCATGGCCATTTGTGATGGACCATCTTCACCAATGGAGCAACCGGCGTGCGATCCACAAAGGTGAATCTTCACGCGGGAAATTGCAGCCATGCGAATGAAGTCATAAGCACGAGTCAGGAATGCAGCAAATGTCGAAGCAAAGGCTTTCTTTTCGCGAGCCGCCATACCGACTGCCGTTGCTATCATTTGTTGCTCAGCAATGTACATTTCAAAGAAACGCTCAGGATAGGCTGCAGCAAACTTGTCTGCAAAAGTTGAATTGCCAACTTCCGCATCCAAAACCACTACATCACCATAGGCAGCCCCAAGTGCTTTGAGTGCATCGCCATAGGTTTCGCGTGTCGCAACTGGTGCTGAATAATTGCATGGTGCAAATTTGCCCGAGCCTGCAGCAACCGTTGCTTTGAGATTTTCTGGTTTGGCTGGTTTGACGATTATTGATGTCTCGCCACCAAGCTCAGCAATTGCTTCCTTGGCTTGATCAGCACTCAATGCCTTACCGTGCCAACCTTCTTTATTTGCCGTCAAAGATACGCCATGACCTTTTTCGGTTTTGGCAATAATCAATGTTGGTTGCATGGTCTCGGCAATTGCATCGGTATATGCCTTGTCGATTTGATCGTAGTCGTGACCATTGATGGAAATCACATTCCAACCAAAGGCACGTGCGCGCTCAGCATAAATTTCTGCATTCCACTCAAGCATGGTTGGACCGCGCTGTCCCAGACGATTCATGTCAAGAATTGCGGTGATATTGCTCAAGGAGAAATAAGAAGCATGTTCAAAAGCTTCCCATTGAGAACCTTCAGCCATTTCGCTGTCGCCAAGCAGTACCCAAACGCGATATGGCAGCTTGTCCAAATACTTTCCATTCAATGCCATACCAATCGCAATTGGCAAACCTTGACCAAGCGATCCTGTCGCCACATCTACCCAAGGACAAATTTGCGGCACCGGATGACCTTCCAAGCGGCTGCCATTTTTGCGCAGGCTCATCAATTCCTTGTCGTCAATAGCTCCGGCTGCCTTATACATGGAATAGAGCAAGGGCGAAGCGTGACCCTTGGAAAATACCAAGCGGTCGTTGTTGGCGTTTTTCGGATTCTCGAAATCGTAATGCAGGTACTTGGCTTGCAAAACAGCCATTAAATCGGCTGCTGACATGGAAGACGTAGGATGTCCGGAACCAGCCTCGGTAGTCGAGCGGATGCTATCAACGCGCAATTGCTGAGCCAGTTGTTTCCAAGTCTGAACTTTGAGATTGTCTCTTTCCACGGTCGCAGATTCCTGCATAGAAGTCCTTCCTTTTAGTATGTGGGCTTGTGAATGTTTGCGTCAAATGCCTCCGGGCAAGAGGCATTAGGCAAGATAAATCATCCTAATATGATACTCTGTCATTTCTAGTTGAATGTTATGTATTTATGAGGGTTTAGCCACGATGTCAAATCACACTACCGCTGTCATGGAGGCTGAGTCACAAACCTACAGACTGCCGCGCACAGTTTGGCCAGAGAAGTACGAAATTTGTTTGACGCCTGATCTGAAAAATTTCACTTTTGATGGCAATGAGACAGTGCATGTTGTGGTGGAAAAGCCGACCGATGAAATTCAGCTAAATGCCGCGGAATTGAAGATCGACAAGGTGGTTTTTGAGGGTGCCGATGGTGCGGCGCACGAAGCCAAAATCTCGTATGACGAAACTGCCGAGCGGGCAATTTTTAAATTTGCCAAGCAGATACCGGCGGGCAAGGGTAAGCTCGCGGTAAAGTTTAGCGGCATTCTTAATGACAAGTTGCATGGCTTTTATCGCTCGACTTATAAAAATGATGCGGGCGAAGAAAAGACTTTGGCGACCACTCAATTTGAATCGACAGATGCGCGTCGGGCATTTCCTTGCTGGGATGAACCGGAGCACAAAGCGGTTTTTGGCGTGACGTTAATTGTTGACGAAAAGTTGACTGCCATTTCCAATGCTGCGGTTGTCTCGGAAAAGCCATCTAAAATTTCAGGTAAGAAGGAAGTGGTATTCGCTGACTCAATAAAAATGTCGACATATCTTGTGGCATTTATTGTTGGTGAATTTGTTGGCACGGAGCCTGTGTTTGCAGGTTCGACGCCAATTCGCATTTGGGCAGTGCCAGGCAAAGAGCGTTTGACAAAATTTGCTCAAGACATTGCTGTCTTCTCCACCAATTTCTTTGCTGATTATTATGGCATTGCTTATCCGGGCGACAAAATGGATTTGATTGCTATTCCCGATTTTGCCTCCGGTGCTATGGAGAATTTGGGCGCAATTACTTTCCGCGAGACCGCATTGCTTGTCGAAGAAAAGACAGCCTCGCATGCGGAACTTGAGCGGATTGCCGATGTGGTGGCACATGAAATTGCCCACATGTGGTTTGGCGATTTGGTGACGATGAAGTGGTGGAACGGACTTTGGTTGAACGAAGCCTTTGCTACATTTGCCGAAATGTTGGCTGTCGATAAGTGGAAACCAAATTGGAAGCGTTGGGATTCTTTTGGTGTTTCGCGTGCAACCGCATCCACGGTTGATGGTTTGAAGAGCACAAGACCAATTGAGTTTCCGGTTATCAGTCCGGATGATGCTGGTGCCATGTTTGATGTTTTGACTTATGAAAAGGGCGCATCTGTTTTGCGTATGCTCGAGCAATATTTAGGTGCTGATGTATTTCGCAAAGGTGTGAGTCTTTATTTGAAAAAGCATGAATATGCCAATGCGGAAACAACCGATCTTTGGGATGGCATTGAAGAAGCCTCGAAAGAACCAGTGCGTCAAATGATGGACACCTGGATATTCAATCCTGGATATCCTTTGATTTCTGTTACGCCGTCTGGCAATGGTATCACTCTCACCCAACAGCGTTTCTTCTATTTAGCTGAAGGTGCTGACACCAAGCAATTGTTCCACGTGCCAATTATGTACAAGGCTAAAACGGACAAGGGCACCATCACCAAGAAGTTCATTATGGACAAGGACAAGATGTCCATCGAATTGCCAGGCAAAGTTGAATGGGTGGTCGTGAATGAAGGCGGTCATGGCTTCTATCGCGTTGCTTATGCGCCTGAGCTTTTGGTCAAACTGACCGAAAACCTCAAGGAGCTCAGTGCAATTGAGCGGTTCAATTTGGTTAACGACACCTGGGCATCAGTTTTGGCTGGTCACACTAAAGCGGCTGATTATCTCAAGATGATCAAGCTATTTGTTGAAGAGGAAGACAAAAATGTCTGGGCAATTATTATTGCTTCGCTTAGCCACATGGCTCGTGTGATTGATGCATCTGAGCGACCAAAGTTGCAAGCCTTTGTCGTGAAACAATTGACTGCAATTATGAATAAGCTTGGCTGGTCTGCAAAACCAACTGATAATGAGCTTTCTGGTCAATTGCGTGGCATGGTGATTAATGCTTTGGGTACGGTCGGCAATGACAAGGAAATTCAAGCAGAAGCAGCCAAAGTCTATGACAAGTACATCAAGGATCGTACTTCCGTAGATGCAAACGTAGCGCAAGCCGTTGTCTATGTTCTTGCTTACGCAGGCGATCAAAAGCGCTACGATCAATTTACTGAAGAGTTTAAGAAAGCTGCCACGCCGCAAGACGAAGTGCGTTTCCTATTTGCCTTGGCTGATTTCCAGAATCCTGACTTGGCTAAGGAAACAATGGAAATGACTGTGAATGGCGAAGTGCGCACCCAAAATGCACCTTACTTGATGCAGCGCATTTTGGGCAATGTAGTTGCCCGCCAAGAAGCTTGGGAGTTCTTCCAAAAGAACTGGGATAAGTTCATTGAGCAGTATCCGCAAAATACGATTCCGCGCATGAGCGAAGGTGTTACCTATTTGGTTGATCCGGTCATCGAAAAACAAGTAATTGAGTTTTTCAAAAACCACAAGGTGAAGCAAGGTGGCAAGACCATCGATCAGCATTTGGAAAAGCTGCACGTTGCGGTTTTGTTCAAACAACGCGAAGCAAGCAACATAGCCTCGGCCATTAGCTAGTCGAAAATGACCGTTTAATTTTTACATTATGTGTCAGAACAAAGGCCATACAGTAATAATAATAAGTAGGGTGCGCAAAATATTGTTCTTCCGGCGGACGAGGGGCATTGGCAATTGGGGTCAGGTCTAAATCGAAATCGGGATCTCGCATGAGATCTCAGGCGAATTTTTGGAGAATTATTTTGGCGAGCTCTGGAGTAAAAGTAATGAGTATGAACTTGAATAGAACCAGTCGGGCAGGCGCTTTTCTGTTGGTCGCTTGTCTTGTCCTGCTTAATCAGATTACGCCAGCAATGGCTTGGCGAGGCAGTGAAAGGCACGAGCAAGTCAATACTGGGGCCGCGGGCCAAGAATTTGACCTGGCATCTCAGACAGCATCTTTGACTGCCGGTCATGAAATGTTTGCTTCCGCTTCGGCAGCCAATATAAATGTAGGGGGGCAGGTGCGTACGGTTCAGCCGGGTGACATGCTAACGGCGGCAGAATTTGTTGCCTTGAGGCAGGTGCTGAGTCAGGGAACGCAGAGTTTGCTTTTGGATGCTCAAGGGGCGGCAAATGGTGGAACCTTTGCGCTTAATACTATTGGCTCCCGGCATTTGGCTTCGCTTGTTGTGCCAGAGGGCGTGGTTGCCGTTAGTCAGGGACTGTACAATAACATGAACGTCGCCGGTGCGCTTTCGGCTCGCGGTCAAATCTTGGGCGACGTAAATCGGTCGCTTACTTTACGTGCTGGTTCAGTCGATGTTGGAATAGGCGGAAGCATTTCTACTGTTACGACGCGCCCAATTGATCTGAATATCTATTCCCTATCAAACATTGTTAACGCTGGTTCGATTACTGCCTCCGGCACTCTCAACTTAAGTGCTGCAGGATCAATCGTTAATGCTTTACCTCAGGGAGTATCTGGTGCGGCCCCGATAATGTCGGGAGCCTTGGGTACTAATTTATATGTTGGCTCGGGTCAAGTGACAAATGCTGGTTTGATTGATTCGCAAACTGGAAACGTCAACATAAGCGCAGCACCAAATGTTGATTTGGTGATTAACAACATTGGTGGACAAGTTTCCGCCTTGCAGGGGGCGTTGTCACTGCGTGACGCATCTTATGCGCTCAAGCAGTTTACAGGTGTCGATGGCGGCAGACTCTCGGCAAGCACTATCAATTTTTATGGCGGTGAAGGTTTGGTAAAAGTATTAGCCGATCAAATTGATGGTGTCGTCAACTTGCATGCCGGCATGGCGTCAATAAATTCCAATGGCGGTACTTTGGTAACTGGTGATTGGACTGTTACCGGCGATCCGACCATTGCCAATTCCGGTGGTGACGTTGTGCTTCTCGGTAGCCTTTCCTTTAAAGGAGAGGATTTGGCAATTCTTTCTTCCGGCAACGTGCGGACTTTGACTTCCGGATTGCTTGTGACAATCAGTACCTGCAAGGATTGCACGAACTCTGGAAATATTTGGATTGTTGCTGGTTATGATTTCACTCCGGCAACAGCCGGACAAGTGACTAACACAACCACTACTTACACTCTCGATGGTCCATCCACAGGTGGTGGCAGCGTAAATTTGCCAAACTTTTCTCTTAAGACAAGCGGGGCAAAAAATGATGCTGGTGACGTTACCGTTGTTGCTCATAGAGGCGATACAAATTCGGGACTGGTTAGCGTGCATTCTGTTGATGCTTCCGCAAAATCCGGGACTGGTGGCACTGTTCGCTTAATCGGGCAAGATTGCGTCTGCTTGGCTCAAGGAATTAATACCACAGGTTTAACTGGCGGTGATGTGGATGTCCTAGGTGAGGAACCGATGATTACCGGTGGACCGATTACGTTTTTGAATGGTACCAAAGGTGGTGCCGGTGAGTTTGTCGGATCGGGTATCCCTGCGCCAGGAGTGAATGGTTCGCAAGTCATGCTTGGTGGCGGGATCACTACTTATGCCGGCCGGTTTAACGGTGGTGAAGTAAATGTTTCTGCCGACTTGGAGATAAACATTCGTGATGGAATATCCACTTTTGGTGGTACTTCGGTCACAGGTAATGGTGGTGCTGTGATTCTCTCGTCCTTTCAGTCGTCTGTGACGGTGAACGGACCGATTAGATCGCGAGGCGGAGACACTGTTACCTCTGGTGTTGCACCGTTTGGTGGACTGGTCTCGATATTTGGGGCAAGCAATATCCTGGTCAATAGTTCAATCATTACTCGCGGTGGTTCGAATCTTGGCACGGGTGAGGGTGGAGATGGCGGCGGTATCATTCTTTCCACAAAAGAAAATGGCCAAGGCACTACACCTCGTCCTGTCTTCACCGGTTCAATTGTTGTCCGAGGAGCATTGGATTCTCGTGGGGGCAACACATCCGGCAGTATCGGTGGTGATGGTGGCGATATTACTACCAGTTCCGGCACGCTACAAGTGTTTGGTACTTCCGCCGGTGGCGGTGCCAGTATTAATGCTTCAGCGGGTACAGGCAATGGTGGCAGTGGCACCGATGGTGGCATAGATGTTTCAACATTTGGCACCCAATTTGTGCCGACGGATTTCAATTTGATCAGCATGTCTGAAACGCAATTAGCCATACCGGGTGGTTTGTTCAATGTCGGTAATCCAAATGTAAACGGCACAAAAGGCACCATAGTTAGTGGTGCGGACATAGCCAGTTCCGCCAATGCCGCCAATGTTTTGGATCCTGGATTTGAAACTGGTGATGTCGATATCAATGTCACTAATTCCAGTTTCACAATTGTTGAAGGTGGAGCACCAGTCTTAATTAGTGTTCTTTTAGCACCAGGTGTTCGGAGAATGGTCACACCAGGTGAAGCGTTAGCGCTCTTTCAAGTTAGTCGTGATTCGTCAGCTACCGCGCAACAAATTGGTTTAAATGCAGATGGACAGGTAACGGATATCGCACCGGAAGCACCATTTGAAGGTTCCAATATTACAATTCCTAGCTACGAAATATTTTCCCCATTTATGAGCTTCAATATTTCTACGGTTGGTGTCAATGATGTTACTGTCAATATTGAAGGTCCGGCAACCGCGTTGACCTTACCTTCGAATACGCCAACTTTTATAAATGGTATATTATCGTTTACAACCAGTGAGTCCACAAATTCAATTAATTTCGGCAAATCGCCGATGTTCGTTGGCGAAACTGGCTCCATTTTGGCTACCAGTGATTCAAGCTTGACGCTGTTCGGCGAAGGGGGAACTGCGGCCTGGGCAAATAATGGTGTGCTGGAAGCTGGTGAGCTGTTTATCAATACAAGAAAGGCGCTCACGTTTGAAATGCTGCCAACCGGATCAATTGGCAGCAGCACCGCAGGTGGTGTCACTATTTTCAACGTCGGCGGTAATCTTCTCGTTTTCGGTGGTGCTTATACAAATACAACTATAGGTGCATCCGTCCCCAATACTTCTACAATCACACTGACTACCTCGGCTTTGTCTGATGGTCAACTGGGTGATTTTACTGCCGGTAAGGCAATATCACTTTCAATTGGTGGTGATGCCATATTCGTCAATGGTGCGGCGGTTTTTGGCAGGACCATTGATGTTATTTCAACTGGGGATATGCAATTTGGCACAGCTGTCGGTGCGGGACTTTCATTCACAACTAGTAATGGAGATCTGACGTTGACGTCCGAAGGCATGCTTACTGAGCTTGCCGCTGGCAGCACTTTTACAGTTAACGGCCCGAATTCATCCATATTGATTTCTGCTGAAGACACAATTACTTTTGGCGAAACAACTTCCTTCTTTGCTCCCGGAACTAAGGGTAATATTGGTATAGATGCATTGGGTGGAGATCTAAACTTGGGTGGTGGCAATGTACTTTCTGCCGGACAAGACATTTTTGTTGTTGCCGAGGGAGTCGATGGAGCTTTCACACTTGGTTCAGTTGCCGGTACGAGCAATGATTTCACAGCCGGTCGTGACTTGATAATGGGAGCCTTTGACGACGCTGTCGTAAATGGCGGTGGTCTTTCTCTCGGACTTTTTACTGCTGTCAAAGGTAGCATGGAGATTGTTGGTTTCGCTTCTCTAGCAGTTGGCGACAATACAACCTTGTCGGCCAATACTGACCTTGGTGTCGGCTCGTTTGAGGGGGATGTAATCCTCGGAATGGCAAACAATTATTCAGCGCCAGGGGGCGAGCTGTTCGTCATTTCTGGCGGAGCCCTTTCAATTGGCGAAGGTTCTTCATTTGTGGCTGGGTCGCTTAAGCCAACTGCACCAACAACTGGAGTCTTGAAACAATCTGATATTCGTACGGCTGGATTCGTGCTGGTCTCGTCGTTGGGTGCAATGACCATCGATTCGTCAGCCTTGGCTCCGACTACATTTGTTGCCAACGGTGGCGATGTGGCAGTGGATTTTGCTGATGGTGATCTGACCGTTGGCGACAATGCCGCATTCACCGCCAATGGTGGCAATGTCATTTTGTTCACCTCGGATGAAGCGAGCATCACAGGCGGCATGGCCAATAGTTTCTTGGCTCGAGCCGTGGGTACAAAAAATAGATTTACCGGTGGTGGCATAGAGCTTGGTGTCGGCATTGTTGAGCCGACGATTGAATTTGAGCTTGCCAATCGCCCACCAGTGTTCACAGTTACACCGGCTGGCTTGCCGGACGGAGCGACAATTTTCCCAGGTGCCAGTCGTGGTTTGGTCAAAACCACGCTAACTGGCGGCGGCAGCGTTACTCTTAACTTTCTTGGCACCGATTCGCAAATTGATGTGTTTGGTGGTGTGACCTTGTTCGAGGCTGAAGGTGCTACATCGGAAATCAATATCGATTCATCTACTTTCCGAGTCGATGCGCCGGTGTCTTATCAAGCATCTGATGTCCAGCAAAACTTGGAGTTGGTTGTCGATACGGGTGATGTAGACGTGGCTGATAACTCTGATTCTCCCATTGCCAATGCCGGACTCTGAAGATTCAAAGACCGCTTGACCCCAGACGGGTCAAGGAATTAGCCAGATCGTTTTTTTTCAAATCGGATAGGATTAAGGGGCAAATTTTTGCTCTATATCGGGTCCGCCGCCGCGCGTATGGTAACTGCATAAAATTGGATTGAATAAAAATTGAACTCTTCACTTATAGTTCACCTAAAGTATATAGATTAATTAGTAGGTTAATTACAGTTCAATTATTAGTCTGATATTAGGTCACCCATTCGGGGTACGTAATTAGAGGGAATAAACACCGAATGGCGCGGGTGGCTGGACGTAAGACTTGGTAACGGCAAGCAGTGGGGATCTTTTAAATGTTTGGTGTAAACAGTCGCAGCCTTGCGGTTTTGGTGATTGCGTTTCAATTGATTCTTCCATGGCAGATACCTGCTTATGGCTGGGATCGAGAGGGCCGCCAGAATCAGGCTGCTCAGCCGGTGCCTATGCCGACAGCCGGTAGTGTCGAACTGGATTTATCATCGACGACTGCCAGTATTTCGGCTGCTGCGCTTGGGCAAGCCAGTGCTGTCAACATTAGTGTGAATGGCGCAAGTCGGGCAATTAATCCGGCTGATATGCTGACGCCTGCCGAATTCGCTGCTGCAATGCAGGTTTTGAATGTTGGGTATCAGTCTTTGAGATTAGGTGCAGGCGGTGAGGCTGTCGGTGGACGCCTTTCGCTTACCAATTCTAATTTGAGCCAGGCTCTTTCCAGCTTGGTAGTTCCAGCTCGCGTAACCGTCATTTCTGATTTTGGGCAGGTGCCAGTTATGAATTTGATGGGCGACTTGTCTAATTCCGGAAAGTTTCATGCTATTTCGACGGTGCCTGAGGTTAGCGCTGCGACCGTCAATGCTGCCAATATTTACAACAATCAAGGAGCACTGCTAAGTTCTGTTTTGCCAGTCGGCATGACTGGGGTGCACTCCAGTTTGGATTTGATCTTAAACGCTTCTGGCAATGTGGTTAACGCCGGCACAATTTCCAGCTCCGGTAATTTGACTATTAATGCCGGCGGTTTGATTACTAACGCTTTGCCTCAAGGTATTTCCGGGACCGCTCCTGTCATGCAGGCTTATGCTAATGCCAACTTGTTTGCCGGTTCGGGCACTTTTGTAAACAGTGGTTTGATTTCGGCTTTGAACGGCAACATGAATTTCAATGCCAATAATGCCGCGAACATTTTATTGAACAACATGGGTGGGCAAATGGAGGCAATGAAAGGCAGCATCAATGTGCGCGATGCAAGCTATACCGATAAAGCCAATTTGCAAATCTTGGGTGGTGACTTGTTCTCGCAAGAGATGAAGCTTTACTCGGGATGCGGCATTCTCAATGTTTATGCAGAGGATGTGACAGGCGTTGTTAATACCTATGCCGGTGAAGTTCACGTAACGGCAGCAACGCCGAATTTGAACATCGGTGAAACCATAGTTTCCGGTGACCCTTCCATCTTCAATACGCTCGGCGATGTGACGATTTCTGCCAGCCAAAATACTGGTGGTGCTCCGCTTTCCGTTGTCGCGCGCGGCAATATTATTTCCACCGGTGCGGCGACGGCAATTACTACCAATGCTGCTGCTGGCGGTGGGACACTATTAATGGTGGCTGGTGCAAATTTCACTGCCGACACTTCGAACAATTTGACAATTACTGGTGGTTCTACAAGCGGTGGCAGAATTAGTTTGCCGACTTTGACAAGCAACATGAGTTCGCGAGGAACTTCTGGAAACGCAATTGGCGGCAATATTACTTTGGTGGCTTACGAAGGCACCGGTGCAGGCTCCGGCACGATTACTTTGCCGACGGGCATACAAATAATTTCCGGTGGCAGTGGTACAGGTGCGAATGGCAATGTCACGATCATTGCTGGTGCCAGCCGAGACACGTCGATAACCACGGGGGCGATTAGTACAATTGGTGGAAATCAAACTACCGGCAATATCAGCATTTACACATCCACTCCTAGTATTAGCGGCGGCGGGGGTTGCGCTCCTTGTGTGACGGTTAACAGTGTAGGGGCAATTACCGCTGGAGCTTTCGATGCGACAAGAGATATCGGATCGGATGTCGTGGCTCAGAATGCATCGCTTTCAGTTGGTACTTTGACGATTCGGTCTGTTCTGATTGATGTTGTTGCTGGAAATAATGCCTCAATCGGTACTGGGGGCGTGGCGATTGTTGCTACGACCACTGGCACTACCAATGCCGGGTCGGTGAGCGTGATTACGGATTCTCGCCGCGTCTTTAATGTTAATGGTGGTGCCACCGTCAATGGTATCAATGGCACGATAAGTGCGCGTGCTTCCGGCACAGGCGGCAAAGGCGGCACCGTTAGTTTGACCAACAATGGTACCGGCGGCATGACATTGCAAGCATCAACGAACATCAACGTTGCTGCCGGTACTAATTCCGGCCAAGGTGGGACTATCGAGCTGAATGCACCCAATGGGCTCTTGACCGTACCGACAGGAATAATGTCGGTCAATGGTTCTTCTGGTGGAACAGGGGGAGCCGGGGGAACAATTGAGTTTAATGCCTTTGCCATTAACACTCCAGGATCTAATGAACTGAACTTGCGGGCAAATGGAACTGGAAATGGCCGTGGTGGCACAGTTTCTATCTTTGTTAGTGGAGCGGATTCTGATCTTGAGATCAACAATGGTGATTTTGATATTGAGGCGTTCGGGGTTGGCGCCGGCCAAGGGGGAATCGTAACACTTATTGCGGGAAGAGATCTCAATGTTACGGCCGGGCAATTGGACTTCAATCCGGCGACTGGACAAGGGGGAACACTGTGGTTGCAAGCCGGTTATGCCGGCACTGGCGATATGGATTACAACGGTGATATTAATGATACAAGTGCGCAAAGCTTGGGAAATGGAGGTACTGCCACCCTCATTAGCAATAGTGCTGCTGCTTTTACGATTGGAGCAGCAAGCAGCAACGGAGTCAGTGGTTCGATTAGTGCTACAGGAGCTGGCAGCCCGGGTTCAGGCGGTTCTGTTACGGTCATCAACTATGGCAGTGGTGGCATAGAAATTAATGCCTTGGGGGATATTTTGGTTGGTCCGGGTAGTACCGGACAAGGTGGTTCAACGACCCTTCAAGCCTTGGGTGGGCTGCTGACAATCACACCTTCTTCTGGCACACTTGGTGGTTCACAGGGAAACAATGGCTTGGGTGCTTTTGGAGGCGGATCGATAACTATTGTTGCTAACTCTTTGGATCTTGCTAATAGATACACACTTTCTGCCAATGCTGGCACGTCCGGAGCCGGTGGTACTATTTCGGTTACTACTTTAGGTTCAGGTTCTGACATCGATATTAGCAATACCGGTACCGAAGTCTTTACCATTTCCGCTACTGGTGTCAGTCAAGGTGGCAATGTGACCTTATCTGCTGCAGATGATCTCGATATTACAATAGCTGGACTGACAGCTGCACCATCAAATGGAACTGGTGCTACATTTAACTTTAGCGCCGGAACGGTATATCCTGCACAAACCAACAGCAGTGGGAACGTGGCAATCAGTGGTGCTCTCAGCGCCAGTGGCGTGGGAACAGGTTCCGGCGGTTCGATTACGGTAGTGACAAACAGTGGCAATGCTTTCAATACGAATGTTGGAGGCACTAATGGTGTCACGGGTGGATTTACGGCCAATGCTGCAGGAACTGGTTCCGGTGGAACTATTAGCATTACCAATCTTGGCACTGGTGGCATTACTATTCCGGTGCTGACAAACGTTTCTGCGACGGCGGCAACAAATGGTGCCGGTGGCAACCTGACCTTATCTGCTCCATATTCGACAATAACCATAAGTCCGGCAAGCGGCACGCTCGGAGGCACAGGTGGTGCCGGTGCATTTAATGGTGTTGGTGCCAATGGCTCTGGTGGAGATATTGCTCTGCTCGCCAGCAGCTATAGCTTCACCAATAACTATACGCTTTCAGCGAACACGGCATCGGCAAATGCTACTGGTGGGACAGTTAGCGTTGTTGCTACCGGAGCCTCATCGACTCTCACTGTCGGCTCGGCGGCCGGTAGTCTTGTGATTTCGGCTACTGGTGGTACTAATGCCACCATCCAGACTAATGTTTCACTTTCTGCCGGAGGTAACTTAACAGTTACGTCTGCTAATCTTTCCATGGCACCAAGTTCCGGACGTGGTGGCATTCTCAGTTTGACAGCAGGTACAGCCGGTTCGGGAAATTTAGCCATCACTGGTGCGTTATCTACTAATGGTGTAACCAGCGGTGCCGGTGGTTCAATTACTTTAACTTCGCGAAGCACGACTGCATTTGACATAGGTGGTGGTGGTGCCAACGGCACCTCAAGCACTGTCACTGCTAATGCTACTGGTACTGGCGCCGGTGGCACTGTTGTTGTTAACAACTTAGGCACTGGTGGCATCACGCTAGATGACTTGAGCGATGTCTCGGTAAATGCTGCAACATCCGGCAATGGTGGAACCCTAAATCTTTATGCACCGTTTGGTACTCTGACTATGCCATCCGGCGGTACTTTGTCTGTTAATGCAGCCGGAGCTGCCTTTAGTGGTGGCACAATTGCTTTGCAAGGCACAAGTTTGGAATTTAGCACAAACGGCAACCTGCAGATTAATGCCAATGCCGGCACCGGTACCGCTGCTGGTGGGACCGTTTCAATTATTACTACAAGTACAACATCAGACATTGAAATTGGACCGGGTAACGGCAGAATAAAAATCTCGGCAATTGGTGGAGCCACCGGCGGCAATGGTGGCACGGTGTATTTGTCTGCCGGTCGTAACTTATCGGGGACTCCGGCGGCTTCCAGTTTCCTTGTTAGTCCCCAGGCTGGAAACGGCAATGGAGCTAACATTACCTTCCGTGCCGGTACTGCTGGTGCTGGTACATTATCTCTAGTTGGCTCAGGTGGAGTTTTTGCGGCAGACGGTATTGGCTCGGGTACGGGTGGCACTATTTCCATGAGTTCAGGTAATATCGTTGATGTGACACCCCTTAATACGATTAGTGCTAATGGTGGTACAAGTGGTGCTGGTGGGCAAATTACTATCACTTGTGCTTATTTCTCTACGTCTGCCAGTCTTGCGCTTTTGTTGAGAGCAAATGGCAATGGCTCGGCCAATGGCGGCACAATTTCTGTTGACTCTACTGAAATGCCGATATCCATTGGTACGGCGGCAGGTAATTTGCGCTTCTCCGCAATCAGCGGAGCATCCGGTGGAGCCGGTGGACAAGTAACGGTCTCTACCGGACGTTCGCTGGATGTGAATACTGCCGGACTTACTGTTGGCCCGCAAGCAGCCAATGGAAATGGTGGCACTATTAGTTTGACTGCTGGAACAGCGGTGACTAGCGCCTTAACAGTTACCGGATCTTTTAGCGGAGTGGCAGGCGCAGGAACCGGTTTGGCTGGACAATTGAACTTGGCAACGAATAATAATGGTGCTATTACTTTGGGCAGTGGTGCTATTTCGGTTAATGGTGGCACTAACTTGGCCGGTGGAACAGTTTCGATTAATGCAGGTACAGGTGCAGTTAGCATTACTGGCACGACCATTACCGCCAATGGTAATGGAACTGGTTCCGGTGGCACGGTAAGCATTCAAGGTGGTGCAGTGACTCTCGCCACTGGCTCGATTTCCGCTAACTCTGGTGCTAGTGGTGGCAGTGGTGGTAATCTAACGCTCGCTAGTACAAGTTTGACGGTAACGGGCGGAGCAATAACCTTTAATGCGTCCGGTGCCGGTACTGGCAACGGTGGTACTGTGTCCGTAACCGCAAGTGGTGGCACATCGAATATTATTGTCGGTAGCGCAAGTGGAAACATCAACGTTACTGCTCGCGGTGGTTCGGCTGCCTCGACGGCAGGTAATGGTGGCACATTGAATTTGGCTGCCGGTCAGGACATTACTGTTGATCCGACTGGCACGAATATGCGTTTGGGACCTTTAGGTACAAACGGAAATGGGGGTAATGTTTCGCTGACTGCCGGACGTAACGCCGCAATTAGCGGAGCTGTTACTTTGAGCGGAGCCGGCTCAGGTAATGGCGGTAGCGTAAGTATTTCTACAAACAGTAGCACAACGTTTAGTGTGGGAAGCGGCGGCACCAATGGTATCAATGGAGCAATTACAGTTGCCGGTGGTGCAACGGCCGGAGCTTCCGGTGGAACGGTCAGCGTTATTTCCAATGGGACAGGCGGATTGACTCTGCCTAGCCTTGCCAATATTTCCGTCGCACCATCTGCAAGTGGTGGCAGCCGTGGCAGTATTACATTAAAGGCATTGGGTACAGGCATCTTAACAGTACCCGGTAGTGGTGGCACATGGAATATGAATGCTGTAGGAACTGGTGGCAATTACAGCGGTGGTACAGTTGTCTTAGAAGGTAATACCATATCGATATCCGGAGCATTAACGATCAATGCTAACGCTGTGGTTGGTGGAAATGGTGGATTCATTTCCGTTACTTCAACTTCTACGTCTGCTGATCGCACGATTGGTGGAGCAGGCAATCTGGTGCTCACGGCAACTGGCGGATCTGCTTCCTCAAATATGGGCAATGGCGGCACAATCATTGTTTCTTCTGGACGTGATTTAACCATTAACACCCCAACGAGCAATCTGTTAGCAGGACCTCTGGGAAGTCATGGGCATGGTGCAACTATTTCTCTCACCGCCGGAAGAAATCTTTTCATTACCGGCTCAGCGCTTTCTGCAAACGCCTCTCAAACCGCTGGTGCCGTAGGTGATGGCGGATCAATTTCGTTGATTTCCAACAGCACTACCGTATTCAATGTCAATACCGGTGCTACCGTGAATGGTGTTAATAACGCAGCACCAGCGATTACGGCAAATGGCGGAGCCGGTCGCGGAAATGGCGGCACAATTTTGATCAGAAACTCCGGAACGGGTGGTATCACAATTGGTGCTTTGACTAGTCTTACAGTTGCGCCAGTAAACGGAAATGGCGGCAGTATCACGCTTGATACATCAAATGGTACAGGCGGTCTCGGACAGGGTACTGTGACATTGCCGGTTGGTGCTTCGCTTTCTGTCAACGCTGCAGCCTCTACGGCAACTAGTGATTACAATGGCGGCACTTATACAGTCAAATGCTCTACCTTCCTAACTGCTTCTGCGGCGGCAAGCGCCATTGTGGCAAACGGTGTTAATTTTGGCAATGGGGGCACAGTTAACTTCACTGTTGATTCTGGCAATTTGACGATCAGTGGTACCTCTGTAGCTAACCGCGTCACGGTTTCTGCAACCAGTGGCGCCTCCGGTGGCCATGGTGGCGCGGCTAATCTGAAGGCAAGTGGAATATTGAATGTAACAACTGCTCCCTCTCTCGGGCCACTTGGCACAAACGGTAATGGTGCTACCCTTACCTTAGAAGGTACGACAGTTACCATGAATCCCATATTCAATGACGGCAATGGTGTTGGATTTGGTGATGGAGGCCACATAAGTATTATTACCAATAGTGCCACTGCCTTCGTTGTTGGACTGACCGGTTCCAACGGCTATGGCAGTGACATAGAAGTAAATGCTGGTGCTACCGCTGGATCCGGCGGTACTGTGCATGTTGAGAATCAGGGTGGCGCAGTCACTTTACAAAATGCTGCTAGTTTCCAGTCCGCAGCATCTGCCGGTGGTGGCAATGGTGGCTCGGTCACCCTCATTGCCAATGGCACTTTAACCATGCAACCCGGAACATATGCCAGTAATTCTGTGGGCAATAACAATGGCGGCTCTTTCTATCTCGAGACCATTGGCGGGGCGCTTTCGGTTAGTGGAGCCATTGCTTTCCAAGCAAATGGTGCGGGTACAGGTAATGGCGGAGACATTTATATGAATGCCGGCAGTGCTAATTTGTCAATTAGTTCTGGCGTGATTGATTTAGCGGCAACTGGTGGATCAGTTGGATCAAGTGCTGGAGACGGTGGCAATATAACTTTGTTAACCACCGGTGATTTACTGGTTGAAACAGCCTCAGCCTTGGCTGGACCTTTAGGTCTTAACGGTCAAGGTGCAACTTATGTACTGTCTGGTCAGGATGTCGCAATTTCTGGTGCCTTGACAGCAAATGGCATAGGCACAGGTTCTGGTGGCTCCGTTAATATTACCTCAAATAGTTCATCGGCATTTTTGGCTGGCACTGGCGCCGGTACGTTGGGAACAAATGGAGCAGATTCAATAATTACAGCCTTTGGTGGCTTCGGCACCCTTGGTTCCGGAGTAGATGGTGGCAGTATTTCAATTACCAGTAATGGTAATGGTGGAATTAGTGTTTCCAACCTTACATTTAATGGTTTGTCGAATCTTGGTGTTCGTCCTTCATACACTGGTGGCAATGGCGGCAGTGTCAGTTTGATTAGTTCCAATACTGCTTCTATTGTCACACCTCCAACAGGCACCATAGTCACCCTAAATGCTAACGCGTCTCTTAATGGTAATTTTGATGCAGGCAGCATTACCATCGTCGGCGGCCAAGTTACTGCCGGAACCGCAATTCCATTGACAGCAAATGGTGCTGGTACTGGCAAAGGTGGAACAATCTCGGTAACTACGACGAATTCCGGAGCAGCTGGTGACATTACGGTTGGTTCGTCCTCGGGCAATTTGAACATTTCTGCTCTGGGAGGAGCAAGTGGTGTTGATGGTTTTGGTGATCCAATTCGCAATGGTGAGATTACTTTATCGGCTGGTCGCAATTTAACTGTCAATGTAGGCAGTTTGACCTTCGGACCATCCGGTGCAAGCGGTAATGGTGGCAATATTAGTTTGACAAATGGCACGGCAGCAGCAGGCAATCTGCAAGTACTAGGTGGAGACTTAAGCACCAACGCAACAGGCAGTGGTATTGCCGGCAATATCAGTATTTCCTATCGATCTTCAAACGCGTTTACAGTGGGTACAGCCGTTACAAACAGTGGTGTCAGTGGCAATATTACTGCTGACGCTCCAGGCTCCGGTGCTGGTGGCACTATTACAATAACAAATACGAATGCAAGTGCATTGCAGGTTACTCTCAGTTCCTTAAATGCGCGAATTTCCGCAAACACAATGTCGGGAACGCTGGGCTCAATGACCTTCACTCCGGCATCCGGGCAATCAGTGACCGTTAATTCCACGCCAGGACATGGTTCATTGGTCGGTACAGTTAATGCCTCTGGCAATATTGTCGGTATTGAGCCGGAGCTTTCCGGAGCTGCACTTGTGCTAGGTACGACGAGTGCTAGTGCCGGTAATGTTTTTGCTTCTACTAATTTTGGTGCAGTATTTATGGCGTCATCGGGTTCGATGACTGCCAGTGGCCAATCTACAATTTCCGGACAAGATGTCTCGATCTATGGACCAGTTAGTGCAAGTACGCAAGTGACGATTGCTGGCACTAATTCAACCGCGGTAGCAAACATGACGGCTACCAATGGTTCGATAACAGCCACCGTTGGTGCTACTGGGGCTGTTTTGCGGGTTGTACCAGGTGCGGTTATTTCGGCTACGGAAGGCAATGTGACACTGGAAAATGACAATACATCGGCAGGGTCAATTAGAGTTGGTGCATATGCCAACATCAGTGCGAGTACTGTCGGATCAACTTTGGGAAGAGTTCACATTGTCATCGGACCGGTGCCTGGCTCACCAGTAACAGGTTCAACACCTGCAAATGTATCGACTAATACTTTAAATGGTGGTCAAATTTACTTTGGCACGAATAGCATTACGGCTGATCCTCCGACAAATAGTGTGACATCGAATGGCAGCCAAGTAATTTTCAATACCGATACTTTGGCAAGTACTGCCATCAACTTGGACGGTGGTGTGATTATTAATGCCTTAGCTGCACCAGTTGTCTCACTGCTTACTAGCCTGGATTTAACTCAAAATTCCGTCACTAGTCAAATCATCAGTCTACAGCTTGGCGGATTCCTTGGTGGAACACTAGTAGTAGATGGATTTGGGGTGGCAACTGGTGGCAATGTGATCATTGCACCGACCAACTTAGCACCGTCACTGACTGCGGAAAATATTCCGGCAAATGTTGTAGTGACACTAAACGGCTTTTTAGTTGGTAATCCGATGAACATTGACATTACTGGCGCTAGCACCACTTCGCAGGTGATTATTGGTGGCACCAAGCAATTTTCAAATGGTGGATTATCTAACGGTGTAATCAATATAACCTCAACAGAACCAGGACCAGTACTGGTCATTCAAAACACAGGACTTTTATCTAGCGATGGCAGCTTGTTCGCTACAGTTGGTGGTGACATGTCTATTGGTGGGGCAGTAAGTGCTGCTTCCGGTGGTACGCTGACTCTAGCCACAACAAGTGGTGGTTCAATTGCCTTGGCAGCCAATGTTGGCGGCAGCGGTGTTACCACTACTATTAATGCCAATGGTGCAGGTAACATTTCTCAAACTGCTGGACAGGTTTCTGGATCAATTGTGAATTTGCAATCTGGCTCTGGTGGCATCTATGGTTCAAGCAATAGCCCTGCCAATCCGATTGCTACGGCTGCGACTGCGACCTTGACTGCAAATACAACCGGTAATGCTTATATTTCAAATACAGTGGCTGTGGCACTCGGTGCCTCTACTGTCGGCAATAATTTCCATGTAACTACAACCGGAACCAACGCGCATATCACGACGTCCGGTGCATTGGCGGCGACTAGTGGACTTTTGCAAATGACCGCTAATGGCAATATCACGACTTCTAATGCAATTTCTGGCAATACTTTGTCCCTGATCACTTCCGGTTCTAACGGCACTGTTACCTTGAATCAAAATGCCACTGGCACAAATGGTGCAACCGTGACAACCAATGGCACCGGTACTCTTTCGATTGCCACGAGCCGCAGTTTGAGTTCGACTAATTCGGCAATCTCAATTACGACTAGAGATATAAGTTTCTCTGGTACTGTGAATGCCGGAAATGGCACAGTGACGATTGCACCAAATACAAGTGAAGCTATTTTGGTGAATGCTTCCGGTACCACTCCTGGTAATTTGAATGTGACATCCGGTGCACTAAATGCGATCACCGCCGGTACGTTAGTTTTAGGTACAACCAGTCAGACAGGTGGCTTGGCTCTGCAAGCATTAATTACTAGCGCACCTGCCTATAATCTTGATTTTGAAAATGGTGGCAATTATACAACCGTTGGTGGAGCCGGTATTACCCTGGGAACCAGAAACCTGACAATAAATATGTTGGGCACAGTCAATACCGGTGCTGGTGCAATTTCGGGATCAACCGGCACAATCAATATAGCTGGAAATGGCGTGACGGTTGGTGCTGGTGGTGTCACTCAAAGTGGACCTGCCACAGTCACTGTTGCTACAACAGCTGCCAGTACTGCTAATCTCACCTTGAGTGGCAACGTTTCCTCTGGCAGTGCTACCACAGGCAGTGTGACGCTTACTGCGAACAACTCCGGCAATATAACTCAAACGACAGGAACTGTAACCGGTGGGACATTGACGCTTTCAACAGGTAGCGGTTCGATTGGCGCGCTTGCCACCAGTACTACAAATATGACAGCCAATACCACAGGCAGTGTGACCGTTAATAATACTGGCGCTGGCGCTACTCTCAGTATTGGTTCTGGCACAAGTACGGGTTCCAGCTTTACCGTAACTAACGATCGAACAATCGATGTATCCGGTGCAATCACAGCAAGTGGTGCATTGCAGTTAACCACCAACGCAAACAATGGCAATATTACTTTCAATGCCAATGCCTCTGGTGCAACCGACGTTACTCTTTCTACAAATGGTACTGGTACAGTAACTGTTGGTGGAACCAGAACGCTTAGCAGCACTAATGCACCAATTTCGATCACTGCTCGTGACATTACCTTTACTGGTAATGTCAATGCCGGTACAAACACTGTGACAATTTTGCCAAACGCTGCTGAGGCAATATTGGTGAATGGTGCCAGCGCAGTTGGTGGCAATTTGAATGTTACCACCGGCGCTTTGGCAAATATTACCGCCGGCACCTTGGTATTAGGAACAACAGCTACTGCTGGTGGTGTCTCACTTGAAGCATCATTGAGCTCACCTGCCTATCATCTCGATTTTGAAAATGGTGGCAACTATTCCACGGTTGGTGGTGCTGCCCTTACTCTTGGTAATAAGAATTTGACTATCAATGTAATAGGTACTGCTAGTACAGGAGCCGGTGCAATTTCCGGATCAACCGGCACAATCAATATTACTGGTAATGGTGTCACGGTCGGTGCCGGTGGTATAGCTCAAAGCGGACCGGCTGCAATTACCTTGTCCACAACAGTTGCTAGTACTGCTGACGTGACATTGTCTGGATCGGTTTCGTCAGGCAGTGCCACCACTGGTAGTGTGACGATAACCGGCCATAATTCCGGCAATATTTCCCAAACCACGGGTACTTTGATTGGTGGCACGTTGACACTTTCTACGGGAAGTGGAAATATC
The DNA here is from genome assembly GCA_020050685.1 of Candidatus Obscuribacterales bacterium. Taxonomy (GTDB): domain Bacteria; phylum Cyanobacteriota; class Vampirovibrionia; order Obscuribacterales; family Obscuribacteraceae; genus JAGVKG01. The sequence goes on along the minus strand of JAGVKG010000060.1, from coordinate 68,584 downwards.
GGTCCATTGGCAACAAGTTCAACCAATGTTTCTGCTAACACGACAGGCAGTGTCACAATTAACAATATTGGCGCTGGAGCAACTCTGGCTCTTGGTTCTGGCACAAGCTCTGGCGCTAACTTTACTGTCACTAACGATCGTTCGATCAATGTATCCGGTGCCATCACTGCAACCGGCAATCTGCAATTGACTACCAATGCCAACAACGGTGATATTACATTCAACGCTAGTTCGTCCGGCGCTACCGGAGTCACACTTTCGGCAAATGGAACAGGCATTGTGACTGTTTCTTCAACAAGGAATCTCAGTTCAACCAATTCACCAATTTCAATCACAGCAAGAGATATCAGCTTTGCAGGCACCGTGAATGCCGGCAATGGCACAGTCACAATTGCTCCAAACAATGGCGAGAATGTTCTCTTGAATGATTCAAGTCCAACTGGTGGAAATTTGAATTTGACTGCAGCTGCACTTGCAAATATCACAGCAGGTACTTTGGTGGCAGGCACGACATCGCAATCTGGGAATATGACTCTGCAAAGCTCGTTCGATGCGAGCGCCTTGTACCATCTTGATTTTGAGACCGGCGGTAATTTTAGTGTTGCAGCAGGCGCCGGTCTTACTCTTGGCGCGAAGAATTTGACGATCAATGCATTAGGAACAGCAAGCACTACAGGCGGTGGTGCCATTAGCGGTTCGACTGGTACAATCAGTATTACCGGCAATGGGGTGACCGTCGGTTCTGGTGGCATATCACAAAGCGGCCCAGCAGTTGTGACTTTGGCAACCACGGTTGGTAGCACGGCAAATATTGCACTTAATGGCAGTGTGTCTTCAGGTAGTGCCACTACCGGAAGTGTTACGTTGACCGGGCATAACTCAGGTAGCTTGACGCAAGGAGCAGGCACTCTGACTGGTGGCACATTAACATTGTCTACTGGAAGTGGCTCGATTGGCACACTGGCTACAAGCACAACCAATTTGACAGCTAACACCACAGGCAGTGTGACCGTTAATAACACTGGTGCTGGTGCAGCGCTTGCAATTGGTTCCGGCACAAGCAGCGGCTCTAACTTTACGGTTACCAACGATCAATCAATAAACGTATCTGGGGCAGTTACCGCAACTGGTGCCTTGGCGCTGTCCACTAATGCTAATAATGGCAGCATCACATTTAACGCTAATAGTTCAGGAGCAACTGGTGCCACCCTTTCAACTAATGGCTCCGGCACTGTGACAGTTTCTGGATCGCAAACTGTAAGCACAAGCAATTCGCCAATTTTGATTACCACGCGCGATATTACTTTTACTGGCAATGTTAGTGCAGGAAATGGCACTGTGACAATATTGCCAAATACGGCCGAAGCAATTTTGGTTAATGCAGCCAGCGCGGTGGGTGGCAATTTGAATCTGACCTCCGGAGCTTTGGCCAACATTACTGCTAGCACATTGGTGCTGGGAACGACTTCACAAACTGGTGGATTGTCCTTGGAAGCATCGCTGAGCTCGCCGGCTTATCATCTTGATTTTGAAAATGGTGGCAACTACTCGACTGTTGGTGGTGCTGCTCTTACTCTTGGTAATAAGAATCTGACTATCAATGTATTAGGTACGGCCAATACCGGTGCCGGTGCAATTGCTGGTTCCACTGGTACCGTTAATATTACTGGTAATAGTTTAACGGTTGGAGCTGGTGGTATTAGCCAAAGCGGACCGGCAACAATTAGCTTGAATACAACAGCGGCAAGCACAGCAGATGTCACACTAAGCGGATCGGTTTCTTCGGGAGGTGCTGCATCCGGTAGCGTTACTGTTGCTGCTCACAATGCCGGCAATATTAGTCAAACTACAGGCACATTGACTGGTGGCACATTGACACTTTCAACAGGAAGTGGAACTATCGGCACATTGGCAACCAGCACGACCAACATGACCGCTAACACCACCGGCAACGTCACCGTAAATAATTCGGGCGCTGGAGCAGGTTTGACAGTTGGTGGTGGCACGAGCACCGGCGCAAACTTTACATTGACGAATGACAGGGCAATTACGGTTACTGGTGGTGTTACGGCAACTAGTGCTCTAAACATGACGACCTCGGCAAACAATGGTGGCATTCAATTTAGTGCCAATGCTTCTGGTGCATCCGGTGTTACACTTTTGACTGATGGTACTGGAGCAGTGACTGTCGATTTGACAAGGACCCTCAGCTCGACCAATGCACCAATTTCAATTACTGCTGGGGATGTCAGCTTGCCCGGCAGTGTTAACGCTGGTATTTCAACAATTTCTTTGGTTCCAAACAGCAATACACTTCCTGTATTATTAGGTGGTTCATCCCCAGTCGGTGGCAACTTCAATGCAACGGCTGCTAACATGGCCAATCTCACGGGCACCACTGTTACAGTCGGATCAGCATCCGGCACAGGCAGCATGACCTTAACCGGATCAATTATTGAACCGGCTGCCGGCACACCTGGTGTAACAGCAGGCTTGTATCACTTGAGCTTGCAAAATGCCGGAGCTGGTGGAACATATGTTGGTGGCACGGGCAACAATATAAATGTTCGCGGACAAAATCTCACAATTAACGTTGGTGGATCGGCTGATACCGGTATCGGTACAATCTCAGGTACGGGTGGAGTTGTCTCTATCACAGGCAACGGTGTAGCTGTTAATGGTACGATCACCGAAACTTCTACCGGCACAGTCAATATTCAAACGACAGGCGCGTCAACTGCAAATGTCGACGTTAATGCTAACGTTGCAGGTGCTGCTGGTGTGACTATCACTGCTAATAACACCGGTCTGGTTAATAGTGGTGCCTCCGTTGTCGTCAGCTCGACCAACAGTCCAATTACAGTTACCGCTAACAATGTGAATTTTGCCAATACAACCAATGCCATGAATGCCGGCACAGGTACTGTGTCAATCATTCCTAGTGTCGCTTCACAAACCACATCGGTTGCCGGCACATCAGGAACACTGGAAGTTCCAACTACATTATTGAATGCAATTACAGCTGGAACTCTGGTTGTCGGAACAACGACCAACACTGGTGGCACCACTTTGGATGCACCAATTAACGAGCCGATTGGTACGCCGGGCATAACTGCCGGTGTCTATCATCTTGATTTTGAAAATGGTGGCGTATTTGATGCTAATAGCAATTCGATTCAAACGCACGGTCAAAATATTACTGTTACTGCAAGTGACATAACAAACATAGTTCTTGCTACCAACTATCTTGATGCAGCAACGGGTACTGTGACGCTGAGACCGGGTGTGGTTGAACCAGTTTTGGTTAACGGAGCAACAACGCCTGGTGGCAATTTGAATATTACCTCCACAATTCTGGGACAGGTAATTGCTGGTACATTGATTGTCGGTTCTACCAGTGTTTCTGGTGGATTGAGTCTGACAACAGCACTTACACTTCCTGCTGCTGGTACTCCAGGCACGACAGCCGGACTGTACAATCTCGAATTTAGAAATGGCGGAGACTTCACTGGCAATAACAACAATATTAATGCTCAAGGTCAGAACCTGACTATCAATGTCGGCGGTTCGATTATTACCGGTACTGGCACATTGCAATTAGCAACAGGCACCTTGAATTTAACGGCAACTGGTGGCTCGATTGCAACCTCTTCTCAACGCTTGTTGACCAATACACCGAACTTGATCGCTAATGCTGGCAGCGATGTTTATATAACTGATTCGAATTCGACAGTTACTTTGGCCGGTGCATCATCTTCCGGTGGCTTGTTTAGTTTGATCGATTCACATGCATCAGGCAACATTGCCAGTGCTGTTGGCGCGCACATTACCGGCACAGGTGGTGTGACCTTGCAAGCTGCTTTGACTATCGGCACGAGAAATGTCACTACTTTTGGTGGCAATGTGACTATGACAGCCACCAATAACAATACCGGTGCCATCACCATGCAAGGTAACTTGAGCACCACTCCATCAAGCTCCGGTACTGGTGGCGATGTCATATTGCATGCTGGTCAAACCATCAACCTTTCTAGTCAAACAATCACCACAAGTGGAACCACAAATGGAAGTGGCGGATCTGTATTGCTTGAAGTTGGTTTTGGATCCAATGCTGGTTCGGTGACGACCTCAACTATCACCACAACCGGTGGTGTTACTGCTGGAAATGGCGGGTCTGTTCAGATCACTACAAATCCAGAACCGACCGCTACAATCACCACCGGTAATATTGTCACTGCTGCCGGCGCTTCTGGTAGTGGTGGTGACATCTATTTATATGCTTTTGATTCGGTTAACACCGGTGACATTACAATTTCTGGTGGTTCAACTGCTGGCTCGCCAGGCAGTATGGGCATTAACTCATCAAATAACATCAATACTGCCGGTGAAGTTAACGTTGGCAACATTACCGCACTTGGTTCAGTTGCTCCCAATGCAGCAGTTGGCATCACTGCAATTTCAGCTTCAGATGTGAACATTGGACTGATGACAGTTTCCGGTACAGTCAACGTCAGTCCTTACGGCGGAATTTCAATTGCCGGTATTGATACGTCAAGTGCCATAGGCAGTGGACATGATGTTGTCTTGATTTCGCAATTGGGAGAGAGCATCACAATTACGACAAATGGTATTAAGACGAACGGCACGGGTGGTGGCAGAAGCTCTGGCAGTGTCACAATTCAAAGTTGGTACTTTGATGGCTTTACGGTTACAACTGGTGCAGTTGCTATTACGGGTGGCATTGATACGAGCAGCTCATCTGGTGCGACGGCTGGCTCGGTGAGTGCAGTTGGCGATTCGTTTGTAATGAATTCCGGAAGTATTACTACTTCTAACACCGGAACTGGTGGCAATGGTGGCAACGTATTTGTGGCGGCCATGAACGATATCACTACTTTGGGCATTTCTGCTAATAGTGGTACTGCATCCGGCAGTGGTGGTGACATCGTACTTGCGGCTGGCGTTGGCGATATTTATACCGGTAATCTTTCTACTGGGGCACTATCCAGTACAGGTGCCGGTAATGTTGGCAATGGTGGCAGAGTGAATTTGACGGCTCCTGGAACGGTTTCCGCCGGTAACATTACTACTTCCACCACAAGTACCGCAGGGCGCGGCGGCACAGTATTTATGGCAGCCGGCACAACCGGAACACCTTTAGCACCAGCTCAAAGCGGAACATTGACATTCGGTATCGTCAATACATCTGCAGTTGCCTTTGGTGGACATCTTATTGTTGCTAATGCCGATGGCAATATTTCCGGTGGCGCAATTACCACAAGTGCAACTGGATTGAATGGAGTGGCAGGCAGCATTGGCATGGTGGCTGGAGGTAATGCTTCCACAATTGCGCTTGGCGCAATTACGGCAAATGCAAATAGCAATGGTTCGAGCACTACTGCTCAAGCTGGTGACTTGTTCTTGTCACCGGGCAAGAATACAGCCGGTACAGGCATCACGACTGGCAACATCAACCTTAATGCCACCGGCAGTGGTGCTGGCAATTTGGGTGGCAATGCCTATTTTGTTTACAGCACAGGCGTAACGACCAGTTTGGGGACAATGTCGCAAACTGGTGGCACGGCTGGCGCAACATTTAGTGGCACGCCGACCAGCATAAGCTCATCGATTACCGGTGCAGCAACATTGGACTTCCAAACTTCGGGAGTAAGTGTCTTTAATCCTGGTGGCTTTACTTCTATCAATGCACCTGGCAATGTACTGACTATTGATACGCACGGTGATAACCGCTTGATTGTTCCGGTTGTTGCCCATGGCGGAGATATTTCGCTTGCTGGATTGACTGGCGCTGTGACAAGCAACAGACCAAGCCCTGTTACCTTAATTGGTGCAGGCAGTATCACGTTAACTGGTAATGTGACCTCTGCCAGTGCTACGCAAGCTGGTGGACTTGCTTATATAGAAAGTACGGTGGGCTTCACTTCTGTTCAAGGCGTGGACGTTAGTGGTACTACTGGTGGATTGATGGCAGTAGTTGGACAAACTGGTGTTAACGTTCCAAGTGGTTCATCTCTGCTTGCTCATTCAGTTGGCAATGTGGGACTCGGCGGATCTATTTTGGTGGCAGGTCTAAATGGTTCTGTATTCTTGGGTGCTGCCGATAATCAGACTGGCAACACCGTAAATGCTTCTGGTCAAACCGGTGGCTCAATTAGCATTCTTGCTGGTCAGGATGCGAACGGTTGGGGTGTGACTGATTACGAAACGTCTATTTTGGCTACAGGCACATCGGTCTCCGGCGGTTCAATATTGCTGCAATCAATTAATGGACCAGTTTATGTTTTCTCTGAGTGGGATACCACTAACCATTACAATGCCAATATTGATGCATCATCTACATTGGGATTTGGTGGCACGGTTAGTTTGATTGGACCATTGGCAGTAAATGTTATTCGCGACAACACGATTTGCTGCACTGGCACCAGTACCGCTACGATTAGCGCAAACGGTGCTACTGCTGGTGGTAGTGTGCTGATTAACTCTGTTTACTTTGCAATTGATACTTTCGCAAGCTCCATTCAAGCAAAGGCAACGGACCCAGCAGGATCTGTTGGCGGACTAGTAACCATGTCCACACCCGGCTCGCTCTATGTTTCAGGTATAGATGTATCGGGCGCTAACGGTGGAATCATAAACTTGATTGGTCCGGATTTCCTTTTGTACAGTGGTGGCAGTTTCAATGCAAATGGCACAGCAGGTTACGGTGGTGTGATTAGAATTTCGGCTCCTCTTGGGGTCATGTTAAGCATGTCAAGCAACCAAACTCAAAATACAGTATCCGCCAACGGCACGGTGCGTGGTGGATTGATTGATATATCTACGCTTGGCGTATTTGGTTCAATTGAGATATATCAGACGACAATTACTGCAACCTCTTCTGCCGGCACAGGTGGCACGGTCAGAATTTCCAACTATGGTGACGGCATTACGCTAAACCAAAGACATCCAATAGGCTTTACATACAATTCCAGTATTGATGTTTCATCTGGCAATGGAGCCGGTGGTGAAATTTATCTGGTTGGTGCTGGCAGTATAAGCTCAGTGCTTAACGGATCCGGTACTGGTCCGGTTGGTGCTGTTATCAATGCTAATGGTACGACTCGTGGTGGTTCAATTAGTCTGGTGACGACATCATCCGGCAATATTTCTCTTTCCCATATGGTTGGAGTGACTGCCGATGCCACTGCTGGTGAAGGCGGCAATATCTTCTTCGTGAACTATGGCACTGGATCAATCACAACATCTGGAGTATCACCAGTTCCTGTATCTGCAAATGGTACGACAAGCGGCGGCTCGATTGCTGTGGTATCACGTGGTAGCATTTCTCTCAATAACGTCAATGCTCAAGCCAGCGGCTCCGGTGGTCGAGGCGGTGCAATTTACCTTTCCTCGGTTGGCGCTCTGACAACTGCTACTCTCAGTGCAGCGGCAACCGGTGGTGGTGCATCTGTTGGTGGTACGTTGATGATCACCACGGCTCAACCATTATCGACAGCTAGTGGTACGACGCTCAGCACTCTGAATAATCCTGCTGGTGCCATAAATGTCAGTTCTTTCAACGTTTCTGGTGCCGCGCCAGGTGCTGCATCAATGTTCACATCCGGTGCCACAATTACTGGTGGTGGTGGCGCAACAACGGATACGAACAAGTCTGTCTTGCCGCGAGCCTTCTCTTCGACCGGCGTATTTTCCATATCACCTGATTTGTTACCGGGTGGTGGCTTTAGCAGCTTCTCCAATACTTCTACGTTGACCTTAACAAACTACGGCTTAACTGGACTGCCATTAGCCGTGGTCCAAAATAATGCAGCACTTGGTACGGTTAGTGGTGCCGGCCAACACTTTACACTCTTTACTGGTGGCACAATCACACTTTCATCAATCAATACATCATCAGCTTCCGTATCTGGAGGCGCTGTGGAAATGTATTCACTATCACAAGCTTCCAATACGATTAATGCTGCAGGCGCAATCAATACATCGTCATCCTCATCAACGGCCGGTACATCAGCAGGCAATATCATTCTTGCTGCCCCGTATGGAACAATCACTGCTACCAATGCGCTTAATGCTGGTGGTATCAACTCAGCAGTTTCCAATTACATAAGTCTGACATCCGGCGGTGGTATCACGCTTACCAATTCAGGCAGTCAGACTATTCTTACTGGCACGAACACAACGCTTGCTAGCACCGATAGCTTTGTCAATGCCACCATTCAATCGCATACTGGCAGCGTTGATGGACGTGGTGGCACAAGCTACAGCTTGGTAGTGAACGCTGGTGCTGTGAATGTCGGCAGTATATTTGCCGGTGGCGGATCGATATTTGTCAATCGCGCCAATACCGCTGGTACAACCACCATGACTGTTGCTGCCGGTAGCTCCTTGTTCGCCAACAACGGCAACATTACAATCGAAAACGATTTCACTTCCAGTGGCGGTTCAATCTTGATTGATACCAATGCTTCGATTATCGCCTTTACCAACCAGCAACCAGCCGCTGGAAATGTCAATATTGTCATCGGTGCTGTTCCTGTTAGCCCGGTTGCCGGCACAGCTCCATCTAACGTTAATGTGACCACAGCTAATGGCGGTCAAGTATTCTGGGGTGCTAATAGCATTACTGCTAATGCACCAACCAACAACATTACGGCAATTGGCACAAATGTAGTCTTCAATACAGGTTCCTTAGCAGCCAGTGCCATTACCCTAAATGGTGGCACGACAATTACTGCCGACCCCCCATCGCAATTGGCACCGGTTGATCCTTCATTCGTGGTCGGCACTCAAGTCTTCACTGGTTTGGACAATACTCCGAATCCAAGTCTTGATCCGAACTTGGCTATTGTCACGAGTTTGGATTTGAATAACACATCGGTTGTGGCCAGTATCATTAGCTTGCAACAACAAGGATTATTGGGCGGTATACTGACTGAATCTGGTGGCATTGCTACTGGTGGCAATGTGATTATTGCTCCGGGTCAAACGGCAGCTAATATGGCTGGCTACATTCCGGGCAGTGTCGTCATTACATTTGATGGATTCGGTTCATCTGATTCCATTTCGTTCTTAGCCAATGATGGAATTGCTAATCCAATTACACTCTTAGGTACCATGGAATTCACAAGCCCTGGTCCGGCTTCTGTTGGTGTTATCACTGTCAATTCCGGAATGTCCGGAACAGCATTCTTGCTCGGATCTGGTGGTTCATTGACTAGTGACGGCGACTTGTTGCTGTCTGCCCATGGTGGCATTGAATTGAATGATGCGGTAACCACGGCTGGTGCAATGACAATAGAAACATTATCCAATAATGGCAATATTGATTTAAACGCAGCGGTTACCGCCGGCACTAACTTGGGTCTGGAAACGCACGGAACGGGCGCTATCAATTTAGCATCCGGCCAAACTCTTACTGCATCCAACGGCACAGTGGCAATGCTATCGCAAGCGATTAACTTGGCTGGTTCGGTGAATGCATTCAGTGGTACTAATGGTGGCACGATAAGCCTCAATGCCGCTGGTGGCACATTGACAGTCAATAATCTTTCACCGACCACCGGTTCGTTATCGGTTAATGCTACGGCTCCGGGTTCATTTGGTGGCACAATCATTATTATTGCCCAATCGTTGGCTACCGGTTTGAGCCTGTCTGCTAACGGACTTGGCAGCGGTAAGGGTGGTATTGTTTCCGTGACTATGTCCGGTACGTCCAATTTAGTAGTTGGTGATCCGACGGTTGCCGGACAATTCCAAGTTACTGCAACTGGCGGTGCAACAGGCAGCGGTGGTGAAGTATACCTGACAGCTGGTCAAGATCTTACGGTTAATCCAACCTTCTTGAACGCATCCCCAGGTGGTGGCAACGGTAATGGCGCAATCTATGACCTGACTGCCGGTGACGGTGGAACTGGTAACTTGTTTGTTAGCAATTCGCTCTCTGCCAATGCTGCCGGATCCGGTGTTGGTGGCACGATCAACCTGACTGCCAACAGCGCAACAACATTCACGATTTCCTCAAGTGCGGCTACAAACGGCGTTGATGGAAATCTAACTGTGAATGGTGCAGTTGGCGGTGGCGGTATCAACGTTACCAACAGTGGCAATATCCTGGTAGATACAGGCACAAACGTTGGCACAACTTCCGGCGGAATTAAATTCACGACGCCGGGAAGCTTTACGAATAATGGCACTATTTCTGCTCATGGTTTGATCGATGTTGATCCAAGCAGCTATTCAAATTCCGGAAATCAAAATAGCAATACCGGATTTAACATCGAAGTGGTCGATGGCACATTTAGTAATACTGGTGCTTTAACTTATACAGGCGCAGCAACTGGTGCAACAACAATAAGCATTAATGCCGGTTCAGCTGTGACCTCGACAATGACTATGATGAATGGTTCGGGCAGCCTCAACCCAGGCACCGGCAATAAGGTGAGTATCACTCAACCAACAGCCATTGTTTTGGATAGCAGCTTCATTCAAACAATTGGTAATGGTGGCGAGCTCGATATGGTTGTGCCACTCTTGCAAGGCAATAATGGTGGCACGCCGACCTTCAATGGTTCCAGCGGTACAACCGTATTCAATATAAGCAATGCTGGTGGCACATTGACGATGGGCTTACAAGCTGGTTCTAACGCAACTTTGACATTCAATGGCGGTCAATTAGAGACCAATAGCACTAACCTGACTATCAATAGTGGTGTGACACTAGCTTCCAACAATGCCATGAATTTAAATCTTGCTTCCGGTGGAACCTTCACTCACAATGGTGTGGTTGATTATACGGGAGCTTCAACCAATGCACAGACAATCAGTGTCAATGGTGTCGCTAATCTGTCACTGGCTGGTGGTAATGGTTCGAGCCAAGGCGTATTTGATGTTGGTGCTGCGAGCAACACTCTTGCATTTGGTGCTACAACATTGCTTCTGAACAATGGAACCAACTTAACAACAGCCGGCAAGATGTTGGTTCAAGCCAACCGTTTGCAAGGTGTGGATGGTGGCCCTGCCACATTAGCTGCTGCTGGTACTCTTAACTTGCAGCCAATGTCCGGTGATACGCTCACATTCGGCGTGCCGAATCCTGGTACAGATAGCACAACCTTTATATTGAATGGTTCTAGTGTGACGACAACCAGTTTCAACCTGGCTTTAGAATCGGATGCATCAGTATCGTCTAATGCTGTCCTGACAATCAATGTCAATGGTGGCACTTTAACCAACAATGGCTCGCTTGGCTCATCGGCAAGTGGAACATCGCTGGTTGTCCAAAATACAACGGGCGGCTGGACACTTGATGGCACAGGCAGTTTCGATCAATCAAGCAACGGTACGACCAGATTGGCTGCCGATACACAAATTACGTTTGGTGGTGCATCTGGTGTCAATCAAACTGTGAATGGTGGCAATGGTCAGTTGGTCATTGATGCCCCAACTTTGACAGTTGCATCTGCAACCGCACCAGCGGTAATTACCAAAAATGGTGCCGGTTCGATCATGGTCACATCCGGTGCCTCGACAACTTTGACCGTCGGCAATGATGGATCTGCTGCAGGGCTTCAACTCAATGGTGCTAATGTCACTATGTCCGCCAACGATATTATGTTGAACAGCGGCACTACACTGTCTTCATCCAATTCAATAACCATGAACGTCAATGGCGGCACATTGACCAACAATGGCACGATTCAATCGTCTGCCGGTGGAACATCCATCCTGGTGCAAAACACGGGTGGCGCTTGGACCTTGGATGGTACTGGTGCCTTTACTCAAACCAGCAATGGCACAACTAGATTTGCTGCCAATAGCCAGATTACATTTGGCGGTGTGCTTGATGTCAACCAAACAGTTAATGGTGGCAATGGTCAACTTCTAATTGATGCCCCAACTCTCATGGTCACGTCGACACTTTCACCTGCCACTCTCACCAAGAATGGTTCTGGTGGAGTCGTACTCACCGCTGGTGCCTCGGCAACTTTGACTTTCGATAATGATGGTGGACCGGCCGAGCTGGCATTGAATGGTCAAGCTGTCAGTGCTACTGCCACTAATATGGTTGTTTCCGCCAACACTACTTTATATTCAGACAATGCCATGACAATGAATGCTAATGGCGGCACAATGACCAATGATGGCACACTAAGAAGCAGTGCAAGCGGCAATTCAATAACCGTGACAAGCACGAGCAACTTGACACTTGCCGGTAGTGGCTTGGTTGATCAAACTGATAGCGGCACAACAACATTCTCTGCTACAACATCTTTGACTCTTGCTGACAGCTTGAACTTGACTGTTGCCGGTGGTGGCGATGTGCACTTGAGTGCACCGAATCTTGTGTTTGGTGGCAACAATGCTCACTTGCAAGCAACCGCTGCTTCGCAAATCCTAATTGATTCCGGATTGGTTACAAGCGATTTGAATGTCTCAGCTGGTGATGACACAAGCAATACAATAAGCTCCAATGGTGGTTACATTGTTCTCACTGCAACTGGCAGCGGTAGTTCGATTTATTTTGCTAACTCAGCCGGTTCACCGATCGATAATGCAACATTCAATTTTAATAGTAACGGTGGTTTGTTGGCACTCATAACTTTCGACGCTGGCACTAAGAATATAGGTAGCAATGCTGCAATAGTTTCAGATGGTTCAGTTGCGGCACCTTACACGCTTAATGTCTCTGGTTCGCTTGAACTCAACGGCTATCTGTTTGTTAATAACCTCAACCTTATGCCCGGTGCATCTGTATCAAATGCTAATGGCACCTTGGGAATTGAAGCAATAAATCCACCGGATCCGACTTTTGTTCTTTCTGTCGATATGGCAGCCGGATCACAAATTAGTGCGTCAGGCAATATTGAACTTAATAGTATAAACTCTGGTGATGTGATCTTTACATCGTCCGGCTTGGGAGACTTGCTTGCCGGTTCCGGAGGCACTGTCAGTTTCAACGGTGGCACAGGCGATGTCTCAGTTGATGTTAATTCAATTTCTGGTACTGCCACCGCCAATGGTGCAACCGTCAGCTTGCAAGCCGCCGGCACGACATCATTAACAGTTGGTGCAGTTTCGTCTGCTGGAGCAGTTTCTCTCACCGGCAACAATGGTTTGACTCTGACTGACAATGTCAGTGGCAGCACGGTTGATTTGACCAGTGCGTCCGGAAGCAATGGTTCTATTACCTTAAATATGGGTAGTGGCAATACGGTTTCCGGTACAACTGTCAATGTTATTGCCGATGGATCTGGAGACATTCTCAACGCATCCGGTAGCATTGCCGCGACGACATTGAATATGCAATCCGGCAGTGGCTCGGTGGGCACAAGCTCCAACAACGTCATGACCAATGCCTCGAGCTTGACCGTCAACAGCACAATGAATACGACAGGCGATGTGTTTGTTACATCTACACCAACCGGTGGCACCGTTAGCTTAGGAACATCGTCTGGTAACAATTTCAATTTGACAACATTGTCGAATGGCTCGATTGCCTTGGGTGCCAGCACATTAACCGGTGGTATGTCAGTCTCGCTAACCGCCAATGGTTCTGGTGCAATCACAGAAACCTCAGGCAATATCGCTACGACCACGCTTTCCTTGCAATCAGGAAGTGGAGCAATTGGCAGCTCGGGCAACAACATTTTGACGAATGCTTCGAGCCTCAGTGTCAATAGCACCACTAATACAAGCGGTGATGTATTCGTTACGGTCACACCAACTGGTGGCACTGTCGACCTGGGCACATCATCAGGCAATAATTTCAATCTTTCCACTTTGTCGAATGGCTCGATTGCCCTGGGCGCAAGCGTACTGACTAGTGGCACTTCGGTGACATTGAACGCTCATGGTTCAGGATCAATTACCGAGACCACTGGTAACATCGCAACAACTACTTTGAACCTGCAGTCGGGTAGTGGCTCAATTGGTAGCCAAACTGCCAACATTCAAACCACTGCCTCAAGCTTGACCGTTAACGGCGTTCTCAATACAACTGGTAATGTATTTGTTATCGCCACGCCAACTGGTGGCACCGTTGCCTTGGGTTCATCTTCTGCCAACAATTTCAATTTAACGACAAATGGTTCCATTGTCTTGGGTGCCAGCACTCTGACTGGAGGAACATCAGTATCGCTAACTGCCGCAGGATCTGGAACGATTACCGAAACCACAGGCAATATTGATACGACAACACTTGCTCTGCAGTCTGGCAGCGGTGCAATCGGTAGCTTTGGCAATAATATCTTGACCAATGCTTCAAGCCTTACTGTCAATAATGCATTGAATACGGCAGGCGATGTGTTCGTCACAGTTACACCAACTGGTGGCACTGTCAATCTTGGTACATCATCCGGTAATCATTTTAATTTGACTACACTATCCAATGGTTCAATTGATCTCGGTGCCAGCACCATAACTGGTGGCACATCCGTAACACTTGATGCAGATGGTGCTGGCTCAATTCAAGAATCAGTGGCTGTCGTGGTATCACCCAGCTTGACGTTGACTTCCGACTCAGGTGATATCGGATCAGAATCCGGTAACATTTCTACCTTAGCAGCGAATTTGTCAGTCACTACCACTGGCAATGTTTACGTCAAGGATTCCAGTTCAGTCACGCTTTCGGCAATTTCCGTTGGCAGTGGCAAGACCTTTAGCTTCACCACAACTGGTGCCGCGAATATTGAAATCGATGGTGGCATAACGGCAAGTGGTGGAACAATCATTCTTAGTGCTTCGGGCACCGGCAGCATTACTCGCGAGTCCGGCACGCTAACGGCAAATATGGTGCAGTTGCAGGCTGCTGGTGGAAGCATCGGTAGCAACCCAGGTGTTGGTGGCACGGCAATTGCTACCCAAGCATCCATGCTGTCTGCAGAAGCTAGTGGTGTGGTTTATGTCACCCAAACAGGAGCTGTGATTCTGGATGAGTCTAGTGCCGGTACGACATTCAATTTGACAACCACCGGCACTCTGACAACGGCTGGCGATTTGACTGCGCAGTTTGTGCAATTGATCACGCCAACTTTGGCTAATGCCTTCACCATCACTGGTAGTGGTGCTGCAGGAACAGTCAATGTTTCCAGCCCAGCACTTGGTGCCTTGGAAGTAAGTGGTGGTGGTTCGCTAGTTGCCCAAGCTGGTATCACATTATCCTCTTCCAATAGCCCATTGCATTTCACAGGTGATCAAACCTTGAATGGTAATGCAACAATTACTGCCAGCGGACCTGCCTCGGTTGTCGAAGTTGATTCTGGTGTTAGCGTTGATGGCACAGGTGATGTGACAGTGAATGCTTGCACATTGATCAATCCACCGCCAGGTTTAACAGCTGCTGGTACATTCACATTCAGCAGCACATGTGCTTCCGGTTGCGGCACAATCGTCAACACTGTTGGTGATGTTGTCTTGCCGAGCAATTTGGTCTTCAACGGTAGCAGTTTGGCAGTACTGGCATCAGGAAATGTGATTGCTGCATCCGGTATGACAATGATTGATCTTTCCGGCACAACTGGTGCTGGTGGCAGACTTTCAATTGTTGCCGGCTTCGACTTTACACCAGCAACCGCAGGACAAATTACCGATACATCAAATACCTACACTTTGGTTGGACCATCTGCAACTGGTGGTTCGGTTGAAATGGGCAATGTGCAAATTCTGACAAATTCCACGGGCAATGTTGGTGGTGATGTTTACATCGCTGCTCATGCAGGATTGCTTAACGATGGCGAGATTGCAATTGGCGCGGTTAACACCAGCTCTGGTGCTGGTAATGGTGGCTTGGTGGCATTGCTTGGTCAAGGTGGAGTGCAATCAGGTTCTATAAATACGGCCGGAACTAATAAGGGTGGTTCGGTGTTCTTAATTGCTGCGGAGCCACAAACCACAGGTGGTGCTATTACATTTACAAATGGCATTCAAGGTGGAACTGGACGATTCATAGCCGTTGATCCTGTAGATGGAACGATGGCACAAATCAATGTTAACGGTAACATCACAACCGCCGGCGTCAGTGGTGCAGGTGGAGCTGTGGTTCTTGCCAGCGGTGCGCAAGTGGCGATGACTGGCAGCATATTAACATCGGGTACAGCTGGTGGTTCAGTGACAATTCAATCACTCAGCTCAACGCTTTCAGTAAGCGGCAACCTTGATACTTCTGGATTGCCTGCTGCCGGAGCAAACCCAGGTGGTGATGGTGGCTTTGTACAATTAAATGCAGCAGCCTTTATCTCCGTTGGTGGCAATATCATTACCAATGGCGGACAAGCTCTTGGTTCTGGAGAAGGTGGTCAGGCTGGCAATGTTTCAATATTGACTAACGTCAATACTCTTGGCGGATTTAATTCCCGTCCGTACCATGTTGGTAATTTGGTAGTGGGCGGATACATGGACATGCGTGGTGGTAACTCGGCGACAGGCAATGGCGGTGCCGGGGGAACGATGACTGTGACAACTGGGGCAGTACGTGTAATAGGCATGAATGCTGGGGTAAGCATCAATACAAGCGCTGGTAGTGGAGGGTTGCCGGGTGCAAGTGGTGCTGTCACAATCAATACTTTCTCGATACAGCCATTGCCAACGAACTTCGATCTGGCAAGCCACACATTAAGTGAGTTTGCTATGCCAGGTGCGATGTTCGCTGTTGGCAATGCCGAAGCCAATGGTACGGCTGGCACCATCGTTAGTGGTGGCAACTCTGCCACTACCGGTAATGCCGGAAGAATTGTATCCACCAATCCATTTGCAGATGGTTCGATTAGCCTGACTGTTACTGGTCCATCCAGCTATACCATTAATCAAAATGGTACCGCCAATACCATCAACGTTGATAATGGTTCCGGAGTCCGCACCATGGTTACTCCTGGACAAGCATTGGCACTCTTCCAAGTTTCACGTGATTCAAGTGCAACTGCACAAACAATTGGTCTGAATAATTCCGGTGCTGTGACCAATAAGAATCCTCAATCGCCATCAAGTCCGAGCCAAATCACAATTCCTGGCTTTGAGCTTTTGCCGCAGTACACAGCCTTCAACATCAAGACCACTGGCTCCGGTGTGATGACAATTAATATCACTGGCAACGAAGCATTATTGAATTTGGTTGGTGTAACTAAACCGTATGTTGGCGGCACGCTCAACTTTGCACAAAGCGGCACGAATGTTTTGGTGGCACTCGGTGACGCGGCCTTCCCGCTTGCAACTACGGGTTCCTTCACAAGCTTAGGTTTTAGTTCAATTGAGTTTACCGGTTCCAATGCCAAGTGGAATATTCAAGGCCCAATCAACTTTGCCAACGTCACCATGACAAATTCAGCCACATCCTTAAAACTTACTCTCGGAATGTCAACTATTTCTTCACCAGTGGCTGGCGGGCAAGTAATGTTCAACATGCCGAACGGAGCCCTGGACGTGAGAGGTGGCAACTTTGTTAATAATGCTCTTGGCACTTCCACGGCTGTGAGCATGAATTTTGCTCCGGGCAATATCAGCATGGCAATTGCTGATGGTGCCCAAATTACCACAACTTCTGGTAGCTTTACATATAAGAGTAACCAAGGCAACCTCGCAGTCGGCGCTGGTGCCAGTTTGAATTCCGCGACCAGCATGACCATTTCTGCATCAGCGTTCACGACAGGAACTGGCGTCAGCCTGCAAGCCAACGCTGGTAACTTATCTATTACATCTAAGACGGCAACTACAATTGGCTTAGGCAATACCTTGCAAGCTGGAACCTTATCGCCATTAGCACCAGCAACAGGCGTGCTTGCATCAGCCGATGTTCTTGCTGCTGGAAGCATTATCATCAGCTCAGGTTCCGGTGATAACACAAGCGGCATCTTCACCATCAATTCCGGTGCCGGCGCTGATCAAACAACATTGATAGCCAATGGTGGCAATGTTCAGCTGACCGCTAACATGACAGAAAGTCTGACATTTGGTGATTCCTTACAAGTGGAAGCCAATGGCGGCAACATCCTCTTCCTTTCCAACAATTCATTGACCGGTGGCACGGATGGCACCTTCACTGCACGTGCAGTGGGCACGCTCTCCTCCTTTACCGGAGGCGGTGTTGAATTCGGTTCGGGCACGACCAATGTTAATAACTTGGCTAAGCTGCTAGCTAATCGTCCAGCCACATTTACCTTGCAGCCAAATCCACTGCCACCAATTGGCACGGTAACCATCGATAACAATTCCATCGATCGCGGCGTGGTGCAAGTTAATCTCTCTGGTTCTGGCTCTGTCAGCCTCGGTACCGGTGGCAATCCTGGCTTGCTTGATATATTCGGTGGCGCGGTTATTCTCGACGGTAAGGGCAACGGCAAGCAGGTCAACATTAATGGCGCCACGGTTCGTGTCGATGCCCCTGTGGCTTACGAACACTTAACTCAAGAAGCGGGAGAAGCAATAGTCGATACCGGTGAGGATGGAGCAGATATTGAAGATTCAGCTCTGCCAGTTTCGCTTTTGCATAATGTTGAAATCCAGCCTTAATATTGGGTTTTCGCCATTTGGCAAATGCAAGTTTAATGTGCGTTTGCTAAGGGATTTAAGCCTGCGCCCAATCTGTGTCTGGTTGGTCAGCGATGGAACTAATTTGATAGCAATGCGTCTTTCCTGCGGTGGCCGAGGGGACTGCTTTGGGAATAGAATGGAAGTACGAGTAGGTGTTGGTTATGCAAAGCAGTGCTGAAAGAGAAGTCCAAAAACAAGTCTCAAATGAGAGAATCCGGGTCCTGGTGGTCGAGGACAGCCCGACACTCTCAAAGGCCTTGACCCTCATGTTGAGTGGCAACGGTCTTGCACCTGAGACTGCCTTTAATTTATCGGAGGCTTTGCTTCGGGTTCATCAGCCGGGCATTGATGTTGTCTTGCTTGATTTGACTTTGCCTGACAGCACCGGCATTGGTACATTTTATGCTTTGCGTGCCGAAGCGCGCCGGATACCGGTGGTCATTCTTACCGGGCTGAATGATGAAACCATAGCCATTGAATGCATGCATAACGGCGCTCAAGATTATCTGATCAAGGGGCAAGCCAGCAATCATTCAATTGTGCGCTGCCTGCATTATGCTTTCGAACGCAGCCGGGTTGAGCAAGCCTTGTTGGATAGCGAGCACCGTTTGCGCATGGTTATCGAACATTCTCTGGATGCTTTTGTTGCCTGTGATGCTGATGGTTTTATCGTTGATTGGAACAAGAAGGCAGAAGCCATGTTTGGCTGGAAGAAGATGGAAGCGCTTGGCGAAAAAATGGCTGACCTGATTATTCCTGAGCGGTTCCGCGATAAGCGCAATTTGACAGTGGAAGAAAGAAAAGTTCGCCGGCAAAAATATCTCAATCGGCGTACGGAGCTTGGGGCTATTCATCGTGAGGGTCATGAATTTCCCATCGAGGTTGCTTTCTTTGAAATCAAGGATGCGGGCAAGGAGACTTTCTGTTGCTTCATTGAAGATATTACGGACAGGAAGCTAATGGAAGAACGTAAGGAAAAATTGAATGATGAGCTGGACCGCCTGGTTCAAGAAAAGACTACTGAGCTGCAACGCTCAAACGAGGAATTGCAGCAATTTGCAAAAATTGCTTCGCATGATTTACAAGAGCCGTTGCGAGCAGTGGAGGGTTTTGCCAAACTATTAGCTAAGCGTTACAAAGGAAAGTTGGGCAAGGATGGGGATGAGTTTATCGATTTCATTCTTGATGGTATGCAGCGCATGCAAAGGCTTATTCAGGATGTGCTTGCGCACTCCAACATACAAGTTGATCGCAGTCATCGCCCTGAAACAAATACGCTTGTTGTACTAAAAGAGGTACAAGCAAATTTGGCTCAGTTGATTGATGAAAGTAGTGCAACCTTTGAAGTGGGTGAGCTGCCAATGGTGGCGGTGGAAAGATCTAAGCTCGTACAACTTTTCCAAAATATTATCAGCAACGCAATTAAATACAGAAAGCCCAATGAGACACCTCATATAATTATCTCAGCCGAGCGCAGCGTTAACGAATGGGTGTTTTCGGTCAGAGACAATGGCTTGGGTTTTGATTCAAAATATGCGGACAAAATTTTTGATATGTTTGCCAGATTGCACGGCAAGACAGAGTATTCTGGCACCGGTATGGGACTGGCCATTTGTAAGAAAATAGTCAACGCCAATGGTGGTACCATTTGGGCGCAGTCCGAAGTCGGACATGGATCGATTTTTTTCTTTACGCTACCAGCTGTTGATCAACTGAAGGAGGTAAATCATGCGGAGTCGGATTGATATTCTCTTAGTGGAAGATAGCCCAGCCGACGTCAGACTGACGGAAGAAGAGCTAAGGGATTCCGGACTGGACTATAGCCTCGACGTTGTTTTTAACGGTGAGGAAGCTATGGATTACCTGCAGAAACACAAGAGTGATCCCAATATGCGATTGCCGGATGTGATCTTGTTGGACTTAAATATGCCACGCAAGAATGGTCACGAAGTGCTGGCGGAAATTAGCCAAGATCCTGTTCTTGTAAATATTCCGGTAGTCTTGCTCACAGTCTCTCGTAGCGATCACGATGTGCTTGAGGCGCTCAGGTTGAAGATGAACTACTATCTCAATAAGCCTGTTTCGGCTGAGCAATTGCGAGTTTTGCTCAAGGCGATTTTTGAGCTCATGTCCGAGGAGAGCGCTATTTCTGCCGGAGAGAGTAGCATCAATGAAGACGAGCATGTTTGCTCGATTTTGGCCTGTAATCCTCATACGTCACCTGCGGTCTTAGCTAAACTTGCAGAGAGCCGTTATTCTCGCATTCGTTCCTGTGTAGCCGAAAATCCTCATACGTCTTATGAAGTCTTAGCGAAGCTGTCTTCTGATGCAGATCCTGATGTGCGAATAAGTGTTGCTGAAAATCCGCGGGCGCCGCAAGACTTGCTGGAGAAACTTGCTCAAGACGAAAACGACGATGTGCGTTTAGTAGTTGCACAGAATCCCAACATTCCGGAGCCCATTCTTAATCGTTTGACAGAAGACACTAATATTTTCATTGCGACGGCTGCCAATAAGACATTAGCATTGTGACATTTGGTGAAATAATTAAATTGAGCTATATGATACTAAATATGGTGGCAGTATCGAAGGGGTATTTGTGTGAATGTTATCAGATGCCGAAATAACCAGTCTTGAAAAGCAGCTGGAAGTTATTAGCAAGTTTTCGCTAGAATTTGTTGCTTTATTAACAGCATCAGTAGTGATTGCCACCCTCGGATTATTTGAGAACAGTGCTGCTGTTATTATCGGCGCGATGATCATTGCTCCCCTAATGCGCCCATTGGCTGGGCTTTCATTGTCCTTGTTGACAGCTGACATCTTGCTTTTACAGCGAGCTGCTATTACTTTGGTGCTTGGCACTCTGATTGGTGTATCAATCGCATGTTGTTTGGCAAGCCTGCTTCACCAAATCGAACTTACTCCAGAAATTCTGGCGCGAACAAAACCAACTTTGCTTGATCTGGGTATTGCATTTTTTGCCGGTGTTATTGGAGCATATTGCCAGGCTAACAAAACTCTGGCCGATTCTCTTGCTGGTGTTGCAATTGCCGTAGCACTTGTGCCACCTTTAAGTGTGGTTGGCATTGGACTTGCATTCGGTCAAACAGACTTGTGGCAGGGGGCCGGTCTGTTATATTTGACAAATCTTGTAGGCATTAGCATTGCCGGAGCCTTAACCTTTCTTTGTCTGGGATATGCTCCACCACACAGAGCAAAGAGAGGTCTTATGATATCCAGTGCTCTTGTAGCAATGCTAATAGTTCCCCTGGCAATTAGCATGAAAAGCATGATTTTGCAAAATCGTCTTAATACCGAGATTCGTCAGATCTTGAAGCAGACTTATACTTTTAGGAATGCTAGACTGCGTGACGTGGAAATTAGAAGATATCGCAAGCCGCCGCTCGTACTCGCTACGGTGTTTACCGATCAACCGATTAGTCATAATCAAGTACGAATGGTGCAAGATCTTCTCGTCAGGCAGTTGAATATGGCTTTAGAATTTCGTATTCAAGTAATTCCAATAATTGAGATTAATGCTGCGGAGGAGAAAGCAGTCACGGGAAAGGCTCAGCCACCACCGATAACCAACCCTGATCAGACGAAAACTGAAATTACCCCTGAGCACGAGGCTAGCCAACAGCAGAGTGATAAGCTTGCTAATCCGGCGGAAACGCAACTGATGGAGATGCCGGAGACGAAATATCCGCTGCCTGAAAATCTGCATACTGATAGTCAACCCAATAAACAATGAATTTCACGCCTTAAGATGAAAGTTGTTCGCCAGTGATTCTGTTTGTTTGGGAAAGTAAACACTGACAATTGTTCCTATCCCTGAATTTCCTTCCTCAAGGCTTACTCGGGCACCATGAGAATTGGCGATTTCCTTGACTATGGGTAACCCTAACCCGCTGCCAGGCATGTTGGTACCGAGCACTCGATAGAAACGCTCAAATACCTCTTCTCTTTCATCCTTGGGAATGCCTGTTCCGTTGTCTTCGACGATTAATTTAATTTGTTCACCATTGGCAATTCTGACAGCGACTCTGCCACCTGGTTTTGTGTAAAGAATTGCATTCTCTACCAAGTTGGTCACCAATTCCGCCAGGTTCTCAGGATCTCCATATATCAGCGCGGGGGAATCCAGTCCACTAAAGGTTACCTCAAGATTCTTTTTTGTTGCTGCCGGAGTGAAGCTAGCTGTAATTTCGGACGCAATGTAGTTTAAGTCAACTTGCCTGTAATGATCGAAACGATTGGAAGGCTCTGCCTTTGCCAATGCAAGAAGCTTGTTTGATAGATGTGACATGCGTTCCGTGCCGATATCTATTTTCTCGAGAACAGAATCCATTTCCTCATTTTCAGCTAACCGTTTAGCGTAGTAAATGTAAGTTTTTAGAGCAGCCAGTGGTGTTCGAAATTGATGCGCAGCATTAGCTACGAAACGCCGTTGAGATTCAATCTCACTTTTTAAACGTAACAGCAAATCGTTTATAGCTGTGACAAGCGGCCGCACTTCTCGAGGCGCTTCCGATTCCTCCACCGCTGTCAAGTCAGTTTGTGAGCGTTTAGATATGGCATCAGTCAAGTTTTTCAGTGGTATCAAACTTCTTGTAATGCCGCGCCAGATGCTAGCAGCTCCTAGGCAAATCAATACCAGTTGAGGAATCATAATGCTAAGAAGAATCTGCTCTGCCAATCTCTGGCGCGCATGAAGAGTTTCTGCTACCTGCACGAATATTACTTTGCTAGGATAATCGGGGACTTGAACACGGATTCTGGCAATGCGAATCTTGTTGCCTTCAAGTGAGGCATAACGGAACATAGGCTCTGCCGCTTGTAAACCGGTGACTGGTCCTGGTATGACTGCATCACCGAAGATGCGTGTTCCATCCTGACTAAGAACTTGGTAGTAAATTTGATCCTGTCGATTATAATGCAAAATTGCTTGGGCGGCCGGAGGGATGTCAGCCCAGATTTTGGTTCCGTTTGTTCGCAATCTGGCAGCCACGGAATCAGCCGAATTAATCAATTCTCGATCATAAGCGTCATCGGCAAAGCCGATCGCTAGGTAATAAGCTACCGCTGCACTGATCACCCAAAGAATCAGCAACGGAATCAACAACGAAGATAGAAGTTGAATTCTTATTGGCTGAATATTGCTGGATGACTTAACTTGATTCTTCAAGACGATATCCTAGCCCCCGTGATGCTTTAATCGTAATTCCATGGTCTTCAAGCTTTTTTCTAAGCCGGTGAATAGCAATGACGATGGCATTGCCTGTGACTTCCAAGTCCCAGCTTGAAACCAAATCTGTAATTTGATCTTTGTTGACTGCTTGCCCCAATCGTTGAAGTAAAATTTCAAGCACAGCAAGTTCGCGAGCAGAAAGATCAAGTACTTGCTGGTTGGCGGTGACTACTCGAGAAGCAGTATTAAAACTCAGTGATCCGAAAGTAATTTCCCTGCGATTTGACCAGAGGTTTTTTCTCAATAACGCTCTAATTCGTGCTTCGAGTTCGGGAAGTGCGAAAGGCTTTGTAATGTAGTCGTTTGCACCCAGATCAAGACCGAGAACTCTATCTTCCAGGCGGTCGCGAGCAGTTAGGATTAATACAGGCAGAGTTTGTTCTCGATCACGCAGCCTTTTGAGAATTTCGAGCCCGTTAAGCGATGGAAGGCCCAAGTCTAAAATTAGCAGATCGTAAATTCCACTCATTAAGGCTGCATCCGCGTCGGCTCCTGTGGGTGCAATATCAATGGCATAGCCGTTGTCACGCAAGACCATGGAAAGTCCATCGGCAAGTAATTGGTCATCTTCAGCAATTAGGATTCTCATCTGCACCTCAATTCTAATCGTAACTCGAATTTAGCCTTAAGGACAGACATGAAATCTTGGCGAAATATTCGCTGTCTACACTTAAGAATATGAAGGATTGTGATTTTGATGGCATAACTGGCTGTGGTGAATCATATGAACATCATCTCGTATAGGGGTCCTAATAGAGCCGGCGGCGTAGCCGGTGCGCTATCAACCATTTTTGAGAATGTGGCTTCTAATAATGAAGCATGGTGGCACGTTTCTGGTACGAAAGTGCTTAGAAGAGAGAGAGCCGGCAAGATCGTTGCTTGCGCTTGCAAAATTCCAGAACACATCATTGAAGGGCATTATCGATTTTGCAACAACTTCTTATGGCCCATATTTCATGATCTACCCACCTATGCAATTTTTGATGAGGCAGACAGGACCGCTTATCAAGCGTTCAATTTGGCCTTGGGTTGGAACATGAGCCGATTTGCGCAAGGATTCGAACGTCAACTCTATTTTATCCAGGACTATCAACTGGCATTAGTACCTTTTTTCATTCAGAGAATGGTCCATGTGAAAGTCTCTGTCTTTTGGCATGTTCCTTGGCCAAAGGCTATATTGGACCTGCATATTCCTTTTATGGCTGAGATTGCTAATGGGCTTTTGTCAGCTAATCAAATTGGTTTTCATACGGAAGAATATGCTAGAAACTTCTTGCAATTTGTTCGAAAATGCATGCCTGAATATACGGTTGATATGAGCAGAAAATATGTTCGCAGAGTAAATGAAGTAGCAGTGCCGTTCTCGCTGAGAGAACTATTCCGGACCAAAGTATTTGTTGAACCCCTGGGAATTGATTCATCCTACTGGCAGTACCAGTGTGATAAGGTCAGCCAAGCAAATTTGTTTCAGGATCAAGATTTTAGCCTGGATCAGACATTTGTATTGTCGGTTGATCGAGCTGACTATACCAAAGGCGTAATTGAACGGTTCGATGCTATAGATCAATTTTTTAGGACTAACCCTGATTGGATAGGGCGGGTAAGCTTTCTGCAAGTTTGCCAAAGGACGCGCTCAGGTTTGCCGAATTTTGATAAGTATTGGTACGATTGTCTGAACAAGGCATCTGAAATCAATCTGCGTTATGCAACTCAAAAATGGAAGCCGATTGTCTGGATCAAAGAACAAATTGAACCGACAGGGCTTGCCATTCTTTATCGCCATGCCAGAGCCTTATTGGTCAGTTCTTTACGAGACGGCCTCAACCTTACGGCCAAGGAGTTCATTGCTTGTTCGGATTCTGGCGTCTTGTTGCTTTCGCAGTATGCCGGAGCCTGGCATGAATTGGAAGATGGTTCCTTAACCATCGATCCGTATTGCAAGGACGAGATGGTAGCTCGGTTATTAGAGGCGCTTTCTATGCCTGATGATCAAAGAAGGGAGCGTTTGTTCCGGTTGAAATCTAATGTAAAATCCCACTCGCTTGTCAATTGGTTCCAACGTTTTAGCAATACCGATGATGACAGAGATGATTCCATCCGTGAGTGTTTATTGGACATGCGTGAACGCTCTTTTAGATGACTTTGTAAAGTCGGGAGGTGAGTTATTTCAGCGATCTCGCACACTGTGAAAGCGTTTCTGCGCAGATACATTCGATCGGTGTGGGAGTTAGAATTGTTGCTTTTTCTCAGTCAAGCAACTGGGCAGCTGACTGCGCTTGAAATTGCAAAGAGAATGTATGTTAGTCCGCAAGCGGTTGATTTGGTTCTAAAACGTTTTGTTAGCGATGGATTGGTAAGTGTAAATGACGAAAGTCTAAAGTCATATGTTTACAGCCCAAAGACTGAAGTTTTGCGGGAAACTGTGAAACAGTGTTCGCGGGCATATGCAGAGCAGCGTGTCAATGTAATCGAAATGATATTTTCCAGCCCGATGCAAAATTTTGCTGATGCGTTTAAGTTTGGCAGGGAGGAGGGTTAATGGTTTCAGTTGTTTATGCTCTTTGTGCAGCGACTAGTTTAGTGTGTTTTACACTACTAGTCCGTAGTTACGTCAATAACAAGATGAAGCTAATTTTTTGGAGTGCTGTGTGTTTCTTCTTTCTGGCCATTCAAAACATTATTTTGTTTATTGACTTATCCATGGTATCGCAGGTTGATCTGACATTGTGGCGAACTCTGGCCGGTTTTGTCGGCTGCTCGTCCCTTTTGTTTGCTCTAATATGGGAGCGCAAGTAATGTTTGATGCAATTATTAATCTTTTGCGTGGAGGCACAATGGTGTCTTGCTTTGGTATTGGTTTATTTTTCGTGCAGTTTTGGCTGAAATCCAAGGATCAAATATTTGCGTTTTTTGCTGTTTCGTTTCTTGCTTTGGGTGTTAGCCAGATTTGGTCTATCACTCCTGGAACATCCGGTGACTATGTACCATTTACTTATGGCCTGCGATTAATTGCCTTTAGCCTTATTATAATTGGAATTGCCACAAAGAATTTGTTTCACAAAAGTGAGTAAATTAGTCGCCTGCGGAAAAGTCAACCAGCTCAAGCCATTCAGCCCTTTCTGCATCTTCTTCCATATGGATAATCACAAGATTGCTTCTATTTTGAGACAAACAAACAGGACAGCATGCAGTATTGTTTGTGCGAACAAAAGTGTTCTCGCAATTAAGACACTCGTACATGATAGAGGGCTTTTGGGTCGTCTTTGTTATATTGGCGTACATGATTTCTCCTCCGCTTAAGCGTCCGAGGGCAGAGCCCCTGACAGAGCTTTGTAATTAGTAAGTTTGCAAGCTCATTTGGCTTGTGCGATGATGGGGGTGAAGAAGCTTCTTCAGGGCAACTGAGTATCTGAGGCCATAACACTTACACCATAGCAAATCATATCTTTCAATTTTCTTTCAAAATACGCCGTGTGGAAGTTGTGATGTTTTGTGTGCGCAGTTTGGGGCTGGATTATGAAAATACTTTTGATAGAAGATGATGATCTGGTCGCCGATTCACTCGCCTGCGCCCTAAGAGCTAGTGGTTATGTTGTCGATTGGATTAGTAGCGCTACCCAGGCTGAAACCACAATAAAGACTGAACCGTATGATTTGATTATTCTCGATCTCGGCCTACCTGAGATGGAGGGTTTGGAATTACTCAAACGCGTGCGGGCAAGAAAGATAAACTTACCAGTTCTGATATTAACAGCCAAGGACAGCCATGAGGACAGAATTGCCGGACTTGACTGTGGGGCCAATGATTATGTGACTAAGCCTTTCCACTTGGGTGAGCTTGAAGCAAGAATTCGAGCCTTGTTTAGAATAAGCTTGAATAATGCCATGACGGTGAATGTTGGTGATCTGACGTTTGATACTGTCGGCAGGGTGCTTCGCAAAGGGGATGAAAATATTGAATTATCGCGTCGAGAGTTTGCCGTTCTCGAGATTCTGCTGCATAACTTAGGATCTCTAGTGACGAAGCAAAAAATGGCATCGCTGCTAAGTGATTGGGATGCGCCAGTCACTTATAATGCTGTTGATATCGTAATTCATCGCTTGCGGAAAAAGTTAGAGCCTTATGGACTAAAACTTCAAACAATTCGGGGGCTTGGTTTTCTTGCTGAGCCATGATACACCTGGAAGCAGTATTCGCAAGCAACTGTTGCTCTGGCTTTTGATTCCTCTTGTTTGCTTATGTACTGTGTCGTCGCTGGTTGCATACAGGCTTGCCGAGACATTTGCTAATCAGTCTTACGATTTATTATTGGTGGAATCTGCTGAATCAATAATGTCCAGGCTGAGCAGAAACGAGGCCGGAATTGTGGTGGCAGATTTGCCAATCGCGGCCCAAGCAATCCTGCGGCACAACGGCAGAGATCGGTTTTTTTATCAAATTGCCGACAGCCAGGGGCATCGATTAACCGGTGATGCAGTTTTGCCATTGCCAGCAAATGTAGATGTTAAAGGCCCGAGATTTCGTTATGGTACAGTACAAGGTACGCAAGTGCGGATATGCCGACTGGCTGTGCAAATTGCACCCAGTACAGACGATATTTGGATACAAGTGGCAGAAACGCTACATAGTAGACATTGGTTGCTGCAGCAAATTTTTCTGAGCATTATGATACCGCAATTGGTGCTCGTATTGCTTGCCAGCTTTTCGGTTTGGTTGGGCGTAAAACATGGATTGGAGCCTTTAGACAGACTTGGGGCCTTGCTTAAATCAAAAATTGATCTTACTTCGATAAATATCGGAAATACGCCAGCCGAACTGGCTCCTGTAATCAAAGCCCTAAACGAACTGTTTGCGAACGTCGATAATCAAATATCAAGGCAGCGTCGATTCATCGGAGATGCTGCTCATCAGCTCAGGACGCCTGTTACGGCTCTTCGCACCTATGTGGATCATGCACGACGCTTACCAGAAGACATTTCCACTCCCTTTAGCAGTTTGTTAAAGCAGATGTCTGAAGCTACCGACCGAATAACTCATACAATTAACCGGCTCCTGAGTCTGGCAAGAACAGAGGAAGGTTCACTAAGATCACTCGAGCTGGTTGATCTGGTCGATGTGATAAATGATGCTGCAGCCAATGTCATAAATGAAGCATTGGAAAGGAAAGTCAATCTAGAATTTGATATTCCCGATACTCCAGTAAATGTATTTGCAGACCGCGCTGATTTGGTGGAAATGTTTACGAACCTAATCGATAACGCAATTAAATATTCCGGCGCCAATTGTTCGGTCTGGGTTACTATGAAACTGGAAGACAATATTGTTGTTACGGTGGAAGACAACGGACCAGGCATCCCGGATGCACAAAAACAAAAAGTGTTTGAGCGCTTTTATCGCATTCCTGGCAGTAATGTGACCGGTTGTGGTCTTGGTCTTTCGATAGTTTCCGAGATAGCTGCAAGCAGCGGCTTGACTATACAAGTACGTGACCGGCAGGGCGGAGGCACAATCGTCCAGATTAGTTTTCCACACGCAACTTTGCAAAAAATGTCTGGTGATTCGCGTCCGTGATTTTCCCTCGGATTGCACTAGCTCTTTGACGAATATTAGGTATGCCGCTCGAAAAATATTGTTTGCGTGCAAAGTCAGTATGAGTAAATAAGGGATATCTCATAGGACATCTACGGCGAACCCATTTCTTATATTTTGCTTTCAATCTCGTAGGTCTGCCTGGCGAACAGCTTAAAATTGGCAAAGGTTTGACCTGGGAGACAAAAGTGCTAAAAGCAGGAATAGTTGGGCTTCCCAACGTTGGTAAATCGACACTTTTCAATGCGTTGACAGCCTCATATCAGGCAGAGAGTGCAAACTATCCGTTTTGCACGATTGAACCCAATTCAGGCATCGTTAAGGTGCCGGACAGAAGGCTATCTGAGCTGGCTAGGCTGGTAAATCCGCAAAATATTTTGCCTGCCGCCTTCGAGTTTGTCGACATTGCCGGTCTGGTGCGTGGCGCTAGCAAAGGCGAAGGACTGGGGAACCAATTTCTTGCCCATATTCGGGAAGTCGATGCAATTGTGCACGTGGTGCGCTGCTTTGACGACGACAACATCACTCACGTAGATGGTCCTGTTGATCCAATCCGCGATGTGGAAACAATTCATATAGAATTGGCAATGGCCGATGCCGGCTCTATCGATAAGCGGGTCGAGCGCCTGCAAAAGCAAGTTCGCTCGGGAGACAAGCGTGCCGCACTTGAAGTTCAGGTCTACACGAAGGTACGTCCTTTCCTCGACAATGTTGAGGCAATTGATCTGAGTATCTTCAACGACGAGGAGCGGAAGCTTCTGCCGCAATTGCAATTGTTGTCTAGCAAGCCCATGATTTATGCCGCTAATGTCAAAGAAGATGAGCTTGCTGATCCATCGAATAACAAACACGTACAAGCCCTGCGTGAGCTTGCGGCAAAAGAGAATCGTTTGGTAGTAATTATTTCCGCCCAGATTGAAGCAGAACTTGCATCACTTGCACCAGAAGAGCGCGATGATTATCTGAAACATTTAGGTGTTGCCGATTCTGGTGTGAATAATTTGATTCGCAGTGCCTTTGATGTTCTGGGTCTGAAGACATATTTCACAGCCGGTGAAAAGGAAGTGCGTGCTTGGCCGTTTCCAAAAGGCTATACGTCTCCGCAGTGTGCCGGAATCATTCACACGGACTTTGAACACGGCTTTATACGTGCAGAAGTAATTGGCTATGATGATTACATCTCGTCAGGGTCTGAGAAGAACGCAAAAGATAAGGGATTGATGCGTCTTGAAGGAAAAGAATACCTGATGAATGACGGCGACGTGGTGCACTTCCGCTTTAACGTCTAACGGAAAAACTTACAAAGACATTGTCTTGTTTCCATTTTGTCTATCGTGCGACATTCTTGTTTTCTTAAACGTGTTTTTCATATTTCAAAATGCCTAAATAAGGGTCTGCCAATCGGGTTTTTATTTCAATACTGCTAAATATGGATACCTGGACTATTCCATATTTCAAAATCCCTAAATAAGGTTTTTATTTTAAAATTTGCCAGTATGCTAAAATAAGGAAGCTGTTTATTAAGGGATCCTTTAATATGACCAGTAGTCGGGCAGGTAAATATGTGAAGCAGGGAACTGGCTACAGTGCCTTTATTCCAGCTTCGCTACCACCCCGGCCGTCGATTGATTTAACCGGCAGTTTAATGTCACGGCTATCAGCGGCCGACAGGGCACTTGGGCGCTTGGATGGAGCTGGCTCAGTTTTGCCCAATCCCAGCTTATTTGTGGCAATGTATGTTCGCCAAGAAGCAGTGTATAGTTCGCAAATTGAAGGAACGCAAAGCACACTGGAAGATGTTTTGCAATTTGAAAGCGGAGCTGGTCCTGCCGATCAACCAAAAGATGTTGAGGAAGTAGTCAACTACATCAAGTCCATGAATTATGGATTGGGCCGCTTGCAAAAATTACCCTTGTCATTACGCCTGATTCGCGAAATCCACGAAAAACTCATGGAAGGGGTTCGCGGAGGACAGAAACAGCCTGGTGAGTTTAGGCGCACGCAAAACTGGGTCGGTCCAGCAGGATGTACACTGACAAATGCCAGTTTCGTTCCTCCACCTGTTCCAGAGATGAAAGACGCCCTAAATGATTTGGAAAAATTTCTTCATTCTGATACTGATTTACCACCACTGATTCAATGTGGAATCGTTCATGCGCAATTTGAAACGATTCACCCTTTCTTAGATGGCAATGGAAGAGTAGGCAGGCTGCTGATTACATTCATGCTTTGCCAAAAGAAGATATTACATTTACCCTTGCTTTATTTAAGCCATTATTTCAAAATTCACAGAGAGGAGTACTATGCCAAGTTAATGGCTGTGCGCACTGATGGTGATTGGGAAGGATGGCTCAGCTTTTTTCTCGAGGGCGTAGATCAAGTGAGTCAAGAAGCTGCGGCAACAGCACGTTCAATACTGGAACTTCAAGAAAGTCATCGATTGAAAATTCGCAATGAAATTGGCGGTGCTACAAACGGCATGGTCTTGCTTGATTTCTTGTTCAAAAATCCTATTACTACCGTGCGAATGGCGGAGCAGCATCTTAATTGTGCCTATGTTACTGCAGCCAAACTGATCGATCAATTTGTGGAGTTGGGGTTACTGAAAGAAAGTACAGGCACAAAACGCAATCGCCGTTTTCGTTATGATCCTTACTTGGCTTTATTTACCAAGTGAGCTTAATCTGCATTTACAAACACTTAATCTTGATTTATAAGACGTTTCTATATGTTTGATCCTGCATGCCCTAAAATGTAATCAAGTGCAACGAAAGTTTGAATCCAACAAATGAGCGAAGGCAAAGTCTTTACAGATGAGTTTGAAGCAAGTGACGGCTCAATTTTGAGGGACACCCTTGCGGTAATAAATTCTTTGGAGACCGAAGGAGTCATTGGTAAATATGCAATTGGTGGAGCAATGGCGCTATTGTTCTACGTCGAGCCAATTCTCACTGATGATTTGGATATTTTTTGTTATGTTCCGCAGGCTGGACTTCTCGAAGATCTATCTCCTATCTATAGGCATTTGACTGCTTCGGGCTACAAACCTGAGGGGGAATGCATAACCATAGAGGGTGTAGCCGTTCAATTTCTTATTCCTCCAACAAAGCTGGTGGCGGAGGCTTTGGATAATGCGACAGAAACAGTGGTTGAATCTGTGCCTACCCGAGTGTTTCAGTATGAGTATTTGTTGGCGATAATGACGGAAACCGGCAGACCTAAGGACAGGGCTAAAATAGCCTCCGCATTGGAATCCCTTAAGCCTGACATGAGCAAGCTCAACGACTTGTTGAAGCGATATAATTTGAGTAATAAATGGAGTGCATTGTCCTCATGAATATGAAGCACGTTCCTGCATCGCAAGAAGAAGTGTACCGCCAGAAAGCTGCAAGGCGGCGCGAACTGGCCTCATTACCAATTGAGGAAAAGTTGAAGAGGCTTGTTAGGCTTCAACAAATCGCTTATACGGTCGCTCGCCAAGTTGGGCGAGAATGCAGACGCCCCTGGACGATAAAATCACAAACGTCGCCTTAGCAGGTGCCACTGCCTGTGGTGGCACCTGCACGCAGTATGTACTACCATGTTCATTAAAAACCTCTTGCAGGCGGCTGGATGATTTCTCCAGCCACAAAAAAATACGAGGCGGTAACGACCGCCTCGTTAAAATTTACCCCCAGGGGAATTCGAATCCCCGTTACCTCCGTGAAAGGGAGGTGTCCTAGGCCTCTAGACGATGGGGGCATAGCACAGGGAAGTCATACTAACAAACTGCAAGAGAGGCTGTCAATGAACCACCCTCTTCCTGGCAACGTGTAGTAATATTGAATGCCCACCAGGACGGGAAGTTAAAAGGAAAGTAACGTTGCCTCGGCCAACGACGCACTATCGGAGCTTCAATAATTACCTGCGCGAGTATTTCGGCGCTCGGGTCTACCGCGTGCCATTGGACGCTGGCTTTACCTGCCCTAATCGGGACGGACAACGTGCCTTTGGCGGCTGCACCTTTTGTGATGAGCGTGGCTCTGGCGCGCCGACAATTAAGACTGAGCTTTCGGTCCGTAAACAGTTATTAGAGGGAATTGATCGAATCAAGCATCGTTTCAAAGCCCAAAAGTTCATGGCCTATTTCCAAGCGTTCTCCAATACATATGCACCGGAGGCGACGCTGAAAAATCTTTATGACCTTTCTCTTGACCATCCGGATGTGGTTGGACTTTGTATTGGCACTCGACCGGATTGCGTACCGGATAATGTACTGGATTTACTAGCCGAATACGCGCAGAAAACTTATGTTTTGTTGGAGCTCGGTGTGCAAACAGTGCACAATCGTACGCTTGAAGATATCAATCGCGGACATTCTGCAGAAGAATTTTTCGATGCGGTTGAGCGCGCGAAAGCGCGTGGCTTGATGGTGGCAACCCATTTGATATTTGGATTTGCTGGTGAAACGCGCGCAGATATGATGGAAACTGTGCGTCAGATTGCCAACTCAAAAGTTGACGCGCTGAAGATACATCAGCTCTGCGTTTTTTCTGGTGCACCAATGGAAGCACAGTGGCGTGCGGGTGAAATTCCCATGCTTGGTGAAGACGAATATATTGATATGGTTTGTGATGCGGTGGAGATGCTGCCGCCAGAGATGATCATTATGCGTTTGATGGCGGAAGGCACAAAGGGTGAATTGCTTGCGCCTGAGTGGGGATTTGATAAAGAACGCATTATGAATAAGATCGAAGATGAATTTGATCGGCGTGGGACGCGGCAGGGAAGTAAATTTGCTCCTGCGGTTGCGGCGCTTACATAGAAATTGCTTCGTTGAAGCATGAGAGGTCCTTCGGCGCTTGCGCCTCAGGATGACATGTTGTTGGCGGATTTACTGTTGGCGGACTAGCATGGCGGCGCCGACTACGCCTGAGTAATCACCGAGTTCGGCTTTGACGATTTCGATTTTCTTGGTCGGGACTTTCAAGGCTTGTCGTTTGGCGACTTTCACGACTTGTTGGAAATAGAGATCGACTTCTTGGATTAAGCCACCACCAAGAATAATTCTTTGGGGATTGTAGAAATTCATAACGGTTGCCAGACCCATGCCCATGAATTCCGCCGCTTCCTTTATGCAATGCACAACCAATTCATCTTGCATTTGCACTGCTTCTGCTAAGGCTTTCGATCTGAGAATTCCTTTTTGTAAATCTATTTTGTCGCGAATGAAAGAATCCGTTCCACGCTTAAGTTCGTTGACGATATGTTTGGCAATCGCTGTACGAGAAGCATAAGCTTCCAGGCAACCGAGTGCTCCACAGCCGCAGAGTCTGCCGTGTGGATCGATAACGATATGTCCAATTTCACCGGCTGATCCGGTGTGCCCCCTCCAGGGTGTGCCACCAGATACGATACCAGAGCCGATTCCCGTGCCGACGAAAATGCAAACGAAGCTGTCGCATCTTCTGCCTGCACCGAATTTTAATTCGCCAAGTGTCGCTACTTCTACATCATTACCCAAATAACACGGCACTTTGTAACGGTTGGAAATCGGTTGAGCCAATGGCACATCACTCACACCAATATTTGCCGCATAGACAAGAACACCTTTTTTCCTATCTACTTGTCCGGCTGCACCAATGCCGATTCCGGCTAGCTGATTCGGTCTAATAGCCGCATCAATCAGCGCCTCATCAATAACGTCGTTCAATCTCTTGATGACATCGTCATGCTCTTGCACCTGCCGGGTTTTCTTTTTGCCAGACGAGACAAGTCGCCCATTATCTAAATTGACAACACCAGCCAAAATCTTGGTGCCACCAAAATCAACCCCAACAGCATATTTTTCCGCCATACTTACCCCGCATGTTTGCCTCAAGAGCATAATCATGCACATTTTATCAGCTTGTCTCAACCACTAAAAATCCCTGGGATTTGCAGCAAACTAAGTCTGACGCAGAATTGCGTCGAGCCTGAACCGGCGAATAGCAGGCCTGAGCATAAATCAACTATTCAGAATTCAGATGCGATTTGCCGCTACGGAATAGATTGAGCGGTAACCGGTACCATTGTTGACGAAATCCGCGTTTCGGTTGTCTCCGACGAACCAGCTTCTGACTCTAACCTAGTGTCGATACCATCTACGTTGGATATGTTTGGTGGGGGCACTTCATCATCATGTTTGTTATAAAAGTTCATCAGGCGGCTGTTGATTCTGTTGTAGTCGTGATTCACCATATGATTGTTCGTGGCAATGACAGCCAAGGACGATGCTACGCGCCGTTGATGGACATTATTGTTGCGCGTCACGGTCGAGCCGTTTACAACCATTGTGGTTGAGCCGCCACCGTCCAAGTTCATCGCTTCTACCGCACCTAGGGCATTGAGGAATTTAGCAAAATCCCAAAGTGTATGTGGTCCTTCAATCGTAGCTAACAAAAGATGATTATCACCAGTGACACCAACTGCGGTGCGCGCATGAATCTGACTACCGGTCCAAGCCCGGCGGAATTTTTCCGACTGCAAGTCGATGTGCACTTTGCCGTCTTTAATCAAAAGTGGACCACCACTAACAGCTTGCACAACATCCGACCAAGATTCCGGATTGGTGAGCCAATCGATATGTACATTGTCGCCCCGCTCCAACGTGGCAATTGGGCTAACCTTGGAGTCGGTAAGTACGCAACCGCCATAAGGAATAACCATTTCGCGCGGATGTTTGTCCAAAACTATACCTTGGCTGTTTACGGCAATCAAAGTTCCAGCATATGGCAGGCGGACATAAGATCCCCATCGTCTGGTATAAACAATCAGTTTGCAGCCAGAGCGGCGCGGCTGATTAATGCTGTTCACCCAAAGTGAAGGCAAATTGGGGTTAGACGTGGTCATAAAGCCGTGTGTATTGACGCGGTCAATTCGCACATAGCCTGCCCGATTTATACCAAGCGAAACGCGATCATAAAGCGAACCGGCAATCCATTCACCATTCAAGATTAGTGTGCCAAGCGGCGTGCCGTCGCTCTTAAAGTAATTGGCGTTCACAGCTGCCAGGGCATTAATTCTCTGAGCGTGACTTTTCACTTCTGCCAATTGGTTGAAGGACTCACCGGCAAGAACCGGACGTACTTCCACTTGAGCATTCATCATGTCGATGTCGACAACGTTTACGTTTAATCCGCCGTGATGATATTTGTAAATTACTCCGGGAGCCAAAGTCCTTTCCGAAAGTCTGTCTGCCAGAGGAACCAGTGGCACTAATGCTTGTGGCTTTGAGGCCTTGGCTTTAGTCCGCGAATTCATCTTGGCCGAACGATATCTCTTTTTTATAGGACGCTTGTGCGAAGTTCCCCGGTTGTGAGCGCGGTAAGTAACGTGCGCGCGCAGGCCACCTCCTGGCATAGGTGTCACCACACCTATAGCCATGGCCTGAGGCAAAAATGAGACAGCCACTAAGTTCACTGTGGCTGTCAAAGCTAAAAGTCTAGTGACAATGTGTCTTGAGACCAGTCTTCCTGCACCTGGTCTTCCCCAATTCGTCGTGCCCATCCTCGCTCCCAACTAGTTGCCAACTACGTTCATATACCCAATTATTAGTGCAACCTAACCAAATGACAAGTTAGAATCGCATAGAAACTAGATATATAGCCAGTTTACAAGAGGGGCGAATTTCTCGCCAATCCAAATTGGAATGTAAACATCCATTTACAACTATGGTCTGGTCGAGTTGCGGCGACCAAAGGTGAATCGCGCTGTGTGATAATCCGGTCAGATCTTGGTAGATATCTTGATGAGATTGTCTAGAAAGAAACCGGGACACATTGGCTAAAGTTGTAGTTGGAATGATTGGGCTTGGCACCGTGGGTAGTGGTGTGGTCTCGCTTTTGGCCCATCAGCGCCAGGTGGTTCTAAAGAAAATTGCCGTGCGCGATTTAAACAAGGCGCGCTCGGTGAAAGCACCTTGTCCAATCACGACCAATGTCGACGATGTGATAAACGATCCGGAAATCGAAATTTTGATTGAGGTGATGGGTGGCGATCAGCCTGCACTGGATTACATTCGGGCCGCAATTAATAAACGTAAGCACGTGGTCACAGCCAACAAGGAAGTGTTGGCAAAACATGGACCGGAGCTTTTTGCTCTGGCTCGAGAAAAAGGCGTAACCATATTTTTCGAAGCCTCTGTGGCTGGTGGCATTCCTCTGATTTCGACAATGCAAAAGGGTTTAGAGGCAAATGAAGTCTTGTCTGTTACCGGCATTCTCAATGGCACCACCAATTACATACTTTCTTGCATGCAAGAATCCGGTCAAGCGTATGAAGAGGCTTTGGCTGGTGCGCAAGCTTTGGGATTTGCTGAAGCGGACCCAACATCGGATGTGGACGGCCATGATGTTGCCTATAAACTTTCGATTCTTTCAGCTTTAGCATTTGATTGCTTTGTTAATCCGTCTGATATATATAAGGAAGGGATTCGCAAAGTTTCCAGCCGCGATATGGCCGATGCGCGCGAGTTTGGCTATTGCATCAAACTGATTGGTTTGACGCGCAGGCAAAGTGGTGGCACGGATAAACCTAAAGGTGAAAGAAGTTTGGATGTGCGCGTGCATCCAATGCTTGTGCCGCTCAATCATGCGCTATCTTCTGTGTCCGATGGAAACAATGGCATTTTGGTGCGTGGCAGTGCTGTGGGCGAAATTGTTATGGTTGGTCCGGGTGCTGGGCAAATGCCAACTGCATCGGCAATAGTTGGTGATTGTTTGAATTTAGCTTCGGCATTGCAGTTGCCGGACTTCGCTGCCTATTTCAGCCCACACATAACTTCCGATTGGGCAAATGTGGCTCGTGCTTTTACTTGTCCTTATTATCTGAGACTGACTGTCAAAGATGTGCCAGGAGTTTTCGGTAAGCTAGGCACCATATTTGGTGATAACGGCATTAACATGCAAACGATTGTGCAACGCAAAGTTTCTGCGGAGGCTAATGGTAAAGCAAAAGATTTTGCTCAAATTGTTGTGATTACTGGTGAAGTGGAAGAGACCTCCATGAATCAAGCAATCGATGAGTTGAAGAAAAGTAATTTCCTCAAGGATCTTGAATCCGTAATTCGCATTTTCCAGCCGAGGCAGGAAAATGCATAGTCAACTAGCATTGATTGAACGTTATCGCGAGTATCTGCCAATTACAGATGCAACGCCAATTATTTCTTTGGGCGAAGGTAATACGCCATTGGTCAAGGCAGTAAATTTGCATCGTTTGATTGGTGCATCCGGAATGAAATTGTATTTCAAGCTCGAGGGCTTGAATCCCACTGGCAGCTTTAAAGATCGTGGCATGACTTTGGCCATTTCCAAGGCTGTGGAAGCTGGCGCACGTGGTGTGATTTGTGCATCAACCGGGAACACTTCTGCATCAGCTGCTGCATTTGCTGCAAA
Source organism: Candidatus Obscuribacterales bacterium (assembly GCA_020050685.1). GTDB lineage: Bacteria > Cyanobacteriota > Vampirovibrionia > Obscuribacterales > Obscuribacteraceae > JAGVKG01. The sequence goes on along the minus strand of JAGVKG010000060.1, from coordinate 29,790 downwards.
AGCAGGGTTGAAGTGTTATGTGATATTGCCTGCAGGTCATGTGGCGCTTGGTAAATTGGCGCAAGCAATTTTGTATGGTGCCAAAGTTATACCAATTGAAGGTAACTTTGACAGGGCCTTGGAGCTTGTGCGTGAAATTGCTGACGATTGTCAGGTGACGATTGTCAATTCCATCAATCCATATCGTTTGGAAGGACAAAAGACAGGCGCATTTGAAATTATCGAAGCGCTTGGACAAGCACCAGAATATTTTTGCATTCCGGTTGGTAATGCTGGAAACATTAGTGCCTATCGCCGTGGTTTTAAACAATGGTGGCAGTCAGGAAAAATTGCCAAAGCTCCCATGATGTTTGGCTTTGAAGCCGAAGGTGCCGCTGCAATTGTGCAAGGAAAGCCAATTGCTAATCCGGAAACTTTTGCTACTGCCATTCGCATTGGCAATCCAGCAAGCTGGCAGGAAGCAGAATTGGCTGCCAATGAATCAGGCGGACTAATTGATTCTGTTACCGATGACGAGATATTGCATGCCTACAAATTATTGGCAGAATCGGAAGGGATTTTTTGCGAACCATCCAGTGCAGCTAGTGTGGCTGGTTTGATTAAGCAGTTAAAAGCAGGATCTGTTTTGCCTGACGCATTAGTCACCTGTGTTTTAACAGGCAATGGATTGAAGGATCCTGACTCTGCATTGAAATCGAGCCAAGTCGATTTAACACCAGTAAAAGCTGAAGCTAAGCAACTAGTGAAGGCAATGGGGCTATGAGCAGAGAAACAGATCAAGAAAACAACATAGCCACCACTGGTCGTGCCAAACAGCTGACCATCATGGTGCCAGGATCATCAGGTAATCTCGGCCCTGGTTTTGATGCCTTGGCTTTGGCGCTGGCCGTATATACAAAACTGAAATTTACTTTGACAGATGATGAAAATCAAAAGGGCCCAATTGTTCAATTTCATGGCGCTCTTGCTCATGCGCTCAGTAGCGACAAAAGCAATTTGATTGAGAGAACACTCAAGTATGCCTGGAAAGACAATCCTGAACTTTTGCGCCGTGCGGTAGTGGAAGTTGAATCGGCAATTCCACTGGCACGCGGATTAGGATCAAGTGCTAGTGCTGCAGTTGGTGCGGCTTGGGCTGCTAATTATTTTCTTGATACCAAAGTTTGTCCGGATACTGTTCTTGCGCAAGCAACGGCAATTGAGGGACATCCGGATAATGCGGCTGCCAGTTTGTTTGGCGGCATGGTTGTTTGTGCCTGCAAATCAGAATCCGTAGGGGCGGGGTCTCCCCGCCCTCATCTCCAAGAAATACTTACGCAAAAACTTGCATGGCCTGACAAATGGAAAACATTGCTTGTAGTACCACATTACACATTGGCGACTGCGGAAGCACGGGCCGTTTTGCCTACGCAAGTAAGTTTGGCGGACGGAACTTCAAATGTGCAAAATGCTTGTATGGTTGTTGCTGCTGTTGCTAATTCCGATGACGAAGCATTGTCCTTCGCTTTGCGCGATAAATTCCACGAACCATATCGGGAAAGATTGGTAGCAGAGCTGCCGGAGTTGCGTAAGGATTTGACCAAGCTGCCAATTCTTGGTTGTGTCTTGAGCGGTGCCGGATCATCGATATTGGTGATTGTTGCTGACAGTCACAAGCAAGAAGTATTTGCGCATCTGAACCAATGGACCGAGAACAAAGGAATGGGAGACAAGATTTTGGATCTCAATGTGGATAATCAGGGCGTGCAGCAGGTTAACGAATGACCAAGAGTGAGACGAGCCAAAAAACCAAATCGACTAACCACAAGGTTAAGAATATTTCTGTGGTTAAGTTTGGCGGCACATCTGTAAAGAATATCGGTCGCATTCAACACGTAGCTGAAATTATTGCTGAGCGTTCGAAGATTGGCCCGGTTTTAGTGGTTGTCTCTGCCATGGGTGATACGACAGATTATTTGGTCAAGCTCGCTAGTCATTGTTCTAACCACCCCGAGCCGCGCGAACTCGATCAGCTTTTGTCCGTTGGTGAACAAATCTCGATTACGCTTGTGACGATGACCTTGCATGCTATGGGTGTGAAGGCTCGCTCGTTGACCGCTCATCAAATTGGCATATTTACCGAGACAGTACATTCCAAGGCACGCATTGTTGATATCGAGATCGATCGTTTAGTCAAAGCTATCGAAGCAAACAATATTGTGGTTGTCGCGGGCTTTCAGGGTGTGACGCAAGATGGTGATATCACAACGCTTGGACGTGGTGGTTCGGACACTACCGCAGTAGCTTTGGCGGCCGCATGTGGTGCCAGTGTTTGTGATATCTATACAGATGTTGATGGTATTTACAATGCTGATCCGAATGTCATTTCTGGCGCGCGACTTTTGCCCAGAGTTTCTTATGCTGAAGTTGTGGAAATGGCTAGACTCGGTGCTCAAGTTATTCATCCGCGTGCAGTTGAGCTGGCTCGCAATTACAACGTAAAACTGAGAGTGCGCAATACTTTTAAACCGGACCATGAAGGCACGGTAATTGATGGAGGAGAAGACATGGAGATTGTACGCACCGTATCCGGTGTGGCTATCGATAAAGATCAAGCGCGCGTGGCTATTCTTGATATTCCTGACCAACCAGGTGTGGCTGGAAAAATTATGCAAGCGCTGGCGGACAAACATATTGTTATCGATATGATCATGCAAGCCTTTCACCCGACCAGCGGATTATCTTCTATTACCTTTACCGTTCATCAAAGTGACGTGAAAGACACGATTGCTACTCTCAGCGAATTGAAAGACAAGCTGGGGGCAAGCGAGGTGCTATCCGATCCGGATATTGCCAAAGTTAGTATCATTGGTGCCGGATTGGCCGGTCAGCCTGGGATTGCTGCCATTGTCTTTTCTACGCTTGGCGAAGCCGGCATCAACATGAAGATGATTTCGACAAGCGAAATGAAGTTGACTGTAGTTGTCGCCAAAGGCGATGCCGAAAAAGCGGCCAAGCTAATTCACAAAGCTTTTGAACTTGATACGTAAGGATGCTCTGGCGCGCGATATTATTTCGCAAGTGCCATATCTTGCACTTCATCTTCCGAGCTGAAATCGTCTCCAGTATCGACAACTAGTTCAGCGCCACTTTCTGCATTCATAGAATTGTTTTTTTGGTGGAATGCAATTGGTGCAAGTGCAGTTGCATTTACATTGTCCATTTCTATTACTGCTCCACCGGCAGTCGTTGTCAGTGTTATGACACCACCATTAACGTTGAATCCGGAATTACTACCGTTAATCGCCATATCTATTGAGTCCACTGTACCAAAAGTAGCTCGAGCTACCCCTCTGGTGCCGGCATTTAAGGTCACGCCAAAACCAGTGAACGGATCAGGTACTGATAGAAACGTTGCTGGTCTTGTCTTGAGAGCGTTAACTAGATCGGTAGAGGCTTGGACAATATTAGAACTGCCGGCAACTAGTGATATGCCACCACCAGTGAAACTCTTTGAAGTTCCGACGGCTCTGGCAAAGAAGATGAAAGAGTCATTGTCATTGTTTAGGATATCTCCTGCTGCAGCAAAGACAATATTGCCACCATCTGCTCTAATTTCGCCGTTCGGCACTGAGTTGTCCAAGTTTATATCGCCTGTGTTAGTTGCGACTTTGACGTCACCGCCGACCGATTGAATCAGTCCGCTGTGGCCAAGGTTAAATGCACCTTGTGCAGTTATATTTACACTTCCCTTAAACTGTATGTTGTTTGTGGCAAGCACTCCTGGTGGTGGTGCAGGGAAAAGCATTCCAGCTTGCAGTTCAGCTCCATCGCCGATTAGCACATCGCCTGTCCGGGAAATTATATTGATAGAGCCGCTGCCTAGCGTATTATAGACTGTACTATCATCCTCTATGGTCACGGAATCTGCATCCATAGTCATACCGGTTTTTGTAGTGAAATCACCGCCAACAATTAGATCACCGGCAAAGGTAAACTGAGCGCCCTTGGCTGGTTTGTAGCTTCCTAATGTGGCATTTGAAGCAAGGGAGGTGAATTGGCTATTGGAAAGATCAATAGTGCCGGCAAGTCCTGTAACATGTATGTCCTGATTAGTGAAGAAGAAATCGCTTTCCAAGCTAACGCCTTGCTGACCAATTATCAGGATTGTACCGTTGTCGCTGATGAATAAGTTGCCATCACCGGTTTGAGTAATCTGTTGAGTGGCATTAATCGTCATTGCAGCACTGCTATCAACAGTAACATTGTCGGCAAATATTACATTGGCTGCCGCCATCGAAATCGTCGCCTTCGTTGATGTCATTGATGTCCTAACCGAAGCCAACTCATCGAATTCGATATTTCCAGTAGTCTGTATTGATACACCTGTTGCGCCTGTCATATTTGCAAATGTGAAAAATCCTGGTGCAATCTCAAGCGCTTGTGTAACAATATTTCCGACTGCAACTATACCGAGTGTGCCATTACCAGCTGCCATGGTTAGGAAGGTTGCGCCAGAACCAAGAAGTATCGGTGCAGCTGGCCCTGATTTTGGAATACTGCCAATTTGTATTGAGGCTGCTGCTGCTGAAATTCGCAAGTTGTTGATTAGTGGTGGCGTTAAATTTGGAGTTGCGTTGACAATGTTGAAATTCTTGACGGCAGAGAGGAAGAGTTGGCTATCTCCATCAAAGCCAATTAGTTGAGCAGAAGATGACATCATCAAATTGGTTCCACCAGAGGGGTTTCTTAAGGTGATTTGGTCTGCCTCAATGATGCCATTAAGAGTCCAGGTTGAATTGGTGCTCGTTAACGTCAGAATGCCATCTGCATGTGTAAATATGCGGCCGGTTTGGGCAATAAATGGTGCCTTGCTACCGAACGCAATTGTGCTAGATTCAGGTTCAGCAAAATTGATTCGGCCTGCGATATTGATTAGGCTTGCTACTGAAAGATCCATCAGGGCGTTGGTTGGACCTGATGATGCTAGATTGACTACCAGTTCCACTTGATTGGCAACGGATGTTGCTAAATTGAAAGTTGTGAATGAGCGGTATAAATCAGTCGCGGCAATTGTCAGCACGCTTGGTGAAGCTGAGGTTTGAGGATTGGTGTCAGTCACCTGACCCTGGAGGTTAAGTCCTATTGTCTGAGCATCAAGAGCTGTATTGCGCGTGACTTGGAATAAGGCAAGTGCAACACCCGGTGTTACCTTGTTTCGAGTGGTGCCGGTTGCACCAGAAGTGATTGGGCCGGTTACGCCTGTTACGTTAAATGAGTTGCCGGTGACCGTAATTGTCAGTTGACCAGTGCCGGCATCGAAATTCGTTAGTACATTACCTGCGTTTTGAGATGTGGCAGAAAATTCTCCAGCAACAATACTGGCTGCACTACCATTGACTGTGGCATTGCCTACGTTAAACAGTCCGCCAGGTAAGGCAAACTCACTTTGTGTTGTACTTGTGAGGTTGAAGTTTGTCGGCAGAGGTTGAGTGCCAAACGTTTCGATGGTAATAATACCGGGATCCCCAGGCGTGCCAAGCGCAACTGGTGCCAAACCGCCCTATGAACTGACACTGAAGTTTCCATTTTTACCCTTCACTTGAACGGTGGCGGCTGACATTGTCACGTCGTTGCCTAAACCGCCAATTCCATCAGCAGCGGAAGCATCGCCACCACGCGCATCAACATAACCGCTTACCACAATCGATCCAAGCCTAAAGGTAGTCGGATCATCGAAGATGCCGTCGTAGGCATCAGCTACTAATCCTGTTTCCAAAAGGACGGAACCAGAATCCCCGCCAGCGGCCCCTTCTTCTATAACAGTAGATTTGTTAGAGCCACCTCTTGTGACAATGTTTCCATCCACCATAATTGAATTGAGAGCCATAATTGTCAAATTGCCACCAAAACCGCCAGGTGCGAATGCAAGTGTTGCATTTGCACCTGCCAAGTAAATATTGTTTCCAACCATAACTTCGTTTGCAACAATGAATACATCACCGCCGCCACCAGGACTTCCAGAACCTGAGCCACCAAAGGCATTTATTGCTCCGTCAATTGTTAAACTTCCACCTGGCAGATCTACAGTCAGACCACCGCCTGAGCCACCAAAGCCTTCCATTCCGGTGGCATTGCCACCATTCAATTCCACGTCGCCGGTAATTGTATAGTCGCCTGTACCAGTAAGATCAATAGTTCCACCGTTGCCGCCAAAGAAAAATGCTCCTGAAGAATTGCCGCCAGAAACATTCATATCACCTTGAATTAAAAGCTCATCTGCAAAAATAGTTGCCGTACCGCCGTCAGCTCCACCACCACCAGCAGAGGCATTGCCACCGCTTAAATCGATGCTACCTTTCAGTACTTGAAAGGATCCACCCGGTGCGAAAATGTCTACGTTAAGTGTGCCGCCAAAACCAGCGTCCGATCCTTCTAAGCCGGATTTCCCATCGCCACCTTGCAAATTGACATGGCCATTTATTATTGCCGCGGCTGCAAAAATTGTTAGTGATCCACCATCGCCAGCTGGAGCTGGTGCAGGCGATGCGCCACCATTCAATGTGACACTGCTGAGAGAAACAAAACTGCCGCTGTCAACTGTCAGGCTGCCACCGGCAAAGCCTTCGCCGAATTCGCCGCCAATGCTTCCACCAGTAGCACTAATTGCCCCTGTCACTGCTACATTGCCGCCACTAAAAAAAATGATTTCTCCGCCAGGACCTTGAGTGCCGCTGGCGTTGATTTTTCCGGCAACTACAATCGGTGCGCCAGTTGGAAAGTCCATGCCAAAATTTCCGTCACCACCGACGGTGCCATTGAGGAAAGTGATGTCTCCACCTTCTATTATGGGGCTTCCGCCAGTAATACTCACTGTTCCGCCGCCAAATGTACCACTTACGTCGATTGGCCCGCCTACAGAGACACTCCATTCTCCAATGGCGGTTACATTGCCACCAACACCTCTCTTGCTTGCAGCGGTGATACCACCTGTAACTATGAGGGGCAAATTATTAGGATTGAAATTTGGCGCGCTGCCTTTTGCGGCTATTAAAGTTACATTGCCGGCCGAGCTATCTCCAGCAGAAGCGGAGCTTGAGGTATTAATGGCCACTCCTTGTAGTTGGATGCCACCACCGAAAAATGAGTGATCGCCATCTTCCGGGAATGTAAATGTGGTTGTGGTGTCCGTCACTTGGCCGGGTGTAGCTGGCGTAAAGTCAAATCCAGCAATGATGTGTAAATTTCCCCCATTTGCATCAGGAACATTGGTTGAAAGGTTTATCGCTACTTTTGCCCCTGTAGCAACCCTGACGTTTTCAGAGGCAATAATCGCTACGTCGTTACCGGGAACGGTGATATTGCCATTCAAGATTACATCGCCATCTGAATTGGCAATAGTTGGATCTCCACTGAGAGTAATTGTGCCAACATTCAAATCACCGCTGCTATTCAGCAAAGAAGCAGTACCGGCATAAATATTTGCCAGGGCTGCAAGTTGATGGGTATGTGCCCTAACATGTCCGTCACCACCATAAAAGTTGGCGTTCTCTGCTGTGAACGTGCCACCATCTACAGCTGTCAGTTGTTTGCCGGCAAACATGGCATCGCGCATGTTAATAGATTGCAGGGCTTGCACTTGCCCGCTTGCGTTGTTGAGAACCAGATCCGTTGTCGCTCCGGTTGCGAAATTAACAGAACCAGATTGCGAAGCAATTAGTCCAGAGTTGACGAACTGTCCCGAGCCTGCATACAAATTTGTACCCATTGCACCAGACATAACTGGTGCCGCACCACTTGTGCCATTGGGAAGAGCGTTAACGATATCGCCGGCTGCACTCAAATTCAAAACACCTGAGGCAGTAATTGATCCGGAGTTGAAAATATTGGCGAGCGATGAAATTGAAAGATCAACCGCACGGTTATTTGGAGAAACAGTTGTTACCACACCGCCCGTGCCAACATCAACGGAACCTGCGTTGACCATGAGATGCCGTGTTGCTCCCGACAAAGTACCTTGGGTGGAGAATTGCCCTTGCACATTCAATATCGAAGCAAGACCTTGGGCTTGGGCTGTGACATTTGCTGGAATCACCAGTGATGAAAGCTGGCTGACACCAAGTTGGGTGAGCGAAAATGTTCCGCCCGATGCTCTACCTTGCGTATCAAGTACGAGATTTTGCGCACCGGACCGCAAGACTTGCGTCATTGCCACAAACTCAGCCGGTGTCAACATGTCGCCTGCCGTTACCGTTCTGGTATTACCGGCAACTTGAATGTCGACAGAACCCACCTGGCTAAATAGCCTTGCATTGGCAGCAACTGAAGCGTTTGACGATGAAAGATCCAAATCCATATTACGTGTTGCTTGTCGTGCCGCCCATCCGCCTGCCTGAGGATCTGCCATGGCTCCCGGCGCATTCGTAAAGAAAAGTAAAAGCGCAAGGAAAGAAACCCACGCTGTTGAACGCAAGCTACTCATATTTTTCATAACCCCACCTCTGATAATAGGCTATCGAAGCCCGAAACGTAAGCGCAGCTAGGCGCAAAAAAACAGGGCGATTATGCCAAAATATCGCCCCCAGCCAACCCCATTTGTCTTTACCATACGAGCTTATCATAAGGTCGTTTACACAACGATATTTCTAATCTTGCTGAAAATTTCTATTTATAACACTAAGGGTAATCAAGCGAGATTTGCCGGTTATATTAACCACTCAAGAGCAAATCAGTTGGCTTGACCTAAGCGAAATCTCAGTATATGCGATTGCAGTTTGGGTTATTTGCTGACCAGCCAGGGCATAAATTCCTTGGCAGCCGGCATAATTCGGATGGAAGGTAGAATGGCCCAAATGAAGGCAGAATCTGACTTCGAACGTTCAGAAGTCTTGACTCAGGGATTGAGTCGAAGGCTGCGCAGTCTTTTGGATAATATGAATCGGGTTCTGATTGGTCAGACGCGTTCAGTGCAGCTGGCAGCCACCGCGTTTTTGGCTGGCGGGCACGTGCTATTGGAAGATGTGCCGGGCGTGGGCAAGACGCTTTTGGCAAAATCTTTGGCGCGTTCTGTAAAGGCAACTTTTAAGCGTATTCAGTGCACACCGGATCTTCTACCGTCTGATATTTCTGGTGTCAGCGTTTTCAACCAGAAAGAAGGCACATTCAATTTTGTGCCTGGTCCAATTTTTACCAACATATTGTTGGCAGACGAAATTAACCGCGCCACACCGCGCACTCAATCAAGTTTGCTTGAAGCCATGGAAGAATCACAAGTGACAAACGAAGGCGAGACGCGCAAATTGCCTGAGCTTTTCTTCGTTATTGCCACACAAAATCCTGTGGAGTATCACGGCACTTTTCCTTTGCCCGAAGCACAACTCGATCGTTTCATGATGTGTCTTTCGCTTGGTTATCCCAAGCCGGAAGAAGAAGTAATGATGCTGACAAAAACTTTGCGTGAAGGTGCGTTTGAAGCCGGACCGGTGCTTTCCCAAGAAGAAGTAATTCAAGCGCGCAAGCGTGTGCAATGCGTGTTTGTTGAGACATCTATTCAGCGCTATATCGTTGATATCGTTAATGCCACCAGATCCCATCCGCAAGTTGTCTTAGGTGTTAGTCCGCGTGGCAGCCAGCTTCTCATGAGAGCAGCACAGGCGTCAGCCTTGATCAACGAACGAGACTTTGTTCAGCCGGAGGATGTAAAACTTTTGGCACCATTCGTCTTTGGCCATCGCATAATTCCCAAACAAAAATTCAACAAAGTTTGCCATGCTGAAATTATTGAACAAATTTTGGAAGAAATTCCAGTTCCAATCTGAGAAGTCGCAAGACAGTGCGAATCCAGAAAACTCTTCAAGCAGTCAGGCAACTGTAAGCCGCGTATTTCAAACTAGCCTTTCTTGTTATCTGGAAACACGATTTTTGATTGTGTTCGGTTTGGCGTTTGTGCTTTATTTCATTGCCGGCAATATTGGTTCTGGCTGGTTGTATTTGATTTGTGCAGGTTTGCTCGGCGCAATTTTAATGGCGTTTCTTATCCCTTTAACGCAGGTGCTGGCCTGTGATGTTGATCAGCATATGCAAACCAAGGCAATTATTGGAGAAGTGCTCGACCTCAACATTAGCGTGCGAAAAAGGATTGCACTGCCGGTTGATTGGTTGAGGTTGGTATCGATATTCTCTGGTGATAAGCGACATAAAACTCCTGGACAGGATGCAGCAATTGTCGTGCCGAGCTTAGAGAAGAAAGGCTCCTTCACCTGGAAATTGCAGGCTGACAAACGCGGTATGCATAAGGCGCCAACAATTTGGTTGGAATCCTCTTTCCCTCTTGGTTTAGTCTGGTTTCGCAAGAAGTTCATTCCTCTGACAAAGCCTCAGATAACAATTTATCCGAGAGTTGTGCCAATCCAAGGATTCTTCCTCTATAAGCTGCCACCATCGACGATGAGTGCGTCAGCCATTGCCATTACCAATGTAATGTCCAGGCAATCGACACAAACGGTTGGTGTGCGCGAATACAGACGTGGTGATAGTCCCCGCTTTATTCACTGGGCATCGTCTGCGCGCACGGGCAGACTTTTAGTGCGTGAATTCGAAGCAGAGGGACTGCCTGCCTTCGATATATTTTTAAATCTCTGCGGATCCTGGGCAAGTGAAAACCAATTCGAGCTGGCTATCTGTGCTGCCGCATCTCTGCTTTCACTTGGTCATTCAATGGGAATTGGACCGCGATTGATTTTGCATCCGGATCTTGATGCTTTGAATGAGAAATTTGAATTGCCAGGAGTAACACCAGGTATTGAGGAACAGATGGAAATATTGGCACGCATATTTCCCATTTCAGCAAAAGATGATTCTCATCTATTTAACACGCCTTTATTTTTGCAGCTAAGTAGGCAAAAGGCCTTGGTAGAAATATCGGCCAATGAGATGCCTTCTTGTCCGCAAGCGTCTTATTTAGTCGAGGTGCGCTCAGAATTGCGTGATGCTTCGCAAAGCACGCAACCAGGTCAGGACTTTCCTGCCAAGTCAATAATTGCCTGTGAGGATGACATTCGCCAGCTATGACATGGGATTTACACAGCGGTAACAAAGTCGGCCTCGACAATCCAGTGGAGGACTCAATTGGGCTGAGAGTGATCACCTCGGCAATGGCGATTGTCGGTATTTTGGCTGCCTGCCAGATGGCTGACACACCAGTTAACTTGGCCATCTTTGCCATATGCGGCACGATTCTTGGTAGCTTTGTCAGTTATGTTCGCCGAGACAAAAACAATTTTTGGATCAAGTGGGCAATTGCTGGCGGGATTCTCATCGTTTTGCGCTTCTTTGTGGAAGATATTGTTTTTCGTGTGCAAGCCTCAATTACTGATGCGCGTGAACCACTGACAAATATGATGATTGCTTTGCTTGCCTTGCACTGTTTTGATTTGCCAAAACGGCGCGATTTGAACGTATCGGCTCTGGTTGGTCTGGTGTTGATTTCATCATCTGCAACATTGAGTCGTGATTTGACATTTGGCATTTATCTAACAGTCTTTGGCTTGTTTGGTTTGTACATGCTCTATCTTGATGGAGTGTCGCGCACCATATCTGGTATCGCGATTGCAGACGTCAATGGAGCTAGTCATGCCTTGGGATCACCGACAATACAAAAAGGGCATTTTGTCCGTCGTTATCGCACCGCCAGGCTATCTGCCTTGATTCTGATTGGCTTGGTTGCTGCTTGCGCAGGAATTATGTTTGTCTGTTTGCCTCGATTTGATTTGGGGCTGTTCCGCAATGTTCGTGTTTCACTCAAGCTCAATATTCCTATGCAAAGTGCCAGTCAAGTTAGCAATCCCATGCTTCCTCACACCAGGCGCCAAGATGGTGCCATTGAAGTAGATCCGATGGCTTATTTTGGCTTTGCCAAAGAACTTGATTTGAACTATCGCGGAGCTCTTTCCAAAGATATTGTCTTGCGGGTTGGCAGTACCACGGGTGAATATTGGCGGGCAATGGCTTTTGATAAGTTTGATGGACATCGCTGGACGATGAGCGATCCTGATACCACTTATACTCGCGTAAGCTCATATGGCTCCGGTATTGGCCTGGGCGAAGTGCCATCACTTGTGGTGCCACGTCGGGTGCGTACGTCGAATCTCACACAAGTCTTTTACTATGAGGCTGACCAGCCAAATCTTGTTCCAGCCGCCTCTGTTCCATATCTCATCTATTTCCCAATCGGCAACGTGGAAGTTGATCGCTATGGTGCAATCAGAAGCCCAATGTTCATGGACAAGGACACTGTTTATACTGTCTTTTCTCATGTACCGCGCTATATGATCAAGGCTCTGCGCAATAGCCGTCCAGAATCGGCCCGTCAAAAGGAAAGAATTCAAAAACGTCTTGCCAATTACTTACAAGTTCCTCAATCGCTGTCACCAGATTTGTCTAAGCTGGCTTTCGAAATTGCCGGTTTCCAACCAACTTGGTTCAAGAAGGCGGAAGCGATTGATAATTTCCTCAAGCGCACTTACAAATACAACCTTGACGTGCCACCAACTCCAGAAAATCAGGAAGTGGTATCAGATTTCTTGTTTAGCAAAAAGCAAGGTTATTGTGAGCATTTTGCCACTTCCTTTGTGGTGCTTTGCCGCTTGCAAGGCATTCCTGCAAGGTTAGTGACTGGCTTTACTCCTGGTGAACACAACCCTCTCACTGGGCTTTGGGAAGTGCGCATGCGTGATGCTCATGCTTGGGCGGAAGTTTTCTTGCCCGCTTGGGGTTGGGTGCCTTTTGATTCCACTCCGGACGGGGCTTTACCTGGACTGCCTGGCAAAGATGCAGCCTCTTGTGCTCAGTATCTTGCCGAACAAATCAAATGGCTTTGTGCCCGCCTGGAAGAAATTCCCGCGGTGGCAATGCTTATCCGCGACATAGGCAAAATTGTTCATCCGCTCTTGCAATGGATGTCTGGCAGTGTCGTGCACTTGTGGAGCATTTGGTCCTATGTACTATTGGCATTTTTATTGGCTTTGGCTGTAATTAGTGCGCTCAAGTTAGCTCCTGTGATTGTTGCTTTTGCTTGTGTGAAAAGGCCAGCTTCTGTCAAAACCGAGGAGCACTTGCATCCAGCCTCGACTGAATATCTGCGTGTACTGAAGGCATTGGAGAGCTTGGCTGTCGAGCGTCAAAAGCAGGATACACCGGAAGACGTGAGAGAACGCCTGGAACGTTGCCTGCAACAAAGGATTAACGATGGGCTAAAAGTACCCAAGGATTTGGACCTGCTTGTAAGCCAATTTCTGGCTCAATATGAAGACCGGCGCTTTGGTGCCGAAGAGCTTCCGGCGGGCGAAAGTGACAGCCAATCTAGCGACAAAGCGGCAGGTAAAACGGTAGATAAAATGAGCCAATTATGTCTGATAAGCAATAAAATTCAAGAAAGTGTCATTAATTTTCGAAATAAGGATTAAATTTTGCAATTTTCAGGTAAATAAGCATCAGGGGCGTTAGTACTAATTTCAGTAAAGAGAAAACCTATGGTTCAGCAATTAAGATCAAGCCAATCCCAAGAGTTTGTCCCGCCTTATCCCAATACGATTGAGGAAACGGGGCTCAAATCAGGATTTTTGGAAGAGCTCATTCTCAAAGACATTTACCTGGTCAACTATGCGCTTGGCCGTGAGCTGGCGCAGCGTTGTATGCTGCCATTCAAATTGATAGAAGAAATTATTGAATCGCTTAAGCGGCAACTCTTAATTGAGGTGCGCACCTCTGGTGGTTTGGCTGACTATGAATATACGGTGACGGACAAAGGACGCGACCGAGCCAGATCTGCTTTTGATTACAACTCCTATGTCGGACCATGTCCTGTGCCTTGGCATTCATTCATGGATTCTTTGCGCTTGCAGACAATTCGCCGCGAGCATGTGACCACACGCGATCTGGAAGTGGCATTCTCAGACATCATGATTAATCGCAAGACGATTAACTCCGTTGGTCCAGCGATTAACTCCGGACGCGGTATGTTCCTCTTCGGTGAAGCCGGCAATGGTAAGACTTCAGTGGCTGAGCGGATTGTGCGCAGCTTCAAAGGACACATGTTCTTGCCGTATGCTGTGGAAATTGACTCGCAAATCATTCGGGTTTACGACAACCACAATCACACGGAAGTTTCTGCCGGCAGCTATCCGGCCGATTACGATCACCGTTGGGTGAGAATCCAGCGCCCATGCGTTGTGGTTGGTGGTGAGTTGACGATTGATATGCTCGAGCTGCAATACGACTACACAACCAAACTTTATGAAGCACCAATTCAGCTTAAGTCGAATTGCGGATTGCTTCTGATTGACGACTTTGGCAGACAAAGAATTGACCACAAGTCGCTACTCAATCGTTGGATTGTACCTTTGGAAAAACGTGTCGATTATTTGACAATGCACACAGGTAAAAAGCTTGAGGTGCCGTTTGAACAATTGATTGTTTTTTCGACCAACCTTAATCCGTCGGATTTGGTGGACGAAGCGTTCTTACGCCGTATTCCCTACAAGATTCACATTACCAATCCAACGGAAGACGAGTTTAAATGGATATTTTTGCAGTATTGTCAGAAGGTAGGAGTGCCTTATAATGAAGAGGCTGTTAACTACTTGATTGAGACCCAATATCGGAGTGGACGAAGACAAATGCGTTGTTGCCATCCTCGTGACATTATCGATCAAGTCTCTAACTTGTGTAATTTCCTTGGTGCGCCGGCAAGGCTCTCGCGTGAGTATCTCGATCATGCTTGCGCTGTGTACTTTGCGGCTATGGGGAAATAGAAGCATCTTCAAGAGCCTCGTGAGCTAATACAAGTGCGCGTCCGACCTGACAAAGCAAAACTTACCATTGGTCTTACTAGTCTTATTTGGCTAGCAGCACTTGTCATTGGTGGCATTGCTGATTCGCTTTTGCCTTGGTGCGCTGTGCTTTTTGTCACGTCGCTTATCTTTCTTTGCAACGCTAAAAAACAACCGCAAGGTCAAATTAGCCAATCTCTAATTGGCGAAAATAAGACGCCGAATGGCGAACATAGAACCCCGATAGGGAAACATAAGATAGGTATATTTGGCCAAATTCGTGAAAACAAAGCGGTAACATTTCTTGCCTCATGCGCTACAAGCTATGCACTGCTCTCGATGATGCTGGGATGTTGGATTGTCATGCACTTGTTAGTCAAGCACACGGAAAGTCAAATCAAAGTAGAACAACAAGTAGTTGATATTGAGCTTGTTGCCTTGAAAGACTATCAAGACAAGCAAATGCTTTTGTCCGGCAGCAAACCCAAGCCGACATTGCGGAAAAGTGTGCCGTCACCGCAAGTCACCGTCCATGGTGTCAGCCAAATTAAGTTAGCCAAAAGCGAGAGTCTCAATCCAGCCAAATCAAGAGGCGACGATTCATCCAGCGCCATTGATCCAAGAGCCTCCCAAATGCCGATGCCGGCTCACGTAGCAGCTAAAGCTAGCTCGGCTAAATCGCCTGTGCTGGCAACGGCAGGCGTGAATGCGCCGACTTACCAAACAAAATTTTTCTTGGTACAAGGGCAACCCCTGGCAGAAAGCGCCAGTCGGGAAAACGATCCGACCCGCCTTGTGACAAAGCCAGTTCCACCATCTGTGATGCAGGCCTCTCGCCAAAAAAATACGACTAAAAATTTGAAGACACCGGCGCAAAAAAAAGATGAACCTTTCATGGAAGAGCTTCGGCCTCCGGAAATGATTGAGCTTGTCGATAACAAAGGCGATCAAAGTCCGAATGTTTGGCAACCGGGCGGTCATTCACAAGATAGCACCGGGCAACATTCCGATCTTGTCGATTACTTGAAAGAATTGAACAAGAAAATAAAGAGCGCCTGGATTCCACCAGGAAAAGATTCGCGAGCCGCAGAAGTACTATTTCGGATTCGAGATACGGGGAGATTAGCTTTTGTCCGCATTCTTCATTCATCTGGCAACAACGAATTGGATTCTTCTGTTGTCAAAGCAATTGCTGGAACGGCTCCATTTAGACCTTTGCCTTCTGGCTATCCGCTAGGCTACCTTGATGTTCGCTACACGTTCAATTACAAAGTTGATGGGCTAGCAGAAATCAGAAATTCCGCATGGCAATAATTTGTGCATTCGTAGGGGCGGGGTTTCCCCGCCCACAATGTGCACGGACAATTTCTTGGTAGCGATGTTCGTTGTCTGCGATGAGGGCGCGGAAACCGCGCCCCTACGGGTTACGCAATGCCTCTAATATCAAGTCGGAATTTAGTTCGCCGGCTCTCAATACGTTTGGTGTCGGACCAGAAATGTCTAGCACGGTAGATTCTGTTCCGTTTGGACTTTGGCCGCAGTCTTCTAAAATGTAATCGACTTGCAAACCGATTTGATTGCGCACGTCAGCAATTGTTTTTGGGGCGCCGGCACCAGAAAGATTGGCGGAAGTAGATGCTGCCGAACCAGATGGAAGCTGATTAAGTAACGATTGACATATCGGATGATTGGGAACGCGCAAACCAATTGTGCATTTGCCCGCCATAATTTCTTTTGGTACAAGGTCAGATGCTTGGACAACCAACGTCAAAGGTCCTGGCCAAAACTTTTCTGCCAAAAGCATGAGTGCCGCATTTTGTTGCTTGGTCCAGCGCCAAAGACTTTCTGCCTTTCCACCGAGAATAATCAGTGGCTTTGATATATCGCGCCGCTTAATCTCATAAATTCGATCGACGGCCTTGAGGTCGCCCACTTTGCAAATCAAACCATAAGTCGTATCCGTCGGCACAGTAATAATGCCGCCATCTTTATTGATGGCGCTCAAAGCCTTTTGAATTTCGGATTCATATTGCATGGCATTATTATAGAATCAAAATCAATTTTTGCCCTTTGTCTGTTGCCCTTGGCCAGAAACAAATCCGTGTGAGGTTCGTGATTTATTCTCGTGGCAATGTTGGAATCGGGGTGAGTTTTGACTTCGGCTTCGCCATCGATTACCTTGGCGCCATAGTAGGCTGCGAGCCTCTGCACATTGGGTCGGTTGAATTCTCCGAAGCCATAGGCTTTGCGATCGCAATCAATCACCAGAAGAGAATTGGGGAAATGGGCGATGATGATTTGCGACAAAGGTGCACGCCACAAAAGTCCGACCAGGGAAATACTGAGCAAGACAAAACTTACGGCTCTTAGCTGACGTCTGTAAAGGGCCACTAGAAAGAGACAAAGACAAATGTAATAGGCAATCAAAGCTAGAGCACTTGGCGGACCGAGAATTATGTTTGCTTGTTCTTGTGAGGCAAAAGAGTAGACCAAAAATAATACGAATCGGAGTATGGGAATGGCAAGCCAATCTATTAGTGCCGCCATTGGTCTGAACAATCCTTTTGAGCTATCGAGGGGATCTTGAATTGGTTCTGCGACTAAAAGAAATGTAGAGGAGAAACCCAGCCAAGTAACCAACTCAATTAGAGGCGCAAGGATGAGATTGGCGGGCAGAAAGAATGCGCTTATTTGCCAGAAGTGCAATAACTGAATAGGTAGCACGCTGGCTTGAGCCATAAGCACGACGGAAATGCCTTGAATTAGCCAGCTGACAATTTTGTGCGATTTGCCGTCGGTAAAGGTTCTGGCAAGATGCAGTGCACCAAATACAATGCCAATTGTTGCTATGTAAGAAAGATGCAGCCCGACATCCGAAATTGCCATTGGACAAATCAATAAGGTAATGATTAAGGCAAGACCAATTGCAGCCGGGCTGTAAATTGTCCGATTTTGTGAGCGGGCAAGCAAGACAAGCGAGCACATAAGTGCAGCTCTTTGCACTGAAGGAGATGGTCCGGCAAAGAGTACATAGATGATCATCGTGACAAAGCAGAGGCTATGAACCACAAGTTGTCGTTTGATGATCAAATTAGCTAGCCACCAGGTCATAGCCGTAACAATAGTTAGGTTGAATCCGGAGGCAGCCAGCATGTGCGATAGTCCGGCAGTCCTAAATTCCTTGGTGATTTCTTTCGGCAGTTGTACTGCTCGTTCTCCAAGAACGATTGAAGAAAGTAGACTCCCTTCTTGTTCGCCGGCTAATCGTTTGTGCTCCGCGACAACACGACTGCGCATTTTATCGATCAGCTTACCGAAGCTGTCTGGTGAGCCTGGTGTTTGACTCGGAGAAATAGAAATAGAAATTGATTGCTGAGTTGGCAGAGGGTCGCTAGTGATTTGCTTTTGAACATGTGTGGCTGTCACTCGTGAGAAAATATTTTGCTTTGCTAGCCATGCTTTCTCGTCAATTTCCCAAGGGTATTTGTTCTCTCGTGGCAGACGTGGTTTGCCTTCCACGATAATTGAGTCTCCGACAGTCGGTGTAAATGTGCCACCATATATGGTGACAAGTGTTTTGCCGCAAAGCGGATGCGTATAAGGAACGACAAGTCTTTCACAAATTACGATCGCCTGAGTAGTTGTCTTCTCGTCGATAATCTGTGTGATTCTTGCTTGAAAAGTCACATGCTTTTGTTGTGCCCAATTGCTCAGATCATTTTGTTCCGGATGCGGCAGGCGGTAAAGAGTGTATGCGTAAAAGCAGATTGGTACGAGAACCAAGAAGGTAGTCAACAGAATGACTTGGTAAGTCTCACGTTTTTCGCTTCTACCAATTACAAAAGCAATAACGCACGGGACAATAAGCCAGGGCGCGGGAATTTCTGTTATAGCTAATGCTGCGCCCAGGGCTGCCAAGAACGCAACAAAGCAAACCAAACGTGGTTTAAGCCAAAAAGATGACATAGCGAGCTCCAGCCAAAGTGTCCATCTTTAAAGACGGATTACTAGGGCAAAAAGTTCACAGTCAAGTGGTTAAATCTGCAATTAGAATACCTGACCGGCATTCTGGTCGTATGATTCGCCTTGTGGCATGTATTGCTGCGGAGCTTGCTGCCACTGATTTTGCTGTTGAATTTGTTGCGCTTGTTGCTGAGCAGCCAATTGTTCGAGCTGCTGTTGCATACGCTGTTGTTGAGCAAATGAGTTCGAATCTACATTGCCTTGCTGTACCTGCATATTACCTTGTACATCTTGATACTGCGGATAAATCTGATTCTGATTCATCTGTATTTGCTGCTGAGCCGGATTCTGCATTCTGCCGGTTTGGCGATAGAAGTTATTGTAAGACTGCGTTTGCAATTGCTGATATCTTGCTTGGCGTTGTTGCTGCTGTACCGATTGGAATTGTGTTGCAGCTTGCTCTTGCAGGCGAGTTTGTTCGTCGGCCGCTTGCTTATCGACCTGTTCAATTGCTTGTTCTTGCCGACGGCGATTTCTATCGCGCACCACTTGGTCTTGCAATTCTTGTAGTTGCTGCCAGCGATCCACATCGCCCTTTTGTTTTGCTGTTAATTCATCATACGGATTAGCAGGCTCGGTGATTGGAGGAGCTTCTTCTGGTTTTTTTGTTTCCGGTGAAGTTTGTACTGCAGTTTGCTCAGTGCTCTGTGTTGTTGTTGCTTGAGACTGAGTTTGCGCTTGAGGTTGAGTTGACTCTACATTGCCTTGGGTTGTGCCGTCTTGTGAATTGATTGTCTTTGGTCTTTCCACTGGATTTATTGGGATTGCAGTCTTGGAATGAACTTCCCAAGCTTGTTTCAGGTCGGCGGAATTTACTTCCATTTGTTCTGTCATCCAAGTAAGCTCAGCCGGCGATTGCCAGTTGACACCTGCCATGGTGCTAGCAATGGTATCAAGCTTGGCATTATCCGGATTGTCCGGATCGCGAGACTTAGCATCACGTATGTAGGCTAAAGCTTGTTGGAAATCTTTGGCAGCGCCTGCGGCCGGATATTTTACAACCATGCCCAATTGCAACAATGCCAAATCACGATCAATTTTTGCTACGTACAAGCTATCTAGTGGATCGGTTGATTTTTCACTTTGGGTTCTGTATTGCTTTAACTTTTGTATGAGCGATGATTCGTTCTTGAAGACCTTGCTTCCCAGACCTAAGATATCTTGATAGTGAATTGGTTTGCCGGTAAAGACTTTGCCAATGTCTTGCAATGCGGTGACAAGATTGAATTCATCCTTGTGGCAAAGTTCTTGCAGGGCACCATATAAATCGTGTCCCTTATAAGATGCTGGTGCTGAGCCATCAAGATTTCTCTGCAGAATCTTTTCGATGTTCTGTCTTACGCGTGGCTCCATTTTTTGCAAGTCTTCGATTTCCTTGCTATCGACAGGCTTATCGGCAATCTTAATACCAGAGGCAAGCGCAACTTGTGTTGCATCTTGAGCCTTCTTCAGGAGTTGATAACCATTTTTGAGCAGATAGA
Organism: Candidatus Obscuribacterales bacterium; assembly: GCA_020050685.1. Classification (GTDB taxonomy): domain Bacteria; phylum Cyanobacteriota; class Vampirovibrionia; order Obscuribacterales; family Obscuribacteraceae; genus JAGVKG01. Next base: position 9,479 of record JAGVKG010000060.1, on the reverse strand, counting down.
GAGCTTGGCCGCCCAAGTCCACATAGTCATTTTCTTGGCCTTTGTTGCGGTCTGGAGCAAGAATATAACGTGGTTCCTCGTTGTCATCTTTCAGATTGTTTTTTGGCAACAGCGTACCAAGCGCCAACCGCGATTCACCGGCAGCTATAGCGACGATAGTTTTACCACGCAAGGCTGTCACCAGCTTGTCTGCTTCTGGGTTCTTGAATAATTTATCGCGTTCCCAGCTATTAAAATCTTGCGCCAAGACATCATCCATGCCACTGCCCATTTGCCATGCAGATTTATTTTGATCAGTACCATACTTCTTGTACTCATCAATGGCCTTATTCATTGAGTCAGCAGTGCGTTGTTTTTGATCATCTGGAATCAGTTTTTCGCGCGCATTTTTGCGAATATCATTCGGGCAAGGCTGTAGCCACGGCGCGGTTGCGTCGATAACCCTTCCGCCAACAAATACCGTAGCAATACCGGCTGCTTTTAATCCCCAATGAATTGGAGCAGCAACAATGGCACCAACCGCTATTGATTCAGGCACGTGTGAACGGAAGCCGCGTGTATGGACGCCAACTTCATTAGGAGCCATAAGATTTTTGCCAAACAAGTTAGCGCCGCCAATTGCACCACCGACCGCCAATGGCTTAACGATTAATCCTGTGATTTCTGCGCCTACTGGGTTATTTCTTAATACTTCTGATGGAGCTATTGCCATTGCCATACTGCCGGCGCCCCAACCTAAGTAAGAGCCCATATTATTCTTATGGTCAGCTTTGTTGAAGAAATTATCAAGCCCATCATTAACCAACTGATACCCAACAGCCGCTATCGCACCGCGTCCAAACCAAGTTGGAGCTTTACCTAAAAATTGAAGAGCACGGCCGGCCCCAGTCGCAGCTGGCGTCGAGATCAGCGGAACTGGATTCAGTTTGAGGGCTGTAACACCAACTTTTATCGGGGCTTCAAGTAGAGCCACGCTAGCCGCCGTCAGTCCGCTGGCGAAAAAATGATTTTCAATTGGCGCGCCGTGATTCTCACCAGCGCGTTTCTTTTGCTCTTCTTTGAGCAAGATCTTAGCGCCAACATTTTCGGCGCGATCACCCATCGCTCCTGGCGTGCCCAGCAATGGTGCATTGATAAGTTTATTGGGTACAGCCAAGTGTGTGGCGCCACTGACTATGCGCTCTACTTCTGCTTTCGTTTCAGAATAAACCGGCATGGTGCCACCACGCTCGATTGCTCTCTGCATATTTCGTTCTTGGATGCTTTGCCCTTGTTGTTGATCGCCATTATAAGGAGTGGGATCGCCGGTGTTGGGACGAGTCTGACCTGTGCGAGGAAGTTCGATATCCTTTTGCCGGTCTGTGTTTTGTGGGTTTGTATTAGCGGAAGAACTGTCGCTGGGGGATGTGCTTGGTTGGGTTGATTTGGTTTCGGCGCCGTCTTTCTTGATGCCGCTCAAATCAATGAAGCGACCAAGGTCGGCAAAGTCCTGTGTGTTTTTGGATTGATCGGAGATTTGGCTGTCGCCACCCATGGCATATCCCTCGAATTGCTTGCTATTTGTCTAGCCTTGCAATCTTAAGTTAGGCTTTCCTGCCTGGGTATTCGTATTTCCCGTCAATCATGGGGTAATTCCCACGTATGTGGAATTATTTAATCGATGGGTTCATGTAATAGCGGCTGTGAGCGGCGGCGGGTTGGCCGTTGTATTTGGCGCCGGGCTTTTCGTTGTAGGCGATTTGGCAGGGCGCGGTCCTGGTGAAGACCATTTGGGCAATGGACATGCCGGCATGGAGACGAACCGGGCGGTTGCCGACGTTGACAATTTCTAGGGTGATTGGGGCTGGCGGTGTGCTGAATCCGGCATCGATGAAACCAGCAGTCACGTGCACCATGACGCCCAAACGAGCTAAGCTGGATTTGCCGGTAATTTGCCCGACTATGGTTCTGGGCAAAGAAAACTTCTCTAAAGTTGCGCCCAAAATAAATTGACCGGGCGCAAGGTCTATTGAGTCATTGGCCAATTGCATCACATCCTTATTTATGGTTTCCAGATCATAAGGATCGATTACTTCATTGGACTTGAGGTGCCAGGTGAATCGTTCAGACAAACGCACATCATAAGAGTTTGGCTGAATCAATTTGTCCTCAAAAGGAGAAATAATTAGAGCGCCTTCGGCGATTTCTTTTCTGATTTCGTGGTCCACAATAATAGACATACTCTTCACTCCGCATTGAATCAAAAATGCTCTTGCGCAATGTTGCGCATCGCTGGTACTCGTATCTAACCGAGGTAATTATTATAGCGTTTGTAGAGCCGCATAGCAGCACGATGTCTAAGTAGAATTAGGCGCAAATCGAGCCTTTCAGGCGCGCCGCGGATATCTGGCGTATATATAATCTTTTAGCCTTCCGGTTCCATGTCGCCGCAGGGCGTGCAGAAGCGCCTCGCCGGTAAATGTTGGCCATCTGGTTTGGTAATGTTTAATACTTGGCTTTGGCGGGATTTGTCTCGGTAGACGGTGATTCCCTTAAGACCAAGTTCATAAGCTTCGAGGTAGGTTTTCAGAACATCTTCTGTTGTGGCTTGACTGGGGAAGTTGATTGTTTTGGAGACGCCTGAGTCGGTGTATTTTTGGAAAGCAGCTTGCATTTTTAAATGCCAGATGTAGTCGATATCGTGTGCACAAATAAATAGTTGTTTGACAGATTGGGGAACACCAACGACTTCTTGAATCGTGCCCTTCTCCGCAATTTCAACCATTAGTCTTTCACTGTAAAATCCTTGCTCTTTTGCGAATCTTTCAAATAGCGGATTGACATCGACAAGCTCGATGCCACCAAGCACACGTCGTACAAAAGATACAGCAAACAAAGGTTCAATTCCGGACGATGTACCAGCAATTATGGAAATGGTACCAGTTGGTGCAATTGCAGTTGTTGTTGCATTGCGCATGGGAATGTCATTTTTGCCCCATGTGCTGAACGACCAATTGGGAAAGTTCCCTCTTTCTTGCGCCAGCTTGCTTGAAGCTTCGTGAGTATGCTTTTGTAGAAATTTGGCCAGCTCTTCTGCCTTGACCAATGCTTCATCGGAGTCATAGCGAATGGAAAGTAAGATAAGCGCCTCTGCTAAACCCATGATGCCAACGCCAATGCGGCGGTTATTGCGCGCTGCCTTGTCGATGAAATCCATCGGATAGTGATTGGCTTCGACAACATCATCAAGAAAACGAACGGCAAGCTCAATCATTTCCTTCAGTTTCTGCCAATCAAAATCACGAGAATTTGTGTCGACAAATTTTGCCACGTTGATGGAACCTAGATTGCATGCGTCTCCTGGGCCAAGCGGTTGTTCGCCACAAGGATTGGTTGCTTCAATGTCTTCTGTGCCTGGAACAATGAGACTGTCAATGCCTACTGTTTGAATCAGTGGATCAGTTTGATTGATACGATCGATAAAGACGAGACCAGGCTCGCCACTTAAGTGTGCGTTTTCCGCAATTTTTTGGAAAAGCTCACGCGCCTTCACAGTCCGACAAATCTTTTTATTGCTTGGATGCACCAATGCAAATTCTTTGTCTTGTTTGACGGCTTGCATAAATTGATCTGTCACTGCAACGGAAATATTGAAGTTATTCAGTTTGTCTTGATTGGCTTTGCAAGAAATAAATTGTTCAATGTCCGGATGATCAATGCGCAGGATTCCCATATTGGCACCACGCCTGGTGCCACCTTGGCGAATTGCTTCTGTGGCTGCATCGTAAACTGTCATGAAACTAACTGGGCCGGAGGCTACTCCGACTGTGGAAGAAACGCGATCGTGTATTGGTCTTAAGCGGCTAAATGAAAACCCTGTGCCACCACCTGTTTTGTGAATTAGGGCGGCATTTTTACAAGTTTCAAATATGCCTTCCAAATTGTCTGGCACAGGTAAGACAAAACAAGCAGACAATTGTCCCCCAGGTTTGCCTGCATTCATCAAGGTTGGCGAATTGGGCAAAAATTTGTGCTCGCTCATCGCCTGAAAATAATTATCGGCAAGCTGGCTAATTTCTTCTTTGCTTTTACCGAAGGCAGATTCCGCCTCTGCCACACCGTCAGCTACCCGGCGTAGAAGCGCGTCAGGGGTCTCCAAAATGCGCCCTTCCTCATCTTGCATCAGGTAGCGCTTTTCCAAGACTGTAATGGCATTTTCTGAGAATTGCGTGGACATCTATTTACCCAACTTGGTCTGGTAATAATGCTGACGGAGCCTACTACTTTATTGTGCCAAAATAAAGGCAAACCAAGCAGGCAAAATACCTTAATTAGAGGCTTTGGCACAGATATGCGAAAGTTAGCTTGTCCCTAGATGCTGAGATTCAGATTCGAGCTGTGACCTGGGAAGGCTTTGGCAGTTGGATTGATGTAAGTGACAGCAAAATTGACTGCAGTGGCAGCTTCAGCCGCACCCGTGGCAATCAGCTTGAGCTTAGCTGGATGTGTGGCAATGTCGCCGGCTGCATAAACGCCCGGCAAGTTAGTTTCCATCTTCTCGTTGACGACGATGGCATTACCTTCCATTTGCAATCCCCAGCTCTTCAAGAAGTCCAAATTGATCACAAAACCAATGTTGATCATGATCGCATCAATTGCCAGTGTTTCTTCTTTGCCGGTGCGATTGTCAAAAATCGTAGCTCCGTCAACTTTATTTTGTCCGAGAATTTGCTTCAATTCGTAAAACACTCGCACATCAACTTTGTTTGTGCGCATTTCGTCGACAGAGGTTTGCACAGCACGGAACTGATCACGGCGGTGAATCAAAGTGACATTCTTAGCAATATGAGAAAACTCGTTTGCCCAGTCAACAGCTGAATCACCACCACCAATAATCAAAACATTTTTGTCGCGGAATTTTTCTTTGTTCTTCACCGCATAACAAATCGAGTCACCTTCTAAGTTGGTGTTGTAATCGATGTCTAGTTTCTTGGGCACGCAGGCACCAGCTCCCAGACCGAGAATGATTGATTTGCTGAAGTGCTCAGTTTGGCGATCGGTGGTTAGCTTGAGGGTGGCGTCATCCACGCGCGAGAAACCAACTACCTTTTCGCCCAAGCAAATACTTGGTTTGAAAAGCGAAGCTTGTACTGCAAGGTTCTTTGCTAAGTCCTTAGCCAGAATTTTTGGATGGCCAGCAACGTCATACACGTACTTTTCCGGGTACAGTGCTGTTAGCTGACCGCCTAGCTCTGGCAGTACATCGATGACCTTAGTCTTCAATCCCCGCAAGCCGGCGTAAAATGTTCCAAAAAGTCCTGTCGGTCCGCCGCCAATAATAGTTACGTCAAAAACATCCATTGCCAACCAAGAGTCTCCAAGAACTGAAGTAGAAATTTAAAGGCGACTACAACTATTAATTAAAGCTCGCCAATTCGGTATTGTAACCCACCTGTTCTAATGTTTCCGGAATAGCGCCTAATGAAAGCGTAAATGATGCCGATATGAATGTCATACTGGTTTTCATTTCTCATAGTTTAAGGCTGCTATTGCCCAATAGAAGAGGTTCCTTAGTTTACGGCCTGCTTGTAAAGATGTCTTAATTGCTGTTGAAACTCTTAACAATCTGTACAAATCTGTGGGATTTCGGGTCCATTTAGCGGGAGTTTGAGATCCAGGAAAACAAATCCTGCCAACGACTTGACCGCCCGTTTAGCCAATTATTTTCCTGAGCATCTTTTGCGACTTTTGAGCTTGGAATAAATCCCAGGGTAACGGTTTCCGGTTCGGAATTTGACTCGTCGATACAGGGTCCGGGATTGGCCTCGCGCATTTTATGACAAGAAAGACATGAGCCAAGACAAAGGGGGTCAAACTCCAACCAGGTAAGGCAGCGCGGGCAATGCATGCCAGTTGCTCCTGCCTGCGGCGGATTGACGAGGCATTGGCATTGCGGGCATTTTAATTCGACCAAGGGCATTCGTTTATTTCTCGCTGGCCGGGCTCGGGCAGACGCCAATAGATTCAGCTATTTGGCGCCCGAGGGCAATTTCCAAATGATTTTTGGAAATAATTACCGGGCCTCCTGGTATGGCCTTCTGTACAGTGATTTCGGCTCCCGTTTCAATGCCGAAACGCAGCGCTTGCCAGGTTACTTCGTCGTTACCGGTTGTGGTAACGATTAGTTTTTGTCCTTCTTTTGCTTCTGCTAGTGTCAAAGTTCCTACCGGAGTGATTTTGTCTTTTGTGCCGAATCTTTATGCAATGGATTGCTGATTGGTCTTATTTGGGATATACGGTGCATTCTCAAGGCATACTGGATAGTAATCTAATTTCTTGACAACCGAAGTGGTTTGTTGACAACGTATAAATTGAATGGCCAGACCCAGGCAAAAATTTCTCAGATTGCCAAGTTTTGCTAAATGATAATGCACTGAGCTAGTCAAGCGCCATTAAACAAAAGCAATTAAACATAAGCCGTTAAACATAGGACAGATTAAGAATCTTCTTGAGAAACTGTCCTGTGTGAGAGGCCGAAGTTGTAGCCACTTGTTCGGGAGTGCCAGATGCCACCACTTGTCCGCCGCGGTCGCCACCATCCGGACCAAGATCAATTAGCCAATCTGCCTGTTTGATTACGTCTAAATTGTGTTCGATAACTAAGACAGTGTTGCCTGCATCAACCAATTTGTTGAGCACATGCAAGAGCTTGTCTACATCATGGAAAGAAAGACCGGTTGTTGGCTCGTCCAAAATGTAAATGGTCTTGCCTGTTGAACGGCGTGCCAGTTGCTCGGCTAGTTTTACACGTTGGGCTTCACCACCGGACAATGTGGTGGCAGGTTGGCCAAGTTTGATGTAGTCGAGGCCAACTTCATGCATGGTGGCAAGCTTGGTCATCGCTTTGGGAATGTTGGAGAAGAATGACAATGCCTCTTCGACAGTCATTTCCAATACGTCGGCAATTGATTTGCCTTTGAACTTGACCTCGAGAGTCTCGCGATTGTAGCGCGCCCCTTTGCAGACATCGCAGGTGACAAAAACCGAAGGCAAGAAATTCATTTCAATTTCGTTCATGCCTTCGCCTGAGCAGGCCTCACAACGGCCGCCTTTGACGTTGAATGAAAATCTGCCTGGTTGATAGCCGCGGGCCTTAGCCTCATTGGTCATAGAGAAGACTTCGCGGACCACATCAAATAGACCAGTATAAGTAGCGGGGTTTGATCTTGGTGTACGACCAATTGGACTTTGATCAATATCAATTACTTTGTCCAGACTTTCCACACCTTTTAAGTCGGAGACGCCGGCAGGTTTTGGTACGGTGCCCAAAAGTTTGTGCCGCAAGAATTCATAAAGCAAATCGTTGACCAAAGTTGATTTGCCCGAGCCGGAAACACCGGTGACAGCGACAAATTTATTCAGGGGAATATCGACATTGATATTTTGCAGATTGTTTTGCGAAGCATCAATTAGGTTTAGGAATAATCCGTTGCCTGCCCGTCTTTTTTTCGGTATGGCAATCTTCTTCTTTCCTGATAGGTACGCACCGGTTGATGAATCGGCCGCTTTAGCGATGGCAGTGATATCGCCTTCAGCGACAAGATGACCGCCATGTACTCCGGCACCCGGTCCGATGTCGATTAGCCAGTCGGCTTGACGCATAGTGTCTTCATCGTGTTCAACCACTAAAAGCGTATTGCCCAAGTCTCGCAAATGCTTGAGAGTGGCAAGCAGTCTATTGTTGTCCTTTTGGTGGAGACCAACAGAAGGTTCGTCCAAAACATAAAGCACGCCGGATAGTCCTGAGCCGATTTGTGTAGCCAGGCGAATGCGCTGTGCTTCGCCGCCAGATAAAGTATTAGCTTGGCGATCGACAGTTAAATATTCCAGTCCTACGTCGGACAAAAACTTGAGGCGTGAATTGATTTCAATTAAAACTTGATGGGCAATTTTTTCTTGCCTTTCAGAAAGTTTGGTTGGCAATTGATTAAAGAATTTCTGGCAGTCCGCTACGGAAAGTGCGCCGACTTGAGCAATGGACAAGTCACCGACACGCACAGCCAGACTTTCTTTCTTCAATCTTGTGCCTTCGCACGTCTCGCAAGTTCTTTGCGCCATGTAATTGGCAAGATCTTGTTTGACGCGTTCTGATGATGATTCTTCATAACGTCTTTTGAGATTATTTATCACACCTTCAAAAGGTTTTTTGTATTCCCAAAATTCACTACCATCGAAAGAATCGTGAGCCAGTTTTACTTTCTCTTCTCCCGAACCGTAAAGAAAGACATTGCGCACTTGTGCCGGTAGTTTCTTAAAAGGCACATCGATACTTACCTTATAGTGCTTGGCCAGCGATTTTACGATTTGGTTGTAGTAGGGATTGCCGGTTTTCGCCCAAGGATAAATTGCCCCTTCTTCAAGCGTCTTATTCGGATCCGGAACAACCAAGTCCGGATCAATTTCAAAGGTGCTGCCTAGTCCATGACATTCGCTGCAGGCTCCATATGGACTATTGAAACTAAAAGTGCGAGGGGAAATTTCTGCAAAACTTATATTGCAATTGGCACAAGCCAGATGTTCGGAAAACAAAAGTTCAGATCCAGGTTTATCAACCAGGTCTACAAGCACGACGGACTTGCCCCACTTCAAGGCTAATTGCAAGGAATCAGCCAGTCGTGATCCAAGATTGGGGCGGACGACTAACCTATCAATAACCAATTCAATTGAATGCTTTTTGTTTTTATCAATGGAAATATCGTCATCAAGACTTTCTGTTTTGCCGTCGACACGCACACGAGCAAAACCGTCTTTGCGTAATTCATTGAAAAGAGATTGATACTCTCCTTTTCGCCCAGCCACAATTGGCGAAAGGATTTGGATTTTTGTTCCTTCCGGCAGTGCCACCACTTGATCGACAATTTGATCAATTGTTTGGGGATTAATCAGCTTGTCGCATTGCGGACAATGCGGAGTACCGCAGCGAGCATAGAGCAAGCGCATGTAGTCGTAAATCTCTGTCACAGTACCCACAGTCGATCGGGGATTGTGACTTGTGGATTTTTGATCGATGGAAATGGCCGGACTCAATCCATCGATTCCATCGACATCCGGTTTATCCAATTGGCCAAGGAATTGGCGGGCATAAGCAGAAAGTGATTCAACGTAACGCCTTTGCCCTTCGGCAAAAACCGTGTCAAATGCCAAACTGGATTTACCCGATCCGGAAACGCCAGTAATTACCACGAGCTTATTGCGCGGAATGACAACATCGATGTTCTTCAGGTTATGTTGTCTGGCACCACGCACAAAAATTGCATCGCCAAAATTATCCGGCGAATTACCGTGCTTGGTAACAGTGTCTTTCCTGGCTGCCATGTTTGGTTATTATAACGTGATTTGTCATAAGCGCTTCCATGAAAGCGCCCGATTTGTCAAGCCCAGCCAAATGACCGTAGCACGTTAAACCATTGTGCAGTCAGGCAGCAAAAGGAGTGAACCTG
>JAGVKG010000037.1 GCA_020050685.1 Candidatus Obscuribacterales bacterium | reverse complement strand
GGAACGATTACGCGCTCTGGCAACTTTACGTTGACAGCGACGACATTGAATCTTACATCTGATACTGGAGATATCGGACAATCAGGAACACCAATACAAATAGATACGGACAACTTGAGCTTTGCGACTACAGGAAGTGTATACATTACCAATGTTGGTGATGTCAGTGTTGGAGCATTCTCTACAACGGGTACATTGCAGCTAGCTACTTCATCAGGCGGTTCAATTAGTGTCGGTGGCAGCTTGTCTGCTGGAACTTTGACGTTGGATGCCGATGGTGCAGGAACGATTACACGCTATGGCAACTTTACGTTGACAGCAGCAACATTGAATCTAATATCTGATAGTGGAGATATTGGACAATCCGGAACACCAATTCAAACAGCTGTACCTGCGGGTGCATTGAGTTTTAGCACGACAGGTAGTGTGTACATTACAAATGCTGGATCTTTAAATCTGGGAGCATATAGCACGTCGAATACCCTGCAGTTGGCGACAACTCTTGGTGGCTCGATAACAATTGGCGGCAACATATCGGCAGGGATGCTAACCTTGAATGCAAACGGTACTGGAACGATAACGCGATCGGGCAACTTTACGCTGACTGCCTCCACCGTCAATCTCTCTAGTGGTACCGGTGATATAGGTAGCTCAAGTTCTTATATACAGACTGCAGCGAATACGATCACTGCCAATACTGGATTTGCTGGGGAAGTATACATTACAAATGCTGGCGCTGTGGCAATTGGCCCTTCAGTGGTCGGATTCCATTTCTCCGTAATTACAACTGGTGCGAATGCGGACATTACAACTTCAGGAAACGTGACGTCCAGCTTTGGCACCTTATCTCTTACCGCTAATGGCGATATCACGACTAGCAATGCTTTGTCTGGCAATCAAGTAAATCTTTTAACTACTTCTGGTTCAGATGGTGCCATTAGTCTCAATGGTAATGTTTCCAGTCCTGCCAGCGTAACCATTACCACCGATGGCGTGGGGAATGTTTCGAATGCGGCTCTGACAACGATCAGCGCATCCGTCATCACGATAACAGCTAATGACGTATCTTTTTCTGGTGCGCTTAGCACTCCTATCGGCTTGGTATCTTTGATTCCTAATGGCAATAAGTCAATTTCAGTAGGAGGAGCCGGTGGTACATTTACAGTGCTTGGTTCAGACTTGGCCGCGATCAGTAACAGCACTGTGGTCATAGGCAGCCAATCTAAAACCGGCAACATCACTGTTGCTGGCGATATTGATATTTCCGCTGGCAGCTTAGTCGGTCTGCAACTTTACAATGGTGGTAATTATTCTTCAGCCGGGCAAACAGTCACTATTGGCACAAAGCAGTTCAACGTTGATGTTCTGGGTACGGTCAATACGGGTGCCGTGACTGGAGGTAATGCCACCGTGACCATGACCAGTGGTGCATCGCTTACAGTCTCTGGTGCTGTCACTGTGGGGGCATTAGGGTCTGTATCTCTAGCAACCTCAAACAATGGCAACCTAACTTTGTCAGCCAATGTCGGCGGTGGTGCCACCACTTATCTCCAAGCAAACGGCTCTGGCGATATTATTCGCTCTGGAGCTTCTACCGTATCGGGAACCGATGTACATCTAGCTTCAAATTCTGGTGACATTGGTGATGCCACCAATTTCATCAATACAACTGCCGGCACACTACAGGCTCACACAACATCACCGGGAAGTGTTTATATACACGAAGCGGATTCTGTCACGCTTGTTGCCAATTCTTTCGCAGGTAATACCTTTGAGTTATTGGCTAACGGTAGCATTACGATTTCCACTCCGGTTCAGGCCAGTTCCGAGGTGGCATTTGCCAGCTTTGGCGGCTCAATAATAGTTGATGGCGATCTTACTGCAACACAAGTCAACCTCACCGCTATTGGTGCAGGAACGATTACCCGTTCCGGTAATCGCGTAATCTCTGGTGACATCATAAACCTTTACTCTGATAGCGGAGATATCGGCACGCCGGCTCTTCCAATGCAAGTGGCTATTAATAATGCATCGCAGTCGACTGTGGCGGCTGATACGAGTGGGAATGTGTACATCAGCTCCTTGAATTCTCTTGATCTTTACAGTTCCACAGTAGGCGGGACGCTGCAAGTGATTGCATCTCCCTTTAGTAATGCAAGCATAAGAATTGTCAGCGATAACTCAGCGCAAACCATGATTCTTAATGCAGATGGGGTTGGTACGATTACCAGGCTAGGGAACTTTACCCTGACGGCTGACACCATTGATCTGCAATCCGGATCCGGAGATATTGGCCAATTGACAGCACCAATACAAATAGATGCAAACACTTTGACATTTGCCACGACAGGAAGTGTTTATATTACTAATGCGGGTAGCTTGGCTCTTGACGCATTCACGACTACAGGAACATTGCAATTATCAACAACGGCTGGAGGATCGATAACCATTGGTGGCGATTTGTCCGCCGGATCACTGACCTTGGATGCCGATGGTGCTGGGACCATCACACGTTCTGGTAACTTTACGTTGACAGCAACAACTCTCGGTCTGTTTTCGGATAGTGGTGACATCGGGCAAGCCGGAACACCAATTCAAGCGGCTACAGATGGATTGAGCTTTGGAACAACAGGAAGTGTCTACATCATAAATGTCGGTGATGTGAGTTTGGCGGCGTTCAGTACTGCCGGCACGCTAGACCTCGCTACGTCAGCAAATGGATCGATATCAATTGATGGAAGCATAACGGCCACAACAATCACATTAGATGCGGATGGCTCTGGCACCATCACCAGATCTGGAGTTCATACCTTAACCGCAGACACTCTTAATTTGATTTCCGACACCGGAGACATTGGTGAGTCGGCAACACCACTGCGCACAGCAGCGGACACGATAAATGTAACTTCCGGCGCCAATGTGTATCTCTTGCAACAGGGCGATCTAACTATGGGTGCATCGACCATTTCTGGTGAGTTGGTTTTGGATGTGAATGGAACGTTTACGACTGGTGGAACGATCGACACAGGCAATGCAACTTTGATAACGGATATATTCGTCAACGCAAACGCAATTAATGCCAATCTGCCAGGTGGCACGATCACGGTTGACAGCCACAGTGGACAAAGCTTGGATGTCTCAGGTGGTGGCACAATGACAGGACTTGGTGGTGTCACCTTCACTGCCGCTTCAAACACCACTCTTTCTTTCAGTGGTGATCAAACAATTACGGGACCCTCTTTCCTGAATGCAGCGGGGACCAGTGGAGTGGTCAGTCTTGCTCCCGCTGTGGTGGTGACTAACATCGGTGACATGACAGTTACTACTCATCAAATTAACAATCAAGCCGGCTTGCAACCAACTGGTACATTTACATATAATCAAATAAATCCACCACCACCTCCTCCTCCCACGCCTACACCAACACCGGAAACAATCACAGTCTCGACTATAGATTTGTCAACTATTTCTACAGTGAGCAGCTCTCGCGGATCTGGCGGCGCTGGCATCGAATCACCGGTAATTTCTACTGATGTTAATCAAGGGAGTACTGGCGGCTCCTTGGCCCAAACGCTTAACAATAGTTCTTCCATATCTGGCTCCGCTCAACCGAGCGCCGGTTTGCCGATAGTTGCCAATGCTGAACTTCTGGCGTTGCCCGGCTCATTGCCGGATGCGGAATCACAAAACAATAACCCATTTTTCCCAGCCACTGGTGGCGTAATTAACACCGGAGACATACCGTTACTTGCTACTCTGGTTGAGTCAGTTACTTCGCAAGGCTCATCAACTGCGCCAATTACTGGAGGACGATCTGGTTCTCGATTTGGTGGCAAGACTTTAACTACTGAACCAACACAAATGACCGCAACTACCATTGGGGCAAAAAGCGATGAGAGCCAAAATGGAGTATTTGGTCAGAAGGTGCTAATCAGTGAAATGCGCTCGAATGTAGTTCTCTTTACTGCCGCCAACCAAGTATTCTCTGGTTATATTGGTGGCGACAGTGAGACGAATGTTAGCGGTACGCCGGGTACTTTAATCAGCGTGGATAATAACAAGGTTGTATTGCATACTGGACGCTTGCTTGCTGACACAGGTGGTAAGGGGGCAGTAATTTATACCGGTGCCGGTGCAGTTGTAATCAATGCTGATGCAGCGGCGGTAATTGAGGTGAAGGTTGGCGCTCCTGTACGCATCATGGCTGTGGCCGGTGATGGAGACTCTCCAACGTCTTTCACTACGAACGACGGCATGAAGACCGGACTTCAACCTGGGCAGGAATTGATTGTTAGTCAAACTGAGTTGACTCAAGAAGATTTGATTCCAACCGATGGCATCGACAGAGCCATAACTGGTGGCATTCAAGTTCAAGGAAACAAGACAAAGAAGGATGAATTCTCATTAGATGACTTTGCCTCAAAAGAAATCATGGTAGCTGGGGTTCCGGTGCGCTTGGGTGGAAGCAAACTGCGTAGCAAGATTCAAAAGGCAGCAAACATCCAAGAGGATGAGCGAAAGAAACACTTGGCCAAAGGAGAAAAAGATTCGAAACGCAAGATTGCTGTTCCACTTGTGCCGACCACTGATCAAGGTGGAGAACCTTTGAAGATGTTGGCTGATGGTGGCAGTCTGTTTACCTTAGAAAAGCCGGGCGTAATTTCTATAGACCGTGGAAGTATTTTCTTCAGCGTCTCTCAACCGACAACCATAAGAACCGATCTTGGAACAGTCTACGGCGGACGTGGATCTTTAGTTTTGGTCTCAAGCAGACCAGGCCAATCGCGTATTGAATCTTGTTCTGGTCCTGATTCGCTCAGTCTTGTTGCCTCTGGCGCCAAGATCAATCTTGGTGTTGGACGAGAAGCATTGATTTGTGATCACAGGCCGACCAAAGGCGAGGCAATTCCGCATGATGGCGTAGGCAGAAGACAGCTTACTGCTTTCGCGCTCGGAGATAAATATTCTGCTGTTGTTGGTGACTTCTCAATAGTTACTCTGCTCAATTCGGCAAGTTGTTTGAGACCACTGCGGCAACCAGCGTCCATGCGAGATATAAGCTTGCGCGAACGCCTAATTAAAGTTGCAGCAGCTGTTCACCAAGTATCTGGTAACAAGGGCAGATATTTCATGGCACCCAAGGAAGCCGCGGATGTGCCGGATTGGCCGTTCCTAACCGTGCCAAGCAAAGACGGAATGATTCCACTGCTCAAAGCGTTTGCTGATCAGAGATCAAGAACGGACTCTGCTCGGATCCAATGAGCCGCCAACTTGACGCGCGGAGGAAGAGCCGGAGGCGATGACGGAGCGCCAAATAGAGAACGCAGACCCAGTGCAGCGCAGAATTCCGATGAGGAATTCGGAGCGGAGCGCGTCAACGCACGGAGGAGCTGATGCTGTGCATCAGCAACGGAGTGCATATTATACTGTACAGGCCCGATCGCCACCACGCTGGACAGCCAGCTCAAGCGCTTGAATCGAGCGAGCAATTAACTCGTCGTGCTCACGTGCATGAGTCGGGAAAGTTGCCAGACCAATCGAGGCTGTAACTTTCAGGTTGTGCCAGTTGTGCGAAATGGCTTGTGTACCTACGCGCTGACGAATACGTTCTGCCACGACGGATGCACCAGACGTATTTGTCTCCGGAAAAATAATGGCAAATTCTTCTGCCGAATAACGCGCCGGCACATCAACTTCGCGGATACTGGAACGCAAAACCTGTGCCACCACCTTTAATACGGCGTCGCCGGTTAGTGCTCCATACTGACGGCTAATTTCCTTGAAGCCGTCAATTGTGACCATGCAAAGTGAAACCGGGCGTTTATAGCGCTTGCCCCGTTTGATTTCGTCTTTTAACTCTTTAAGAAACGTTCTTGAATTGTATAACTCTGTAAGCGAGTCTAATAGCGCCAATTTCTCTAGGTCTTCTGCCTTAGCCGAGGTCAGAGTTGCCTGAGTGTTGGACAATAACGAGCGCTGCTCTAGCTCCTTCACACGCTCCAATACTTGTGAATCCATATTGGGACGCATGGCGGTTGCTTTGGCTCTGGTTGGATTGTCCAGGACTCTGCAAAACATGCAGTTGGTGCTACATATGTGATCTTTCATTCCTACCATAAAGTGACTTCCTAGTTTGGATTTGGCTTGACAGCCATAGAACTGCCTGCAATTGCTATTTGCCCAGATAAAGATAAAAGAAAACTCTAACTACCTAGTATAGGTTAAATCTGGTGGCAGCTTTAATTTATCGGTCTCTCGGGGTTATCCGCAGACGAGATTTTGGACGGAATCGGCAGCCAGTGGCTGGTCTGACCTGCTTTGTAAAAGACCATTACAGACAATTTTCTCTCCGGCGACATATAAATCTTGCAGCTGGTTTTGACCAAAGAGAAGTTGGTCATAGGGCTCTTCGGTGAAATGAGAGGTCCTTCGTCGGGCTTCGCCCTCCTCAGGATGACAAAGTTTGAAGAGGGCGATATCGGCAAGTTTTCCGGCCTCGAGGCTGCCGATTTTATCTGCCAAATTGAGGGTTTGGGCGGCACCAAGCGTGAGGAAGTAAATCTCGTCCTCGGCACTCGGGCTAAATGAAGGATTTATTGCCCGATGCAAATTCCAGGCAAAACGCGCCTCATTCAAAATATTTAGATCATCTGAGGAGGCAAGGCTGTCTGTTCCTAGCCCCAGCGAAATTCTGCAATCCAGCATCTTATTTAAGGGGGCAATGCCATTGCGCAGGCGGCTATTTGACCGCGGGCAATGAGCAACTTTGGTCTTCTGTTGTGCCACCAATGAAAGGTCTGCATCTGTTGCATGCACCATGTGTGCAGCCAAGGTATTTTCACTTAAGAGACCGTGCTTATATAGATGTGCTACCGGAGTTAAACCTTGATGGCGCCAAGATTGTTTCTCTACTTTCTCTGCTTGTCCCTTGGGCAATACGGAGGCAAGAAAAGCGTCAACTTTATGATTGCCCTTAGCGATCCATTGGCATTCTTCTTGAGATTCAGCTATATGAGCCAGAAGCGTTGCACCATTTGCTTGTGTCCACGCTAGAGCCTTTTGCCACAAACTAGGACAAACTGTATAAGGCGTGTGTGGTGCGCAAGTGATCAAGATTCTTTTTTCGGCAATGTCTTTTTGCAATTTAGCGCAGGCATTGGCAAGAAAGTTCTTGTATTTTGTCAGCCAATTCTGCCAAGCATTTTCGGCTTCGTCTTCATCAATGCCAAAAAGCTCAAGACCAACAACTCCGCGCAAGCCAGTTTGCGCCAGTGCCCATGCGGCATTGCCTGTATAAGAGGAGTCGGCTACGCAAGTGGTGCCAGACAAAGCAATTTGTCTCGCACCAGAAAGTGCTGAATTACGAAAGTCGTCTTCGTTCCACTGCCAAGCCGATTTGATCAACTTGTTGATCCAAATAAAGAACTCGGAATCGGTATCAAACAAATAAAGATTGGAGTAATCCAAATGCGTGTGTAAGTTGATCAGCCCCGGCAATAAGATGGTGGCATCGTGATCATTTGTTGCGCTCGCCCGAGACAACTGAGGATATTGCTCGGCAAATTGCTCCGGGCCGACGACAGCCTTGATCTTGTCTTGCTCCAAAATGACCACGCCATTGGCAATCGGTGGTGACGAAATTGGCAGCACCCAGCTAGCTTGCAAAATTTTTATGTTGTCTTCTCGGCTCATGATTTGCCTGGGTCCAGGATAAATATAGGCTAATTATGCAATGTGTTGTACCATATCCTTTTTCTGCTTACACGCAAAGGCCTATGAGAATTTCTCTAGATGAGCTTAGGACTTATCCTCAGCACAAAGCAATAGTTGATTTCAAAGAAAATATCGACGAACTGGATGCAGTTAAGCCGGTTTTAGGTGAGATCTCAATATCTCTCAATCAGTCTGGCGTGCGTGTGTCCGGCAAGGTGCAGACACTCTTGAAACTCAGCTGCCATCGCTGTTTGCGCCCATACTTCCAAACTATGCTTGTGGAGCTTGACGAGCGCTTTGTTTATGCATCGCTCCTGGAAACGCCGCGTGAGCGGGAATTAAGAGGCGGCGATGACTTTGTCGAAGTTATCCCGAAAGATGGTATTATTGACATCTCGGATGTTATTCGCCAGGCAATAACGTTGGCTACACCTACGTACTGCCTGTGTGGAGAAGAGTGTCCAGGGCTTCCGCAAAAATCAAGTGCTGCTGACAAAACTTCATTAGCTGAAGATAAGAATCAGGGCAAATCCCAGGAAAAACGCATCGATCCACGCTGGAAGAACTTAAAGACTCTATTTTCAACAGATGAAAAAGGCGAAAATTCGTAGATAATAGATGATTCTCAAATAGATGGAGGAATCTTTTAGTCATGGCTCAGCCAAAGAAAAAGACGTCGCACCAAAAGCAACACTCACGCCGGGCACATTGGAAAGCCCCTGAGATGACCTTGGCTACCTGTATGAATTGCGCTGCTCCAGTCAGACGCCATCAGGTCTGCATGGTCTGCGGTTATTACCGTGGTCGCCCAGCTAGACGTCGTGACAGTCTCGTAGCTCAGTAATTTGCTCGTACGATATTCTAGACAAACGATCCCAAACATTGTTTGGGACGGGAATTGGGGCAAAAATTGGTACAAGATTCGAGACAAGAATCAGGAATGATTCGCATCGTAGTTGACGCAATGGGTGGCGATCACGCACCCAGAGAAATTGTTCATGGCTCCGTATTGGCTTGTGCCGAGTACGGAGTTGCTGTGCAATTAGTCGGACCGCCTGATTTGTTAAAGCAGGAACTCACACGGCATCAAACTCTCGGCTTGGACATTTCCATTGTGCCCGCATCAGAAGTGGTGGCAATGGATGAAAAGCCGAGTCGCTCCGTTATGCGGAAAAAAGATTCGTCCATTGTTGTAGCGATGAAACAAGTAGCCGAAGGACGTGCCGATGGTGTTGTGGCAGCTGGCTCGACAGGGGCTGCTGCAGTTGCAGCGCAATTTGGTCTCGGACGCATCAATGGTGTTGATCGTTCTGCAATTGCTTGCAAGATGCCGACGATTCACAATCGCCCGGCAATCATGATTGACGTTGGCGCCAATGTGGATTGCACTGCCGAACACCTTTACCAATTTGGTTTGATGGGTTCGATTGTGGCTCAGGCTTTGTGCAAAGTTGCCAATCCGAGAGTTGGTTTGCTTAACATCGGCACGGAAGAAAACAAAGGCAATGAGCTTGTGCAAAAGGCTTACAAGCTCTTGAAGGAAGACGACAAGCTCAACTTCATTGGCTTTGTCGAAGGGCGTGATTACCCAATGGGTAAAGTGGAAGTTGTGGTGACAGACGGTTACTCGGGAAATATTTCCTTGAAGACCGCCGAAGGAATTGCCACCATGATTACGCACATGTTGCGTCAAGAGCTTTTGAAAGACATGCGCGGTAAAATTGGTTCGATGCTGGCCAAACCGGCTTTTGCGGCGATGAAGAGAAGAATCGACCACAATGAATTTGGCGGTGCGCTCTTGGTGGGCGTGAAGGGCGTATGTGTAATTGCGCACGGTGGCTCTAAACACACAGCGATTAAAAATGCGATTCGCATGGCACGTGACATGATTTCTGCAAATATTGTGCAGCAAATTGCTTGGGCTTTTGACAAAGCTCAGGTGGGGAGCCGAAAGTGAATCTGCCTGTTGGAGCTAGACTAGTTGGAGTTGGCGCTGCGGTGCCATCTGCCGTAGTTACCAATGCGGATTTGGAAAAACTGGTTGATACATCGGATGAGTGGATTAAGACACGCACCGGCATACGCGAGCGGCGCGTGGTTTCAGAAGACGAATCGGCATCTGGATTAGCCATCGAAGCAGCGAAAGATGCGATTGGATTTGCTGGTATTGATCCGGCAAGCATTGATTTGATTATTGTTGCCACTTCAACGCCGGATAATTTATATCCTTCGACGGCTTGCATGGTGCAAGCGGCGATTGGTGCTACTAGGGCTTCCGCATTTGACTTGGAAGCAGCTTGTACAGGGGTTATCTATGCTCTTTCCATTGCCCAACAGTTCATTGGCTCCGATACCTACAAAACTGTTTTGGTAATTGGTGTCGATATTCACTCACGCTTTCTTAATTGGGAAGACCGCAACACATGCGTTTTGTTTGGTGACGGCGCTGGTGCGCTGATCATGAAAGCGGCAGAGAAGGGTGAGGAAAATGAGGTCCTGTCCATTTACCTGCGTGCAGATGGGACTGGAGGACACTTGCTTTGCATTCCTAATTATGGAACAGCCTATCCGCACGCAGACTCCACACCACCAAAAGCAATGCATCGCTTTCTCCATATGAATGGACGTGTGGTTTATGAATTTGCCTTGAATGCAGTGCCGGAAGCGGTCCGTACAGTTTGCGCTAAGGCAAATATGAAAGTGGAAGATATAGATTTTTTGGTGCCGCACCAAGCAAATAAGCGAATTATTTTGGCCGCATCTGAACGTTTGGGCATTCCAATGTCCAAAGTGGTGAGCAACGTTGATGAGTACGGCAATACATCGGCAGCTTCAATACCACTTGCTCTGTCGGATGCAATTAGACGCAAACAAGTAATACCGCCGGCTACATGTGCCTTGGTTGGCTTTGGCGGTGGATTGACTTGGGGTGCTGCAATTGTGCGTTGGACCGCGAAAGACAAACGCGGATAAGACTTGAAGAGGTGTTATAAACATGACTAAACTTGCCTGTCTATTTCCCGGTCAAGGATCGCAATCGGTTGGCATGGGACGCGATCTCTATGATAACTTTGAGATTGCTCGCACCACATTTGATACCATCGATACTATAGCCAAACGCAAACTTAGTGCTTTGTGCTTTGCAGGTCCGGAAGCGGAATTAAAGCGGACAGTTAATACTCAGCCGACTATTCTTGCCGCTTCTCTTGCCTCTTGGCGGTGTTATGAATATCTACGTGGACCAAAACCGGACTTTGTTGCCGGACATAGCTTGGGTGAATTCACTGCCTTAGTTGCAGCCGGTGTCTTGCCGCAAGAAGCCGCCGTGCAATTGGTGGACAAGCGCGCGCAACTGATGGAAAGTTGCCCGCAAGGAGCAATGTCTGCGGTTATCGGCTTGGCATACCCCGCGCTGGAGGCGGCTTGTCGTAGGGCAAGCGATGAGCTTAGTGCTTCTGGTAAAGTTGTGATCGTGGCAAATTTAAATACGCGCGAACAACTTGTGATTTCGGGACATCCAGAAGCGGTTCACCGTGCCGGCGAGCTAGCGAAGGAAAGTGGTGGCAAAGTGATACCACTTCCGGTTGGCGGTGCTTTTCATTCTCCGCTTATGAGTACTGCTGCGCAAGAATTTGGTCTGGAGCTGAACAAGCATCAGTTCGTCAATGCTGCATATCCTGTTGTACAGAACTGCGATGCTACTGCACAAACACTTGCTCCGGAAATCAAAGCGAGATTGGCCAAGCAAATGTCGTCTGCTGTGCACTGGTATGAATCAATTGAATACATGCTTGGTCAAGGAGTTGCCACGTTTGTCGAAATTGGACCAGGTAAAGTGCTGGCTGGCATGGTAAAGAAAGTTGACAAATCGGCTCGTGTTTTCAACATTTTTGATAAGACCTCGCTAGAATCAACGATAGCTGAACTTAGACAAGTAACTACGGTTTTGTAGGACTTCTCCGCTAGGCACAATTCAATGGATTTTAGCCATTGAAACTGCGGGAAATACGCTCTGTGAGTAACTTGATCGTTGACAGGAAAATTGGCTAGTGCATAATGGAATTTATGCTATTTCATCTATACGCACCAGACGTAATTTTTCTCATGTCTCGGACAGAGGGCAGATTTGGTCGCGTGCACGTTGCTGAATAGAAAAACCACGACTACTCGAATATGACCAACTCTATGAGAGCCTTCTTAGTTAGATGAATTGGGGAGGCTTATTTGTTTTCGGATTGCCGGGAACGTAGTCTAGACAAGGACTATCCAGGAAAACGATAGATAGAGCACTCAGGAAAGGAACGAAGATACTAGGACAAGACAATGAACGCGATTGAGTTACACAAGCTAAGAAAAACGTACACCGTGAAACAGGGTTCCGGTTTTGGGCGCAAGACTGCCGAAGTGGTGGCTGTAGACGATATTAGCTTTGAGATACCGGAAGGGCAATCAGTCGCATTCATCGGACCGAATGGTGCAGGAAAAAGTACAACAATCAAGATGCTAACTGGCATCTTGCACCCGACCAGCGGCGAAGCATCCGTGTTGGGTCTGGTTCCTTGGCAGGATCGTAGTAAACTTGCTTATCAAATTGGCGCGGTGTTCGGACAAAGATCACAGCTGTGGTATCACTTGCCGCCATCCGATACGTTTGAGCTGTTGGCGCGCGTTTATAACATCGGCAAGAATGATTATAGAAAGCGGCGCGACATGTTGATCGAGCGTTTTGGCCTGGCTGAATTTTTGAATACAGCCGTGCGCAAACTTTCTTTGGGCCAGCGCATGCGCGCGGAGATTGCTGCCAGCTTATTGCACAATCCGAAGGTTCTTTTTCTTGATGAACCGACAATCGGACTCGATGTGGTTGCCTGTCAGGAATTGCGCGATCTGGTTTCGGAATGGAACAGACAAGAAGGCTTGACCGTTCTTTTAACCAGTCACGACGCTGGCGACATCGAAGCTGTGGCCAAGCGTGTGCTCGTGATCAACTATGGTCGTGTCGTGCTTGATGACAGGGTCGTTACTGTGCGCAGGCGATACATGGGATCGAAAATTCTCGGTGTGAAGTTTCACGAAATACCAAGAGAAATAAGAATCCCTGGCGTGACAGTATTGAAAGCCTCCAGTTATGCAATGAAACTGGAAGTCAATACCGAAGTGGCTTCAATCGATCGGGTCATACATAAAGTTATACAAGCCGGGCCAGTGGCAGACATCACAATTGAAGATCCGCCGCTGGAAGAGATCATCGCCCACATATACAGTCGGGTTAATGAGCCTGACTACGAAGAAGAGGTGATTGGTCTTTCATGATTGCTTCTCTGCGTAAATATTATTGGATCGCTTTGATGGCCGCCAGAACCAATCTGGCCTATGTTGGGGAAGTAGCGGCAAGAAGTGTTTTCTTGGCTATTCTTCTCTACATTTATTTGCGGCTTTGGACCATTACTTATGCCCAAAGCAATGCAACGCGGCTGGGCGATCTTTCGCTTGAGCAAATGCTTTGGTATTTGGTGGCGACACAATCTATATACATGTCTACTCCCAAGGTAGCGCAGAATCTCGATCAAGACGTGCGTACCGGCACACTGGCTGTTCAGCTGGTGCGTCCGCTTTCCTTTCCTCTCTATTATTTGTGGAATGCACTGGGTGAAAGATCGGTGCGTTTTGGCATCACGTTTTTAGTTGGCAGTATCGTCGCATTGATCTTGGTTGGTCCGGCACCATTGACCGTACCTGGTTATTTATTGTTGCTGGCAGCTCTGCCATTTGCTTTTTGTTTGGATTTTCTTGGCTACTTTTTAGTTGGTCTTGGTGCATTTTGGCTTGAAGACACCAGTGGGGTTTTGCTGATTTATCAAAAGTCGGTAATGCTTGCCGGTGGTTTGCTGATTCCAATGGAACTTTTCCCGGACAGCATAAAACCGATTGTCCAAGCTCTGCCGTTTTCTTCCATTGTTTATGGCCCTGCACATTTATTTGTACACCCGGACTTGGCTGAACTCGGTAATCTTTTGCTTAAGCAAGGCGTGGCCATTTGTGGATTTACAGTCTGTGTTTGGTTCGTTTGGACGCTAGCAGTAAAACGTGTCCATGCGATGGGCGGCTAAGGAGGGGCAGATGATCAGGTATTTCAACAAATTTATCAATTATCTGGGCCTGGCACTCGCTTACATGCGCTTTAATTTGAGAGCGCAGCTTGAATATCGTCAAGCCTTCATATCTCAAGTGGTAGCCATGTTTGTCAACGATGCCTTTTGGGTGGTTTTCTGGTGCTTGTTCTTTACGAAGTTCCCGGTTGTGCGCGGCTGGACTTCGAAAGACGTGATTACTTTGTGGGCCATAAACGCAGCTGGCTACGGTATTGCTTTTAGCTTTTTCCGCAATGTTAACAATATCCCGTACCTTATTGCTCGGGGACAATTGGATTCTTGGATGCTTTATCCAAGAGCCTTGTTGCCGCATCTTCTTGTGGGGACCATGAGTGCCACCGCCATTGGTGACGCTATATTTGGCTATGCGGTCTACGGCTTTTTCATACGTCCGGACATTCCACATATGCTGTTATTTGTTTTATTGTCCTTTGGTGTTGCTTTGGTATTCGTAAGCTTCAGCATACTGGTGGGTAGTTTGAGTTTCTATCTGGGAAATGTCGAAGCACTTGGCGATCAGATGCGCGGAGCCTTGGTTGCCTTTTCTACATATCCAGCAAGCATATTTGATGGGGCGATCAAACTTATTCTCTTTAGCTTTTTGCCGGCTGGCTTTGTTGGTTATCTGCCTGCCCAAGCGCTGCGAGAACTATCTTTTATTCCCGTGCTAGAAGTTTTTGCTGGCGGCTTTGTCATGTCCTGTGTTGCCACTTTTGTGTTTTATTATGGCTTGAGTCGCTACGAATCCGGCAGCCTAATGGAAATGCGCGGCTAGTTTATTTGCGGCTGTCATCCTGAGCAAAGCGAAGGACCTTTCATGGTACTTCGTGAGCATGAGAGGTCCTTCGTCGCGCAGAGCGCTCCTCAGGATGACACGATGGGGAATGCCCATACGCGTGATGAAAGTGGTGCTGCCAGCGACGGCTTGTTAAGCGCGTGACGAGACGGGCTCGACAAGTGTCGATGTGACTTTGATTCCGCGTTTGCTGAGCTCGGCAAAGAATGGCTCAGCAGGAATGCATGCCTCCGGTGCCAAGACGCCACGTTCTTTAATTGCGCCACCTGAGATCATCTGTGCCACTATGGATGGTGGCACGCCCGTATCCAGTGCTCCGCTTGAGACTTTCCATTTGTCGTCCGAATAAACTGTTGCTTCCATACGAATCAATTGAGCTTTGCCGCTTTTCGTACCGGCAACATCCACTCTGACGGTTTCGCAATCGTCCGGATCTAATGCCGGTGCGGGAATTTTTTCAATTAGCTTAGCCAATACTTTGCGCGGGAAGCAAGGACCTTCGGCAAGGTGCAATGGTTCGGTATTGCCAAAACCAATGCCAACTAAAAGTTTGAGCTTGTCGTGCAATTCCGGTGGCAATCCTAAGCGGAATGTTACTTGCTCTATACCTTTGTCTTTGTAAGTAAGAGGCAATGTGGCAACTTCGGAGTGCAAAGTCAAAATTGCTTTGCTCATTCCCACAGGTTTGCCAAAATCCACTTCGATTTCACCAGACATTGGCGGCTTAGCTTTGAATTGCCCACCCTCATAGACCATTGGTTCGCAGGTGTATTCATCCAGAATTGTATCGAGTGCATATGGTGGCAAGAAAGGATGATCGGTTTGAACGAAGTCTACGCAACCAATCACAATGTCGATTGCCCGGCAGAGATCCAATTTATCCGCGGCTGCTTGTGCCATGATGTTCGTGATGCCCGGTGCTGCACCCATGCCCAGTACAGCCAGTAAACCGGCTTGAAGAAAACGATCGTGCAGCTCCAGTTGCCGACGCGTGGTGTGAAATAAACCACCGAGATCGATATAGTGGCAGCCGGCAGACAAGGCAGCTTCCATAACAATGACGTTGAATACATATGGCGTGGAGTTGATTACAACTTTTGCCTCGGCTAGTACTGGTATCAATTTTTTTGCATCAGAGACATCGGCAAATGCGGCAATAAGATTCTTGTTGCCAAACTGACTTGATACTAATTGAACCATTGCTTCTGCTTTGGCTAAGTTAAAATCAGCAACAACAATTTTTTGATTGCCAGCGAATTGCGCCAAGTCGCGAACAATTACTTGTCCCATGGCGCCGGCTCCGCCCAGTACTACTATGCTCACAGAGACCTCCTGGATATATGCGAATAGTCAGTTTATCATCCAGTTGTCAACTCCAGGCTAACGAAGTTTCATCCGCGCGCGATTGTATAAGCTGGGTTTCTTGACAACCGGTTGGGCTGGCTGGCAGGAATGCTGTG
>JAGVKG010000045.1 GCA_020050685.1 Candidatus Obscuribacterales bacterium | reverse complement strand
TCATATTTTGTCTTTTAAGAAGATCGAATGGTTTTCACAATTTTCGGTGAAGGAATCTGTAGCCGAAAGTTTCTTCGTGCGGCACCGTGTTTTTCTTGCAGGTGATGCATGCCATATTCATTCAGTAAATGGCGGGCAAGGTCTTAACACAGGTCTTGCAGATGCATTCAATCTCATGTGGAAGTTAAATATGGTGATCCATCACGGAGCTCCAAGAGAACTTCTGCAGAGCTATGAAGATGAGCGCAAACCAGTCGCTCACGATGTGATAGGGACTTCGGCCGAGCTTGTCCGTTCGACCAAGTATTCAAATAACGGTACCCACGCCGAAGACTACGTAAAGATCGTAGAAGGACGTGCCGGGAATATTACTGGGATGGGAATTCGTTATGGCGATGCGGGACTTCCAGGTTCACGACTCTTTGATTTTGAGATTTTTGACGGCCTCGTCAAGACACGACTTTATTCTCTTTTGGACTATAGGAAATTCACCTTACTCATCTTCGGTTCTTGTAAATCGGATCCCAAGTTTCCAAAATTTCTGAAAGTCATTCAAATTCATCCAAGCAAAAACCAGCAAAGTTTTTGGTCAGACAACAGACAATATCAAAATCAGGCAATTCTAGTAAGACCTGACTCCTATATTCAATCTTCCGCGCCGCTGGATGAGATTGAGTCATTATTTGAGTCGTCCTTGTTTAAGGCGGCAACGGCATGAGGAAGAGTCTAATTTTCTTAGCAGTAGCAATGTTTACTGTAGGTTGCAACGCCTTTCTAGTTGCCGGAATTCTTCCTCAAATTGGTCAAACTATTGGACAACCTGTTGCCGTAACGGGGCAAGGTCTGAGTATATTCAGCTTGACTAATCTTCTTTCGGCACCACTTTTTTCAGTGATGTTTACTAATAAGCCGGTCAAGACTATTATCCAACTCGCCCTTATTGTATTCATCTTTGGCAATTTGCTAACACTACTGTCTGAAAATATCGTGCT
This sequence comes from Candidatus Obscuribacterales bacterium, assembly GCA_020050685.1. Lineage (GTDB taxonomy): Bacteria > Cyanobacteriota > Vampirovibrionia > Obscuribacterales > Obscuribacteraceae > JAGVKG01. The sequence goes on along the minus strand of JAGVKG010000045.1, from coordinate 12,319 downwards.
GTTTCTCATTGGAAGGGCTATTGCAGGAGTAGGAGCTGGGATTTTTACTCCTCTATGTTGCAGCATTGCAGTTCATCTGGTCGATGCATCTGCAAAAGGACGAGTTTTAAGTTTTGTCTGGGGCTCTAGTAGTGCAGGCGTGGTATTTGGTGTCCCAATTGGACTTTACTTATCTTCTTTGTTCCATTGGCAATTATCGATTGCCTATCTTGTTGTTTTAAGCTTAATTGCATTACTTGGTTTTTCAGTGCAAGATTCGGATATGAGTCTTCCCGAACCTCCACCACTTGGAGCTAGACTTCGACTTATGGTTGATCTGAAAACACTTTCGGTAATTGGAATTAGTTGTTTTACGGCCATGGCAAGCTTAGGATTATACTCGTATGTCACCCTTGTTCAATCCGGATCCCCTAATTCACTAAGCATGACGTTGTTTAGTTGGGGACTGGGAGGTTTCATAGGAAGCTCACTGGTTGGAATTTTTATCGACCAAAGCAAAAAACCGCGGGTTGTTATGGCATTAATTTTAGTTGGACTGATGTTTTCTTTTATTTCTATACCGTTCACTAAGGATTTGCCTTATTTCGGGTTGATTCCTTTTTTTATGTGGGGAGCCTTCGGATGGGCTGTACCTACTCCACAGCAACAGATTCTATTTGAATTACATGAGAATCAAGGGAGCATCCTGGCCGCTATAAATTCTTCGTCTTTGGGATTGGGAGCAACACTGGGAACACTAGTCGGTGGTTTGATCATTTCTCTTGGGTTCAAAGAAACCTATCTTCCTTTTCCGGCCGCAACTTTATTACTCTTCGTATTGATAGGACAGCTGATTTTGATTAATAGCTCAAACATGGTGAGGTGTGTTGTACATGAATAGGCCCGTCGTCATTGTCGATCCATTATCGTCAGGAACAGAGTTGGCTCCTGCTTTTAAAGCTCGAGGAATACCTGCTATTGCAGTCACACTTAAGCCTCTAGATTGGGTTGGATTTGGAGCAAAAATTCGAAGCTCCGACTTTATCAAGATTATTCCAGATCAACCAAATCTTGTTGAGGTGCTTAGAAAGTATGACCCTCTCGTCATTCTTCCTGGTACTGAGGAGGGGGTACCCCTCGCAGAAGCTTTGACTTTAGCCTTAACACCTCAGTTCGCCAATGATCCTGAAAAATCACAGAATAGATTACACAAGGCTCTGATGCAAAAAGCTTTGCAGAACGCAGGCGTTCCGGCTCTTAAGACGCTCAATACTTCATCCGAAAATGAAGTTGAAACCTGGATTAAGACAAACGGATTAGTTGATTCGCCACTGATAATTAAACCCCCAGTATCTGCCGGCAGTGACAAGGTTTTTCACATTCCAGCAAGAGGAGATTGGAAAAAGGCTTTCAACCAAGTTTTATCTGAGCCATCTAAAGTTACTGGGAATGCCAATGAAACCGTAGTTGTGCAGGAACAGGCCGCTGGAACGGAGTTTGCTGTAGGAACTGTAAGTGCCAATGGAAAACATTATCTAGCTCATCTAATTAAGTACAATAAAACATCCGCTAATGATCGCAAAACTGTTTACGACTATGTTGAATTTGTGCCTTATAGTGCCAAAACGCATGGTGAATTATTCGAATACACTCAAAAAGCATTAGACGCTTTGGGAATGCGTTGGGGAGCTGCGCACAATGAAATCATGCTGACAAAGGATGGTCCTCGCCTTATAGAAACAGGTGCCAGAATGTGCGGTGGCCCAGTTGTTGGCTTTGCTCGAGAGGCTAGTGGTAGCAGCCAAGCGGATAAATTAGTTGAGATCTTTGCTGAAGGTGATGTCTCAACAAAAGAATATAAATTCAAAAAAACAGTTGTACCTGTCTTTTTGAAATCACCCTCTCAAGGAATAATATCGAATGTTGAAACCTTTGCCGACGTTTCTAAATTGCCGACTTTTCTTAACGAGCATATTTGGTTTAAGAATGGTGATCTAGTTTTGCAAACAGTAGATTATCTAACGAGTATTGGAATTGTTGCTTTGGCTGGAAACCGGCAGCAAGTCTTAGATGATTACGCGAAAATTCGAAACATGGAGTCGAGGTTAGTTATCCAAGAAACTTAGATTCCAATGCAATTACAGGAATTAACGGTTCAAGACACTCAAGGTCCTTCCTGAAAGTAAGCCTTTTAACTTAATTCATCAGCGGCCAGTCTGCAAGGTATTGAGCACTTCGTTGGTTAAATCAACTGCTCCACTTACGGGAGTGAACGAAACGTAGTCGACTTGGCGGCGCGAAGCTGCCTTAGTGCAGGCATTTTGAATGGCTATGTCAGCATCGCCCCATTGCCTTTGCAGTGAGTCAAGCTGATTCTTCATCCAGGTTACCAGTCCGTCTCTCCATTGAATTGCCATTTGCATGGCAAGTTTGGGATTACGTCGCTCAACTGCCGAGAGCTCATGCATTTTTTGTTGCCGCTCTGTGTCAAGCTGCGCCTGAAGTTGTGGTGGAATTTGATTCAGGTCTATCGTTCGATTCCAACGGTTGACTATGTCGGTGTAATTTACATAACCGACAGTTCGTCCGCTGCTTCGCAGCTCGTCATCTAGGCGAGCCATCGTTTTCGTTAATTCGGCGGCGCTGGCATCGTTGTTCCGGCGCAGAGTCTCAGCACGTGCGTTGGCATCGGCGCCAGAATTGCCGAGCATGACTGCGATTACTCGATCGAATTCCAGTTGCCTCATATCGCGCAACCATCTTCGTTGTTCACCTTTGGTATATGAGACCTGTTTGTCTTCCGGTTGTTGAGGCACCACAGGTGGTGCTGTGCGAGTTGGCTGGGTGACTGTGGACTCAAACCTTGGTGTGGCTTGTGGAGTAGATGAAACCGGGCTTGGTTGAGATTCAGTAGAACCCCCGCCCCCGTCTGGCATCCACTTGTACTTCCATGTGATGTCTTCATTGGTGGAATTGCCAACCCAACCAAGTTTGATGGAGGCATCGCTTGACCAGTCAGGAAGATTTGCCGGTGGATAATTGACTAAGAACTGTCCGACGTTTTGTGGACGCTCTGGTAATTTTGCTGATTCATTGCCTGGAGCACTGGAATATGAGCCAGTATTTGTGAAGCCGAAAACCAACCAGTTTGCTTGACCGACAACAGGAAAGCCCTGACCATGAGACATCAACGAGACGCGCAAGGAAACTTGATCTCCTCTGCGAATCCGTTCCGGTGGCGCGCTAAAAGACAATGTTACTGCTGCCGGGTTGCTGTAGTATCGCGGCTTCGGCTCGCAGTGAACAGTTGAGTGTTTGTAATCTAGCGTGCTCCACCTGAACCTCGGTGTAACTGACTGGAGAATCCATACGCCATTTTTAGGTTGTGGACGTGGACGCGGTGGCGGCTGAACAGGTCTCGTTGTTGCACCTGCGCGTCTCAATTTGCACGAACTGCGTGAAATAGAGTAACCGTTCCATACGGTGGTATGAAAAACACCCTCAGCATCAATTGTGTCCGAGCCTGGATCATAACGCAGCTTCATTACGTAATTGTATTTCGATGTGCCCAGCTGATTCTTCCAGTAAAGATCAGCAGTGTCTCCCGCAAGTGTGCCCGTGAAATAAGTAACAGCGAGATTTTTGGTTTCTGAAGTTCGCTCCATCTGCCCTGGATATGTCCAGGTTAACTGATTGCCTTGTTGCAACAAATTCACAAGACTTGCTGGCATTTGTCCCTGTCCGGGATAATTTTGCGTGACACCATCAGTGGTGACAGCAATGCCGTGATCGGTGCAGGTTGCTTCCCACTGACCGGACAAATCAGTCTTTTTTTCGCTGCTGGCGGGAGAGCTTGTTGGACGGGAAATGCTGGCAACCGAAGCAACTGCCGGTTTCATGACGATGGTACCGCGTCGCACGAATCCGCACTCCGAACTTTCTATATTGCATTTTCCAGCACCTTCTTTTGGTGCACGAATAATTTGCCGCCGTGGAGATTCTGCTAGCACTCGGCATTTGCGATTGTTGATCTTTACCCTCGATGTGGCGCTTCTGCCGTCGCAAGTGCCTGGAATCGAAATGGCCTTGCCACAGATTGCGGCTTGCGGAAATTGGCATTTCGGTGGGTGGCTGGCATTGATTATAGATTTTGGTTTTGCCGGTGCGCATCGCACATCCTTGCGACAGACTTCCCGACCATCCGGTTTTTTCAAAACGATAGTGATCTTTCCTGCTGCAGGAGGCACTAGGCAACTGAAGGGATTTTCCTTGTAGTGTGAAAGTTTGATTTCTGGCGGTGTTTTTTTAATTGTCGGTGCTGGCACTGATCCTGGCTGCAAAGGCTTGTCTTCTATTGGACTTGTTTCTTTTTCCGGCTCTTCTTGTGCTTTGGATAATTGAGGCGGTTCCTTCACTTCTTGAGTTTTGGCAATCTCAACCACATAACCACTCAACTCGTCTTCATTCTTGACAAATTCTTCTCTTGTTTCACCTTTTGGCTCGGCGACAACAGTACCGGATATGGTGTCACTATCCGAGACGTCGTCCGGCAAATCTACTTCGACTCGGCCTTCTAATGTGTCGAACGACACGCTTTCCACACCATCTGCGAAAGTGACATCGGCACGGACCTTATCCTCGCTTTGTGCGAGCATTACTGGTGCGCTCGAAATACAGATGGCAATGCATAGGGACGCTATTGCCAAAAGAGATGCAGACCTCATTTATTCACTCCCTCTACAGTTTGCTTGCAAATTGAACAACTCAAGTTGAACTAATTATTGATTACCCTTTTGGGAAAGCGTTGATCTGAAAGCTGCAACCCTTTCCACCTTGGCCTGGGAAAGTGCTGATTACTGCATGGCCAGGTGCTTTTCTGAGGGTGACAACAGTATGATCGGGCGAAATCAACGGGTCTGGATCTTTTTGCCAACCACTCGATTGAACTTGTGTTTGATAAAACTCTGTCACTTGTTGAATCGAGTCTGCCGTATCTATCGAAGCTGTATATCTGTCGCCATCATGGCTGCATGTAATAGATGTTCTGGAAGGATATAGGGGAACTGGGAAATCTTTGCAAGCATCTTCGGCGGTAGTACTTTGCGCTACCTGTGTGTTGCTCTGGGCAGGGTTTTTGCTGTTTGTAGAATCTGAACTGGATGTGCAAGCTGTCAGCAACAAAATTGAGCTGGCAACCACAATGTTAGTGAATTTCATGATTAGTCCTTTGTAGATTTTTCTGGTGCAGACTGTTCTGGTGATGCCGAATCTGAGGTATCACTTTTTGATGGGGATGCCTGAGTATCCGGAGACTTCTTATTGGATGCAGCATAAAGAGCGGCATTGAGGGCTGTGATTTTTCCTTCCACATCGTCTACCGTTTTGCGATCAATATTGGTCGGATCTTTGATTGTATTGGAGAGTGTTACGATGCCTGAATGTTCTGTGCGGAAACCACTTGCTTGATCTGCCGTGATCCAGCCCTTGCTTTCGGCTAGATTGATTTGCTCAAGCAACATGGTCAATCTTCTTTCAAAGACTGGTTTGGCTTCGCTACCAATTTGGATTTCCGTGATTCGGTGACTGCCAGCATCTGGCATGGGACCAAGGCGAGTTGGAGTAACATATGCCGGTTCTTTTAAAACTTGGCTGCGTGAATTAACCTGCGGCTGCGTTGTGGTATCACTTGTCGGCTCATCTGCCAGACCGACGCTTGGGCAAAGCACGGCAAAAAGACTGGTTGTGACAATCGTCCGAATTGTGAAATTGAATATCTTCATTGCTTCTTTCCGACTGCCATAACTTTATCAAGAGCTGCCTTGTCTACCCAGCCACGCGCCACCAGAATTTCGCCGAGCAAATGTCCGGAATGGCGTTGCTCTAATAAGGCAATCCAAAGTTGTTCCATAGTTATGTAACCGGAAGCTAAGAGACGTTCGCCAATTTTTGAACGCAAAGACGGCAGGCATTCCTTCAACTGATCATAATTGATCCAGCCTTTTAGCAGGCAGACCTCACCGAGAAGCAGTCCGGTTTCCCTCTGTAGCTCAAGTGCTTTTTGTAGATCCGCTTCCGTGAGATAACCCGCTTCAATTAGTCTTTGGCCAATTAGGCTGGAGGAAAATTGTTTCTTGGGCTGGCTCATGTTTATCCCGATTCTAGATTAGTCTTCCACTGATATTACTATGTGATCACCGGCAACACCAACTAATTTTCCATTTGTGTCTATTGTCTTGACTCTTGCTTCATAAATTCCAGTTGCCGGGAAATAGGCACGCTTCAGCTCAACTTTGCCTTGTGGTGATGGGCTTGTGATCGTCTTCATGATCACCTTGCATTCCTCGGTTGTATTTTGGCTTTCAAATAATAAATTCGGTCTGGTTATTTCTACGATCACTGAGCTGGCGCCGGCAATCTTTGTGGCGTCAACCAATAACTCTTGTGATGCTTCCTTGGCAGAAAGATGTAAAAATCCTTTGGTGCCAAGATAGCCTGAATTATTGAAAGTCAGGTGTGGTACCAATTGTGCTTGTGGGATTATTTCCACTTGGGTAATCACCATGTGGCTGTTATCGGGCAAGAGAAGTTTTAGATCGCGGCAGTTGCCACCAAGAGACCATTCAGGCAAACTGTGTAAAGCGAAGATGAACTTGCTTCTACCGGTTTTGCTGTCAGTAATCAGCTCGCTGTGGGCTCGGCGAGCCAGATCAAAATCGGGATTCAAATCATTTGCCAACAACAAATCGGCACCATTTGATGTGCTTATTTTGTCGGAGGGTAGCAGTTCGACTGTAACTGCCACGAATTCTGTGGACCACGATGGTGAGCCGTTCAACATGAGATCCACGGCAGCTCGACCCTTAGCACCAGAGGCACTCCAAGTCTCAAGGGCTCCATCGGCGCGCCAGGCAGACTTGGCTGGTGATCCCGGTGGCATTTCTGGGCTTACGATTTCGGCAAGCTTGGTGTCTGCCCAACGCACACTGTTTGCATTGGACGTAGCTGAATTATTTGGCAGTGACACCGAAATAAATTTGGAGTCAACTTCGCTCCAGCGGAAGATCTTAATTTGATCCGGTGAGCCGGCAATTGATTCTTTGAGAAAACCAAATGGCAGAATTGGCTCAAAGGAATTGACCATTTGGCAGTTGAAAATGTCACGATCAAGTTGTGGTTTCTTGGTCATGCCCCAAAGCGAATTGCGGCAAATATAGGCGCCGCTTTTTTGATCCGGCAAGCCAATAAATAATACTTGGGGATCGCCAGGGATTTGTTTGTATAGATCTGCAAGGGCGCTACGAATGGCATTTGACTGGCGTCCAGCCGATGCCCAAGCTTGATTATTCGCCCAGCAAATAATTCCGGCCGGAATAAATAAGAGGATAGCTAAAGCACAAAGAATAGTTTGTACGTTGCCTTTGTTTTTCTGATCTAGCCAAAGAGCAAAAGCAGACGTCAGCAATATGCAAAGTGGCACGGTGGCAACATAGCCAAGCCGACTGCCTTGCAAATCATCGGCAATGGCAAATATCTTGTAAACGGGCAAAAGCGAAAGTCCCAACCAAGCAAAATTGAAGATCATGGCGCGGCGAATTTGCGGGCGTCTGAAAAAAGCAACGCCGGCAAAAAACGTTGAAGCGACAATGGCAAATGTCCACATCTTCGTTAGCCAGTGATGGGCGCCAAATACTTCCTTATTAATCGGAATCAAAAGCATGCGCATGGCATGCACTTTGCCGCTTAAGAAGGCCCGCCAGTCGGATATGAACAAAAGGGAATCGTCATAGCCACCGACAAATGTGCCGAGGGCAATTCTGCGCAAGCCAAAGTAGAAAACCAGTGCCAACCAAAATGGCAGTGTGGGCTTCAACCAATTAATCGCTTTGTGCAAGAGCGAAGATCTGCTGGAAGGATTGTGTTTGACAAGCAAAACTTCGTAAGCAAGAAAAATCGCCGGCAACGTGATTGCCATTTCTTTGGAGAATAATCCCAGCCACATAAACAACATTGTCGAGGCGCACCAAAGCAGTTTGCCAAGACGCTCTCCAGGACGCGCTTTAAATTGGCGAAAGCACATGTAAGACCAAAGGCTAGCCAAGCAGAAAGTTGTGACAATACTGTCGACTCTGCCGGTAATCCAAGAAACAGCTTCCGGATGCAAGGGATAAAGCGCAAACAATAATGATGCAGCCAGACCCCAGGTTTTTAGGGCAGATGGTGGTCTATCCATTTGTGCGGATCGGGAGACGACAAAGTAAATAAGGATGGAACTTGCCAAATGAAAAAGCAAATTGGTTAGGCGAAAACCAAAACCATTCACTCCCCAAAGCAAATAATCTGTAACCATGAAAACAGAAATGAGCGGACGATAGAAACGCGTTGTGGTGCCATCTAACCAGGATGAATGAAAGTTTCGCCAAATTAGTTCCGTGTTGTGCACTGCCTGGCTGAGCCAAGTTAAGTGGACGAAGTCATCACCAACAAAGAAATTAAAGGCAACTGGGCTGTAAACCAGGATGGTGGCAAGGACAATCAATGCAAGTGCAGTAATGGTTGATAATTTGCCTGCGTCGGAATTTGCCGGGAGAGCATTTGCATTGCTTTTACTTTCCGTTTTTATATTTGGTGCTGTAGTTACATTAGCCAAAATTTGCGTCCCCTTCAGTTTGAAGATTCCATCGCTACATCCCAGGCGGGACGATCTTCCATTTGGCAGCGTACTTCGCCTTTGTTTTTGATTACTTTGGCTGGGGCACCGGCGACAATCATATTGGCTGGTACATCTTTGCTTACGACTGCGCCGCCGGCTAAGACAGCACCTTTGCCAACACGCACGCGTGGGAGAATCAAGACTTTAGCGCAAACTACTGCGCCGGCTTCCACATAGGGGCCTTGTCTGCCTTTGCCACATGGTGGGTGCAAACTGTCGACTGTGCAAGACATCGGGAAGAAGTGCACATTGTCTTCCACTGTTGTGAATGTGGAAATGAAGACATTGTTGTGGAAACGGCAATTGTTGCCGACATTGATATGTCCATCCGATTGCGACAATGTGCCGAAGCTACAGTTCTCGCCAAAATTGCTATTCTCGCGAATTACGGCGCGGTGTCCGGTTTGAAATCCTGAGCCCATGGTGCAGCCGGAATAAATTATCGTGCCGGAGCGAATCGTGCTGTCGTTGCCAATCGACAAAGTTGGATTGACATAGCCTTCTGCCCGAAAACCAGATTGACGTTCGCCAAGAATGCATTGAGCACCAACAAATGTGTTTGTGCCGAGCCTGACGTTTTCGTAAATCACAACGCCAGATTCAATTTGCACGTTGTCACCAATTTCAGCACCGGCGTGGATCACCACATCAGCGGCCAATTTTACGCTCTTGCCGAGCTTGACACCACTTTCAATACCTGGATATTTGAGCAAATCGACTGTCATGATTATACCTATTGAATTCGTTTTGAGTTCGTTCGACAGAGTAAGTTCGACTGAGTTCTCGGCTAGCACTCTTGGTCGGATTAGAACCCGCCGACAACCGGAGCATTTGGCACGGCTTGCATCGCGTGAGGAACTGCACTTGTGCTCAAGATGATTTCTTTTAATGTTGATGCCACGTATCGAACTTGTTCGTCGGTCAGTTCCGGATACATCGGCAAGGAGAGTACTTGGGCAGCGGCTTTTTCCGTATGGGGGAAGTCACCTTTTTTGTAATTGAAGTGAGCAAATGGTGCTTGCAAGTGAAGAGGAATTGGGTAATAGCACATTGAACCAATCTTTCTCTTGGCTAATTCGGCTTGCACTGCATCGCGCGTGGCACCTGGTTCAAGTTGGGCATCGGCGATTTGCACTGTGTACTGATGATAAACGTGAGTTGTATGTGCCAATAGTTTGGGCGTGGTTAGTCCAGGCATATTGGCGAGCATTTGATTGTAGAGGTCAGCAATTTCTCTGCGGCGCTCATTCCATTTTGCCAAAAGCGGCAATTTGCATCCGAGCACGGCTGCCTGAATTTCATCAAGGCGGCTGTTAACGCCAAGCTCGTCGTGATAGTAGCGTCTGTCCATGCCATGAGCACGAATTTTCTTCAGACGCTTGGCCAAAGCTTCGTTGTTGGTGACGATCATGCCAGCATCACCGGCTGCACCAAGATTTTTTGTTGGATAGAAACTTATGCAAGCAAGATCGGAAAACGATCCGGTTGGACGACCTTTGTAGAGAGCGCCAATTGCTTGTGCATTGTCTTCAATAACTTTTAGGCCAAATTGTTTTGCCAGCTGGCAAATTTGATCCATGTCTGCTGGTTGTCCATAAAGGTGTACTGGCAGGATTGCCTTGGTCTTCGGCGTAATAGCCTTTGCCAATTGCTGGACATCGAGATTGTAAGTGTCAGGATTGATGTCGACGAAAACGGCAGTAGCACCGCGCAAAGCAATTGCTTCAACAGTGGCAGCAAAAGTAAAAGGTGAAGTAATTACTTCATCACCAGGACCAATATCGAGAGCCCAGAGAGCCAAAATCAGAGCATCAGTTCCATTGGCTACAGCAATGCCATAATCGCAACCGCAAATTGCGGCGACATCCTTTTCTAGTTTTTTGCCATGTTCGCCGAGTATGTAGTGGCCCGAGCGCAACACCGACAACACCGCCGCTTCAATTTCATTGGCAATTGGTTCGTATTGCTTTTGCAAACCTAAAACAGGAATTTCGGAAAATGTTGATTGCTGTTGAGTCACGATTGCCCCCTCAAAGTCAGACGACTTGCCGATCAAGAACTGAGTCCAGTATGCCAGCCTGACAATTTCCATGGAAGAAAAATTGACGTCTGGCATGGCTGTTTATACGCTATTTGGGTAAGCCTTTCCAAGTGTGCACTGGTAAGGATCTACTCGTAAGTAATAATAATTGCCAAAATACGTGCATGTCAGATAAATATTTAAGTTTTCTGACGACACTTGGCCTCTCTAGGGTTTCTTGACAAGCTGGTGTGCTGGCGGAGCTTGACAATTGTCTGGACAATCGAAATTGCTGCTTAAGAACTTGTGGGCGAAGGTCGAAAGTTGATTGAGCGAAAAGTACTTAAAGAACGAATCCGGTTTCGTAATTGAAACCGGATTCGCTCTTCGGGAAATTTTGATAGTCAGCACCGGGATATTTTGTGGTGGCAACAAACAGAGATCAGTTACCTGCCACTGCCCGCGGTGCTGACCGCGTGAATGGTGTCACTTATTTTACGGTGCGTGACAGAGCATTGGTGACGAACAGATTGAGGCTAACGCCTTCTCTATCTGCGCGGGACACGAGTGCTTGGTGAAGGGATTTCGGCAAACGTACCGTAAACTTGCCAGAATATCTCATGAAGCCACCACTTGCTTTGTGCTCTGCTGAGCGGCTGGCGCGAGCCGGCTTGGAAGACTTTCTTGCTACTGTTTTCTTAGCGGATTTGCGTTTTACTGCTGCCATTTTTCTTTCCTCTTTGTCGGGGCGTTTATGCGGGCTTGTGACCCTTCACTATGTCTGACCAATAAAATGTTCAGAGATTTTTTGAGCGAGTAGCCTTTCGGCTTCGCTAAGATCTTGGACCGTATGGTTGGTTTATATCAGTTACCACCACCAGAGGTGGCATACTCATTCTACCAAGATGTACTATATCCTAATCATTCTTGTATATGCATTAGATTATCTTCGGAAATGTCGATGGCCCAGGCGTTTCAAGGCGCGCACCACCGGTGGGGCGGCACCACGGGTGATGGCTGGTATCACATTTTAACTACTGGTGGTGGCACATATGGTGCTATATGTTTGTATGGTATCGCCGGCGGTTCCACTTGCGGCAATCCAGTAAGGGCAAGCGTTTGCGCTAGTGTGCGATTGCGCGAAAGTGGTGCCTTTTCGTATTATCGGACGCAAATAGTGATACCACTTTTGAGTGAGCGTATTTATGCAAAGCACCGTGGTTGGTGGCATTCACAATTTGCAATAATTTCTCTTCTGTCATCCTGAGCGAAGCGAAGGATCTTCCATGCTTCAACAAAAGATTCATGTTGGACTCTGAGTGGTCCTTCGTTGTGTTGAGGGCGGGGAGACCCCGCCCCTACAGGATGACAATTTTGGCGTGGAAAAAATGGACGGCGATTAGCCGTCCATTTTAAAGGTCAGTGGTATCAGAGACGAAATAACAGCGAGGCGAAAGGAAGCGATGAGCCTTCTGAAGCCGAGCGTGTTGACGCGCGGAGGAGCTGATGCGTAGCATCAGCGACGGAGATGGTATGTAAAGCGCCCTCAAGTAATAGCGTGAGGTAATGGAGTAAAGATTGCCGGCAGGTGCAGAGAAAGCTAAAGCTAT
>JAGVKG010000033.1 GCA_020050685.1 Candidatus Obscuribacterales bacterium | reverse complement strand
TGACGATCGTGCTGTCGATGAAACCTGGGTGATGGGACAGCGCCAGTACAAAAAAGGATTGGATACTACGCTTGCCGGAGTAAAACACAAAACGGCTAGTAAATAAGCTTGCTTGTGTTGAAGCCGGGAAATAACTTTGCTGCGCGTCCAAACTTAATTGTTTGGGCGCGCGGTTTTAAGCAAGACTTAGGACACTGGCATGTTTTTGAATTATTTCAAGGGCGCAACGGATTGTTACTAAGGGACTTGTGTCGGAGTTCCGCGGGTACAGTAATCTAAGCACGGCTTTTATGATTGAGGAGTCTTCTCATGCCATTGCAAAAATTGAAATTCTTGATGGTTTTATTTTCTGTACTGGCAATAAATCCACCTGGGTTGGCTCAGGGTGCACCGACTGATAATTCTGGATCGGTAGAAAAGGTAAGTAGTGAAGCCAAGTCCGAGACGAAATCAGAGGCCAAGTCTGAAATTAAACCGGAAGCTAAAAATGATTCCGAAAACAAAGCACCTGTTTCTTTAACCACTCCGCCGAAGGCTCCAGCTAAGCCAGTCGAGGCGCCCCTACCGGCTGGATTTGATCAAGCGGTTAAAACCTTTAACGAAGGCAAGTATGCAATTGCCACCAAACAATTTGAAGGCTTTATCAAAAGCGGTGCTAAAAATGAGGAGATACATGATTACTTAGCTCAGTGTTATTACAAGAGCAGGATGTATAGCAAGGCAATCAAGGAATTTGATTGGGTGGCCAATAATGGCAAGCACAGCATAACTTTGAGAAATCGTGCAGCAGAAAATGCACGTACATTAAAGTGTTACATGGCGGGTGTTTGTCCAGGAAATTGCTTGAAACCAAATGATCCTCGCTGGCAAGACAGTCCTGGTCATCCAGGCAAATGGATCAAATTTCCTTTGGATCCGAGAATTTGGGGAACAGATGCCCATTACATCAGCGCCGACCATATGGGACACGTAGTGACACTGTACAAAGGTGATCCGAGAGTCGGTGACATTTGCCCAATCTGCCGAGGTAGCGGCAGACTGCGAGTTCTGAAAGACGGCGCTCCACTTTAGAAATTGAAGCCGAGATTTCTGGCTTGTAGAATGTCTTCTTCGGCGAGATCGTTCTTGCTACTATCGAGCTTCAAATAATATTTGGGCGACGTCGTTGCTTTCGAGATCTGGCTCGGCGTCTCCTGTGTCGACTATGAATTCATCGCTTTGGTTCTCTTGCTGATAGCCGATTGGTTGGGCTTTGATTTCGTTTTTTCCATCCAGTTGAATGGCGCCGGCGGGAAGCTGTCCGGTGCTGAAAGTGATTGTGCGTCCTGTAGCTGTTAATGTACTGTTTCCAGCTAAATCCGGAGGCACGTTGCCGTTAAATGAGGCAATGCTATTGGTGCCGTAGTAGATTTGTCCGCCAGCTGTTTTCACTTCCGTGACATTGGCTGGCGCCACCGTATTTCTTCTTGCAGGACGTGATGAACCTACGCTGAGGGTTACATGACCTAAGGATGAAGACGGGGAATTGGCAGTTATTTTGGCGCCTTTTTCCAGATGTATCGCTCCATCTTGACCGTTAGCGAATAACAGAACGTTACCATTATTGGCTGTCAACACTTTGTTCTGATCCATTGTAATAGTTTCTGCAGTCAAGGATATGTTGCCGCCCGCCACGATGGTGGCAAATACTTCCACGGCACCAATTGCCTTAAATATGAAGTCACCGCCAGCAGTGGAATTTTGCAAGGTGAGCGACCCCTCGTTGGTGAGTGTAACTTTGCCTGTACCTCCGGTATTGGCTGTTAACTTTTGCGTCGCTATAGTGGTGGCATAAATATTGCCTGTTGTACTAGCTAATTCCACTGTTAAACCGCTGGCTTTGCCATCACGCATTGATGTTATCGCTCCTGCGCCATTTGCTGTTATGAGAGTGGTGCCACCGGTTTGTCCTACCGGTCCGCCAAGCGTGATTCCAGCATCGCCGGCTGTTGTCGACAAGCTGAGTGTCATTGCGGTGACAGTGCCTTTTGTCGTGATTGATCCAGCGGCGTCTGTCGAGACAAACGTAAATGTACCGTCGGTCACCGTTGAATCTCCAAGTACAATTGGTCCGGATGCAGAATTGGTAATAGAGGCAACACCGCCAGAACCACCTGTAAATACACTCACGCGAGCTGCATTTATGCTTAGTGGTGCTGGTCCGAATTGCTCAATCGTTCCACCATCTTGTATGCCGAGATTCACTTGTGCTGCAGTTACTAGACCACCAAATGATTGTCCAATAAATCCACTGCCATCCATAGCAAGCGTAATCGAGCGAGTCGTACTAGACCCGACTAAAATAGCACCAAGATCCATCGACGTGCCGCCTACGGTTAACGAGCCTACTGTCATATTGGTAGGTCCCACGGTTACCAATCCCGCTTCGAGAACGGTTACGTTTTGATTTGCTCCAAATGTATCTAATTGAATGTCATGGCCGCCGTTGTACAAGGTAATTGTGCTTACACCCATGCCGGTGGACGATAGCTCGATCACATCATTTTCTGTCGATTTCGAAAGATCCGCAGAGGATGTTCCAGCCAAGGCAATGGTCAAAAGTGTTGTCAATACTGGGGCGTTCGCTGATTGAAATATGGCTAATCCATTCATCATCGACGTTGACAGATTAAGTGATGTCATAGCGAGTATTGGATTGGCAATATTTATGCTTCCCCGCCCGGAGAGAGTTGTTAACGAGAAGACTGATCCCGTTGAAGGAGCACTGATGGTCACTGCCGAGTAATCTTTTATGTACACATCACCAAATGTGTTCGCGACCAAAAATTGCGCATCTGTAGCTATCTCGCTTCCAAGGCTGCCGATATTGCCAAACCCGGTGCCTGGCCCGCAATCGCATTCGCTATCCGACAAATTGAGGTAGGTAGAAGATAAAAATCCGTTTGCTGTCTGGGAAATGCCGCCTGCGCCTCCGAAGTTTTCGCTTGACTGCAAAAGTATTGTGCCACCAGTGGCGGTGACAGTGTCGTTGATGGTAATTCCGCCGTTGTCGCTCAGATCCGGGACGGTAACAAGTTTGAAAGTGCCTTGAGCGCCATTGCTCAAGCTGTTATTTGCAGATAGCGTAACCGGTCCGGTATTGTATACGCTCACATTGCCTTTGGCATTTGCTGTAAGCGTGGGAGTCTCCGTGAATGCATGGATGGAACCACTACCAGATGCACCGGCTTGTAATGTCACTGATTGAGCTCGCATCTTTGGTGGAGTGAGATTTATAACCGTAATAACCCCGGTATCCGGCATGCCATCGTTGGTGTTGGCAGCATACGCCAATGTGCCTGAAGGACTGAATTTAACTGCAGTTGGGTAAGTATCGGCAGGTATTGTGCCTACGATCGTGTTGCTAGCGGTTGAGACTGCAGATACTGTGGTGCCCGGATCGGGCACGAATGGATAACCAAAGTTGGTGACATAAGCAAGTGTACCGTTGGGATTGACGTCTATACCGGAAGAACCAAAAAAACCAGTCATTGTCGTGATTACTTTGTTGGTGGCCGTGTCGATTACCGCTACTGTATTTGTTCCTGGGCCGTCACCAGAATTAGTTACATACAAGCGCGTGCCAGCCGGGTTCATTGCTGCGATAAATGGTTCATCGAATCCGGTGATGGTGCGAACAACTGTATGATTAGAGACTTTGATCACCGATACTGTGTTTGAATTTGCGTTGGGGACATAGGCGAATTTCCCTGATGGATCGAATGCGACGGCGGTGGGATTGACGCCCACGTTTATGGTTTTTACTACTGTGTTAGTGGCGATATCAATTACTGATACGGTATTGCTTATGTAATTGGCAACGTAAGCAATCGTGCCGGCCGGATTTAATTGAATATCTGCAGGACCATTGCCGACTGTAATCGAACCGACAATTGTCTTGGACGCCGTATCAATTATGTCTACTGAGCCCAACAATGGAATGCTGTTTTCATCGTTATAGTTAGTTACGTAAGCAAGAGTCCCAGATGGGTTGAATGTAATACCTGAAGGCATTGTGCCTACAGTTATTGTGTCAACAATTGTATTGGTTATTGTGTCAATTACTGATACCGTATTGCCAATCGGTGTGAAATCGTTTGAGCCAAAGTTTGTTACCCAAGCTTCGGTTCCGGAAGGGTTAAAGGCAATGGTGAAGGGACCGGAGAAATCGGCTATGGACCCACCAGCGGTTCCAGTGTTGAACCAAGAAATATCGGCGCCGGCAGTTATATTTATTTGATTGGCGTCAATGTCACCGTTGAGAATTACTGAAGTTGGTGCAGCTTTGCCAGGAGTAAAATTGCCACTACCAAGCAGGACCATGCCATCGAGAATACTGACTTTGCCGTTACCACCTGTGATCATTGGCTTAGCTGTACTCAGTGATACCACGCCGCCACCACCGGAACCACCTGTGGTATCAATTGCGCCCGTGTTAATTCCATAGACGTTTGGCGTGGTTGAGCCGGCGATCATAGTTACATTGCCATCTACGCCAGTTCCAGTACCGCTACTTTGGACGGCCATTCCTGCTGTTGGCAAATTCACTGTGCCGGCATTGGCTCCGTTGCCACCATAAGCGACAATTGTTATTGCGCCACCGTTTTGATTTCCGACTGTGGCCGATGAGCTTGAGGAGTTGAGGGTGATCGGATCGGTTCCGCCACCGGCTCCGGTGCCACCAGTCAAGTCGATGAAGCCACCGGCCATAGTGCCACCTTTTATCACTAAAGTATTTGTGCTATCACCGGCACCAGCGTTTTGGCCTGATGTTGTAGCCGATGAAGTATTGCTTGGTGAAACGGAAAAGTCGGCCCCGGCAACTAATAATATGGTGCCACCACTGGAACTGGCTGAGCTTGTATCAATAGATCCGCTTGCGCTAGAAAGGATATTGGTTTTAGCGACAATGGCAAGGGCCTCTCCGGCAAATATCAGTGAACCATCAATGGTGACAGAACCGTTTGAATTGTAAAAACTTGGATCGCCTGAAAGGTTCATGGTGCCAAGAGTGAGATTGTCTGTTGAAGCTGTGAGATGTGCCAGACCGGCATCGACATTAACACGCCCAACCAAATCATCGACATTGGCGTCAACGGACCCTTCCAGCGATTGGAAAAAGATTTCTTTGGCTCTCAGATCGCCACCTGTGAGACTAAGGTTCAATTTCTCAGCGGCACTGCCATTTGATGACATATAGATATTTCCGTTCAAGGCCTCCATCACGCCACCGGCATTGTTCACTGCCAGGTTATGCGCCGTTTGCGAGGCGAGTGTGAGATTGCCGGCTAAAGCGGCAAGTGTGCCACCATTCATAATATTGTTTGCCGTGAGATTCAAATTTCCGGCCGCTTGCATGAGTGCTGGTTCGGTACTGCCGTGAGCCGGTGCATTGGTAATTGCATTGGCGGAAAGACTTAAGTTGCCGGCACTACTAATGATGCCTGAGTTAACGATTTCGCCAACTGCGTTTAAGGCCAGGCTCAAATTTTGCGAATAGCTTTCCTGACTGAAAAATTGCGCCAAGACTTCAACGGGTACCAAAGTGGAAATGAGCGCGCTGCGATTGTTATATATATTGTTGGCAGAAATTGTTGCTTCATTGGAACCGGCATTTGGCAATGCTGAATATAGTGTGCCGCGGTTTACCAAGTTGCCGCTTAAGGAAAGTTCGCTTGTCAGATTGAGAGCAGTGACGCCACGCGGAATAACTAATCCGGCGAGGGATGAAGCAAGATCGGCTCCTAAGGCAAAGCTGCCACCAACTGCCGCTCCGTCACGATTCAAACGCAGTGACTGCTGCCCAGTTGCCAGAACCTGATTAACTGCCATGGCTTCTGCGGCAGTCAGAAGGGAATCCGCATTTACTGATGTGCTGTGCACGCCGGTTTGAATCTCAACCGTATTGCTTTGCACAAACTGCCCAGCAGAAATGTTGCGCGCAGTCGACGTCAAATCCAAGCCCAAGGCGTTGGCAGACGTGCCAGACGCAGCGGGCATTGAATCGGCTCTGCTTTCTCTAAATGGACCAGCAAAAGCTGCTGTAGAGAACACAAATGTAACTGACAGTGCTGACAGAGCACGCCAAAATCTATTCATATGCATAATAATATGAACCCCAGGCTTAAGTTGTCCTGACCCCCTGCGCCAAACCCACCACTTCCACCACTAGTAACCATTGTACCCATTGATTAAATTTGCTAGACCGAGAAAGCGCTAGCCAAGCTAAATTCTTCACAAAAGTGGCTGCTCAAACACCGCTCGGCTGGCGCTTTCTGTCTGGCTTGAAACATTTGGAGCATCACAGCGTCTAGTTAGGCACAGACTAATATTTCCACCCGAGCAATTTAATGAATTGAGGAGATTTTATGAAAAGGTTAACAGTACTCGGCACCTTAGCAGCACTTTTAATCAGTATTGTAGGTTTCGCTACTGAAGCGGAAGCGCAGTACTATGGACGCGTTCGCACATCGCCGCTTTATGGTGCCACACCGCTTTATAATGGCGGACAATTGTCTGGTGGTCCTCACTATGATGTTTGGGGCCGACTAGTTGGATCTGATCCTAACAATCCAATATTCAGAGATTCTGCCACGGCGGCAATGCCTTGGAACACGCCGAATAATTTCAATCCTTATGCTCCAGATCCGTATGCCTATTATCCGCCAACCTACAATCCATATGCTGGATATTATGGCAATGCCTACCCAAACAGGTCAGGAGTATTAAACAATGTGTTGAGAGGCTTGGGATTCTAGAAGCATAAGGCCAAAGAAATTCATAGCCATGAAGCACGACAATTCATGAAATTTCAAGAATATTCATTAGCTTTCCTGATAGGATTCTTGCAAGCTCCTCAATTGTGAGGATTGGATGACGTGGGGTAATGATGTGATGAATGTTCAAAGATTGCTTGCCAGTGGCTTTGCTTGTTTGATTGCGTGCACAACGATTATGACCGCTTCTGCTGAAGAACAGACGCCAAAGGCAGTTTATCTTGATTACTTTAAGACTTTCCTCTCGGCAACTGACGTCAATGCCGTTATACCTTATATGTGCAAAAGCGTGGTGAAACAAATGAATGAAACACCTGCTGACATGAAGCCAATGATGTTTGGCGTGATGAAAGAAATGACACCAAAAGAGATAGAAATTCTTTCCGAAAAAGTGGATGGCGATCATGCCACCATGACGCTTTCCGGCAAACCGAATACGACTGACCCGAATATGACTGAGAAAAATGACGGAACTGTGACGATGATTCGTGAAGACGGCGCTTGGAAAATCGAAAAAGAGTCATGGAACTCGTCCATCAAGTCTAAAAATGCTTCACCCAACTAACTAGTCGTAATCTGACTAATTGCTGCTTTCGAATTCTATTTTCTCGATTGCTATTCTTGCGATTGCCATTCTATGGAATAGCTGCCACGTTTGCGTCAATTGCATCATCATCGCTGTAGTCGCCTGTGTCGACAGTATCGATAAGAGATTCATTTGATGTGATGGCACCTCCGTCTGGCTAGCTTACTTGTGTTGTGACGTTAGTGTGATGTGTAGATGCTGGGATGCTCTTTTTTGAGCGAATAGAGAATATCGCTTGTGGTTTTGTCTTTCTTTATGGCAAGTGCTGCTTCGTATTCATAAATGGCACCCACATAGTCGCCAGCTTCCAAGGCATCATTTCCTAAATCAACACGGTCCTGAAATGAATTGGGATCCTTTTTCATGTACTTTATGATTGCCGCAATATTGCTGTGAGTGGTTTGGTTGTCCGGGTTCAGTTTGGCAGCCATAGACATATGTTTTAACGCTTCTTTGGCTTTACCCTGGTTGCTGAAATAGAGTCCATAGTTATTGTGCGCAATGGCCAGATTGTATCGAGCTTTCTCATATGCGGGTTCAAGTCTCAAGGCGCGTTCAAGTGCGGTAATCGCTTGCTCGAAATTACCGGCATTGATCGCGCTTACTCCGTCATTATTTAGCTGGATTGCCTCACGGTTTGTGGCACTTGCCTGCAGGCAAGTGAATATTGCCAATGTCATCAACGTAACTATTGCTGAAAATAACTTATTCATCGGTACTAGTCCTAGGGCATCATGGTGGCAATATTTCCCATGTCTTCATCAGATTCCTGGCAGTCGCCAGTATCGACTACCGATTCGTCTGAGCACGAAGCCTGCTCCTGCGTATAAGCAACTTGCGCTGTGACGTTCACTCCACCGCCCACTGTAATTGTGGCTGCTGGATTGTTGCCGGAGTCGAAGGTGATTGTCTTCATGTTCGCTGTGAATGTATTGATTGGTGGTGCAGTGACCAGGCTATTTGTGCCGTAGAATATGCGTCCTGGGGATGTGATAATCTCAGTTACATTTGTCGGTGTAAACTCATTTTTCTTCTGAGCCGTAGAGCCAATGTAGATTGTCACGTTGCCGGAGCGGTTAGAGGCACCAGAGGCTGTGATTGACGACAAGCTATCCAAGAGAATACTTCCGGCATTCTTGTCTTTGGCATTAAGCTCAATATTGCCATTGGTGGCGACCAATGCGACGCCTCCTTGCAAACTTAACTGACCGGTTGTTGCCGTTAACTTGATATTGCCGGTGGCATTTGTAATATTGCCCACAGTCAATCCGGTTTGTCCTGTTACTGTGAATCCCTGACCTCCTGTTCCGCTAAGACTTGGTGCAGCACTATCGGTGACAGAAACCTTGCCGTTGGCTCCAGTAATCAAACTGAGATTTGCGGAATTGGTGAAGCCAGAGATGGTGCCCGACCCGGCGCTAACGGAAATCGTATTACCGGTTACCGTTTTGCTCATACTGACGTTGCCGGAGCCGCTGGCAATAAAGCTGAAGAATGACGATGCATTGCCTACGCTTGCCATGACAGAAACCGAGGTGGCGATTAGTGTTAGACCGCCTATGTTAGCTGAGGCAGTGCCAACGGTGACGGAGTTATCGTTGGTAAGTAATAATGTACCAGTAGGAAGATTGAGCGTGCCTAACTTCAATTTTCCGGAATTGCTCACAGTCAAGCCGCCGGAGGTAGCGACTGCATTTAATAGAGGTGTGACTGTCTTGACAGGTAGTGCGAAAGTACCCATGCCGCCGCTATTGGTTGTTAGGTTGACGGCTTTGGATGCGGTAAGCACTGCTCCTAATGCGTTGGTTACATTGCCTTGACCAGTGGTTAAGCTAATTGTTGGGCTTGTGATTTTGTTCAAGGCGATAGTGCCGCTATTCGTTGTTTGCAAGCTAACGCTTGTTCCAGCCTTCAAGGCGGCGGAAAGAGTAAGATTTCCAGCTGCGGCAATTTGAAGATTCTTTCCTGCCGACATGGTTAATACTGTTAGCGCTGAGGCGTTATTCACGGCAATCGTGCCCGTGCCGGTCGTGCTGCCGGAAACATAGCTGACATTGGTATTGAGTGGTGTAGCCGTGCTTCCAAACGATCCACCTTTGCCTGTAAAGGAAAGACTAGTACCTGTTATTGTACCGGCTGTTTGAGTCAGACTGCCTGTGCCATTCAAATTGAAGTTGAATGAGCTGGTTGCTGAGCCAATGCTATTGCTGAGAGTGACGTTCCCGTTTGAGGCTGTAGTTTGGATTGTCACATTACCTGTGACGTTGCCACCAATGGTCATATCACCGGCGGTAGCGATGTTGAGTACTCCCTGTGGCAGAGCGAAATCCAGAGTGCCGGTATTCCCCATGGTGAATACATTGCCTTGACCAGGGGCCGTGATACTCAATACGATGGTTTGGGTGCTTGTGCCGGTAAACTCAAGTTCTCCGTTAATGGTAACTGGAGTGGCTCCCGTTAGACCAATGGCAATCTGAGCCGGGCCATTGATGTTTTCGAAAGTGGCAGTCACTGATGCCGGAATATTGATTTGGGTAAGTGTTGATGCCAGAGCCTGAGTTGGCAATATGACATTGCCACCAGTGGCAACACCTGATCCATTGACGATCAAAGTGCCACCAAATTGTCCTGAAGATTGTCCTGCAAGGATCAACGTTGTCGTTGCTTGACTGGTCAAGTCCAAATTTGTCAATGAAGAAACCGGCGGCGTTACCGGAGTCAAATCATACACAGGTAAGCTGTATTTTGTGGTTATCGATTGTAAATCGTAGGCAAGAATCGATCCGATAAACATGCCAGTAGTATTAACTGTACCATTGGCGACAAAAATCCCCCAGTGTGGCTCTTGATTGCCTGCACCGTCCGTAATCTTAATTGGTTCATTGAAGCCTTCAAAGTAACCAACAATTGGTACACCCGTGCCACCGGTAATCGGATTGTTAGCAGTTTCCGACCAGCTTTGCATGGCTGGATAGTACCAGGCTGCCCACTGCGGATTGGCTTGAGTCACACCAGCGCCGGCAGTTGCCCAACCTGTTTCACCAATGCGGATTTGTGTGTTGACACCTTGAGCGACAAACGTATTTGCCAAACCGGAATAATCTGAATTCATTTGGTTATAGACAAGCGACGTGAACTGAGTTTGCGTCATTGTCGGATTGGCTTGCAGAGCCTGGATAACCGGAGGATCAAAAAATGGATAGATGTTAGCGTAAACATAACCATCTACAGTTTGCAAGAGAGTTTGCATGGCAGCCTGGGCTGTAGGATTTGCCGGGTTAAGTCCCGTAGGCGAAACAATATTGTAGATGCCATATTGTTGACGCGTGGTGACAGGTAAAGTTGTGGCGCTAAAACCAGCATTTGTACGTGCTTCCTGAGCCTGTTTCACAATGCTGGTAAGAGTAGTGATTGAAGCTTGTGGTTGATTATTACCGACCACATCTTCGTTTCCCACAACTATGTCAACCACATTGCCGTAAGTCTGCGCACCAGACACGGCTAAGGAAATATCCAAGTTTGTTTGGCTGACATTATTGATGGAGCCATCAGTGTTGATGGATAAGGCAACGCCAGCTGAAACCCACAGACCTAATTGTTTGGCTGCCTGAACAACATAGCCGGCAGAGCTCGGACCAGTGTTGGAGCTTTGGGTGTATGTCGAGAGAATTTGGAATTGTTGTGTCGCTGCAAGTGAACCGATCATGGCTAATACTTGCTGATATGGATAGCAGGAAAAGCATGTGTAAGCACCACCGGATGATTGCGGTCCAACGTAAGGCTGGAAGGCTGCCCCGGTAATTCCTCCGGATGGATTTGTTGATGTATCGTATGATTGTGGAATTGTGACGTTGGTTACATTTATTGTGCCACCATTGGTTGCCAGCACAGGATCAAGTGAGCCTAAATTCGTTTCCAGATTGAGAGTGGCTGAGCCTGTACTTGTAATGTTGATGTTCTGTCCATCTCGAGGACGCATGTAAATACCACCAACTGTTGTCACTAGTCCGGCACCAACTTGAATAGTAGTTTCGATGGTGGCGGTAGCACCATTGGCTACAGTAATAGTCAGGGCATTAGATGTAGTACCGGCGGTTAAGGCAAATGTTGTCGGTCCGCTTGTACCATTGAACGTCGAGTTATTGAGCATCAAACTCGGTGTATTAATGCTGACAATAATATTGTCGCTTGATGAAGCGGCTTGAATTGTTTGGGTGTTGCCGGATTCAATAATCTCTCCACTTGCGCCTTGTGCATTGAAGATTAGCAAAGAATTGGTGCCTAAATTGAATGTGTTCGAGCTGTTCAATTGCAGCTGGGAATTGTCAGCGGCAGCAAGTTCAATAACACTTACTGCACCACTTGTGGTGTAAGTGCCCGTTCCTGTGATTGTCAAATTGCCTAAACTGATAATACTGACGAAACCATT
>JAGVKG010000014.1 GCA_020050685.1 Candidatus Obscuribacterales bacterium | reverse complement strand
TTTTGTCTTCAACAAAAACTCTAAGACCGGATTCCTTTTACGCCAAATTAACTGAGAAATCTTAGCTCATGACAGGACATTCTCTGTGGTAAATAACAGGGAGGAACAGCGGGTTTCATCGTTGGAGGAGTAGCTGGTCTAGCGGGTGGTGGAGTTGGAGCTGTTCCTGGCAGTTTAACTGGAGCAGCATTGGGCGCTACCGGCTTGGGTGCTGTCGGCGGGTTTGCCGCCGGAGGTGCCAATATCGCCCAACAATTAGCGCACCAAATGGCAGGCGGACTTGTCGGAATATCTGGAGGCGGGCAAGGAGGCTATTCTGCTAAAGGACAGCGCGCCATTGCAGGTGGTGGTGGCATGATGGGAGATTTCTGTAGGAAGGAATGCGCGAGATTAGGATGGGAGTGTGGTAGTGACGGGTGGAAAAATTGTGTTGACCAATGCGTTAATGGCAATGCACCTCATGGCCCCCCTTCTGTGTCATATCCTCCTCCTAAAGCAGTAGATTGAAAGGAGAATAATCGAAGCGCTTACCGGCGATGCGTCCGTGGTCTATATTATTGAACATAGGGTTAGACTCTGTGACATGGATAAAAGTCATCTTTCCACTATTAATTATGACGATCTACTTGTTCTGCTCGGCAAATCGAGTGAAAGCAAGGAATATCATGCCTTCGCCCAAAGGGTGGTTGAGACCCCGCACGTAGATAATCTCGATTTTGCCACTTACTTCTTCTATGAAACACTGGGGTTTCATATTCGGTACGACAACGAAAAACAAGTATTTACTGGCGTTACGATTTGGAATGCAAATTTGCGATATAGCAAATTCCAGGGTTCCTTACCTTCCAGCATTTCCTTTACTGACGACCAAGGAACAGTTACCAAAAAGCTTGGGCAACCGTTACAATCAGGCACAAGTCAAGGTCTGAATTTTCCTCCCGAACCAATAGACTTTACCGATAGGGATGCAGCATACGACAAATGGGTTTTAGAGCTCAAAAAACAGCCGGTGAGTAGTCTGGAGTGGGCTATTTACAAATTTGGTTCATATGACTTGAAACTCAATTTTGATATGTCAAAGGATGGAACGATAAGATCAATCGAGATGGGAGAAATTAGTTGACCTCGTTGCCTTAATTAAGATCTTACTAGTTGCGTGTAATTCGTGACCTGGACTTTCTGATGCATTAAAGTTGCTAGTGTGTCATATAGGGTTCAAGTTGATTTCGGCAAATTAAATTTGAGAGGGTTGCGCTTAAATCATTTCGTTGATTAGGTCGGCAAAGACCTCTTTCTTCAGGCCGATTGGTTGTTTGACTAAGGCGCCGCGCTTCAAAACCGGTTCGTTTTCTTCGTAGGTTGGTTTGTCGTGTTTGTACAAGACACCGAGTGGAATGCGATCGCCCCACTCCCACGATTTTTCGAGAGATTTTTGGAAATCACTTGCATCCCAGTTCTCGTCTTCCAATTTGTAGACGCGCTCTTTGAACCATGGATAGGTGTTGATCTTGTTGTAGGTAACGCAAGGACTAAAGACATCGATAAGAGCGAAGCCTTTGTGTTGAATGCCACCAGCAATTAGATCGGCAAGCTGTTTGTTCTCTCCGGAGTATCCACGTGCAACATAAGTGGCACCACAAGTGATAGCTAGTGCCAATGGATTGAGCGGATTTTCGATATTGCCGTGTGGAGTCGATTTGGTTTTTACACCAAGTGTTGATGTCGGCGAAGTTTGACCTGTCGTCAAACCATAAATCTGATTGTCCATAACTACATATGTTATATCGAGATTACGACGCATGGCGTGAATCAAGTGACCAACACCGATACCATAACCGTCACCATCACCACCTGTGATTACGGTCTTCATATCCGTGTTGCCCAAGTGCGCACCGGTTGCTACCGGTACTGCGCGTCCGTGCAAGCTGTGTATGCCATATGCATGAATGAAACCAGGCAAGTTTGACGAGCAGCCGATACCGGAAACAATCATCAGGTTTTCCGGGCGTACACCAGATTGTGCAGCGGCTGTTTGCACTGATTTTAATACACCGAAGTCACCACATCCCGGGCACCAGTCTGGATCAACTGGTCCTTTGAATAAATCCACCGGGAGTTCTACTACTGTTGCCATTTTCTTACTTTTCCTCTTGCGAAAACTTTTCTTGTTAAGCGGGAGAGGCAGACCTCGCCCCTACGAAATTCAATGATTACGAAACTGCTGGGACTAGCGATTTGTAGCTAAATGTATGACCGGTTTGAACACCAATCACCATTTCTGCCACTTTTTCTTCCGATAGTCTGTCGACAATTTCAATTGACCAAACTGGTTCCTTCGCGGAAGACTTGTCTTGGCGCGTGATTTTGCCTGGTCTGAACTTTTCGCCGCCATGCGTGCGCAGATAGTGGCACGCCATTTCGCGCGCATCATCTTCTGATACATCAAGCGAGACTTTCTTACCAGCCAAAGCTAGTTTAATTTCTTCGGCCAACTGCTTTGGTTCGAATAACTCACCATCATAACGGTTGATGTGCGCATCCATGCCAATGCCGGTTTCCGAGCGCAAGTAGCGAGCGAACTGACTTGTGTAGTTCACTTCTACCGAAATCTTCTTTTTGCTCTTCGAAAGAATTGCCGAAATT
This sequence comes from Candidatus Obscuribacterales bacterium, assembly GCA_020050685.1. Classification (GTDB taxonomy): domain Bacteria; phylum Cyanobacteriota; class Vampirovibrionia; order Obscuribacterales; family Obscuribacteraceae; genus JAGVKG01. Next base: position 26,107 of record JAGVKG010000014.1, on the reverse strand, counting down.
TCCTTAGCGTGGAAAGGCAGAATGTACTTCACATGCAAGTGATTAGCTTTTACGCCTTGCTCTTGAAGCAATTGGCAAGCTTCGTTAATCACACCATATGTAGATCCCCAACCAACTAATGTCACATCGGCATCCGCTGGACCTTCTAATTTTGGTGCCGGCAGTTCAGCCAACAAGCCTTCGAATTTCTTCATGCGCTTTTCCATTATTTTTCTGCGCATCGGTTGCGATGTGAACATGTCGGAAATCAAAATGCCTTCTTCATCGTGATCGTCAGATCCCGAGACATAACATGTGTTTGGTGTACCAGGAATGGCACGTGGTGAAATACCGGATTCGGTAAATTCAAAACGCTTGTACTTGCCGTCTTCCGGATTCCATTTATCAACCAAGACACCACGATCGATTTTTACATCTGACTTAATGCTATCGGCATCAATTGTTTCCGGGTGCTCAGACAATAACAAGTCGGACATAATAATCACCGGCATTTGCCATTTGTCTGCCACATTGAAGGCTTCCACTGTTGACCAATAACAATCAACAACGTCATATGGTGCCACGATCATGCGTGGAAATTCACCTTGCGATGCACCATAAACTTGGAACAAGTCACCTTGCTCAGACTTGGTCGGCAGACCCGTAGAAGGACCGCCACGCTGCACTTCAACGCAGACAACCGGCACCTCCATAATTCCAGCCATACCGAGAGCTTCCGTCATCAAGGCAAAGCCACCACCGGCAGTACCGCACATGGAGCGATTGCCGGAAATACCAGCACCAATTGCCATGTTAATTACGGATAGTTCGTCTTCGCATTGCTTAACGCAAATGCCAACTTGCTCGGCGTGTGCGGCCATCCAGTGCAAAATTGTCGAAGCTGGTGTCATTGGATAAGCAGAGTAGAATTTGCAACCCGCAGCAGCTGCACCAATAGCAATTGCTTCGTTGCCTGTAATGAATGGGCGTCTTTGACGGCTGAACGTCCAGCTGCCTGTTACTTCTTTAGTTTGCGACTTGGCATATTCGTAACCAGCCTTGAGCAAACCAACGTTCAGGTCGATAACCTTTTGACCTTTATGTTGGAATGTGTCGGTCAAGACACCAGCGGCTTCCGCAAAATCCAATTGAGTCAAATAGATAATCGCACCCATGGCGACTGTGTTTTGCATAACCGGTTGAATCGGTCCAAATTCTTTCACCACATCGGCAGTTACTTGCGACATTGGCAGACCCAAAATCTGCACATCCTTTTTCACGCCGTGCAATTTGGCGTCAACTTTCAAACGATCGGCATTGAAAACAATGGCGCCGCCTGCGTCCACTTCTTTAGCATGACGTTCAATCGTATCTTGATTGAGTGCCACCAAGCAGGTCAGGTTGTCGCCGTGCGATTGCACCTTGTTCTCACCGAGTCTAACGCGCAACCAAATGTGCCCACCACGAATGATCGACTGATAGCTGTTGTAGGCATACACATGAAGCCCAAGCCTTCCTGCTGTTTTAGCCAGGGTATCGCCGGATTTATCCAGACCGTCTCCGGCTGCTCCACCAATTCCAATTGTGACTTCGTGCATTTCCTCTAATATCTCCTCTTCACCTTTGAATAAGCCCTCTTCGGGCAAAAAACCAGCTAATTTTACCTGGGCTGAATAAAATAGCACACTAGCCAAGAGCCCGTGCCCACAAACGTGGGGATTTTAGCAATACGTAGCTTATCTTCATCTTATAAATAGAGCAGCAATTCCTGCAAATGAAGATAAGTCGGACAGGCTGCCTAGCCTGCGATTGGCGACAATGCCCACTGAAAGCCGAATCCCAGCAACGAAGCCAGCACAATTACAGCCAACAACACCAAAGCCTTATCCTGAATTGACGATTCCGGAATGATGTCGAAAGAAACATCTCCGTGACCCGCATCTCCTGAATGTCCGTGGTTATCTGTTCCACCCATTTTCAAATTCCTGCCTTTACAAAAGTACTACCGGTATTTCTAGCCTCTGGGAAAGAAGTAGAAAATCAGGGCTAGTCCAGCAACACAAGCAAAGATTACCATTGCATAACTTTGCCCACGTCCATTTTCCGTGTATTTCAGCACTTCGCCCGTACCAACTGTGGCGATGGAAGTACCATCGACAACGCCGTCAATAAGCACCTTGTCGACAAGTGTCCAAACCGCTGTGTACACAGGCAAAATGATCTTTTGCAAAACACCCATGTACAGTTCGTCGAAGTACCATTTGTTCAATGAGAATTGATAAACCTGCGGCAATGTTTGCTTGACCCAAGTGTTGATTCCCAGACCGCGTGTGTAAACCATGAAGGCAAGCGCGATACCGGAGAATGCCACCACTGTGGAAATGCCCATGCCCAGCAAGTTTGGCACTTCGAATTCCGGTTCTGCTCCCATATAGAGGAAGCTCTGGTGCAAGAATGCGGTAAAGACATCGGGCAACGCTTGTGCGTGACCAGACAAGGCACCAAGCAAGGCTTGCGGATTGACACCAAGGTATCCGGATAATATTGATGGCACAGCCAGCACCATCAATGGTGCAGTCATTGCCAATGGTGATTCATGCGGATGAGCTTTGCCTCTGTATTCTCCAGTGAACGTCATGAAGAACATGCGGAACATATAGAAAGCTGTCAGGAATGCGGTGAACAACATCAATGGTCCAATCAAACCTGCGAGGGGACCAATATTGAAGTGCATGGCTTTATCGATGATTGCATCTTTTGAGAAGAATCCCGAGAAACCTGGCACACCGGAAATGGAAATTGTGCCAATTAAGAAGCACCAAGCAGTGATTGGCATCTTCTTAAACAAGCCGCCCATCTGGCGCATGTCTTGTTCACCATGCAAGCCGTGAATCACAGCACCTGAACAAAGGAAGAGCATTGCCTTGAAAAATGCGTGATTGAAAAGGTGGAACATGCCGGATGCGTATGCACCGACACCGAGTCCAACAAACATATAACCAAGTTGCGAAACTGTTGACCAAGCAAGTGCGCGCTTGATGTCATTTTGACTGAGAGCAATTGTTGCTGCCATGAATGCGGTGAAGCCACCAACCCATGCCACCACTGCCAATGCAACCGATTGCGTACTGCCATCTACAGTCAACCAAATCGGATACGCACGTGCCACCAAATACACACCGGCTGCCACCATTGTTGCAGCGTGGATCAAAGCGGAAATTGGCGTAGGACCTTCCATGGCGTCCGGCAACCACACATGCAACGGTGCTTGGGCAGACTTAGCCATTGGACCCATGAACATAATGATGGCAATTACGGAAAGCGATGCAGTTGTGAGTGTGCCATGCTCGGCCGCCCACTTAATTGCATTAGTCAAATCAAAAGAGCTTTGCGGATCTACGAAGGTAAGAATTGAATGACCTTGCCAGAAACCAGAGGTTGCACCCAAGAACATCAAAATACCAACCAAGAAACCGAAGTCACCAATTCTGTTAATCACAAATGCCTTAAGGCAAGCTGCTGCTGCCGTTGGCTTGAACCACCAGAAACCAATCAGGAAGTAACTGCAGACACCAACCAATTCCCAGAAGAAATACATTTCAAAAAGATTGGTTGATACCACAAGCCCAAGCATTGAACCGGTGAATAAAGAAAGGTACGCGTAAAAACGCGAGTAGCCAGGATCTTCGCGCATATATCCATGCGTATAAATCTGTACTAATAAGCTGACAGTGCACACAACAATCAGCATGACTGCTGCCAAATTGTCGACCAAGACACCCATCGAAAGTTTGAACGACGATGAAACAAACCAATCGATATTGGTTTGCCATGGTCCAAGATGCGGCTCTTGTCTCAAAGCGTTGAGCAAAAGTAAGGAGTGAAAGAAACCGTAAGTTACAGCACCGACTGACAGCGCCATTGACAATGTCTTGTTGAATCGCGCAAAGAGGATGATTATGGCGCCAACCAAAAATGGCGCGAGCACAATCATGGGCGCGGTACTGAACAAGACGCCACTATTTTCTAACAACGGTCTTCCCCCCTTTCGAACTCCAGGGCCTTCATTTAGTAAGGCACATTACACAAAGCTAAAGATGTAAGGCCTTCCCAAAGGAAAATTGCACTTACAAAAGACTGATTCTACAGGGCTTCTCTAATTATGTCTTTTCATTGGCGCCTTCTTTAAAACCGCATTGAAAAGTTTTTATGGATACTTATTTCTACTTACTAATTTCTAATGGCGCATTCTGCACCAATATCTCAGCTTAGTCTCGATATACTTATTTGGTTAGATTTGTATTTTGGAGTTTGACGTGAATCCCGAACATTTGCTTACTTGTTTGCTGCTCGTACCCTTGATGGGGACTTTCATTATCGGCTTGAGCCCGGAGAAATCGGCGCGCGCGATTGCCATTGCTTTAGGCATCGTCATGGTTATCGTGACGGCAATGATTGGCTCTCACTTCAATGCCGCTTCACTTGGCATGCAGCTTGTCGAGAAGGTTACCTGGATCACATCTCCATTTCCGGTTGAGTATCACGTCGGCATCGACGGACTTTCGTTTTGTTTGGTGGCACTAACAACAATCGTCACTTTGATGGCGATACTTGCATCCAATACCATTGGTGATAATCGCCCACGTCTTTACTACTCGATGGTCATGTTGCTTACAACTTCTATCCTCGGTGTGTTCATTTCGCTTGACCTCCTCCAGTTCTTCATTCTTTGGGAACTCGAGCTGATACCAATGTATTTCCTCATTGCTATTTGGGGCGGTCCGCGTCGCGATTATGCAGCCATGAAGTTCTTGATTTACACCTTCTTGGGTGGAATCTTCATGCTCGCTTCTTTGCTTTACCTTTATTTCCAAACCGGACAAGTTGGCGCAATGCAACAACCAACGTTTGATATGTTGCAGTTGGCGCAGACAAGTCCCGGCCTGCCAGCACAAGTGCAACTGCTTGGTTGCATTGGCTTCATGCTCGCATTTTTGATCAAGTTGCCATCGTTCCCATTGCACACATGGTTGCCAGACGCACACGTCGAAGCACCAACACCAATCTCGATGATCCTGGCAGGACTTCTCTTGAAGATGGGCTCTTACGGTTTGGTTCGTATTTGCATGGGCTTCTTCCCAGATTTCATTGCGCAATTCGGTGTATTCATCATGGCGCTCGGTGCATTCAATGTTGTTTGGGCAGCAATTGCTTGCTTGGTACAAGACGACATGAAGCGCATCATTGCTTACTCTTCTGTCAGCCACATGGGCTTCGTGCTCATGGGTATTGCTTCGCTTTCCGCCGCTGCTCTTAGTGGTGCGATTTTCCAAATGGTTAGCCACGGAATTATTTCGGCACTACTATTCTTCTTGGTCGGTTGTGTTTACGAGCGTTGCCACACACGCAAGCTGTCTGAAATTGGCGGCGGTTTGGCAAAACAAATGCCGTTCCTCTTTTACTTCTGGATGTTGGCAGCATTAGCCAATCTTGGTTTGCCTGCACTTTCCGGATTCGTTGCTGAAGCAACAGTTTTCTATGGTTCGTTCACATCACCTCTGGCAACACTTTCTCAGCATCCGGACTTCGTCAAAGGTTGCTTGATCTTTGCTTGCACAGGCGTGATTCTGACTGCCGGCTACATGCTGTGGCTTTTGAAGCGTCTGTTCTACGGACCAGAGCAACCGAAGTGGGCTGGACATCTTACCGATGCCAGACCAATGGAAATTTTCGTGGCATCAGTTCTGGCAATCGGCACCATTTGGCTTGGTGTTTATCCAATGGCTTTGACTAAAAATTATGCCGGCATTGCCGACAAGATGGCAGCAGACACTGCGGCACATCTGACCAAATCACTCGGTAGCAATCCATCTGATTCAGACATGTAATCGTTGGCAGGCCACCTGCCAGAACTTACACACGAGGTCGTCGCTATGACGATGAGCAACCGCATAAAAAACTACGCAATGGAGTATGAGTGCTATGAAATTAGGCTATGAACTTGTCGGCTCTGGTGCCAATAAAGTAATTGTTTTGCATGATTGGTTTTCCGACCACTCAAGTTACACGCCGATGTTTCCTTACCTCAACCAAAAGGACTTTCAATTCGCTTTCCTAGATGTGCGCGGTTACGGACAATCGAAAGCAGAAAAAGGAATGTACACATTGGACGAAGCATCCCAAGATGTCCTCGATACTGCCGATGCACTTAAGTGGGACAAGTTCCACTTAGTAGGATTCTCCATGACCGGCCTAATTGGCCAAAACATTTTGGCATTGGCCGGCAACCGCGTCAAAAGCATGATCGCGATTTGCTCCGTTGGCGCAAACGGTTATGAAGGCGCCGGAGAAGAAATGATTGAGTTCATGTCTTCGGCTGCGCTTGGTGATGACGAAAAGGCACTGCAAATTGCTTACATGATGACCAACAACAGATACGATCGCGAATGGTCCGAATTCAAAGTGCGCAAATGGAGAGAAACTTCCACCGCCGACGCGCGTGCCGGCTACTTGCAAATGTTTGTGCGCAACAACATCGTCTCTAAAGTGCAAGGCTTAAAAAATCCAATCTTGGTTGTCTGCACATCCGACGACGCAGAAGGTCTACGCCGTCAAGCCATGGAACAAACATTCGGCAAATGGTTCCCCAACGTCGAATACGCCGAAATCGCCAACTCCGGCCACTACCCAATGCAAGAAACCCCAGCATCGCTAGCCACAACCATCAACAAATTCTTGGCCAGCAAGAACTAAGATTCTCGACACTATTTACCCGGTGCAGCTTCTTCCGTTGAAGAATCAGGTGGAATAATTGTATTGAGCATTGGCTTAGACATTTTGGTCAGCACTTTGCCTTCGATGGCTTTGCTTACGCTTTGAGTAATGTCGTCGATAAATTCGGATGACGTGTTTGCGTCATAGTACTTGCCACCAGATGCGGTGGCAATGCAATTTAGTTGCTCACGAGCATCGCGGTCTTTCTTTAGTCCTACACCGACAATATCCACTTTGAGCTTGATACCCATTTCATTCAAGCGTTGAATGTACGAACATGGCTCACCACCACAAGTTTCAGCACCGTCGGAAATAAGAATGATTACTTTGGAGCCCTTGCAGTCTTTTAGATCTCTGCCTGCGTGCATCAAACCCCAGGTCAATGGTGTCATGCCGTATGGTCTGAGCTGGCGCACTTGTTCGATAATCGAGCGACGATTGTCCTGACCAATTCTGACAAGCATTTGCGACGCCTGGCAATCAATCATCGGATCACCAGTAAACTCTTGACCGAACACTCGCAAACCAACATTCACGCTGCTAGGAATTTGCGAGATTGCCTTCTGCAAGGCTTGCTTAGCCGCTTCCATTTTTCCTACGCCACCGCCCAGTCCTTCTTTCATCGAGCGCGATGCATCAACTAAAAATACTATGTTGATTGGACCTTCTTCTTCCTGAATCCCAGCTTGAAGCGATGCTCCCTGCGTACCACCTTGCAGTGCATTATATTTAGCACTGGAAGAAAATTCCGGTTGGCTCTGGGCAAAACGTTGACCAGATGCAAGCGCACCACGCTGCTTCCACGGAGGAACCGGTACTGCCGGCATAGGACCAGCCATAATACCTATTGGTCCAGCTTTGCCATAAAGCGCATCACCATAAACGTCAGACACTTTAGCTTTGCGCTTAAGTTTGTGCGTAGCCTTTGCCGACTTGCTGCTTGCAGCCTTGGCATTAGCAGTCTTAACTGTTGTCTTCGTGCTGGCAAAAACAACACCGCAAGAAGAAAGCGCAAAGCAAAATAGGACAAGAGCTGTTAAGGTCTTTTTCAAAGACATTTTCTCCACTACTGGTCATGCCCTTTCTTATCGCGCTTATGCTTTTTGGCTTTGTCAGATTTATCGGACTTCTCTTTATTGTCCGGTTCGGCTTCCGAAACAGCGCCGGTAGACTTCGCGATAACCACACGCCGACTGATTGCCACAGGCTTAATATTGCTTTGTGTACTCGCCCAGACGGTTATGTAGTATAGCCCAGCTTTGCCATCGTTTGAAATAGGAATTTTGCCGTTAAATATCGAACCTTCAAGTTTAATGCCACCACGCACAGGAATCTCAGACACTGGCTTCATATCATCTGTGGCACCACCGGACATGGCAATCAATGGAGCAGCCAAGGCAACCGGCGGAATGATCATGCCACCAGCAATTGCTGCCACCACTCCTGCAGTTCGCAATATTGATCCGGCTTTCTCATAATCATGCTCAGATTTATTAGCATATGCAACAAAGTCAAGCGGGGCAAAATAAGGCAATGCCTCTTCGGCTTCATCGGAATTGTTTTGACCACCCTCAGGAAAACCTTCCCAAGCCAGAGTGATTTTTTTGAATTTGTATGGCGCCAAAATCACACCACGCACATCAATTTTTTCACCCAAACTAACTTCTTTTTCAATTGGATGCATGATACCGTGCTTGGTGACAACGCAAACCACACCAAGATAACGATCACGGCTGGCATCTTTAGCAAAACTAAAACCAAGCTCGGTTGCTTCCGGCGCCAAAAGTGAATCCCGATCGTCCTGACTCTTGGTCATCAACCGGAACATGCGCACAATCATTGCCTTGTTCATTTTATGAGTCGATGCATCCGGAAGCTGAACAATACCTTCGGTTATCGCATCCGTTCCGCCGACGTCCGTATAACGCTTATCCGGATTCTCGCCCGCCTTATCGAAGTGCGAAATCTCACCACGCGCGGTCATGTCTTGCACTTGTTTTTGCGCAACCTTAAAGGCAAGCTCGTCCCAAGCCAGTGGTGGCACGTTGCGATCGGCACGCGCTTCGTTCACCGCTTCCAGCGCATAATGCTCAAGCGATGCTTGCGGATGAATGGCTTGATACTCAGGTGTTGCCAAAAACCTGTCTGCCATTTCTTCTTCTGTTGGTTGGCGCGGCTCAGGTGGTGGCTGATAGGCAGGCGGAATTCTTTGCTCAGGTTGAGTGGTGGCTTGCCTTTCTACCGGTGGGTTTTCTCTCTGGCTAAGCGGCAAATCCTCGTCTTCAACAATTCTGCCCAGCAAAGTTTCCTGCAAGCGATGCGTGCGCTCTTTTACCGAAAGGTTCGGATATGTTTGACGAAAAACAATCGACTCCAAATGATTTATCCGACTGTTAAGTTCAAGTGTCGGACAAGCTTGCCCAAAACAAACATTTTCCAGATTACCGATTTGCGGAAACCTATCTGATACTGGTGCTTGTGCTGGTGCCGCCGCTTGCGGAGGCGGTGCAGTCTTAACAGCAGCGCCCGCATCATTTGCAGCCGGTGCTTTTGCAGCACCCGCCTTAGGAATTTCCGGCGCAAGTTTTGGTGTCATTGGTGGCGCAAGCTGTGGTGTCTCTTTTTGAAAAGGCGCTTTCGAAATAAACGAAACCGCGCGCGAAGGTGCCTTCTTCGCTACAGCTCGCAACTCTGGCTGCGACTCCGCTGCCTGACCTTGCGACCACGCGCAATTAGCTGAGCCTATCAAAGCGACAGGAATCATCAACATAACTGCTGTGAACTTAGTGCCCATCAACGCGACTCTTTTAAGCTAGCAATTGCTCCCTGACGACCCGTGTTTCCTTGAAAGCGACGATGCGAATAAAAAACTTCCGGCTGGCAAGCGGTGCAATTGGCACTGACATCAACTCTCCCTACACCACACTCTAACAGTTGCATGGCATTTATGGCCTGCAAATCAGGATAGGATTTGTCATCAATTTGCGAAATCAAACCTTCGGCATTTGCTACCGTTTGCGCAAGTTTAGCCGAAACATCGTCGCCCACTGGATAGCAGCATCGCCCAATTGCCGGACCAATTGCGGAAATAATATCTGCCGGGTCAGAGCCAAGCTTTGTCTGAAATTGATCGACGCAATGTTTGACAATTTGTTGAGCGGTGCCTTTCCAGCCCGCATGCAATACTGCAACTGCCCGCAACTTTCTTTCATACAAAATTATCGGCACACAATCAGCAAAATGGAGAAGCAGCGGCAAATCGGAAATTGTGGTGGCAGCCCCATCCAAATTCCCGAGTGAAAGTTTGGCGATGTCCACATCCGCACCTGTGCGAACATTCTCCAAGCCATCAACTTCCGACACCCAAATAATATTTGGCGAATGAACTTGCGCCGGCACCACCAGCTTTTCAAAATTCAATCCCAATGCCTGGCAAAGTTTGCGACGATTATTCATCGCATCGTCACGCGATTCTTCCGTGCTTTGGTGCCGTCCAAGATTGAAGCTCGCCAATGGTCCAACACTTTCGCCACCATTGCGCGTGGTGAAAGCGTGAATCAAATTAGTTTCTTCCGCCAAAAGCGGCGACTGCAAAAGGGGCAAATTGTTGACGGTAACTATGGGCCACTGGTTTTTCACCAGCGCCTGCTCGGCTAAAGCGTTAGTTAATTCGTTTAACAGAGCGATAGTCCCCCGCAAATATTTATTGCCTGTCCTGTTATCGATTTTGCCTGGTCTGAGGCAAGATAACAAGCTAATTCCGCAACTTCTTGACCTTCGACGAAGCGTTCTTGCGGCACTGACAAGCGGTGAATGTCATGGGACTCGTGCGGATTTATTTGATTTAGCTCGCACCATTTGTCGTCGACAAGCTGATTGTGAGCCATTTCTGTGCCCACCCAGCCGGGGCAAATTGCATTCACGGTTATGCCTTGCTTGGCAACTTCCAGCGCCAGCGCCTGGGTCAAGCCAATCATGGCGAATTTTGAAGCGGAATACGCCGCGCCATATGATTCGGCTTTCTTACCGGACACCGAGGAGATATTGATGATCCGTCCCCAACCAGCCTCAGTCATGGACGGCAGAACCTGGCGGGAGAAGAAAAAGCTGGAGTTGAGATTGGTGTCCATCACGTCCTGCCAGATTTCCGTTGAATGCTTGAGCACAGGCTGGCAAACATAAATTCCGGCGTTATTAATAAGGATGGAAACCGCGCCGAACTTATCTTCGACTTGCGAGACGAATCTCTTGACTTGCTTTTCCTGCCTGACATCGCAAACACTGGCAAAACAATGGCTGCCCGCAGCCTCAATTTCCTTTTGAACCTTATCCAGCCCTTCTTGACTTCTGGCACAGATGGCGACAGCGGCGCCCTGCCGGGCAAAAGCCAAGGCAAGCTCGCGACCGATGCCGCGACTCGCCCCTGTTATTAACGCTGTTTTGCCTTTAAATAGATGCACTTTGCTTCGACCCCTATACCTCTAGTTCTAACATACTTAATTCTCTCTCAAAGCAGGCGAAATCAAGATGAAGTTGCCCGGAACTTAGGTAACTCTCAGCAACCTGGGCGGGAACATTGCTACACTTTTGAAGTCTTCAGCTATAGATGAACGGTTAGCCGGTCCTCCGGAATCGTTTCTTCCCCCAAGGGTATTATGGCGAAGGCAGCCTTAAACACATAGACAAGGTGAAAATTATGACTCGTAATAAAAGACAAAAGCTCAGCGCTTTCATTCTTTCCTCGGCACTACTTTTATCACAAACATTATTCTTGGCACCCCAAGCGGTACTAGCGGCGGATGATGATGTAAGAATCGCCGGTCAGACGGTTCTTTCTACTCGTGCCGGCGCCGGGTCTATGACCGCACAAGCTCGTGCAGAAGCAGTGCAGAAAAATCTGGACAACGCTTTGGTGGCAGCGCAAGACCGCGCACCATCGGCGGTGAACATTGTATACGTTAAGGGACTACCGGTTATCACGCTTTCCGGCTATCAGGTTGTGACGGTGACGACAGCAGATGCAAAAGCATATGCCACCACTCCAGCTTTGTTGGCAAAGCGTTGGGCAGATGCCATTCGTCATCAATTGACGGATCAAGCTTCGATTCACGATTATGTTGCGCAACTTTCCGGTGACTATGCGTCTTCCGCACCGCCGGTTCGTCAAGCACCTCCGCAGCAAGCAGCCCAAGGCGGCGCAGGCAACTATTATCAAACACCACAACAACAGCAAATGAACCAAGGCTATGTGCAACAGCAACAAGGCTATGGTCAGCAAGGCGGAATGCCGATGCAACGTGGTCGCGTAGTTTATGCACCAGCCGGATTAACATTCCCGGTTTCCTTGAATACCGCGATTGCAACGCAAGTAGCTAAGCCTGGCGACATGCTGCAAGCAACTATCAGCCAACCGATTTATCTTGGCGATAACACAGCAATTCCAGCCGGTTCGGTTGTGATTGGACAAGTAACTGAAGCGAAAGCCGGTGGTTTCTTCGGACGCTCCGGAAGATTGACCTTCAAGTTCAATCGCATTCGCACACCAGATGGTGTTGAAACACCGATTACTGCTCACCTTGCTGGTGGCATCGAAAAGTTTGCCACCGAAGGCAATGACACCATCAAGGGCGAAACTATGAAGAATAAGTTTGCATCCGCTGGTATTCGTGGCTTGGTCGGCGCAGGCACCGGTGCAGCACTTGGTACCGCAGTTGGTGCCATCGCTGGTGGTGGACGCGGTGCTGGTCGCGGTGCATGGTCTGGTACCGCAATTGGTGGCGGTGTTGGAGCGGTAACTAGCATGACCACAAGAAAAGGTCGCGATGTCACCATTCCATCCGGACAACAATTGCAATTGCAACTTGATGCTCCAGCAACACTATCTGCTGGCGGCGGTTATGTCGGCAACATGTAATAAAGGTTTTTCCCCCGATTAACCAACCCCCAAGACGTCACCTCGGTGGCGTCTTGTTTTTTGTACATGCAAGTGTCGCTCTTCACCAATCTCCTACTAGAATCTTATACATTACTTTAATTAGTTATATACATCGCTATCTTGACAAATATACGTCGGCTTTCTAGAATGGAGTTGAGGTACAGTTATGAACAAAGTTCGGAAGCAAATTTATATCAATCACTGGCAAGATGAGAGATTGGCGGAGCTGGCTGAAGAGACTGGTACGTCAGAGGCTGAGATCATCCGACACGCACTAGATGCTTATTTGCTTGCCCTTGATGAACTGCCAAGCAATCACCCATTAACCGCTCTAGCCGGTTTGGGTTCCAGTAGCGGCGGTTCAGGTGCTTCCGATCACGATACGGTCGCTTACAGGCGCTGATGATTTTCGTTGATACAGGCGCATTTTGTGCGTTCAGCGATCGCAAAGATAGCTGCCACCAAATAGCAGTTCGCCAATTTTCCCTGCTTCTAAAAGACAAACAACCTCTTATCACCAGCAATTATGTTATTGACGAGACCTACACCTGGCTCAGATATCGCCTCGGGTTTGAGAGCGCAATTGAATTTCTACATCGAATTCGCGAGGCTGAAAGCAGCAAACCCAAGCTCGAAGTAGTCACCATTAACAGAACAATTGAGGACAAGGCGATTCGTTTACTAGAAAAGTTTGATGATCAAGATCTCTCGTTTACCGATGCTACCAGCCTGGTGCTAATTAAAGAGAAGAAGGTGAAAAAGGCCTTCTCATTTGATCGACATTTCTATCTCGGTGCAATCGAGGTTATACCCGGCATTGTCTATTAATCTTCGGATGGTCTATCGATGCGATCTTCTTTGTGATCTAAGGACAGGGCAGTTTAATCTTGCGGCTAAGCTGAGCGACCTGACTGGATGTTGTCCAGCATGACCAAACTGATTAAGGGGTTTTGGTAATCTTGTATGAGCTTGGACGCCTTGCGCAAATCAAAAAAGCGGACGTGGGCAATTTCATTTAGGGGCTGGGGTTTGCCCTTCTTATGCTGTCCCATATAACATTCAAGCAATTCGCTTTTGCCTTTGCGAACGCTACCAATGTGCGCTAGGCGGCCACGCGGTTCCAAGCCGGTCTCTTCATAGAGCTCGCGCTTGGCCGCTCGTTTAACCGATTCACCCTTGCTGACCACTCCCTTGGGAATGCTCCAATTTCTGCCGTTATAGACAAGGAGAATTTGAGGATTCTCGTTTCGCATACGAATCAAAAGAACGCCGGCTGTCTTCTTTATAGAACTATGCTTGGTGTCACTCTTCATTCACGCTACCTGCCACCATCCCCGAAAGTTATTTGCATCATACGTAATAATTGCTTTGCTGTAAAGGGGAAATTTCTGGCGGGCCAAGCCGATCTCGTAAGCCGAGCCAAAAAATAGGAGTGGAGTAATCAAATTGGATCGATTACTCCACTCCCTCGACGCCACCCCTCGTGGTGTCCTATCCTATGTACGCAACAAATACTGGAAGCAACCTAGCGCCAGAATCTATTGTTGAAATAGCCTAAGCGACGACGCTCAAAGTCGTTCAGGTCACGCGTGATTTGCATGCTTAGAACATCGAGCTGCTTGCTCAACTTATTGCGCTCGTTAAAGCTCAAGCGACCACCAGAGGCTCGCATGCGCGCTTCTATGCTATCAATCCGGGAAAGCTTGGCACGCAAACGCGAGGCTTCACTTGGGCTTAAGCGGCCGTCTGAGATGCCCTGATTAATGCGCGCCTGCAGGCGGCTTTGCACAACATCAATTCTGCCGTCGTTGTTCCATCTATTATTGAATTGGCCATTGTAGAACTGGCTATTGTTGTATTGGCCGTTGCCGAATTGAACACTGTTGGGGAATTGAGCATACGCTGGCATCGCCGACAGAGCTGCGCCGAGAGCAATTATTGATAATGACACTATGCGTTTCATAAACTTCTCCTTTTCAACGAATGCCACATCGCGGCAAACATTCCTAGGCTCAGTTGACGACCCTCGCCGATGATTGTTTCAACGGGAACATTAAACGGAAGTCAATTATCTGCCCCTTAAAGGCAAAGAAGCAGGCTAAAAGCCTGCCTCTTCTGGGGTCGGGTAAATCCGAATTATTTTTTCTTTTTCTTGCCCGCGTTCATTACTTGACCGCGAACCTTGGTGGAAGCATTCGGTAGCAATTCTGCATCGGATGCTGGTTCACCGGTGAACTCTTGCTGGAGCTCGACCAAGAACTCATCACCAGGTTGAATCACGGCTTCTTGTCCGCGGACAACTGTGTCTTCAATCAAGAAACTACCAGGAATGCCGGAGAGGAATCCCCAAGCAAATCCTTTTAGACGGCGGTGACGTACATTCAATCCGACTGGCTTCATGAATGCGAAACTTGGATTAGCTGCACCAATTACACCAAGTGCAACTGGCATAGCACCGAAAGTAAATACACCGGCTGGAGCTAAAGCAAAGTTCAAACCAACACGCACTGCTTTGTAGCGCAATTGTTGTGCCCATGGGCCGGTAACTTCACCGTGGTGATTAACACCAAGCTCTCTACCTTCAGCTTTGTTCTTTACGATACGAGCCATACGAGCAGGTAGGGCAACGAGTGGCAAGTGTTCGCCTTTTTCGTTGATGATTTCATCAAACGAAACTTTCAAAACACCTGAGTTACGGTACCAACGCTCTGGGCTAACCAATGTGTGCAAAGTGCTGCGAGCAGCAAGAACATAACTAAGGTGACCATTGACCATGGCACCACGTTTGGCAACCAGTCTATCGCCAATCTTCAAGTCGTATTTCAAGCGGGCTTGAAACGGATCGCCTTTCTTAGCAGTCTTACTAGTCAACTGCGTGCAAACCACAACTGGGAAGCGTGCGCCTGTCTTGACTCTGGTTTTGCCGTCGTCAGTCGGTAATTCTTCGTACTTAATTGTCTCTTCTACTTCAGCCAATTCATCGTTATCGATAACGATTGGGCCAGGACCTTCAAAATAGCTCACACCACCGGTGGTGGCAAAGGCTGTCTTGGTCAGATCACCGGCTTGAACCGGCATTGTAATTGCTGGTGTTTCTGTTGCCAGCGCTTCACCGGCTGTAATGGGAATTTCTGTTTTGGAAGCAGCAAGTTCGTTTGACGGAGAAGGTGTTTGTACAGATGCCGTTGTACTTTCAACTTGTGCCTGCGGTGTTTCTACCTGAGCCGTCTTTTCCACTTGAGCCTGTGGCGTTTCCACTTTCGCAGTGTTTTCTACTTGCGCTTGCGGAGTCTCTACTTGCGCCGCTTGAGCAACCGGAGCTTCAGCCGGCTTAGCCGCCGCTTCGCTATTGGCAACTTGATTCTTCTTCGCATTAAAGTTTGGATCACCAGGCAATTCAAAACCATCGCCAACAAAATTATCCATCTTCAAAGCGGGCAACGGGACACCTGGATTCATCAACGAATTAGTAAGCGCGTTACTGTCTTGTGCGTCAGCAGCAAATGCGACGCCAGCAAGCGATAGTTGCAGAGATAAAGCAATCCCTGCAGACTGACGCCAGTTCTTGAATATTGAGGGTTGATTGCTTTTTCTCATAAAGTATTTTCCTAGATGATGTCCCAGCAATTGGACGGAAAGTCCAATTTGCTTTTTGCTCTTTGCAGCGAGCACTTCTTTAACTACTGACTTTATACAACGATACGAGTGTTCTAAACCTTCTTGAAAACCAAAGTTAATCTGTACTTTAACTGGGACAGATACATCTTTTACACACCCCAAATTCCCAGCGTAACGTAGCATCGCGAGGAGCGATGCGAAGTGAAGCGTACTGACGTGCGGAGGAGGAGCTGAAAGCGACGACGGAGCACATATTTAAAATTTACATCCCAAGGCCAAACAATTGGAAGGCTGCCCAATTGCGTGGTGAAGCATTTTTTGATATTGCCAAGAGCTCCGCATTTCTAAGCGCTTGAGCTTCGCTCAAACCATCTTTTTTATTCTTGTAGAACTCGCCAATTTCCGTTGCCCGCGAATATTCCGGTGCTTGCCACAAACTCATCAAAACACTCTTACAGCCTGCATAACCAAGCCCGCGCGAGAACATTTTGATTGCTTGCCCGTGCGTGTCTTTCGGATTCACCACAGTGCCACTCCAGATTGCCACATCGCTCGTCAACGGCAATTTAAAGAGTCCGACTGCGTTCAATTTGCCACCACTTACTTCCTTATTAGTGAAAAATGGCAGCACCGCCCATAGTGCATTGCTTTGCGGCAAATTCAGCGGCAAAGCGAAGTGCAAATAAGATTTGCCTTGAGCTTGTTGCTGGAAGTTGGCAATCTCGGATTCTTTACCGGTCACTTTGGCGACAAGCTCCGTGCCAAATACGTTTGTAATCGCTCTGGCTTCGCTGCCAGAGGCAACGGATTGTCCGGTGTTTGGTGTTGCCACCACAATGCCTGAAGCCGAGTCCCCGATCAGAGGTACATCCGCGTTGGCAATGCCGGAAAGAGTTGGCAAGCAAGTGAGCGTATGTTCCTGGACTAAATATTTTCCGGATTCATCTATAAGCGCGCTGAAAGGTAAATTGAAGAGCGCACCATCCGGCACAATGACAACTACCTTTTCCGGGTCCTTCGGCAACAACTGTCTGATTTCGGTCGGCATAAGCTCGCGACCGAGCGTGCGCAGAATTTGCATGCCATTGTCCGTTGCGGTTTCCGGAGTGGTGGATGTCTTATTGGTTGTGCTGGCTAAGAACGCGGCAATTTGCGCATCCAATTGTTTGCGTCCAGTCGCCAAAGTGAACGTTTCAATATTTCCGGATTCACCAATCACAAAAACAACCGTGCTGTGAATACCGATCAAATAATCAACAATGGTTATGTGTGTTTCTTTGACACGCTTGGTAATTTCTTCCACACGTACCGGCACCGGTGCAATCAGGCGTGCTAATTGCGGATTCTCATTTACAAGTTCGGAAAAGCGAGCCATCCACTTTTGCCAATCGGCAAGAGCTTTGTCCGGCGTTATGTTGGACTCAGCAGCGTGAAGGTGCGAGCGCTCTTCGGTCAGATCGTTATAAATGCCTTTATCGGAACTTCTGACTTGACCGCCCTGACGATACCAATCATTTATAAAGGTCTCGTCTTTCAGTTGCTCACAAACTAGAAGCGCGGCGTCCGGCATTTTTTGTGAAACTAAAAGTGATACCAACTGATGGCCAATCGATTCTCTCGGGGAAGGAAATTCCAGCTGTTCCGGCGAGGGGAATAATCCGGCTTGTGGTGAGCGGAAAAATGAAAGGGCACTGGTGAGCGATTCAGTTACCATCGCGTCTTGGCGCTGTGCAACTTGCAAGCGAGCCAGGTTGGTATAGTCACGCCACGAGGAAGCGTCGTCGTGAATCTTCTCGCTCAGTGCAATACCTTGGCGCAAGAATGTTTCCGACTCCTGTACTTCTTTCATGTTCAAGCAAACTTCGCCAAGGCAAGCATATGTGCGTGCTTCCAACAATGTGTTGGGATTTTTCTTCAAAACTTCCAGCGCTTGACGCAAATGAGCCTTGGCCGATCTTGCATCGCCTGTACGCATTTCACAAATTGCCAAATTTTGCAGGACAATAACATTCAGTTTTGCAACGCGGTGCTGCGAAATTGCCAGCAAGTCGAGAGCCTGGGTTAAGTGCTGAATTGCTTTCGCGTCCTGACCGGCTTTGGCTTCTGTGCATCCCATTGTATTGAGCAAGATTGCTTGGTGCGCAGCTGGTGCTTTCTGCCGAAAAACACTATAGGCTTTGTCCAAGCACTGTACAGCAAAATCTACATTGCCTGTCGCTGCCAAACATGAACCGTAGCCTGCCAAAATTTGCGCTGCAGTTAATTCATCCTTGTAGTTAACTGGTGCAACTCTGCCCGCATCATAAGAACTAAGTGCGTTGGCAAATTCACCCAAATTATAAAGAGCATTGCCTTGCGCAGCTAATGCCGGAACAAAGATAGTTGGATCTTTTGTTTCACCAGCAACTGTCACAGCTCTCTTTGTTTCTTCCGCGGCAGCTGTGTACCAACCCATTTCATTCAAGAGTTGACTTGTGTAAATTCTTAAGCCAACTTCGCGTCTGCGATCATTGGCTTGACCATAAAAAGAAGAGGCGCCTTGATAAAACTGAATTGCTTCTTTGATCTGACCGCGCTTTATCAAAACGTCGCCAGTCATGGCAAGAACGCGTGCAGCATCTGGCGCATCGCTTGCTCCGGATGCAGCAAATTCCTCAAGCGCGGTAGACAACTGCTGTCCTGCCCAAGCCGGGTTGTCCATTGCGAAGTACACCTGTGCAAGCTCAACGCGTGCCTTGGCTAATGCGCGCTTATTGATAACACCCGAGAGGACCTCAATTGCATTCTCACCCAATTCTTTTGCATGTGAAAGCTGCCCGCGATCACGGTAAATTCTGCACATGTTTGTCAAAGCACGCCCTTGTCCTTCGGAGTACTTCATTTCAATCGACAAACCATAACACTCTTGCCACTTGATTAGGGCTTTGTCAAGCTGGTGTGCGTCCATAAGCTTATTGGCTGCGTCTTCCAGCCCGCCAAGTTTGTCCATTGTCTCTGGCGTCTGTGACAACTCAGGAAGCATGGGGATGACACTTCCTTCTGTGGTATTTGCAGCCGCGGACGGTAAATTTGTTGATGCAACCAACGCCAGTCCGGCAAGTAGAAGTGAGATTGCTCGCGACTGTTTACGTAATAGATTTTGCAAAATGCTTAGCCTCATTAGTACTTTGAATGCAATAAGAACGTCTAAATTATACGTCTCTTGCGCTTGATTAGGGTAAGTAATAATCGCAATAAGCGGGGCAAAATCAGCCGGCAATGCGGCTTTCAAAAGATGCAAAGATAGCCACTGCATACGTACTACATATACAACAACTAGACATTGCGGCATTAATTCACACCAGGAACATATGCCGGGTGCCCGCGTCGATACTTATAGAATTTGTAGATAAAAATTGGCGGGACAAAATTAAGTTGAATGATTTATGGTTATACTGAACCCGATTATATGACCCGCAATTGTCTATAAATTTTTTGTTCGAGCAAAAATCAATTATGGAAAAAAAGGAAGGAGCTCAATATGACAAAGAAATTGGTAGCCGCGTGTGCTGCTTTGGCAATGTTCTCGTTTGGCTTGGCAGCAAATGCCGGCAGCACAACTTTGCAAGGCTCTGCACAAAAGAACCAAGTTCATACAACTAAAGATGCAACCTATTGGCAAAAGCATCCCAAAGTCAAGGCTGCCACTGTTGGTGCCGGAGTGGGAGTTGCCGCTGGTGCAGTAACTGGACTAGTGACAGGCAAGGGCATTGTGCGCGGAGCAGCAATTGGTGCTGGTACCGGTGCCGGTGTTGGCTTGCTCAACAAGAGCGAAACCATGAAGAGACACCCAATTGCAAAAAACATTGCCACTGGAACAGCAATCGGACTCGGACTGGGAATGGCCTCGCACAAGGGTGAAAGCACGGCTAGAAAGTCGATGCGCACTGCTGCCGTTGGCGGCGCAGTTGGACTGGGCGCCGGACTTTTGAAGCACTTGCAATAAAGAGAGACAATTGAGAACACGCAACCAGGCGCTTGCACATGCCACCACCGAACCGTTTGATGTGGTTGTAATCGGGGGAGGGATTGCTGGCGCCGGTGTTGCACAAGATGCTGCGTCGCGCGGCTTGTCTGTTTGCTTGATTGAAAAAGATGATTTTGCATCGGGCACATCAAGCCGCACGACAAAACTTATTCATGGTGGCTTGCGTTATCTTGAGCAATTTCACTTCAAGCTGACGCGCGAGCTTTGCGCCGAGCGTGAAATACTCGAGCAGTTGGCACCACATATGGTGCGTAGCTTTCCACTGATTATGCCTTTGGTACCGGGTGATTGGTGGTTCAATCTCAAGGCAAGTCTTGGGCTGACGCTTTACGACATACTTTCATTTTCCATTGCGCATGGCGTTCATCAAAGACTTTCCCGCCAGGCAGTGTTGGACGAAGCACCGGCACTTTCGCCGAAAGCGATTTCCGGTGGCTTGCGTTTTCATGACTGTCAAACCGATGATGCGCGCATGGTACTTGAAGTTATTAAATCCGCTGCGCATTTTGGTGCGCTGGCTGTCAATTATTTGCAGGTTACCGGTTTTACGCAAGACGATGGCAGAGTCACCAAGGTAAATTGCCAGGACAGAATCTCCGGAAAGCAAATTGAAATTGCCGGCAAGTGTTTTGTCAACGCTTGTGGTGTTTGGTCGGACGACTTATATAAAATAATCACCAAGAGTTGGCAGGATCACGTCAAGCCAGCTAAAGGCATTCACATAATCGTGCCGCAATCAGCGCTGGAAATTAACACGGCTTTGTTCTTACCGACTAAAGACTCGCGCTATGTCTTTGTCATTCCTTGGCAAAGAGCGCTGATGGTTGGTACCACCGATAGTCCATACGAAGGTAATTTGGATAATCCCTTGCCCACTTCCGACGAGATTGATTATCTTATTTCGATCGTCAATGGTTATACCGGTTCACAAAAACTTAAGCGCTCGCAAATAATTGGTTCGTTTGCCGGGCTGAGACCATTGGTTTTGCCCAGCAATCTTACAGCAGCGAAAAATACATCGAGCCTTTCGCGCGAACATATTATTTTTGATGGGCCTGGTGATACCATCGGCGTGACTGGTGGCAAACTAACAAACTTTCGCATCATGGCTCAACAAGTTGTCGATCGCATTGGCTCGAAATTCCCGGAGCTAACGATTAGACCATCGAAGACAAATAAGATCATGATTGGTGGCTGGCAAGACAAAGAAGATTTCCTCACCCAACAAGCCGAAATTTCCACACGCGCGCGCCGCTTGTCGCTAGACCCGGCAACGATTGATCATATTCTCTCCACTTATGGTTCAGATGCGAATAAGATTTTGAATATTGTCGAGAACAATCCGGAAACTAATGAGCGCATTTGCCCAGACTTCCCGCCCATCATGGCGGAAGTACCGTTTTGCACGGCAGAAGAAATGGCAGAGTCTTTGGAAGATTTATTGATGCGACGTTTGCGATTGGGCATTCTCAATCAAAGACAATGTTTGGAGGCAGCTCCGCGGGTTGCCAAAATCATGCAACGCATTCTTGGTTGGGATAATCGGCGCATGGACATGGAAATCCAAACACTCGACCGCTTGCTCAACGAACATTTAGCTGTACTAGCCAATTAATAATAAATATGGAAGTATTGCTCGCAAATCCCAAAGTCTTCGTGCTCGGCAGCGTCCCCAAGCCGTGGCTTGCCGATATTTCGCAAATTGCCTCAGTGGAAGAAGAACCTGTCGAGCTCTCGCTTTCGGCAGACGAGATGATTGGCAAACTTAAGGGTATCGACGTGCTGATGCCAACCTTGGTACCACAAATTTCGGCAAGGGTTATCGAAAGCTGCCCGCAACTAAAAATGGTGGCAAACATTGCCGTTGGTTACGATAAAGTAGACATCGTTGCCGCCACTAAAGCCGGTATTTTGGTGACCAATACACCTGGTGTGCTGGATGAAACATGTGCAGACTTTGCTTTTGGACTAATGCTTGCATCAGCCAGAAGAATTGCCGAGGCGGATCGATTTATCCGCTCAGGACAGTTTGAAGGTTGGAAATCACAACTTTTACTTGGTCAAGACATCTACAAAAAAACCATTGGCATTATCGGCTTTGGCAGAATTGGGCAAGCGGTTGCCAGACGGGCTTGCGGCTTTGATATGAGAATTCTTTATTTGGCTCACCGCAAAGGTATGACACAAACTGATTTGCCAGCAGAACCAGTTGATTTGGATACGCTCTTAAGGCAATCCGATTTTATTTCTTTGCATTGCCCACTGACCAAAGAAACTCATCACTTAATTGGTGAAAGTCAGTTTGCCAAACTGAAGCCAAATTGCATATTGATTAATACCGCCCGTGGTGCCGTGATTGACGAGAAGGCCTTGGTCAAGGCACTTCAAGCCAAACAACTGGCAGGTTGTGGACTGGATGTTTTCGAAAACGAACCGGCAATTACAGCGGAACTTCTACAAATGGAAAATGTTGTCCTAGCACCACACGTCGCATCGGCAACCATGGAAACAAGAGCGAAAATGACCCAACTCGCGAGCGACTCGGTAATTCAAGCCCTCGCAGGCACCTTACCCAAAACCGCCGTCAATCCCGAAGTCTGGCCAACGTTCCTAAAACGATTGTCTTCGTAGGGGTCAGGCACGCCTGACCCGCAGTAACTAACGTGCGCGCGCGATGATCACTGCGGGCGAGGTCGCATTACTTCTGTACCGCGCGTTTGGCTTCGGCTTTGTATTTGATCGCTAAGCCGATGATGCCGAGCCAAGAAAGCAAAAGCATTATGGTTGATACCAAAATTGGTGCGGGCATTCCGAATGCCGGCAAGCTATCGACACGCAATGGTTCGATTAACAAGCGGCCAATCGAATACAGGGACAAGTAGCAAAGGAAAGTAATTCCCGGATACGCGCGCAAGCGATCTGCCAAGAAAAAGTAGAGTAAGAGAAAGATACCAAGATCCCAAAACGATTCATATAAGAATGTCGGATGAAAGTAATCGTTCATTTGATATTGGGGCGGACGACGGTCGGGCGGAATATAGAGGCGCAAGAAAAAATCCGATGTAATCGGGCGACCAAACGCTTCGGAATTGAAAAAATTTCCCCAACGACCAATGGCTTGCGCCAGACCAACGCAGCTCGCAATTAGATCGCAACAGGTGAGAAACGGCAACTTGGTAAAGAGGCAATAAATTCCGCCAAAGAGAAGTCCACCGATAAATCCACCATGAATGGAAAGTCCGCCGCGCCAAGTCTCAAAAATAGCAATCGGATGAAGGACAAAATCCGACCAAGTGAGCGCAACAAAGTAAAGCCGCGCACCAATTATTCCGCCCAAGAATGTCACCAAAATCAAATTGACAATTTGATCTGCGCTCAGCTGCCAGCGTTTGGCTAGTCTGGTAGCAAAATAAGTTGCCACCAGAAAGCCGACTGCGATCATTACGCCATACCATCTGACCGTAAGCGGACCGAGCTGAAAAATAATTGATCCGGGAGACTGAAACATCTATCGTGCTTGCTTTCTTGAATTACTCTCTTGCCATAAAGATATTCAGCTTTCAAGGTTACTATATAATCGTGCGTGAGAATATAGCGTGCGGCGAGAAATTCTACTCGGACAATATGTCGGGCTGTCAAGCTGCGCGAAGGCTCAACCAACGAAGGTGCACGGTCCTTTCAAAGGAGAGGCAATGGCAAAGTCTAAGTCTCGTTTTGTTTGTCAGGTTTGCGGCTTTCAAAGTGGTCGCGCGCTCGGTCGCTGCACGGAATGTCTAAATTGGAATTGCCTGGTTGAGGAATTTGTCGTTCCCGAGTCAAAAAAATCCTTGTCGACAGGAAAGGACAAAGTAACTCCTCCACGCACTTTTGACGAAATTGAATCGGACGACGCCGAAAGGTTTTCGACCGGCATCAGCCAACTCGACCAAGTTCTTGGTGGGGGTTTGGTTGCTGGCTCCGTCGTGCTCTTGGCTGGCGATCCTGGCATTGGCAAGTCGACTTTACTTTTGCAATTAGCCAAAGAAATGTCGAGCCGCAAACCCATCCTATATATAAGTGGGGAAGAGTCGGCTGAGCAAATCAAATTGCGAGCCAACCGTTTGGGTTTGTCCGATTCGCAAATGTTGGTTTGGTCAGAGCAGAATCTGGCAAAAATTGAACAAGAGTTGGCTTCGTGCAAAGCCGAAGTGGCAATTATCGATAGTATTCAATCCGTTTATCACCCAGAGCTTACGTCCTCCTGTGGATCCGTGAGTCAAGTGCGCGAATCGGCACAAGCGCTTGTGAATGTTGCCAAAGAAAAAGGGATTGCCACCATTTTGGTTGGTCATGTGACCAAGGACGGTTCCGTTGCCGGACCAAAAGTGCTTGAGCATATGGTGGATGTGGTTTTGCAATTTGAAGGCGACCGCCCGCAACAATTGCGAATTTTGCGCGCAACAAAAAATCGTTATGGCTCGACTCAAGAAATTGGCATTTTTGCCATGGCCGGCGCAGGGCTTTCAGAAGTGACAAATCCTAGCGCGCATTTTCTGGCTGACCGCTTGAGCAAGCTGGGAGAAAAACAAGCAGCTTCCGGCACGGCTATTCTTTGTGGTGCTGATGGCACGCGTTCTCTGCTTGTCGAAGTGCAGGCTTTGGTCGGAGCAAATGCTTTCACAAATCCGCGGCGCGTAGCTAATGGTTGGGACTTGAACCGGCTTTTGCAAATCTTGGCTGTTCTGGAAAAGAAAGTTGGTCTTTTCCTTTCTCGTTCAGATGTCTATATCAATGTAGTTGGTGGCTTTGACTTCAACGACCCGGCAGGCGACTTGGGTGTGGCGCTGGCAGTTGCCACTTCGCATTTGGATCGCTCAGTCGATCCGGGTTTGGTTTCCATTGGAGAAATTGGCTTGTCCGGCGAAGTGCGGCAAGTGACGGGACTAGAGCGGAGATTGAAAGAGGCAGCCCGGCTTGGTTTTACGCGTGCCTTAATTCCCAAATCCGCAGTAGCCCAAATTGGTGCTATCGACGGAATGAAGATAATCGGCGTAGAATACCTGGTGGATGCGCTTGCAGCCGCAATGCCTGGACAAAAGTTTCCTGTAAGCGAGAAAGACAAACAAGATTTCACGCCTGAGCCTTCTAATGAAGCCACGTTCACTACCAAACGAGCTTGAACTGCAATTATCAACCTTGCCGAATGCGCCTGGTGTCTACATTTTCAAGGACGCCGAGGGCGAGATAGTTTATATCGGCAAAGCCTTGGCTCTCAAATCACGCGTGCGCTCGTACTGGAATCAAACCGGCTGGGCGCAGCGGCCTAAATTGGCCGTGATGATGCCGAAAGTGGCAACGCTTGAAACAATTTTGACCAATTCCGAAAAGGAAGCCTTGATTCTTGAGGCAACTTTAGTTCGGCAGCACATGCCGCGCTATAATGTCGCGCTAAAAGACGACAAGAAATATCCTTGGCTGGCAATTACATATGATGAGCCATTCCCACGTTTGGTCATGGTGCGCGAACCACAACGTTATCGCAAAGAAAATCCCAAAGCAAAACTTTTCGGACCATACGTATTAGCTGGGCAAATGTGGGAAACAGTGAGAATTTTGCGCAAAGTCTTTCCCATGCGCCAGCGCAAAAATCCCTTGTTCAAAGATCGCCCCTGCATGAACTATCACATTGGCCTTTGTTTGGGCCCGTGTCAAAAGCTGGTTGCCGAAGCGCCGTATGATCTAATGGTCGGGCAAGTGGAAAAGTTTTTGGCCGGACGACAGAAAGAAGTTGTCTC
>JAGVKG010000067.1 GCA_020050685.1 Candidatus Obscuribacterales bacterium | reverse complement strand
TTTCTCTGCACCTGCCGGCAATCTTTACTCCATTACCTCACGCTATTACTTGAGGGCGCTTTACATACCATCTCCGTCGGCTATCGCCTCCTCCGCGCGACAAGATGCTTCACTTGTTTCGTGTACCTAATAATAGACTTTCGAGGAATCTGATCAGCCTGCCTATACCGCTTTCATTCTGAGTAATTGGTTCGCTATCTCGAAGCCGGATTGGCTTTACGTTATAGGTGGCGTCTTTAGTACGTTGAGAGTCAACTTGTAAGAATTTGTATGCGCTATCTGCGGGAGTATTAGTAACTTTAGCAAGTTCACCAAATGTGTCGGCTAAATTTGCTGATTTCGATGATATTCCAAGATCCATAGTGAAGTCCTCCTTGCCCTCATGGCGGCTTGGCGAATATAACCCTATCTAGGAAGCTTGTAAATTCGCAGATGCTTGTACACGAAATCGCGTATAAGACATCAATGACTCTGCTAGTGGAGAACAGCCCGCCAAATAACACATTAGACAAACGATAATGTATCGAATTTGGCACCGAGGATCTGGTGGGAGTCGGCTTGGAGCCAGCGGTCTAAGATGGTGGCGTAGACTTGGCGGAAGTCTACTTTGTATTTCAGATCGCCGTCATCTAAATTAGTCAGACTTGGGTGATCGCCGTAGATGCCACCTTTTACGGCGCTGCCCATAACAAATAATGGTGCAGCAGTTCCGTGATCAGTGCCGCGTGCACCATTTTCGGAAACGCGCCGGCCAAATTCGGAAAATGTCATAACGATAACATCGCTCCCGACTCCATGTGCTTCCATGTCAGCCTGAAAGGCTGAAAGCCCGTCAGCAAGCTGTTTTAGAAGGGCTGCTTGTGTGCGAGTCTGATTAGCGTGCGTGTCAAATCCTTGCAGACTGATGTTATAAATTTGCGATGACACTCCACCTGTAATCATTTGGGCAATGAATTTCAATCCACGACCAAAAGTATTTTCTGGATATTGTTGATTGCCTTTATAGTTGCGCACAACCTTCAACAAATAATCCGATGCGGCATTGGCATCGAGTCCTACTTTACGCAAGAGATCAACATAAGGTCTGCGCAAATTGAAATTGGAATAAATGTCATTAAACGCTTCGAGCTGTTGGGCGCGATCTTCGGGATATTTTGGATCTACGCGAAAGCGAAAGTCGTAAACACTCGACACAGATGGAACAGTAACTTTATTTGCCGAAAGTGTCTTCGGCAATATGGGATCCACATTGACTGCCGGTAATAAAATACCGGAAGACTTTCCGCCTTCCAATTGCGCGAAGTCTAAATAGCGTCCTAACCAACCAGTATCAGCAATTTTTGCCGGATCCCCAGTTTGCCAAATTTCAATTGAGCGAAAGTGTGATCGACTAGGATTGGCATAACCACAGCCTTGTACGATGGCTAACTTTTTTTGCGCATAGAGGTCAGCTAGTGGCTGCATATTTGGGTGCAATCCAAGCTTGCCATTCAAGGCAATTACTTTTGCTTGCTCAATGCCCAACTCACGCCTTGCTTGATAGTAAGCACCGGCTCCGTATGGAATCACAGTATTCAAACCATCGTTGCCACCAGCTAATTGCACAATGACAAAGACTTTCGAACCGGCACGGCGAGTCTGACCATTAGCCGCTTGCGCCGCCAATGCCATAATTTCCATAGGTGTCAAGAAGAAACTTGCAACGCCCAGGCTTGCCTTGATAAAGTTTCTTCTTGAAATATCCATTTGTTCACTCCCTGCCATACGGCTTATTCTATATTGTAAGTGTTCCCTAACAAAGCTGATAAGTCGGCAAACTCATTATCAAGTGCGTCAGCCCACGCAACTTGGCATCGAGCAATTCTTGATTGGTCGCTTTCTTGCCCTCGCGTGACTGACCACTGGTTGAAACATAAAAGATCAAACGTTGCCTTGTACTTTCCGGTACATCGGCATCAACAAGCAAATTGAGAAAGTAATCGACTACATCTTTGGCATTCGTCAGCCCTTGCCGATAAATCAATTGGCTGGGAGAAAAATATCCTTCCATGGCATCAAATTTGTCTTGAGCAATTCTTGTTGCAAAGTTAAAGCGTTCCATCATCGTGTCAGTAGAGATCCAAGCTTGCCCTCCATCCCATCCTTTAACGTTTGGTGGCTCGAACAGATCTTGTCCCATACGGGCAAGTGCTGATGGCAAATCACCATCTAACTTTGTAATTTGCAGAGTCTTAATCGTACCAATCACAAGTTCGCATGGGCTCTTGATCTTGGCGTGGTATGACTTTTCTGAACAAAAATCCGGATGTTTAAATACTGCTTCGACCGTGCGGCGCATGTTGCCACCACTGGCTTGATAAACAGCAGCAACTTCATTGACGTAACTGGCTTGCGGCTCATCCACTGCGTAATAGGTGATCAGCTTCTTGGCCAAATGTTTACCAGTTTGCGGCTTCCTTGCCAGAAGTGATACCACATCATCTCCATTGAGGTTACCTGTAGTACCAAGCACAGTCTTCACACCATAGTCATGTTGCCGGGCATTAAAGAAAAAGTCCGTATGACGTGTCTGCCAACCAGTAAATGCACGTGCCGCTGCCTTAATATCTGCCTCTGAATAATTGCCAATCCCAAGAGTAAATAACTCCATAATCTCTCGTCCATAATTTTCATTCGGACTACCCTTGCGATTCTGTTGATTATCCAACCAAATGATCATTGCCGGATCTTGCGAAATAGCCAAAAGCAAATCATGAAAGTTACCGAGTGCATATTTGCGCAACAAAAGATTTTGCAAATACATAGCATAGGCATTGCGCACTTTGCGATTGGAAGTAGCAAAATGTCCATGCCAAAACAAAGTCATCTTTTCTTCAAGCGGCCGCTTACCAAAAGCCATTCGCAAAATCCACCAACGTTTCAAATCGGTGGGATCAAGAAAGTCAAAGCCCTGCTCAGCAATCGTCCGTTCTAATTTCGAATTATCGATAGACTCAGGATGAAGCAATTCGTTGAGCGTGCCATGGTAACCCAACGATTTATAGTGCTTAAGCTCATCTGGCGTCGCCCCAAAACCAGCCCGTCGCATCAAATGTTCAATCCAAAACTGTTCGTTTGGCTTTGCACTCATTGCTTGTCACCCATATTTCTTCTGAAACCAATATATCGCCTCGCCTGAGCCGGTGGTGCCATCAGCTGTCGAATGGCCTCAAATAGGCTTGCAATCGATTTGTCATGTACAGATACTTTCCTTTCCAGCTCCTGCAATTTATCAAATAGTTCCTTATGAGTTGATATCATCTCCCGCAGTTGAATGAAAGCACGAACGACGAAGACACTCATCTCAGTTGCCTTTGGAGAATTAAGAATAGTTGCTGCCATTATTGCCCCATGCTCAGTAAACACACAAGGCATAGAACGGCGTCCACCCCATCCAGAACTTGAGATCACAATTTGTGATCTCAAACGTTTATGCTCTTCATCGGTCAGCTGAAACATAAAATCAACTGGAAAGCGTTTCACGTTCCGCTTTACAGCCTGGTTAAAGACCTTTGTCGATACGTCGTAAAGCTCCGCCAGGTCGGCATCAAGCATAACTTTCTGGCCGCGGACAAGATGAATCCGCGACATCAATGTATCCGTTGTGACAGAGGAAGCCATCATCTATACCTCGTCTGTTTGTCCCAAGATTAAACTTGAGGTCACAAATTGTGACCTCAAGTTTGCGGCACTTACTACTGAACATTCTCTTGCGACATATGACCAGGCGGCGTTTGATCAGGTGACCTGAAATTTCGCTGACCCGGTCCAACAATTTGTCCTTGATGCATTCGTTCAAGTTCTTGCACCTGGTCTGGCGACAGAAGTCCTTTGACTTTCTGCCACGCAGCTATTCGCTTGTCCTTTATTTGTTGAGCCAATGCAAATATTCTCTGCCGTGCTTGTTTGCGCTCGGTAAGACTGAGGTTACTCGCCTGAAGTTTCTCACCGGCATTATTTTCAGCGGCTTTTGTCGTAACTATGTTATCGGCTTTAGCATCAGCTTTGATATTTACCTTTGAACCATCTGCACCTGCAGTTCGCCACGAAGCGCTGCCTTTACCCCCGTGCGACTTTTGCTTTAGCTCCCTCAGCTCAGCTACAAGTGGCTGTATTTCCTGCCGTGATGACTGGTAAATTTGGCGAACCTGTTTTCGTTGATCCGCACTCAAGCTGGGAATCATATTTACTTCACGCATGCCGGGAGCGGCCGACTTCATCATCTGGCGGAACTTGCCGCCACCCGCGCCTCCGCGTTTGCGAAAGCCTGGACCGTCTTCGCATGGCTTTCCCTCACACTGCCCACCAGATTGTTTTACTTCAGCCTGATTGGGCGGGCTGAAAATGTTTTCTTGGGCATAAACCTGCGCCGAAAACAAAAAGGCTATGGACAAGGCCAATGGTCTCTTCATAAAAATATCCTCGCTACCCTCTACTTTATTAAAGACGCTCGAGTCCCCAAAAAGTTCAAAGGAAAATCCAAAATTAATCTGATTTTATTTTGGCAGACTAATGCGTGGCTGGTGGCAAGTTCATGATCACCCTTGAAACGATCCAATAGATAATCACGGCAAAGAGAAGAAGCAAGCCGATGATATCTTTAGGACCAATATTTCTCTGAGACATTTTGATTGCGACCGAAATAAAACCCTTAATCCTTTTTCTCTAAGATTTGCACTCGACGTTCTAGCTCTGTCAATTGCGTTTTAAGATCCTGAATTGTTTCCGTCTGTTTTGAACTTTGTTTGGCTCTTCCAGCTTGGGCAATATATGATGATTGCGGTTCCGAGACAAACAGAAGTTCTGAGCTAGACGCAGAACCTGCTCTTTCAGCGTTAATTCGCTCCACTACCCACTTTCTTACCATTGTACCTACCGGTAGATTTTCTGCCTTGGCGAATTCATACAGCGCCTCGATATTTTCCGGCTCAAGACGAAAATGAAATACCTCTCGCTGCGTGACACGTTCTCTTGCCTTTTCCTTCAAGCGCTGAGTCGAGCCTTTTAATTTGTCACTTTTCTTTTCCATAATCACATTCCTTTTGCAGCATAGAAGGCATCTCTCCACTTAGATGTAGCGTGCATAGCGTGAAAAATGTGCCAGTCGTAATCACCTTCATTGTCCGATACGAATTCCACACCTATTTCGCAAAGCTGAGAAGCTTGCACTGGACCAACGAACATCTTTCGATCATTTCCACGAGCACTGGGTTCAATCGGAAATTCTTCCGTGAGAAGATCGGCAAGCACCTCATCGATTTCCTCGATTGAGATTTTCAATTGATTCACATCAAAGGAAATTTTGTCCACTATTAATATCCTCACGTAGTCTATCGTAGCACATTGTGCTACGCATGTCCATGAAGACAAGCACAAGAAGACGACCGCAAAAGCCGTCTAGCAAAGCTTCTCCGAGCAGCCCTACTTCTTCTGAGCGCGGGTCCAGGAATCTTTTAGGGTAACGATGCGGTTGAAGACGAGATTGCTGGGTTTACTGTCTTTTACATCGGAAATGAAATAGCCCTGTCTTTCAAATTGGAAGCGCTCAGCCGGTTTTACGCTTGCTAGGCTTGGCTCTAATTTGCAGCCGGTCAACGATTGCAGTGCACCTGGATTGATGGCATTAATAAATTCGCTGTCTTTTCCAGTTGGGGGAGCTTCTTCCGAAAGCAAGCGATCGTATAAACGCACTTCTGCATCAACTGCATGCTTGGCGCTTACCCAGTGAATCGCACCTTTGACTTTACGATCAGGGGGGCTTTCTCCCGGCTTCACATTAGGATCGTACTTGCAGCGCACTTCAATGACTTTTCCACTCGCGTCTTTGACCACGTCTGTGCAAGTAACAAGATAGGCATAGCGCAAGCGCACTTCCCTACCTGGTCCAAGCCGATAGTAATCTTTTGGCGGGTCCAGCATGAAGTCATCTTCTTCAATGTAGACTTCGCGGGCAAAAGGTACTTTGCGCGTTGTGCGTTTTGTTTCGTCTTCCTTTTGCATGTCCTGCGGCCAGTAAGGAGCATTAAGCTCTTCTACCGAATCTTCCGGATAATTTTCAATCACAACTTTTAGCGGCTTGAGCACTGCCATCACGCGTGCTGCCTTTGTATTCAGATCATCGCGAATGCAAAATTCTAACTGCGCCATATCAACTGTGCTGTTAGCTTTAGCAATACCGACTGAGGCACAAAATGCGCGAATGCTTTCTGGCGTGTAACCGCGTCTTCTCAGTCCAGCAATTGTTGGTAATCTTGGATCATCCCAACCACTAACGTGTTTGCCTTCCACCAATTCTTGCAAGCGACGCTTGCTCATCACCGTGTAATTCAAATTAAGACGAGCAAACTCATACTGATGCGGGCGGCTCGGGAATTTAGCGTAATCTTTGAGATTGTCGATCATCCAATCATACAATTCGCGATTGTTTTCAAATTCCAGAGTGCAAATACTGTGAGTAATACCTTCAATCGCATCAGAAATCGGATGGGCATAATCGTACATGGGATAAATGCACCACTTATCGCCAGTCATATGATGCGAGGTGTGACGGATGCGATAAAGCAAAGGATCGCGCATCTTCATATTGGCATTAGCCATGTCAATTTTGGCGCGCAACACATGCTCGCCTTCTTTAAATTCGCCTTTGCGCATCCGGCGGAACATGTCCAAATTCTCTTCTGTCGTGCGCTCACGATAAGGGCTCGGCTTGCCTGGCGTGGTCACGCTGCCGCGATATTCTTTAATTTCTGCATCACTCAGACTACATACATAAGCCTTGCCCGCCGAGATCAAATGCTCAGCATATTCATACATCTTCTCGAAATAATCACTTGCATGATAAAGCCCGCCCCATTCAAAACCAAGCCACTGAACATCTGCCTGAATCGCTTCTTCAAATAGAGTGTCTTCTTTAGCTGGATCCGTATCATCAAAACGCAAATTGCAACGCGTCTTACTCTGCGGCAATCTTTGGCGATAATCATTTGCCAAACCAAAATTCAAGCAAATCGATTTGGCATGGCCAATATGGAGAAAACCATTCGGCTCTGGCGGAAACCGCGTTATCACTTCGTCATGACGGCCAGCTTGCAGATCTGCGTCGATGATATCTCTAATAAAATCACCCGGTTTTGCCGGTGCAGATGTGGACGAGTTCATAGATTGTTTCGCCGATTGAATTAGGTTGCAAAGAGATACAATTAGTTCTTGCTTATCTCTAAAAATTTGGGCCGTGAAGGTAACGCTCCTTCCACCCCCACTATGTCAAAGTGGTGCTCTACTTCTGAGCCAACGGCCCTCAACCAGTCAATTTTATCGCGACTTACAATCTTCTGCCAGTTTTATTAAGAGTTAGAAAAAAAGGCGGCACCCAGATTCGAACTGGGGGATAAAGGTTTTGCAGACCTCTGCCTTACCACTTGGCTATGCCGCCTCAAAATGTTTCACCGTAAAGGTTGAATTCCTGATCGTAGAAGCTAAGCTTGTTGTTTGTCAATCCTATGTAATGCATAAGGTGTGGCAAACCGGCACGGGTAATCGCCAATGGCTGAACTAATACTAAAGCGAACGCTGGCTACATTGCCAATGCTCCTCATTCTTTCCTTATTTGCCTTTTTTCTCATGCGGGCAGTACCAGGCGATCCTGTCGACGTCTTGGTCGGCAGCGCCCAAAGAGATCTTGCCCCACAAGAATTGCGTGAAATCAAAGGAGAATTTGGTCTTGATCAACCACTTCCCAAACAATATTTAAGTTGGGTTTTGGGAGCCTTTGGTGGAAATAATTTGGGGCGATCATATAAAGATGGTCAACCTGTGGCTCAGGTGATTGCCGAAAAGATTCCCAACACAATTTTTCTGGTTGGTGTGGCACTTGTACTGACATTCGTCATTGGTATCCTCTGGGGTATTGCAATGAGTTTGTTTGCGGCAAAGAAAAGCATGCAAGCAATCGCATCCTTCCTTTCTTGCTTGGCAATTTTTTTCTATTCCACGCCATCCTTTTGGTTGGCATTGCTGGCACTATTTTGTGTAGCTGAATGGTTTCCCGGATTTCCAGTTTTGAGTTTGCACGCACCAGCAGAACCGCAAAAGAATACATTTGTCTATGTCTTGTTGCCAGCGCTGATACTTGCGCTCAGGCGAGCGGCAAAAGTTGGCTTATTTCTCAAAGCCAGCTTGGATGAAGAATGGTCCAAGCCTTATGTCACTCAAGCTTTCAGCAAGGGCTTGAGTCGGCAAGAAGTACTTTTCCGTCATGTACTAAAAAATAGTCTCTTACCTGTCGTCAGTTTAATTGGTCTTTCCTTGCCTTGGCTATTTGGTGGATCGGTATTGATTGAAACCATTTTTGCCTGGCCCGGAATGGGCAGGCTGAGCGTTGAAGCGGCGTTCGGGCGCAATTATCCCCTCTTGATGGCGCTGGTGATGATTTACGGCGTATGCGTAGCAGCAGCCAATTTGTTATCTGATCTGCTAATTACCATTTGCGATCCCCGCATCAAAGAAACTAATACATCGACAAGTTCTCATGCCATCTAAAATAGATTCCCCAAATTAACTTCCCCAGTACACCAAATAATACAGAACAATGCCTTGGCAAAACACTAGTTTCAATATTCGTCAAAAGGTTCAAGCTAAAGAACCACGAATACGCCTGGGCCTAGATACCTTACTTGGTCTGATTATTTTACTTATTCTGCTCGGCATGGCCACCATGGCACCAAGTTGGGCACCATTTGCCTCCGCTCATTCTCCGGTGGCAATCAATCTTGATTCTGCCAATTTACCAATTGGTTCTCTCGACCATCTGCTCGGTACAGATTATTTGGGTCGCGATATTTTGTCGCGTGCACTTTGGGGAGCGCGTGCTTCACTTTTCGTCGGCATTGTCGCAGCCACTCTTGCCGTAACGATTGGCAGCTTGTGGGGATCAATCGGAGCACTATGCGGTGGCATTATCGATGCCACTATGATGCGCATCGTCGATGGCTTGCTTTCTATTCCAGCGATTATTTTGTTGCTTGTCTTTCAATCGTTGCTTGTCCCTCAGGCATTAGCCAGTCGCTTGCCTGAGCCCTTGCTCAATCTCATGCAAGTGCATTCATACAGTCAAGGGCTCTTACCTTTTGTCACAGTCATTATCGTTATCTCCGCCACTTCCTGGTTGGAAGCAGCAAGGCTGGCACACGCTCAAGTCTTATCAATCAAACAGCAAGAGTATGTAGAAGCTGCTTATGCCCTCGGTCTGAGCCGCGCCCAATTACTGCTTGCCCATGTTTTACCCAACTGTGCTTTCATTTTAGTCATTGAGGCTTGCCTTTTGGTATCAGATGCAGTGTTAGCAGAAGCCGGGCTCTCTTTTCTTGGTTTGGGATTGGGTCCGGCAATTCCTTCTTGGGGTGGCATGCTGGCAGCATCGGAACCTTCTCTTATACAAGGCAATTGGTGGGCAGCAATGATCCCAGGACTTTTAATCACCGCTTGCGTCCTGGCTGTAAATTTAATTGGTCGTGGCTATCTTGGTCTTACTCGAAGCCGCCATCATCAGGTAGTTGGTCAACCTGGACTTTGAGCAGCTTTTCTTCACCAGAGCGTTTTAGTTTCACCGGAATGCTTTGACCGACCGCGCATGTCCGTACAATATCCGATACCTGCTCGGATGACGTAACAGGCTTGCCATTCAATTCCAAAATAATATCGCCGGCAACCAGTCCACCAACTGCAGCAGGTCCTTTCGGCGAGACAGAACGAATCACAACACCGGAATCTGATCCTTTAGCGTCCGGATCCATTACCACGCCAATAAATGGATGAGCGATTTCCTGGAAGCGCATAAGTTTGGTAGCAACTTCCGATGCCACATCGGCAGGGATTGCAAAGCCAATGTTTTGCGCATCACCCCTAATGAATGTATTGATACCGATAACTTCACCATTGAGATTGACCAAAGGTCCACCAGAATTGCCGGGGTTAATCGCTGCATCGGTTTGAATGAAACGTACAGCCCCTGAACGCGCTCCAAAGCTATCCAAACCTTTAGCTTGTCTGCCCAAGGCAGAAACAATACCCAAAGTAACCGTATGATCCAGTCCCAAGGGCGAACCAACTGCCAGGACCCAATCGCCTGGGCGTAGGTTTTGCGAAGAGCCAAACTTGGCTACCGGCAAATCTGTAGCTTGGATTTTTACCACAGCCAAATCGGAAAAACTGTCATGACCAAGCACCGTCGCATAAAAGATACGTCCATCATGCAAGGTGACACGAATACGATCGCCGCTTTGCACTAAATGGTTTGAAGTAAGAATGATGCCATCCGGCTTGAGAATAACACCGGAGCCAGTGCCGCGCGGCGGCGAATTAGGCTCACCTTGTGGTGGCACCACACCAAAATATTTATAGAAGCGGTCGTAAGCCTTGGCTCTTGCCTTACCGGTTGCCGGTCCTTGACCTTCCTTAGCTTGCGGTTCCATTTTTGCTGCCGTCACAGAAACATCAATGTTCACTACAGACGGAGCAACCGAAGTAGCAATATCTGCCAACGTATTCGGGCCAAGAAACTGCAAAACACCAAAGCTGCGTGCCGGGGACTTTGTCACCGATTCAGGTTCTGCCTTGGCCGGACAAGCCAAAAAGAGTTGAGCGCCAATCAGAATTGCCAGAAAGATATTTTTTGATGTCATATGTTCAAGTCAAACCAAAGAAAACGGATCCCGAGAAATAGTCAAGTTGCCAATTAATGAACCGTGGTCAAATTTAAATGGCAGATCTCCACAATCACAATACAATACTTCGGCAATGAAAGGTAAAATAGGCAGGTAATCGCGTAAACTCTTTTAAATTACTTGAAATTATTATGCCTTCAAAAACATTGTCCTCCATATTTTTTTCCTTGCTCCTCGTTGTGCAGACCGCTTTGCTCACCGGCTGTTCTTCAAACCAGGTCTCATACGATTCCGGTGGCATGACGCATACGTTTTCAGAAGGCTCATCGGCTGTTCCGCCAGATTTCCCACTGCCAATTTATCCTCAGGCTAAAGCCACAGGCTCCGTTTCTGCCGAAGGGCAACCAGGAACAGAAAATAGTCGCTTCCTCATGCTTTCCTCACAGGACAGCGTCGGTAAGGTCAGCGATTTCTACCGCCAGCAACTCAACGAACGCGGCTGGAAAATCGCTCAAATTGATTCCTTGGGCACCGAGGAAGTAAATATTTCTGCGACCAATAAAGACCAAGAAGCAGGAATTAGCATTTCCAGCGATGGCAAAAAGACTTTCATTAACTTGCAAGTTTCCCGTATAGCTACCATCGGACCCGGCACTCCTGTGCCCGAGGCTAACCAATCAAGCAGTAATACCCCGGCTACAGACTAGTAAATTTAGCGTGCAACTTGTGCAGACCGGCGCAAGGCTTCAATTACTTCTTGGTCTTCCACCTGATGGAAGTCTTGATAAAAGCGGCCGACTGATGAAAATTCATACGGAATGCTCAATGCCACCAGATGATCGCAATCTTGGCTAAGAGACAAATATGTATCGTAAGGTATGACTGGCGTGGCTAAGATTACTTTCGCCACGTTCTTGGTGGAAAGGGTACGCAAGGCTGCCACTACGGTCATGCCTGTGGCAATACCATCATCAACTAAGACAATCCACTTGCCGGCAAGCTCAGATCTCGGCTTAATTTGCCCTTCCTTCACCCAATAAGCTTCCTTCGCCTTAGTTTGCTCAATTAACTCTTTGGCTTGTTCAACTTGTGCGCTTTGGTATTCGGACGCGCGATAGCGTGAGGCAATGCGCGAATCCAAGACAACAATTCCTGATGACGACACTGCACCAATTGCCAGCTCTGGGTTGTCCGGTGCGTGAATCTTTTTTGAGACCAAAACATCGAGCGGCGCATGCAGGCTCAAGGCGACTTCTAACGCCACTGGCACGCCGCCACGCGGCAAACCAATCACCACACACTCTTTAGCGATGGTGAGGGCGCTTAAGCCCTCATCTCTGAGGAGAGTGTAAAGCTTCTCGGCTAGAAGCCTGCCTGCTTGTTGGCGATTTTTAAACATAAGCCTAAATCTCGATTTGCCTGATTTCTTGACACTTGGTCCTATTTCCAGTTTAGTTGAATTTGTTTGGCTTTGCGGCAAGCGGTATACAATATTTATAATGAATAAGTCCAAGGTAGAAGATAAAAAGGCAATCGGAGAAGTAACCGCTTCTGCCATTACCAATTTTGCCGTGGAAATATGGGCAAAAGATTTCGACCAAACGGGTGCTGAAAATACTTTGCCAGCTTTTGGCAGCTTTGTTTGCGCCCAGTCTGATGTAATTGGTGTTGTTTACAATGTTGCCGTTGGTCCGCAAGATAACTTTCACAAACCGCAAGCCATGGGTTTGACACGGGAAGAACTCAAGCTTGAACAACCACAAATTTTTGCCCTTTTGCGCACGGAAGTGCAAGCCGCTTGCATCGGTTATTTTGAAGACGGCTCTGTACGACATTTCTTACCACCGCATCCAGCAAAAGTGCATGATTTTGTTTTTGCGGCCACCGATGAAGAGATATGTCGAATTACCGATGATTTCGCCTTCTTGCGTATTCTCTTACAAGGCTCAGGTGTGACCGGCGTACCACAAGATGAACTTGTCGCAGCGGCGATTCGCATTGCTTACAAAGCGCGTAACAACGATTACGATTATTTAGTTGATGCCGGCAAAGCGCTAGCACAGTTGCTTGGTGATGATTACGACAGGCTGATGTCCATTCTCGCCAAGATCAAACCCCACCCTCACCATACTTGAGATAAATCCAAACCGCAAAGGCAACAATGATGATCATAATAGTGGAAACAGCCGAACCAAAGGCCCAATCGCGCACCACTAAAAATTGATTCTGAATCAGATTGCCAATGAACATGGTTTTGGCACCACCAAGCAAATCTGGCGTGACATAATCACCGAGCGCCGGAACAAAAACCATGATTACACCAGCGACGATACCACGTGCTGTTAATGGCACTGTCACTTGCGCAAAAGAACGCCATGGTGTTGCACCTAAATCAGCGGATGCTTCCAGAAGGCGCGTATCCAATTTTTCCAAAGCGGCATACAAAGGCAAAATCATATAG
Organism: Candidatus Obscuribacterales bacterium; assembly: GCA_020050685.1. GTDB lineage: Bacteria > Cyanobacteriota > Vampirovibrionia > Obscuribacterales > Obscuribacteraceae > JAGVKG01. Next base: position 56,665 of record JAGVKG010000067.1, on the reverse strand, counting down.
GGCAAATAGTTGTAGACCATGCCCAAAAGTACCGCAAGAGGTGTATACAAAATTGAAAGCGTCTGGTCAAAACCAAAAGAGGTCAATGTCGAACTTAAAATACCGTTTGGGCGCAAAATTGTAATCCAGGCATACATGCGCAAAAGAAAAGAAGTCCAAAGCGGCGCCACAAGCAAAGTCAAATAAGCATTTTGCTTTGACTTTGGTACAGAAAATGCTAACCAAGACGCAGTGGCAAAACCAATCACCAGACAAATTGCTGTTGTCGATGAAGCTAAGCCAATCGATCGCCCAAGAGAAGACAAATAAGGTCCGGCAAAAAAGCGCACGTAATTTTCTAAGGTAAAACCAAGGACTAATTTGCCTGATGGGTCACGGCTGCCAAAACTAAAGACCAAAAGTATTGTCAGGGGAAGAATCATGAATATGGCAAGCCAAAGACCGGCCGGCAAACAGACCAAAGCCCCTATTGGCAACCTTGCCGGCTTGTCGGCAGACTGCCTTACGGCACTGAGAGAATTTTGCTTAGCTTCTTCTTTTGGTTGCATCTATATCTTGTCGGGATCTTCCGTATCTTTTGAGACTATGGCCAAGTCCTGGATCTTTAGTATTTCCTGATCTTGGGCTTATCACCTGCCAGTCCCTGTTAAAGTAAATGGAATATTCGTTTAACGCTTTAATTAGAGGTAACCAAGAAATGGAGCAAGTTGTGGAGAAGAAGTACAACGGGGTTAGCGTCCCCGCCGGCGAGAGAATTACATTTCTAAATGGTAAGCCTGTCAGCCCTACCCGCCCGATTATCCCTTTTATTGAAGGCGATGGTATCGGTGCAGACATTTGGCGCGCCTCTAAGCGAGTAATTGATGCAGCTGTGGAGCGTGCTTACAAAGGCGAAAAATCGATTGCTTGGTTTGAAGTATTTGCTGGCGAAAAGGCCTTCAAAGAATTTGGTGATTGGCTGCCTCAAGAGACTCTCGAAGCAATTAAAGAGTTTGGCGTATCAATTAAAGGACCGCTCACTACTCCAGTTGGTGGTGGTATCCGCAGTTTGAACGTCACATTGCGTCAAATTTTTGATTTGTACTGCTGCGTCCGACCAGTGCGTTACTTCACCGGCGTGCCATCACCAGTAGTGGCACCAGAAAAGTTGGACATAGTTATCTTCCGTGAAAATACGGAAGACGTCTATGCTGGCATTGAATACGCCATGGATTCCAGCGAAGCAAAAAAACTCATCGACCTTCTGGAAACATTCGGTAAAAAGGTCCGCCCGGATTCCGGTATCGGTATCAAACCAATTTCCAAGTTCGGCTCACAAAGATTGGTAAGAAGAGCAATTCAATATGCAATTGCTAATGGACGTAAGTCCGTTACCCTTGTGCACAAGGGTAATATCATGAAATTCACCGAAGGCGCTTTCAGAGACTGGGGATACCAGATTGCTGATGCAGAATTTAAAGCGCAAGTGATTTCCGAAGAAAATCTTTGGAAAGAGCACGACGGAAAAGTGCCAGAAAAGCAAATTGTCATTAACGACAGAATTGCTGATTCCATGTTCCAACAAGTACTGACCAGACCAGATGAATACTCCGTATTGGCTACCACCAATCTGAACGGTGATTATCTCTCGGATGCTTGCGCCGCACAGGTTGGCGGACTTGGTATAGCACCGGGCGCCAACATTGGTGACAACTGTGCTATCTTCGAAGCCACCCATGGCACAGCTCCTAAGTATGCCGATAAGGATGTAATCAATCCTGGTTCTGTAATTCTTTCAGGCGCAATGATGTTGGAATACCTTGGCTGGACAGAGGCTCGCGATTTGGTACACAAAGCTTTCGCTCAAACAATTCAAAAGAAACTTGTGACCTACGATTTGGAGCGTTTGATGAAAGGTGCAACCAAGTTAAAAACCTCGGAATTCGCTGCTGCCATTATTGAAAATATGTAAAGTAGCTGATTTCCAGTAGTTTCTTTAAGCACAAAATGGTCTCGAGAGTAGCCAAACCGGCGACAATAGATTAGACTAAGATTTTATTGGGCTGTCATGTGGTGGAGATAGTGGACCATAGCCTTAGGGTACCTTTTTCGTTCAGGATTAGGATAGGACTATGAACCAGACCACGCGCGATAAGCTTGTATATCTTCGACAATGGGTTGGCATGCGCGTAACGGTAGTCACTGCTCAAGATAAGCAATATACCGGTGTACTGACAAATATTGTCTTCGACTCTACACGCTTAATGTACTTGATGCTCGATGATCGTATCTGTCTCAATTACGACCACGTAGTGGAAGTCCGGCAAGAAAAGTAATTGCGCATTATCTATCTCGGCACACCTGAATTTGCCGTTCCTAGTCTCAAAGCTTTAATTGCGTGGCCAAAGGCCGACGTTGTCGGTTTGGTGACTCAAAAAGATCGTCCCGCAGGTCGTGGACATAAGTTAACGCCGCCACCAACAAAAGTTATCGCCAATGCTTATAACATCCCAGTCATGCAGCCGGAGAAGCTTTCTAAATCTCCGGAAATTGTCGAGCAAATGGCCGCTCTCAAACCAGATGTTTTAGTCATGGTGGCATTTGGCCAAATTCTCAAACAACCAGTTTTAGAAATGGCACCACATGGTGTGATCAATTTGCACGGATCACTATTGCCGGCATATAGAGGGCCGGCACCAATTAATTGGTCGATTATAAATGGTGATACGAGAGCTGGTGTCACGACCATGTTTTCCGATGCCGGTGTAGACACAGGCAAGATGCTTTTGAAAGCAGAAGTTCCACTTGGCTCTGATACGACTGCCGGTGAGCTTGCTTCGCAACTTTCCAGCGTCGGGGCAAAATTGATAATTGAAACTCTTGATCAATTGCTTGCCGGGAAATTAAAACCTGAGGCTCAAGATGATAGCAAAGCTACGTATGCACCACTTTTATCCAAAGAGCTTAGTAATATTGATTGGACAAGACCGGCAGAAGCAATTCACAATCTTGTCCGTGGACTTCAGCCATGGCCAGGCACCTACACACACTTCGAAGGCAATTATCTCAAGGTAATAAAAACAAAACTGCCGAACGAAATAACTTCGGCTGCAGAAAACGATGGGGCGGTAGCAAACCACCATGCTTATGGTCCGGGAGAAGTAATAAAGACCCAAGGGCAAGTATTAGTTGCCTGCGGTCCTGATGGCAAAGAGACAATTGAACTTGTTGAAGTACAACCAGCCAATCGCGCCAAGCTCTTTGCTTTAGATTGGGCGCACGGCGTACGCCTGACACCAGGCACCGGATTTGGTATCACAAATGCCTGAGAACGAACAAAAAACTATGCGAGGTCTTGCTTCACGCAAGGTAGCTTGCGAAATCTTGATTAAAGTCGAGAGCGAAGGTGCATACGCCAATATCGCACTTAATAGTGCCTTCAAGCACGTGTCTTTATCCGAACCCGATCGAGCTTTCGTAACTGCTCTTGTACAAGGAGTTCTAAGACAAAGAGACGACTTGGATTTCCATTTGGCCAAATACTGCAAAAAAGATTTGGCAAAAATGCCCAGGTCTTTGCGCAACACATTGCGCCTGGCACTTTTTCAAATTGAGCAGATGCCCGATATTCCAGCGAGAGCTGTGGTATCCACAGCTTGTGAATTAGCAGGCAAATTGGGTCACAAAGGACATGTCTCTTTTGTCAATGGCGTCTTGCGCAATTACTTACGTGCAAAAGAAAAGACAAGTGATGATCAATCAAATGAAGCGTCTGATCAAGATGGCGATTCAGTTGAAATCTGGAGCCGTAAATATTCTATGCCTGATTGGCTTGTGAAAAAGTGGCGCCAACAATTTGGTGACGAGCAAACTAAACTCATGCTCGAGGCAAGCAACCGCATTCCCAATTTGACTTTGCGCGCCGTGCAAACAGCCATTACGGCACCAGGACTGCAAAGAATCCTAGAAAATGCAGGTGTGACAACAGAAATAGGTAAGCTCGTCGATACCTGCCTCGTCGTACATGATCGTGGACGCAAAAAAGGCCCGATTGAAAAAATCACCGGTTACGATCAAGGATTATTTGTCGTCCAAGATCAAGCAGCCAGCTTTGTTTCCATTGTCGTCGATCCTAAACCTGGTGAAGTGGTAATTGATTTATGTGCAGCACCGGGTGGTAAAAGCTTGCATATGGCTGACATGATGGAAGGGCGCGGTCGAGTAATTGCCTGCGATCAAAGTGGCAAGCGATTGAACATGTTGAAGACAGAACGAACCAGACTTTCGCTTACTAATATTGAAATTGTCACAAGTGATGGCACAACTTATGAACCTGAATTTCTCGCCGATCGAATTTTGATTGATGCACCTTGCACCGGAACCGGTGTAATTAACAAAAGAGCCGATTTACGCTTTAATCGCCAAATGCCCGATCTCGAGAGACTGATAACAATACAAAGAAAGCTTTTGCACCAAGCCGCAAAATTAGTTAAGCCTGGCGGTATTCTAGTTTATTCAACTTGCTCAGTCGAACCGGAAGAAAACCAAGAAAACTTTGCCTGGTTTTTAGACCAACACAAAGAGTTTGAAGCAGAAAGCCTAATGCCGTTCCTCCAAAGTGACTTAATTTCCGAATGGGACAAATTAGATCCCAGCATGAGAGCAAAAGCCGAAGCTGGCTCAATTCAGCTTTTGCCAAGCCTACACGGAACTTCCGGCTTTTTTATCTTCAGAGCAAAAAGACACTCCTAGATTTATTTATCATCCAGCCTATTAAAATTTGATACAGAAGATAGCCGTTGCCGCTTGCGCCTTGCATTTCCGGGTAAGGAAGAAGTGACCTTTTCTGGAGGAAAAAAAATGGGATTTGAAGTAATGGTTGCCGCCTTCATCGGCTTTGTCTTTCTCTGGAACTCACTGAAATTCGTTAATGAATACGACAGGCTGGTTATATTCCGTCTCGGTCGCGTGGTGGGTGTGCGTGGACCAGGTCCTGTGATCATTGTGCCATTTATTGAAAGAGCCAAGAAGGTAGACAAACGCATAATCACCTTATCAATTCCCATGCAGGAAATTATTACCAAGGACAATGTCTCAGCCAAAACTGCAGCTGTTTGCTTTTTCAAAATTGACGATCCATTTAAGGTGATCACTAAAATTGAAGATCCGGTCAATGCCACAAGCCAAATTGCTCAGACGACACTGAGATCCGTGCTGGGTCAATTTGATCTCGATCATCTATTGGCGGAACGCGACATGATCAACGCCAAGCTGCAAGCCATAATTGATCGCGAAACGGAAGAATGGGGAATCAAAGTAATTTCTGTGCAAGTGAAAGACGTAGAAATTCCTGATTCAATGCAAAGAGCCATGGCCCGTCAGGCCGAAGCTGAACGCGAGCGCCGAGCAAAAGTGGTGGCAGCTGAAGGTGAATTTCAGGCGGCGGCAAAGCTAGCCCAAGCAGCTGAGCTTATCACCAGCCAGCCTGGCGCCATGCAGTTAAGGCAATTACAAACCATGGTAGAAGTGTCGGCGGAAAAAAATTCTACATTGATATTTCCCGTACCAATTGAACTTTTGGAATTTACCAAAGCATTTACCCAAAGACCAAACGAGCCTAGTATCAAAGTTAGGGGTAATGATCAAGGACAAACAATAAACGTCAAAGAACCAGCTAAAGATCCTGGTTAATTCATCTTTCCTTCTCTTTGAGAAATTCCAGAATTGTCTTGTCTTTCGGACGTTTTAGGATCCAAGTGCAAGCCTCGACAATTGCCTCGCCAAGCTCATGATGCGGATCGTCTTGCACATCGGCCATAAAAATCAGTTTGTATTCCGCCACGTTCTCGCCGTACCAAAGAAAAACACGGGCTGATTCTGCTTGACCAAAATTCAAAAGCAAATGATCAAGCTCTGCCGGTGGTGTCACAGCAAAGTGCCTGGCATATTCAGTCACCGTGTCCAGCCCATAAGGTACATCACAACCGGCTTTCCATTTGCCAAACATGCCACCATCGGCAAAGGCTCGTCCGCGCAAAACAATCAGTGAGTCAGCTTCGCGCCGATACGATAGCCAGCCGCGCCAGTCTTGCGGCACTTTGTCAGCCAGCCGCACACCAATTTCCTTTTCCACATGCTCGATTAATGCCTCGCAAGCATAAGGAAATTTCTCAAAGCCTTGCTTGCTTTGTTCTTTTGCTAAAAGCTCAGATTCCAATTCAATTAGTTTTAAATGGAACATACATTTCCATTGTACTCGGCGCAAGCACAAACCGAGGGGACAAGAAACAATCCGCTTTATTCAAATGGTAGGCCTTTGATGTGGCTTGCCACTTCCTTGCCCAAATCTGGATTTTCGACGACCATTTGACTGAACAAGATATTCTTAGCCAAAAGTCTGGCCACCTTTGGATCACGCTGCATAGCTGTGTACATACCTTGTGGATCAAGAGCAATAACATGACCATTGTGCGGATTTGATGCTAATGCCTGAGCCGCTGCCCGCCACTTTGTTAAACGGCGGCACAAATAATGATCGGCATCGGCAACTTCGGTAAGATGGTCGTACTTAGCCAATATTTTTGCTGGTCCGGCATGGGCACAGATGGCAGCAACAATAGCTGGATTTCCTTGGGCTGTTTGCCAGAACCAAGGATCCCTGACGATTTTGTAAGCAATAAAGGCATCCTTGCGTACACGCTCAACTAAGATATCGTTTGGACTGATTGTCCGCTCAGTTTCCACTTGCAGTTGAGCTTTTGCCTTCTCGCCATTGTCCAAATCAACGGCGTTAACCGGTGCATGTGTCGTGGTGTTCGTCGTGGTGCCTTGGGTAACGGTTTTTTCCGGGCGCAAAACCGGCTCACTCACCGGTGCCCAACCTTGCGCCTGAATTTGGGCATAAGCCTGAGGCGCCATAACCGGCAGAAGGCAAAGTAATAACGTTTGGAAAGCGCACCGTTTTAAATTACTTACCAATGGTTTCATCTCCTGACAAGTCAAAATTTTTCGATATCGAGGCAATTTCACTTCGGTAATTTCTATTTCAATCTGATTCTAACATGAGTCTAGATTAATAACTAAAGTAGAATAGAGAAGCAATCGATTCGTCAGAACTATGGTCATCTCGATATGAGCAATTCCCCGAACCCAAATTTACCAGGTGGAAGCCAGGACAAGCCAAGTGATCGCTTGTCCGGCACGGGCGCAGATGTTGGCAAGCCAGATGCCGGCAAAAATAGTTCCCAGGCAAGTGATCGCTTATCAGAGGAATTGTCCCTGACAAAATTCAATCAACCTCAAGAAAAAGACCAAGCCACTTTTACATTCAAAGACGGTCAGATCCCAAAGTTCCAAATCCGCAAAGGCGAATTTTTGCACGAAAAAACTGAACTGAGCCTAACTGAGATCAAGCCCTTTGTGGACGACTTGATAAAAAAGACCACTCGCCGTGACGAAGACAAACTAACGGAATCACAGAGACAGGAGCTGGCCGAAAGTCGCAAAAATTTGCAGACATCCGCCCGCCCGGATGACGCCGTCTTACATAGTCTTCATTTAGCCAGTCTCTTTGCGCATCTAGGGTATATTGAGGAGGCGCGCCAGGCGACTGAACTTTCTCTTGGGATCGATCCAGACAATATCAAAGGTATTGAACTTTTCAAGGAACTCGAACGCATGCATCCTCATGACATAACGCTTTCCGCCAAGCAAATGGGAACGCCTCTTTTAAGCAAATCAAATTTGCGCAAACGGATCAAGAACCTCACTGGTGGCCGTGTGATTGTTGTTGGCGATCTCTTGCTTGACGAACTTTTAGAAGGCAAACCAGAGCGAATATCGCGGGAAGCACCAGTTTTAATTCTTGAGCACGTTGATACCGAATATGCTTTAGGTGGTGCGGCAAATACTGCCAACAACGTTGCCCATCTTGGTGGCACTTGCCACGCGATTGGTGTTTGCGGAAAAGACAGTTACGCCCAAAAGATGGCCAAAATCTTTGAACAATCTGGCATTACTTTTGACTTGGTGACTGACGCGGAAAGACCAACCACAGTTAAGACACGCATCTTATCCAAAGCCCATTCTTTCAAACAACAGATTCTCCGACTCGATAGAATTTCGCACGAAGCCATTTCGCAATCCATCGAAAAAGAGCTAATCGAAAAAATTGAAAAGTCATCGGCAGGCTATCATGCAATCATCTTGTCGGATTATCGTGGTGGCACTATGACAGACGGTCTAATTAAGGCATGTCGCCAGCTATCGCAAAAAACAAAAATTGCCTTAATCGTTGATGCCCAAGATCATTTTGAGCGCTTCCAAAATGTCACCTTAATCACACCGAACCAACCTGATTGCGAAAAGGCTTGTGGATTTACCATAAGTGATTCTGCCTCTCTAAAAGAGGCGGGCAATGAACTCATGCTTTTGACCGGGGCCGAAGCGCTCTTAATTACACGCGGTGGGCACGGCATGGCTCTATTCCAACGAGGTCAGGAACCGTTTGAGCTACCTGTCTTCAATCGCGAAGAAGTTTTCGATGTTACTGGTGCGGGTGATACCGTGGTTGCTACCATGGCTCTAGCCATGGTCACCGGTGCTTCTTATATTGAAGCAATGGCATTGGGCAATCTGGCTGCCGGGATTGTCGTTAAGAAAGCTGGCACTGCCACCACTTCTCAAACTGAAATGAGCGAGGCACTTGATCAGATCAATTTGCCCGAATAGTTTTTAAGGAGAAAATATGCAAGCGAATAAGAAGAAATTGTTTGGCAAATTGAATATCTTGGACTTCTGGCTTTTGATAGTGATCTTTGCCTGCATTTCCGGTCTTACTCTAGCAAAAGCCGGATACGCCGGTGTCAACAATCAAATTAAAGGACAAGCAAAAGTTGCCATCGATGTTTATATCAGTGGTCTGAAAACTCACGACACACAATTGTTCAAAGTTGGTGAAAGGTCAGCCTTCACGATTCGCAATCAGCCAGTCTACCCTCCAATGGTAATTTTGGCCGTGAAAGAATGGTCTAAACAAGTTTCCTTTTTATCCGCGGACGGCAAAAAGGCACTTGCCTTTAACGATCCGGCACAACCATTGGCTCATGACTTTGTTATTACCCTCGGTGATGAAGCAGAAGTCACCGACGACGGCTATGTCTTACGTGGCAACAAAATCAAAGTCGGCAATCAAGTCGAACTGGAAGGATTTAAATATAGAGTGCAGGGAGTAGTTGTCGATATCCGCCAGCAAAACTAACCATGCAAATGATTGAAATCTTGTCACTTAAGGATTATGACGAAGTCTGGTCCGAAACTCTCACAAGTTCAACAGTCGGTAAATTTTGGCAGCAAGTTAAGTTTGCCGTAGCTAAGTTCAATTTGTCCAAGCTGAGCCAAATCGGCTCATGGTTGCAATTTGCTAGTTTCTTATTAATTTGCCTTTTAGTCACCATTTTGCCTGCACATCAATTTGTCAACGACAAAGAGACCTTAGCACTAGTGGTGGTGGCAGGTCTTTTACTGCAAATTGTTGGCCTGATTTTGGGCGGCAAAGAAAAATACCCCAAGTCCGCTATCGATGGCCTTGTCTTTCTCTTTCTTTGTTTCAATGTTATTTCTTGTTTTGCCTCTCATTACTTAGCGCCGAGCATTCATGGTCTGGCAAAAGTTGTAGTTTACACTTGCTCGTACTTTCTCTTTGTCGCGGCTTTAGGACAATCGGGAAATTCCGGATTTAAGCGCATCTTGACCGTGCTTGGTCTTTTGCTGGCCTCCGGATTGGCAGTGGCATTGTATGGGCTTTACCAATATAAAATTGGTGTGGCACCACTTGCCACCTGGGAAGATCCTAGCGTCACAGAACAAGCGACACGCATTTATTCCACGCTCGACAATCCCAACTTACTTGCCGGCTACTTACTGCCGATGGTACCACTTTCGCTTTCACTGACAGTTATGTCTGCCAGCAGCAAGCGTTGGCTTTTGTCGCTAGCATCGCTTGTTTTATTTGCCGTCTTTTTTGTCGCCACTGTTCTCACCGGATCGCGTGGCGGTTACTTAGGACTATTTGCCGAAGTGGCAAGTTTCATAGGCATCTTTTGTCTTTGGCTTTGGCAGGCAAAATTGCGCTCCATGCCAAAAGCTAGACTGGTTGTTTTCCTTTTACCGGCTTTTCTGATTGGCGCAATTGCCTTAGCGATTCACTTTGTGCCAGCCTTTGAGCATCGATTGACTTCCATATTTGTGGGTCGCGAGCACACATCTAATTCGTTTCGTTTAAATGTTTGGGGTGCTTCTTGGCGCATGTTCTTGGACAATTGGTGGTTTGGCATTGGCCCAGGCAATAAGACTTTCCGTTTGGCGTATGGTCTTTACATGGTCTCCGGCTTTGATGCTTTGGGTACTTATTGTGTGCCTTTAGAAATTGCTTGCGAGGTTGGCATTTTTGGTTTGGCTTCCTTCTTTGCTTTGCTCGGCGCACTGTTTGCCAGAGCACATGTGACGTTCTGGGGAGCGACTGATTTTAGAGCCAAGGCAATTACTGCTGGTGTAATATCTGCCATCATTGGCTTAATGACTCAAGGGCTTTTTGACACTGTCTTTTATCGCCCACAAGTCCACTTTATCTTCTGGCTTTTGGTGGCAGTCTTAGTCGTGCTTTCCACTAGAAATGCCAAAATCCAGGGAAAACCCTAGGTTCGAAAGCTGCCGACCGTTATATGCTCAAAATGCAGACCGCCTTCTTTTATAGTCCGAAAGATTAACCAACTGACGGTCTGTTTCCTTTATAAGTGCTCCGTCGCAGATGCTATGCATCAGCTCCTCCGCACGTTGTCCCGCTTCACTCCGAACTGCTCCTCGCAGTTCTACGTTACCCTGAGTCTTCGTCTATTCTATAAAAGCGACGACGCGGGCGGGGGCGGCGGAGGCGCCGACGATGGCGATGGGAAAGAAACCTACCTTGAAGCCATGTGGTGGCAATTTATCTAGGTTAACCAATTGTTGCACCACATATAGTTCCTTTTCTCGCAGGGCAAAGTGCGCATCCCAAATGTATTTTTTGTCTTTGGTTTTTTGATAGTCGGCAATCATGTGAAAAAATGGGCGGTCCCAACCTAGTGCGTCAGTGCCACCAACTTTGGCACCTTGTTCTGCAAGCCACAAAGCAGATTCCCGCACCAGACCAGGATAGTTGTATCGCATGGGATCACAAACATCGTATTTGTCGTGACCGGTATGAATTAGCACCGCATCGCCAGGTTGAATCTGGTATGAGACCTTTTGTAAAGCTTGTTGCAAATCATCGATGGTAATTGCCGAGCCTGTGCCACGCTTAGCAGTTAGATCCAAAACGACGGCCGAACAATAAAGTTCCGCGAGCGGAATCTCATCAATTTTTTTTGCCGGTTTACCTTCGCACGTCGATCCGTAGTGCCATGGTGCATCAACGTGCGTGCCACAATGACTGGAAATGACAATGTCATCTTCTGCCCAGCCTTCGCGCTCTGGCAAGTCACTTTCGCTACACTGGAAAAGCTCCTGCATGATTTTGGCACCAGCTTTGTGATCCACATAATTCACCTCACAAGAGATAATGCGCAAAAGCGGCTTGAGCATCTTGGGGAACGCTTCCTGATTGACTGGCACCAAAGGGCGCGTCAGATCTATTAGTTTCATAGGCTCCTCAAGTAATAGGCAACATGTGTATTAAAACAGACCAGCAATGAAACATAATCAAAATGCCGACAAAAATCCATGTGCCACCACTTTGTTTTGCCGATGGTCGAGACCCAGCAATCTTGCCAAGCAGAATCGTTATCAAGAAGAGGATCGGCACTTGATCTGCACACAATGACAACAAAAGCTGTTGCATAAAGTTACATTGCCGACTGGAAGTGCCGCCAACCGGGCAAAATGATATGGTACTTTGTATAATGTGTCGATTAGGACTCCTTTTGTCACAGTAGGAATGGGTGAATAACAATGAAGATCATGACTTCTATTAGTGCAGCGATTGTCGTTGCTCTTGCCTCAGTTGGCACCGCAGCCTTTGCACAAAAAGTTGCAACACCAACATCGATCAAGATGGGCTATTTTAATTTGATTTTGGTTAAGGCCTCATACCCAGAGTCTGCTGGCTCTGAGTCACTGAGAACAACAGCTGAAGGTCAATTGCGCAGAGACCTCGAAGCTGCCAATAAGACATTGCAAAAGGCTCAAGAAGATAAAAAGTCAAAGGAAGAACTGGAAAAGATTGCCCGTGATTTGCAAACTGATATCAATGCCAAAAATCAAGCATTGACTCAGCTTGTTCAAACACAATTGGCAATTGCCAACCAAAACATTGCTCAAGCAGTTAACACGGTTGCCCGTGATAAAGGTTTGGACTTGGTGGTTGATAGCTCCACAATTCTTGCCGGTGGCGACAAATTGGTTAACAACGGTGTTGATGTCACCGAAGATGTAATCAAGAAGTTGGCTCCTCAGCAAATCAAAAGAGAAGCTGGCACACAAACCGGTTCAACCGGCGCTACCAAATAACTGATTCTCAGTTAAAAAATCTAACGAGGCAGGACAATGTTCTGCCTCGTTTTTTTACACTTGTCTCTTTGCGACTATGCACTTGTGACTTCGCCATTGCTTGGGCAATCACTGGCAATATATGCGATGGACCAATAATGAGATCACTTTCCTGCGCAAAATCTTCGCGCACTTTATAATCACAAGGTCATTGAATATCAGCTGAAATTCGAGTTGCCATTTGCTTTCTTTGCCACTAAAGACATACATTCCGACAGGCAGTTTGCTTGCCATATTGATTGGACAATTTGCCGGTCCATCAATTTTGCCTGCTCAAGCACAATCGGTTGGCACTCAAGCGAGTCATAGCGTGGCACCAACGACAATCCTACCGACAGATGTGGTGCCTTTGCCCCAGGGCGAACAAAGAATGTCCTATGCGCAGAACTTACAGTTCCGTGCCCTTGATAAGCTGCCATCGCGTTTCTATCTCAATGCCACATGTGAAACATCGTTTCGTGATGAAACCAATCCATTTCAATTTCCCACTAAGCGTCAATTCATCAAACGCTTCATGCCGGCACCACCAGTGTTCAGAACGCTTCTGGCCGGTCAACAAGCAAGTCTTCTAAGCCGTCTTGAGTCCGTTAATCGAAACAATATGGTTTTTCGCTTCATGCCAAATATTACGGCAGGTTGGGCACTAACACCGAAGACAAGATTTTTTGGCAACTACTTTCTCATTCGTGATCAGCTAAACCATTCGCCGCAATTGAATACTACAATTCAATCCCTTGCCTATGGCATACAACGTGACACACAAGTAGGCAAACGAGCCAGTTTGCAAACTGAATTTCAAGTTCGCACCATGTTTCAGCAAAATTACCAAACTGTCTACGACTTTTTGCCGTCCATGACATTTTCTTACTTGCTTACACCGCGCACATTGGTTTATGCCAATACGCTTTTACAATTGCGCGGTAACGGCTACTACCAATGCCCGACTCGCGAAATTTCGCCCTTCTACTCTTTTGGTGCCATGCACTCGCGTGGAGCGTGGACATTTGCTTCCAATGCCACTTTGGTGCAGAACTTTCGAGAAATGTTTGGTCGGAATGCACCAATTCAACAAGATAACTATTCTTGGATTTGTACATTCGAAATTGGCAAGCGTCTATTCAAACAAATGCCTGGCGTACAGGCTTTTGTACGTGCCGAGCCAATTTATAATTTCAAGGCTCACGATACTCCCGGTTTGTCTGGCATGGACTTTCGTTTGTATTGCGGTGTCAGAGTGGCGCTTTCCAAGCCACCACTAAATCAGGCGCTTGAGCAAATACGCAACCAGATTGAGGAAATGAATGAACCGGCAGAGCCACCACCGGGACAAACTGCAGACGTTGCCTCACCACAAGCATATGTGATGCCAGAGCAAGTAATTGCCAGCTCCGTTCAACCGATTCATGGAGCGATTTTTGACACGGTCAAGTTGTCCAATTTAAGTGACGAGCCTTTTGGTCTAATTTCAATTCATGCCACCAAGCAAGATAATTTATCAGACACGCCTGATTATTTGACGGACTGATTTCATAATCTATTAGATGAAGCTTTCACTTACCGATTACACTTTATCGGACAGCCTTTGTTAAATTTCGTTCTGCCAAAGCCGCTAATCCCGCATTTGAAAGGGTTTGCTGTTTTGCACCACTTGCATTACCGAAGTCGCATGATATTATGTCGCAATATATAAGCGATGCTGTACTTTAATATATAGATTCAAATACATTGTTGGCGTCTGACCTGGAAACTTTCCAGCTAGATTGGGACTAAGAAATGCAATTGCTCCGGGGTGGTTCTAAGACCCCCCAGAAAGCGCAAACATTTCTGAGCGTCCTTTGGGCGAGCCAGGCTGCTTGCGTGGCCTTCGGTCTGCTTTCCGGTCAACCAGCACAGGCTCAAGGTCTTGATTCCGGATCCCAAGTTGGTGCCTTTCGCGTTTCAAACAACTTTCTGGCGCTGGAGCCCGCAGCAATCCCATCAATTCCGCGAGGAACACCAACCACCATTCTGCCGACCGATGTGGTACCACTACCGGCAGCCGAACAACGCATGACCGTGGGAGAAAACCTCCAACTGCGAGTTCTCCAACGCTTGCCGGCTCGTTCCTACTTTAACCTTTCCTGCGAAACCTCGTTTCGTGATGAAACAAATCCTTTCCAATTTCCGACCAGAAGACAGTTCATTAAAAGGTTCATGTCTCCACCACCGGTATTTCGCGAATTGCCACTTTTGCAGCAAATCTCGCAGTTACACACGCTTTCTCAGTCCAATATAAATAACGTGGTCTTCCGTGTTTTGCCAAACGTCACGGGCGGCTGGACCATCACACCCAAGACACGCTTTTTCGGCAACTATTTCATGATCCGCGACTCTTTGATGCATTCAGTGGCCCTGAATACAACAATTCAATCAGTCGCTTATGGAATCCAGCAAGATATCCCGGTCACCAGACGCGGCAATTTACAGATGGAATTTCAGGTCCGCAGTTTGTTCCAGCAATCGCAGTCACCGGTTTATGACTTCTTGCCGGCTTTGACCTTTTCTTACATTTTGACACCACGAACGGTTATTTTCGCCAACACCTTGTTGCAGCTTCGCGGTAATGGTTACTACCAAAGCCCAACTCGCGAAATGGATCCTTTCTATACGTTTGGTGCGCTTTACCAAAAAGGTGCTTATTCATTTTCGGCCAACGCCACTCTCGTGACCAACTACCGACAGTTATTTGGCAGAAATGCTGCCATCCGTCAAGACAACTACTCTTGGATTTTGGATTTTGAAATTGCCAAGCGTCTCTTTAAACAAATGCCGGGTCTGCAAGCCTTCTTTAGGGCAGAGCCAATTTACAACTTCAAGTCACAAGACACTCCTGGTCTTGCCGGCATGGACTTTCGTGCTTTCTGGGGCTTGAGAATGGCAATGGGTAAGCCACCATTGACTGCGGCATTGAATCAAATTCGTGAGCAGTTGGAAGAACAAGAAGGTGTGCCACCACCGCCTGAGCAAGCACCTGGTGAAAAACCGTCAGCCTGGAATCCGCAAAATGTGGCTTCCGCCCATCAACCAATTCATGGTTACTTAACTGATTCCTTTAAATTGCACAAAGATACGCAAGAAGAGCCAAGCAATTTATTGTCCATGCATGGTATCGTCCTTGATACCACACGTATGGCAGCTACAGCCAAAGGTAGCGACTTAATTGCCGCC
The DNA here is from genome assembly GCA_020050685.1 of Candidatus Obscuribacterales bacterium. Classification (GTDB taxonomy): domain Bacteria; phylum Cyanobacteriota; class Vampirovibrionia; order Obscuribacterales; family Obscuribacteraceae; genus JAGVKG01. Next base: position 40,897 of record JAGVKG010000067.1, on the reverse strand, counting down.
GAACCATCTGCCCAAACCATTGCCGGCGAATTAGAAAAAGGGCGTCAACGTATTATTCTTGCTGATGCAGCAAACTTTGCCCATGATTTGCCGCTGCCAGCACAAGCAAGAACACGTGCCACCACACCGAGCATTATAAGTTCAGCATCACGTACAGCCAAACAGACTACCTTAGTGGCATATCACGCATCCTCATCACCAATTATCACCACGGGCAACCGAACTCAGGTGCACACAAAACAAAAGGTAACGGCAATTTGGCAAGCTAAGCCAATAGCAAAGAATTTACGACACGCTCAAGAAAAGCCACTGCTTGCTCATGCCGAACCACAAGCAGAAAAGTTTTTCATCCACCAAGCTCAAGCAAATCCAGCGCCAAGCCATGTGCTGCGCCATTCGGTACAAGTTTCGACTCCTAGACGTTTAGCTCAATTGGATTTCCCGGCAAAATCCAGCGCAAGCACAAAAGTAGTATCCAAAGCCCATTATGAATTTGTCGGCAACCAAGGCGAACCAGTTGATGCCCTGCATCCAATTGCCAGTCAAACCAGTGCCAATCAAATAAGTGCCAATCAAGCAAAACAAACCGAAGTTAGCTCGGCAAATAACCAACACGTGAGAATGGTAGTTATGCCACCACTGCCACGCGTGCACCCGGAATCAAAGGATAATCCTTTCCCGGAAGCAAAAGAGCATTTAACACCGCCAATTATGATGCACTAATTTTTTGGTTGCCCAATTAAGCGAGTACCAATCAAATTATTAGTTGCTCAATCGAGTTAACTGCCCGCTCAGCTAATTGCTGAATCACGTTATTAGATTTGTCCTGCCTGGACAAATGCGCTACCATCTGACCAATGACTATTTCTGTAATTGGGCTTTACATCTATCCAATTAAGTCGTGCTCCGGTTCCTTTATTGAGCGGGCTGTGATTGGCTCACGTGGTTTTGTTCACGATCGTGAATTCATGATTGTCGATCGCGAAGGATTGTTTTTGACTCAAAGAGAAATTCCCAAATTGTCCTTGGTAAAACCAGAAATCAAAGACGGGCAAGTACACCTATCTGCACCGGGAATGCCAGCTTTAGAAATGGAAATCAACACAAGCGGTAAAGCCGACCTTGAAGTGACAGTTTGGCATGATAGTTGTCGGGCAATCGATCAAGGCGACAAGGTTGCCAACTGGCTTTCGGACTTCATTTCACGCACTTGTCGTCTCGTGCGACTCAAAGATGATTTTGTTCGTCCGGTGGAAAAAAATTATGCTAAACGCGTATCCGACCAAGTGGGATTTGCCGATGGCTTTCCCTTTTTATTAATTGGCCAATCTTCCTTGGATGATTTGAACCGAAGACTGCCCACACCTTTACCGATGAATCGCTTCCGTCCAAACATTGTCATTTCCGGTTCATCAGCCTTTGCCGAAGACGAGTGGAAGAAAATCAAAATTGCCGATGTGGAATTTGATTTGGTCAAACCTTGCACGCGTTGTGTAATAACTTGTGTCAATCAAAGCACAAGCGAAGTCAGCAAAGAACCACTCAAGACTCTCGCCACCTTTCGTCAATTTGGTGGCAAGATACATTTCGGCCAAAACTTGGTTCACGCCAATTGCGGGAACTTATCTGTTGGTGATTTGGTGCAAATCACTTAATTGAGGTTTAGAACTCAGCTACCAAACCAAAGCAAGCAATTAAAAGAATGCAGGCAAAGTAGAGCACGAAAAACCACGCCCAGCGGCTGATGATTTGAACTTCGGAAAGTTTTTCTTGTTTAGCTGCCATGCTTATTTCCCCTCACCGTTTGCGCCACCAGATTCAGGTGTGCTCTCTGATTTTTTCTCTGGCTTTTTGGCTTCCGCTGTTTTTGCACTAGCAGCGGCCGGTTTAGCAGCAGCAGGAGCAGTTGCCGGAGCGAGAGCTGGTGCCGGAGCCGGCAGTTGAGCAAGCTGCGCAACAAAGCTCTTTGCCTCAGAAATGAAGCGACCGGTTTGCGGGCGGGAAAGCCAAAGAGCAATTACTCTTTTACGATCGACAGTTTTCTTCAAACCCGGTGGACGATCACCAATCAAGCGCTCGCGAATCATGCGATTGCCTTCGCGGAAATAACAGTCACCAATCTGGCAACCGGTGACAATCACACCCGTCGCTCCCGATTTCATCGCCGCTTCAATCATCAAAGGTTGAATCATGCCTGAGCAAGGAAATTTGACGACAGACACTTCGGAAACTTCTTTCAGGTGACCAGTTGCATCAAGCGATGCATCAAGATCGCAAGAACGCTCACATATCAGTGTCACTACTTTTTGTTTGGAATCAGCCATGGCCGGTTGTTATCTCCTAATTTCCAATTTCTCAGTCAGCTTAATTTTGCACCAGTGCTTTGATTTGTGAAGTCACATCAGTATCAAGCAAGTTCGGCAAGTCGATTGCATCGAAAGCACAAGCTCCGACGCAAACCCCACAACCAGAACAACGAAATTCCTTAACTGTTGCCAAAAGCTTGAAGCGCGAACCAGCTGGAGCTGGCACCATTTCAATTGCATTGTAGGGGCAGTCTTTCGAGCAAAGCGAGCAGCCAGTGCACTTATTCAACACCACTTCTGCAGCTTCAACTGGCGGAGTCTTGGCTGTGTAAGGAATCAAACACAAAAGCACAGTGCCAACGATGAGTACAAGCCAATAAGCACCCAAAGGCATATTTGCCATCATCCAATAAGGCCAGAGGAAGAACCAGTCAATTTCAAAAGATGTTGGCTGCTGCGTCAGCTGCGCCATGTTACCAGAGGCAATTGGCATCCATGCCACCACCATCAAAAGAATTGCTACCAAAATGTAGTTGATTGCCGGAGGAGGTGTAATCACTGGGCGTTGCATACGCACATAGTGAATCCAAAGGCCAAACAATAGACCAAAAGAAAGTCCTATGTGAATGAAAAGGAAGTTTGACAATGTCAGGTTGGTAATTTCTTCGCCGTTCAAGAACCAAGTCTTCAAAGGTCCACCAATTAGTGGCAGTGCATCAAATGCAGAAACGGTCATGCGAGTAAGTATCAAAGAACGATCGTCCCAAACCAAGTAATAACCGGTCTGCCCGATAAAGAGCACCATCAAAAGCAATACAACACCAGATAGCCATTGGACAATGCGATATTGGCGATAGCGATCGGTAAACCAAACTCGGAGCACGTGCAGCACAATGGTCAAAACCATGGCATCACCGGCATAACGGTGCATACCGCGGAAGACCGCACCAAATGGAATCGTATTAGTAATGTAATCAACGGAAGTCCAGGCGTTAATCAATTTTTCCGAAGCATAAGCGTTATCGATTGTCGGAATGTAATAAGCAAAGAGCAATAGCCCTGTCAAAAAGAGTACCCAGAGGAAAAACTGTGGCAACGCTCCGTGATAGTAAAAAGGATTGTATTTGCTGGTGGCAATTTTATTTGTCCAATCTTCCAGCAACAACATGCCTTTTGTTAGGGGATCTGTATAAAGCTTTTGCATTGCTTCCTTACCTTTAAAATGTCGCCTCTAAAACCACAAAACTTATTTGGATGGTAATACCGTTTTCTCTTCGGCATCCTCACGTCCAACTACGCAAATACCGATTGCGGCTGCAATCATGGCAATGCCCATAAAGAACGAATAAACATAAAAGTTGAAATTTGGATCATGCTCAACTTTCAAAATACCGTTCACCACTTGTTGGCGAACCGATTCAAATAATCCGCCAAGACCCAGTGAGGTAACCAAGCCTTTCAATGGACCAGGAAAGTCTTGTGCAGTGGTTGGCAAACCTAATTCTGCCCAGGGCATGAAGAACGTGCATCCCAAACAGGTAAGTACTGCAATCCCAACCAAGATTATGGTTATTGGTTTCATTTCCTAACCTACCCTCTCTAAGTCACTACCATTTGGACGTTTATTCAAACGCTGATTGATTTGCTCGAACAAAGCAATTTGCTTTCTCAATGTGCCCTTGGCCTTTTCTTCAAAGTAAATCCAATAGGCTTGCAAAAATATCAATGCGCAAGTGAGCAAAGTGCCACCAACAAGCAAGGCCCAATCGCCAGGCGTATTAGTTTCATGTACTTGTCTCCCACCAGCAAAAAACCAGGAAAGCGACATTATTGACAAAACAAAAACCGACATCTTCAGAGCCCAAGGCATCTTTTTTGCCTTGAGTTCTTGATTCTCAGTTTGTCTTTGTCTGTCGCTCACTGTCTTACCTTATGAGACCTAATCTAGGCTACCGGTGCCACTTCTTTGGCTGGTGGTTGTACCGGCTTAGGAACTTGGGCATTCTTACATTGCCACCATGTATAGAAACAAAGCACCATGGTGACAAAGCCACCAACCATCCAACCCCAATCGACTGGTGGCACTTCCATTGGATATGTCGGCAAGCTGGCATTGGTCAGTGATGCCTGATTGAAGACAGTAATTACGCCATTCATACGATCGCAGAATCTGGCGTAGTCGGCAGACCATTGATTAGTCACCATGTAGTCAATTACGCCACGATACTCATACCAGGGCAAGTTACCAATGCCGTATTTGGCATTTTCCAAAGGATAGCCGGCAATGCTGTAAACATCAGGCAATTCTGTCACGCCATGTGCTTTCAATGCCTCAATCGTTGCCAGTGGTTGAGCAGTAAAAGAAGGGATGGCTTTGAAAATGAAATCAATTGGTGTGCCTTGCTGACAAACGGAATCGAGATTTTGCAAAATTTCCTTGCCCTTAATATCTCCACCGGCAGGCAACAAATACTGATAATGCCAGTAATCCGGATTGACCTTGAAAGCCTCACGAGAAAGATCGACTACTTTATCGCCGGCTTGTCCCATAAAGGGCTTAGCTAACCAATAAGCAAAAGCTTGCGTGATTGGTGGGAAGAACATTTCTGTCTTGGCCATAAAGTAGAAGAAGACTGCGCAAACCGTTTGTATGGCACAAGTTACACCCATGATCATGCAACCGACAGCGGCTTTGGCACGGGCTTGAGCGTCTGGATTATCCCAAATCAGCTTAAGCTGCCAAATCATACCAATGTTGACCATGAGGAACAAGAAATCGCGCCAGTACGGTGGGTCGGAGTGGATATTGGCTATACCGATAATAATCAGCCAAGAAAATACAATCCAATTCAAGAAACCCATGATGCAGGTCATCAAAACCACGGGTCGTTTCCAAATGTCCTTTTCCGGACCTGTTATGTAAGAGTCCAAGAAAGGTAGTATGACCACCGTCAGTGGGATCAACATGGTAATTTCTGTTGCCACGACTGGCTCGAGATACTTATACATTTGATACAAGCCAAGGAAATACCAGTCGGAAAGAATTGGCAGTGGTGTCACTTCCGGATTGGAGCGAGCACCAATTGCCGCCGGCAAAACAATTGCCACAATCACCAGCATCAGGGTGAGGATTGTGCGCTTGGTCCAGTTCAAAGCAATTCTGGTGTGACCAGTCTTATAAAAATAGAGTTCAACAAAAATCAGTGGGATTAATGAGAAAGCTAAGTGCAAAGAGAAAAAGCGAGTAATCGTCTCTTGCGTAATCGCAGCGCCACCACCGAGGAGAAACTCGGCTGTGTTCCAACCCATGTGCACGGACTTAACTAGAGGCTGGTAAAAATCTCCCATGACCGGAAATTGATCCATGTAAGTGGGGAACGTAGCAAACACTTTGGTAGCCCAATAAGCGCGCTGGTTCCAAATCAAAAGATATCCGGTCAATCCGGAATACATAGAAAGCAAAAGCGCCACCAAACCAATGGCAATATTGAATTCTTTGCCTGGCTTGTAGTCTGCGCAAAGGAACATACGGAACATGCGCATGGTGGCAGCAATAATCATGGCGTCTGCACCATACTTATGCATACCGCGCACTAGTCCCCCGAAAGGAATGTGGTGGGTAATTTCCATAATGGATGCATAAGCGCCGGCTTTTGTGGGGATGTACCACATGATCAAGACACAGCCGGTCACCATTACCAAGAACCATACTAAGTAAAAAATCGAGCCTAAGGCATAAAAAGGATTTGCCCTAGATTCGGCTTGATAATGTTCATCAAAAATATCAATGTTGGCGACTCTCGTTTTCAGCCAGTCGGTCGCTCCCGCAATTCTTGCGTTTATTCCAGCATTCGATGTACTAGGCAATTCCCCCGGCCTCCAATGACTTAACAATAATCTTGTCGCCTTGCGTAACCAAGCTAAAACTTCTTGGTGGTCTTGGTGCTGGACCGGAGACAACTTTTCCGCCTTGAGCAATGTCATAAACGGAGAAGTGGCACGGGCAAGCAAAGACTGGTCCTTGCGGTAAGAAGTTGTAACCCTTCAAACATTCTTGTGGATCTTTGACGAAATTGAAGATGCAACCTAAGTGTGGGCAAATGCGCGAGTAAGCAACTTTTTCCCCGGTTGGCAAATTGACAATGAAGCCAGGGATGTTGCGCACTTCCTGTCCTTCCGGATTGTATTCTTTATACGTTTGAGAGAAGGTAAAAGGAATGCATGTCCACGGTTCCGGGAAATCAGAATCGGTAAAGATCACGTCTTTCAAAGCTTGTGGTTGGTCTGATGGTTGGGTCAAATCAAGCGGACCAATTGTTGGCCGCAAATAACGCAACAAGGGCGATGCTACCAAGCCAAATGTGAACGCCAAGGGAATGGCCGCCACAACTTTTAGCAATGTTCTTCTTGATGTACCCTCTGGCAAATTGGCAGTCATAATCATCCATCCTTGACAGTAATAATTCTGTCTGTCTACTCGGCCTTTGTATCCGGTTTAGTTGTGTCTGGCGTTTGCGCCACGGTGGGGTGAATGTCTTCATGGAAATGACGCACAAATTGCACTAGCTTTTTGATATAGGCGCGATCAAATTTGACATTCTTGGTTCTGTCTTGCTTGTTCAAGAAATTAGGCATTCCTTCCCATGGAATACCATTAGCAATATGGTCTTCCAAAATGTTGTCATCACGATCGTAGAAACGATCGAATTGGTGGAAGTTAGCTGGTGTCGGATCTAAATTTTTGGCAAGCGGTCCGTCACCGTGTCCACGCGTACCATGGCAGACTGCACAGTTTGAGCCCCAAACTGGCAAGACTTGCGCTACTTCTTCATCAGTCAGTGGAGCAATGGCCAGCGAGCGTGAATAAAACACTAGGTCCCAAAGTTCACGACGACTCAAAGCATTTTTCAATTGCGGGTGATTGACACCGGGCTTGCCGTAAGTAAGGAATACATATTGATCGAGTGGCTTTTGCTTGGCCATGTATTCGGCATCGGCCAAATTCACTTGCGCCTTACCAGAAACTGGCTTACCAGTATCGGAATGGCACTGAGCACAATTCATTTTCTGCCAAACGCCTTTGCCATCAGCAACTGATGGGTTGTCGTCCGGATAGATCACAACATTTTGTGCTTCAGTCACATTTTCTGATACCAGTTTGGCATCGTTTGAACCAATGTTGACCTTACTGCCAGTACAACCGGCAAGCATGATTGGGATAAGACCTAGTAAGAGAGTTTTTTTCATATGTTCGCGAAATTGCATGTTTTTAGTAGCCAAAAAAGGGAATCCAAGAAATCATTGCCCAAAGAACGATGAGAGCAAAAGCGACAATCAAAGGCAGTGGAGGCGCACCTTCACCAATCCGATACTCGGATACTTCTTCGTAGTGTGGCTCTTGAGCGAGAGCCTCTCCTGATTTTTCGCCTGCCATTTTTTTCTCCTACGATCCAGATTGTGCTTCCGACTGCGTTCTCAAGCGTGCCAGATTGGCCTTGGCACGTTCGGCCTGTACGGTACTGTCACCATCATCAAGCATTTCAAACTTGGATGATTCCATATCTTCAAATTCACCATTTTTAAAGGCCCAGATCATTGCCGCAATTCCAGCAATCATAAAAAAGGCACAGATGCCAAAGGCCACATAGAGACCTGGGGAAATTCCTACTTGATTTAGGATGCAATTAGGACACACAATTCTTCTCCTCTGAATTAGTCGCCACCCGATGGTGGTTCCCAACGCTGGCCACTTAAATTCGGTAGTTTGATTTGCTCTACCTTGTTCAATTGGTCAAGCTTGTCGACAGTATCTTCACTATTCTTTTGCAGAGTCTTCAGATAAGCAACCAAGTACCAACGTTGTTCCTCTGTCAGCGTCTCACCAAAGCGTGGCATACGTGTACCGATAATTCCTTCTGATACGCGATAGAACCAGAAATCATCAGGGTATTGCTTATAAAAAGGTCTGGTGAAATTAGCTGGCTTCTTCTCAATGGAAATTGAGTTTGGTCCATTGCCCAGACCCTCAAGTCCGTGACAAGCAGCACAGTTTTGCGTATAGATACCACGACCAGCATTGGCTGCTGCATCGGAGCCGGTATCCACAGTTTTGCGGGCCAAAATTGGTTTGTATTCCACTGGTGCTTCAACGTAGGCAGTTACCTTACGCTCATTACCCAGTGTTTGAATGTAAGCGACCAAATCGTTCATATCGCGATCGTCCAAAAAACTAAAGGACGGCATGATTGAACCGGGCTTCAGTGCCCGTGGATTAATCAAGTGAGCCTTTTGCCATTGCGATGGGAACTTACCACCTTCGTTAGTCAAATCCGGACCGGTACGGGCGGTACCTAATTGGTGCGGAGTTTCATAAACATAGTCTCCTGCTTTTACCAACGGGCCATAACCCCGGTCTTGCAAACGGGTAAATTGCGTGTGGCAATAAAAACAACCTTCTCTTACATAAATCCGTCTGCCGCGAGCCGGGTCGGCAACTTGAGTAAGCGTGTAGTTATTGCCATGTCCGGATGGTTTAGGATTGAACAAAACCATAGGCAAAAGCACTGTGGCCGTAATGATTGTAAAGAAAGTGATGATGATACCAATGGCACCAAGGCGATAGCCGTTCATTATGCTTTCACCTCCGCTTTGAGAGCCACAGGCTGCGGTGCTTTTGTATAAAGCGTCTTATACGTGTTGTAAGCAAAGATGAATTGACCAAGCACGATCATCACTCCTGATATTGCTCGAAGAAACCAATAAGGACGAATTGATAAGCCCCATTGATCAACAGGAATACCCATCTGCCAACCAGCTGCCTGAATCAAACCAGCTGTGGTCAAGGAAAGCATCATCAATGTAAAGCCGAGTGTCTTTAGCCACCAATGCGCTCTAATCATACCTTGACTTGCCCATTCACGTCCGGTTAGACGGGGAATTGAATAATAGAAGGCAGCCGTAAGTATGAAAGAGAAGGTACCGAGCAGTGCCAAGTGAGCATGTCCTACTACCCACTGGGAAAAGTGCAAGTACCAATTAATCCAGCGTGTGGCTTGGAATGGTCCTTGCGTACAAGTAATTAAATAGAAGATGCAAGAAGTTACAGTAAAGCGCAATGGCATATCAGTAACTACCATTTGCCATTTACCCTTCATGGTCATAAAGAAGTTGGTCAATACGGTCAGCACCGGCACAAGCAAAAAGACTGAGGAAATAATCGCAATTGCCTTCAACCATTCTGGAACCGGAGATTGCGTAATGTGGTGCGTGCCAGTTGGTGCATAGAACAACGCAATGCCCCAGAATCCCAACATGGACAAACCATGAGAATAAAGGGGAGCATTAGTCAAGCGCGGCAATAAGTAATACATCATGCCGACGCCAACTGTGGTAAACCACATACCTAAAATATTATGTCCGTAAAACCAACCGATAATTGCATCATTCAAACCTGGCAATGCCACAAAGGTGCGCTGTCCGATAATGTATACAAGAGGGAACCAAAAGAGTGCTCCAAGGAAATACCAAAGTGAAACATAAAGCTTCTTGACGCGGCGGTTAACGACCGTCATATAGATATTGAGCGCCACTGCCACCAAGGCTACTGCCACCAACACATCCAGGACCGCGGAAAGCTCAGCATATTCACGGCCTTCGGTTGCACCATTGAGCAGCGTGCAGAAAGCACCGACCATGACCAAGTTCCATGCCCACATGGTGAAGTTGCCCAAGCGCTCACTCCATAATTTGGTTTTGGCCAGAGTAGGCACAAAGTGGAACATCGTGCCCACATAACCCATGGAAAGCCAACCAATTGCCACGGCATTGACGTGCCACATGCGTAAGTGCGGCATAGAGAGTTGGGGAATGTTATGGACTAAGTCAGGATTGGAAAATTCCATTCCGGCAAATAATCCAGCGCCCATTCCAAGTAGCGACCACCACAATGCTGAGAGGAAAAAGTTCCGACTGGCACTGCCTTCCTTGTCGCTGAGAATCCTTTCTAAGTACATTTTGAATTTTCCAATTTTTGTTATGACAAATTGTCTTGTAACCGAACGTCCGCTTGGCTACGTTGAGCCGTACGATGCAGATTTTATGATATTTACAACTCTCAATTACTTCTTGTAAGCCATATCCACAAATCGTTTGCGAAACTTTCTGTAATTTGTCAGGCAACTTTTGGATCTAAAGAGAGAAAAAACCTAGGTCCAAGACTCAATTTGCCAAAAACCCCTTGCCAAAGCGTTTCTAGCAGATTGCCAGCAAAATATTTACATATGCGTTGCTAGACAAATAGATATTTTTCCACCAGCTCAGCTTTGTCCGGAAAAGCCAATTATTTTGTTTGGATTAATTTTGTTTTGAATTTTCTTATCCAACTAATTTTCGCCTTGATCAGTTGGCAACAGATTCAAACCATTGTATTGATTCATCGCCTTGGCAATGCCAAATTGAAAGCAATCAAGTGCCGCATTCGCTGCCGTAGTTATACAAAGCTCGTAAATTTCGCGCTCTAACACAGGTAGTGGTGCCAAAACATAATTCGCTCTTTTGTCACCACCAGGATCTGGTCCGCAACCAACTTTCAAGCGAGAAAAATTATTCTTGCCACCACAAACTTCAATAATCGATTCAATGCCATGCTGACCACCGGCACCGCCATCTTTTTGCAAACGTAGCTTTCCGAGAGGCAAAGAAACGTCATCATGGACAATCAGAATGTCGCTCAAATCAATTTTGTACCAAGAAAGAATGGCTTGTACGGATTTGCCAACCAAATTCATATATGTAGTTGGTTTGACTAAAAGTAAATCTTGACTTTCCTCTGGCTTGGCAGAGTTTTTCCGCTTTGCGCTTTGCAACTTGACTTTCGCAATGTCGGCATACAAAGCCTTTTTGTGACTAAATGCTGAATCATGCTGTCCCAAGAAATTTAAAAGACCTTTGAGGAGGCTTGCGCCTTCAGGCTTTTCACTTTCAAGCAAAAGGCTCGCCAGCTTGTCAACCACCATGAAGCCAAGATTGTGGCGCGTGTTGGCATATTCCTGACCGGGATTTCCTAAGCCGACAATTACTTTCATACGATTATTTTTACGCCAATCAATTTCAGAGGGCAATCAGTCTATTGTAGTGGTCATGCATATATCTGGCGACGCTTCCGGTGATTCTTTCCGCCTGACCATGAAGGCAATTTTATTCAGCCAGCCTAAAAGCCTTTGAAGAGTAAGAGCAAAATTTCAAGACGGAAGCTAAACTTAAGAGGGCCATTTATAGTTTGCTATTTCTCTTTATGGATCTCCTCATAGATCTCCTTTTGGTAATCAAGTAATGAACGACAGTCACAAATTTTCTTATTTGCCTCATACAGACGCCGAGCGCGACGAAATGCTCCGCGCCATCGGTATCAGGACTTTTGAGGAGCTGATTAAACATATTCCCCAGGAGATCCGAGCCAAGGAGCTTGGCTTGCCTGAGGCCAAAAGCGAGCTTGAGCTTAGTCAAATTATTGCCGAGCTGGCCAAAAAGAATCAGCCGACTTCTGAGCAAGTCAGCTTTCTTGGTGGTGGCGCATATCGCCGCTTTGTTCCTCAAGTCGTCAACTCAGTCGTTTCCCGTTCGGAATTTGCCACGGCTTACACGCCTTACCAACCGGAAGTCAGCCAAGGAACACTGCAAGCTATTTACGAATTTCAGAGTACGGTTTGCATTTTGACTGGCATGGATTGCGCCAATGCTTCCATGTACGATGGACCGACTGCAGCTGCAGAAGCAGCACTTATGGCCGCTCGCCTCACCGATAGAAAGAAAGTTTGTCTTTCGCAATCACTCAATTCCGAATATTCATCGGTGGTAAAGACTTATCTCAATGCAGTTGGTCTTGAGTATGCCGAACTGGAAGCAAAGTCCGGAGTCTCCGATCTAGGAAAACTCAATTTGGATTCAACTTTTGCTGCCTGCATTGTGCAAAATCCAAATTACTTTGGTTGTCTGGAAGATTTAGAAGCCATTGCTGAAAAGGCGCATGATCAGGGAGCCTTGCTCATTGTTGTCACCGATCCAATATCGCTCGGCTTGTTAAAAACGCCAGGTGAGTTTGGTGCCGATATTGTCGTGGGCGATGCTCAATCTTGTGGCAACTATCTATCTTTTGGTGGACCGTCTGCTGGTTATCTGGCAAGCCGCAAAGAATTTGTCCGTCAGTTACCTGGACGCTTGTGTGGCATGACTCAGGACAATAAAGGGCGTCGTGCATACACGTTGACTTTGCAAACTCGTGAACAACATATTAGACGTGCTAAGGCGACATCCAACATTTGCACTAATCAAGCCCTAAACGCGCTTGCCATGCTGGTTTACCTTTGCATGATGGGGCCACTTGGTTTGAAACAAGTCGCAGAAATCAGCGTGCGTCGAGCTCACCAATTAGCGGAAATGCTTACTGGAATTAAGGGCGTGAAATTGGCATTTAGTCAACCATTCTTTAATGAATTCGTGATTCAAACTGACATGGCTGCAGAGATTGTCCTGACTCAATTAAGAGAGGTAGGCATTCTCGGGGGCCTTGATATTTCCTCCCACGTGCCAAATGGAATTTTAGTGGCAGTGACAGAAATGAATGATCTGTCTCACCTAACTCTTTTCCAAGAAGCTTTGGAAAAAATTGTGGCTCAGACAAATAAATCTTCAATGATGGCTTTATCTAACACAGGCAATAAGCCTAGTGCTTGTCATAAATAATGTACCAAAAGGATAATCTGCAAAATGGTAATGGAACCCGGCGAACAAATTAAACCACAAGAAGTCGAAGTGAATACTGAGGCAAAACCCGCGCAAGCGCCTGCGCCCAAAGAGATAATTGCTCCCCGCAAACAAGGCGGCGTCAAAGGCTTTGTCAAAGAAATGGTCGAGCTTGTCGTCGTGACGCTCGTCTTGCTAATCGTCATTCGTTGGGGTTTAGCCGAAGCTCGTTATATTCCTTCCAGTTCCATGGAACCAACCTTGCAGATAAATGATCGCCTGTTAGTTGAAAAAGTATCCGGACATTTGCAAAAGCCAATTGGCCGTGGCGAAATTATTGTTTTTTATCCGCCGCCGATTGAAATGGGTGGAGTTGATTTAAGCAATGACCCCTTAAAAGTGCTCGGCAGGCTGACGGGTTTACCATTTCTGCCTTACGAGCCAGCCTTTATTAAGCGTGTGATTGGAGTGCCTGGTGATCACATCAAGGTACAGAAGGGCGTTGGTGTTTACATCAATGGTGAGCTTTTGGACGAATCTTTATACACCAAAGAAAAGCCCAATTATGACCTAGAGGTATTGGGTGATATAGGTGGTCGTTCTTCGACTGGCGCATATATTCGCCCCTTTGGCACCAGCAAGGAGCCAATTATTGTGCCGCAAGATCACTATTTCATGATGGGTGACAATCGTAACAATTCCGAAGACAGTCATGTCTGGGGTTTCTTGCCAAAAGACCGGGTGATTGGTCGGGCATGTCTTTTATTTTGGCGCCGGCTTGATGCTCCGCATTACCCAAGATTGACTGATGAATAGTAGAGACGATTTGAGTGGTAAATAATTTTTTTTGCCAGGCTTCGATTTAATCCAAAAGAGGGCTTTCCTTTTATGATAAAAGGCGTATATTAATACGAGCTAACCATGTTACCTGGGTCGTTTTGACCCCTGAGTAAAGCTCGGGGCCCGCATGTAAAGAGGGCAAATTTTAAGTTCTGGCAGGTGACCATGGCAGCTTCTGGGTATATTGCTTTCGGAGTTTCAAAGGCATGCAGCGCCCCCTAAAGGATGACTTTCCAATGGCTAAGGACCCCAGAGAGCCAGAGTCGCGACAAACTGTGTCAACCGATACAGAGATTCAGCTCGGCTCGAATGTGGGAAAGAACCCAAATGAGGCGGACGCCGGCAAGAGTCTCAAGGCAAATGTGCACAACATTGCTCAGGCTGCTAAAAACAAGCCCAGTCTCAAATCCACTGGCAGCTCTAAGCCGACAAATTTTGAAGAGAACCTGCGGGCTCGCGAAAAAGAGCTCAAGCTCGTGGAAGCAGAGCTGACAGCACGGGAAGTCGAGGTTATTGACCGAGAAATTAAGTGCCTTGGTCTGACCCAAGAATTGGAAAAACTCAAACCGCTATCGGGGCTTTATCGCGTAGTCAAAGCCATGTCCACCGAGCGTCATTTTGATTCCTTGCTTGGCGTAATTGCCCAGGAAACCAAGGACATGCTCAAGTGTGATCGCTTATCGGTTTTTGTTCTAGAAGCCAAACGTGGTGAGCTTTGGACCAAGGAAATCGATGAAGAGGGTAGCGAGAAGGTTATAAAGATTCCTCTAGCTTCCCACTCGGTAGTTAGTTTAACGGCGCGCACCGGTCAAGCTATCAATATTCACGATGCTTATTCTGACTCTCGTTTTGATCCAGAAACAGATCGCATCTCCGGCTGTCTGACCCGTAATTTGCTTTGTGTGCCAATGTTCAATCGTCTAGGCGAAGTGATTGGTGTATTTGAGGCGATAAACAAATCAGGCGGACCATTTACGGCCGAAGATGGTGAATGGCTCAAGGCTCTAGCGGCAGTAGCTGGTGGACTGATTGAACAAGCCCAATCTTATGCTGAAATTGAAAGTTTCATGGACAAGACTTTGGAGATGCTTGCCTCAACCATTGATAAACGCGATCCGCTAACGGCTGGACATTCCATGCGTGTCACTTGCTACAGCATTTTGATTGGTGAGGCGCTCAATTTGCCGGAAGCAGATTTGGACGTCTTACGTTATTCAGCGATGATGCATGACTATGGCAAGATTGGTGTGCCCGAGGCAATTTTGTGGAAAAACGGCAGATTGACTCCGGAAGAATATGCTTGTGTGCAAACACATGCGCGCTTAACTTACGATTTGCTTTCAACATTGCCATTCACCAAACGCTTGCAAGCAGTACCGTTTGTTGCTTCATGCCACCATGAGAAGCTAGATGGCTCGGGATATTATCGCGGCTTGAGAGGACAAGAGATTCCCTTTCTTGCTCGAATCATCACAGTTGCCGATGTCTTTGATGCCTTAACTTCCGTTCGCCATTACCGCAATCGTATGGCAATTACTAAAGTGACTGAAATTATGGAAACCGGTAGAGGCAATCATTTTGATCCGGAATTCATTGATGTCTTTTATCAATTGCCTGCTGATCAAGTGTTGAAAATCATGGAATCCGAGCGCGGTCAGAATCTGCCTAAGGAACTAGACTTATTTGCTTCCATGACTCTTGGACGACTTTGCGAATTGTGCTCTGGTGCCAAGCCTGAAAAAGACGAAGCAGGCTTGATTGAAATTTTTGAAAACATCTACAATGCCGGTCTGCCGGCCGACTATCAAGCCCTCGACTAAGCTAGAAAATAATGCCATCTCAATTTGCAGAAACACTTTCGGAAATTAAGACGTTTGTGCAAACTTGCACGGACTCCTTTTTAGCCAAAGTAGACAGGGCAAGTTATATAAGCCTGGTTGATTGCTTAAAGAGCGAAGATCCTGAGGCAATTAGAATTGCCATTAACCAGCTTGTCAAAGAAAAACGTTTATTGGCAGTTGCTCCACTTTATTTGGTTGCCAAGGGGCACGTTGTCCCTTGGGTGCGACAGCAAGCTGAAAAGGGACTGGACTCATTGGTGCCGCGGGCGGAAATTGATGAGCTAGTCAAGGGAAAAGATCTAAAAGAAGCGGTTTTTCTCCTGATTCAGCACTATGGGCATTATCAAAAATAAAGGTCTTCAGCACTCAAACGCTTTACAATTGTCACTACCTTACTTTCAAGGTATTGGTTGTCTCTGACATAGAAGAAAATGAAATTGAGAAAAGCTGCCCGAAATATTCTTGTGATTTTGATTTTGCTTTCGCCCGCGGTCTTAGGGCCAATCAGCCTTTTCCCGTGTGAGGCCAAAAAGGCAATTGCTGCTGCTACAAGTGCGGCTTCTGCTAAGCAAGAAGCCACGCTACTAGAAGAAGCCAAGCCCCAAGAAGGTCAAGCCAATGTGCAAGACCTCCTAAACATTGGTCCGGAGCACGTGCGCAATAGCACAGTGACACTTTCTATTTCTGTTTCGCAAAATCAAAAATATGTCGACACCTTTTATGCTTATCCTTATCCTGTCCGCCCGCCTGTCAATCAAACACCACAGATGTCCTTGCCGACTAGACCAAAAGCCCTAAGACAATATCTTTTGAATTCCGGCTATTCCATGCGTTTGCCCCGCGATCGTCCATATCAAACTTTTGGCTTACGCTGGAACACCGCACTCGACAATGCTCTCAAACGTCATGGTGGCCGAATGCCGATGACCATATTTGGTTTGTATCAATGGGTGGATGAAATGATTCCTTATGTCATTCCGGAAGTCAAACGCATCAATGCCATTGAGCAGGACCGAACACGTCGTTACAACAAGGCCACCTATGAATATCAACGCGATCACACAGAAGTAGAAAGTGAAGCGACCCGTCTTGGTTTGACACCGCAAGAAATTCGCATCAATCGCAAACGCACAGGCACAGCTCAGCTGCCAGAAGGCACTTGGTGGATAGCCGGTACCCATAAAGTTCCTGGTCTTACCTATTATTGGCAAATACCAGTTAGCTTAACGGCTAACGATTCGCAATCATTCAAGCTTACGGAAGACAATGCCATCTTTATTGAGGGCGGTTGGTAGCGGTTACTTCGTGAATAATCACTTGGATCATCGGTTTGGCTTGTAGCTTTTGCCGAACTAATTTAGTTATCTGCTCGCGTACCTGGGCTCGCATGGCATTGGCATCCTTGCCTTTGGTCTGCCTTAATTCGCTGGCAATTTGCAAAATCACTTGGTTGATTTCTTCCTTGCAGTCAGTCCATTCTTGAGACTTGAGAAAGCCAGAGGCACCAGCTTCAATTTCCGGTCCGGAAACCAAATTGAGATTACTATCGACAACCATGCCAACGGTCATTACACCTTCAGCACTCAGGGCACGCCGTTCTTTCACCGAAAAGCTGGTTACCTTTTCACCTTGGTCGCGGTTATATAAAACCGCTTCCGATTCGATAGCACCGGATATGGTGGCATTTCCCCGTTGAATCTCCAATACCTCACCGTTTGCCAGTGGGAAAATCGCATTAGCCGGCACTGCGCATTCTTCAGCTAAGCGTGCATGATTCATAATATGCCTGCCCTCACCCAAGGCCGGTATGAAAAATCGTGGTTTGACCACAGAAAATAGCAATTTCAATTCTTCGCGACTGGCATGACTGGAGACATGTACACCATCCCGTACACCATTCACAGACCGGACTCCGGTGGAAAGAAATTGATCAAGGATTAAGGCCATTTGGCGCGAACGCCCAGGATAGACCTCTGCACTATAGATGAAAGTATCGCCTTCCTTAAGGTGAACGTCCTTGTTTCGACCATAAGCAAGCTCGGCTGTGATCTTCAGTGCATCACCGTCAGGCCCAGTCGCAATTACCAGAACTTGATCATCGGATAACTGTGCCAAGTCATCAATACTAGCTTCAAACTTTCTGTCATAAACCAGATTGCCTGTAATCACAGCCACAACAGCCGTTTGAATCAAAGTCTCACCAATTAGCACAACTTTGCGATTGCAACTTTTAGCCATATCAAAAAGAATCTGTAAACGATGGGTATTGGTACCATTGCAGACAACAAAAACCCGTCCCTCAGCCTGACTAATTTGTTTGGTCAAAGATTTGATTACCGATTTTTCGGAAGCACAATAACCTGGGCTCTCTACTCCTGCCGAATCGGAAATCAAAAGTAAAACATCGCTATCGCCAAGCTCGGCCAATCTTGCCAGGTCCAACTTCCTGCCATCAACTGGCGTTTGATCCAACTTGAATGATGAAGTGTAAATGATATTGCCTTCCGGTGTGCCAATCCGTAAAGCACAAGCATCGGCAATCGCATCGTTTACTTGAATCCACTCTACTTCAAAAGGGCCGATTTGATAAGGCGTGCGCACAGATACAGTATCAACTTCTGCTGTATTGCCTTTAGCCGAAAGTGTTTGCGCAACCAGAGTCGAGACAAATTGCGGCGCCATTATTCTCGGTACATGAATGTGATTGAGCAAGTAAGCTACTGCTCCTGAATGTTCTTCATGTCCATTGGTGAGCAGCAAAGCTTGAATACGCTTTTGATTAGCTTCCAAAAAGTTGGTATTGGGCAAAAGCAAATCCACGCCCGGCAAATCCTCACCAGGATAAGTTGCTCCAGCATCAATTAACAAAGACTGCCCTGCATAACTGACAAGCCAAAGCACCTGGCCAATTTCGCTTTGACCTCCCAAGGGAATTATTGAGAGGCGATCATATTTCAGCTCTTGGTTAAATGATTCAGCCATTATTATACGTATTCACCCCACTCAAAATCCGGTGACCTAATTATCATGAGCATCTAGTCTCGCTATAATCTCTGACAGGGCTATTTTACCCGGCATCTAGTTGCCTGTGCAGATAGAGAACACAAAGGTTTAGATATGACAAAATTTCAAGAGCTACTCGACTGCTTCCTCTACCCAGCCTCAAGCCGAAAAGAAACTGCCGACAAGCCGGCCATAATTGAGATAGCCACAGGGCGTGAGCGCAACCTCACCTACGTCCAATTGGAGAGCCTAATTGATCAAGTAAGCCAAGCCTTTGGCGAATGCAAATTTCAAGACAAGGTCTTGTTGTGCTTAGCCAATTCAGCAGAGCTTGTTGCCTCCATCCTGGCAACCTGGCGAGCCGGTCTGATTGCCGTTCCTATTGACTATCGCTTAACCAAACAAGAAATTGAAAATATTGCCGAAAGACTGAATGTTAGTTTGATCGTCACGGACAGACAAATCTCAGACAATTTTGTCAAAATTGATCCCAAGAAGCTTCCAGTCACAAAAGACAAATCTTCAACTCAAGCAGTTTCTGCTCGTGTGGTTGACCAAGACCATTGCGGGCTAATTATTCTCACCTCAGGAACGACAGGTGTGCCAAAGGCGGCCGTCCATTCTCTAGGCTCACTTTTTCAGAACATCGAAGAGCTGGTAAGAATTACCGGCTTGACACCAAGTACCAGCATGATTGTGCCTTTGCCAATTACTCACATCATTGGACTGGAAGTGCTTCTGGCAGTTATCCTTGCCGGCGGTGCAATCGTCTTTGAAGATTTTGTTCCATCAACATTTCTCAAGAACCAGGACGCTTACAAACCAACCATGCTTGTTGGTGTACCAACAATATTCGGCGCACTCTTACACCCATCATTTCAAACCTCGATTCTAGAATCATTCGATTGTTTTTTCTGTGGTGGTGCACCACTACCCATTCAACTTGCGGAAGACTTTCATAACAAATTTGGCAAACGTATTATTCAAGGCTATGGTGCCACTGAATGCAAGATCATTACCGTTAATAGTAGTGGTCCGGTTGGTTCTGTTGGCAGTCCGATTGCTGATACAGAAATTGAGATTGTCGATGAAAACGACTCACCCTTGCCGGAAGGAGAAATTGGCGAAATTCGCATCACAGGTCCGTCATTAATGACCGAGTATCTGCAACAGCCAGATGTAACATCACTAGTCTTACATAATGGACACTACCACACAGGCGACCTTGGGTTCATCAAAGATGGCTACGTGTTTATTTCCGGTCGCTCGAAAGACATGATCATTGTTGCTGGCAATAAAGTATTCCCCCAAGAAGTAGAAGCAGTGTTGAGAAGACATCCAATGGCAACTGAAGTGGCTGTTGTCGGTCTGCCACACAAAAAATTGGGACAAATCGTCAAAGCAATTATCGTCTTGCCTCAAGGCAATGAAAGCACTGCTTTTGAAACAGAAAGCCATGATCAAAAGACAGTGCGCGAAACACTGATTGCCTCATTTCGCCAAATGTGTGCCGAACATCTCAAGCGCGAGCTGAGACCGATGGACTGGGAATTCCGCCCAGCCTCAATGCCGCTGCCTAAAACTCTGAGCGGCAAGATCGACAAAAAGTCCTTAATTTAGACTCCGGATCAACTGGACGATATGGCCAGCCTAGGAAGGCTAACATAATTTTGCTCGCACGACACCCAGAAACGGGACAACCACTCAGGCAAAAGATGAGACATTGCCCTGATAGCTTGCCTATCTCTCCTTGTAAAAGATTTGGTCACCGATGGCAGGTAAGAGGCATTGCAAACGTCTTTTCCCAGCGTCCATAGTGCCAAAACAAATCGGCCAAGATCACTTTTAGTCAATTGCATTTTCCTTGCACAGACCCCGATCGTCCGTACTTGCTCATTGCCAATTTTAAACTTGCTCGTCCTTCCGTTGACAAAATACGAGTACTGACTCAAATTCGTAGAACGATTCTGTGAATCCTCTTCCTTACCTTGTAAACAAAGTTCTCTTGCAATGTCTTGCCCATAAGCTGCCAGTTCTTTGCCAAATGCTTTGGTTTTGGCAAGAGTAATATCTAGTACCGAATGTGTCTTTTTGGCCACCGCAAATTCACAAGGAGCAGTTTCCTTGACGACAAAATCATAAGCAATAGCTGAGCCAGGCCGAACAAAGACTCCCCACGCAAGCCGCACAATCATTCGAGATTTAACGAATCTATAGATAGCTTGATCTATGGCTGGACGCGAACCATATGACAAGAGATCTCGCGTTGTAAAAATAACATCAGCAGGCAAAGCAAAAATATGCCTGCGAACCAAAATCGAAGTTTGCATGAAAATTTTCCTCCAACTGACTGTTAGATTTTTAGCGAAATTTCTAACAGCTGATTTCACAAGAAAAGAACAGGGTCCCCGCTATTTTTAAAGACGGTTCAGTGGCTAAAAAGTTCAAAAATCGGAGATTAAATCTGGAGGACGTTACAACCATTCAATCCAGGTGCCGTGATCGCTGCACTTGGCAAGAATATTTTTGCTTTCGGCGCCATTCTGGTAACAGGAAAGTCCCAGATTGGAACTGGCTCCATCCTTACAGGAAATGGCAACACAATAAAGGCTACGTCGTTTGCTAAACTGCCGCATTGCATTTTGGAAATTCTGCACCGCCTGTGGTGCCATTTGATTTATGGTGAAACTGTGAATTATGCAAAGCCTTGTGTCTGGTAAGGCTTCATTCAGAAGAGCGGGCAAAAGCGCCACGCCATCTCCTTGTACGTGCCTGATAGGATAATGCTTTGCCACCAACACCGCAGCGTCCAGAAGCTTTCTGCGTTCATCATGTTCCGGCCAAATCAGTGCCTTTAGCCAAAGCACATCGTCTTGTTTATGCACATCGAGCGGATTAAGATCGATGGCAACACGCGAAGCAACCTGCGGAAATGTTGCCGACAACGGAAGTGCTCGTCCTCGAGATTGGCAATAAATTTGTACTGGTGATTCCGAATCACCGAATGTTTGGTCTTGACCATAGTCAAAGTGATAACGGTCAAACAACAAATTCAAGCCTGCACTAGCACCGATATCTATCAAATAGAGAGGTTGTCCATTTGTCTCTTCGTAAATCATTTGCAAGACCGGCAACAAGCAAGCGCTGCGTCGTACTTCATTGGTTTGCACGAGCTTTGTCCGCAGCAAATCTTTTAAATCGTCTTTCCGACTGAAGCAAAAATTGCGAAAGTCTGTCGAAAGATCGTCTCGAGATGTAGCAAAAGTACTAAGGCTGGGAAAGTGTCTAGCCAAAGAATCATCTGGGTTTTGAAATAAAAGAAACTGAACTGCGGCAAAAAAGAGATTGGCTGCCGGTTGCCCGGCTTGCGCACAGCCAGCAATTGCCAACAAGTCATTGTCTTGGGCAACCATTCTGGACAATTGATCGTAAAGCGGCGACGAATCACAACATTCTTGCTGAGCAAAGCGGCGAAATCGATCAGCTAATTGGTTTAGAGTTGGAGCATCGTTTGTGGGAGCGTTGGTGGGGCAGTCATTTATTGGATCGAAAGCCATAAGTACACTCCCGATTTGTCATTAGAGCGGAAATGCACCATCGAAAGATTTGAGCAGGAGTGGCACAGACTTGTCTATGCCATAAACAACTAGAGCACTGACGGTAAGCCAGGCAACAATTGCTACTTGAATCGGTCTGTCTTTCCACAAGACTTCCTCAGGAGACGCGGTCAAGCTTGCGTGGTCGGAAAGCATTTGATAACGCATGATGCCATAAATCACTGGTGGCACAGTCAGAAGCATCCATTCGCCATGAGACGAGAGGAAACTATAGAACATGTACGAGGTGACCAAACTTGGCACAACAATCGATTCCATGCGATCCAGGGAGGCAATGGAATAGTTGGAAAGCACCTTGCGATGCTGATGCGAATCCGCACCGAGCATGAGAATTTCTTTGCGGCGCTTTTCTAAGGCCAAATATAGTGCACCTAGTGATGTACAGAGCAAGAACCAGCCGGAAATTGGCACGCATATAGCCATGGCACCGGCAATCGCCCTTAAGACAAAGCCAGTGGCAATCATGAACACATCCAAAATGGCGGAATGCTTGAGGTATAGACTATAGGACAAGGTGCAGCTCATATACAAAAGGGCAATCAAAGAAAGTGAAGGACGAACAGCAAAACAAATGGTCAGTCCAGCCACAACAGCAAAAATTGCAAATGCAAAAGCTACTCCATGATCAAGTCGTCCGGAGGCAATTGGACGTAAGCACTTTGTTGGGTGCACTCTGTCGTTTTCTCTATCCAGTAAGTCATTGAACACGTACAAGCCACCAGAAACCAAGCAAAACGCCAAGACACAAAAACTTGTGGCCAAAATAAGCTCTGGTTGACCGAGCTTACCGGCAAATAAAAGTGGTGCAAAGGCAATTAAGTTCTTTGTCCATTGTTTTGGCCGCATAGCCCAAAACAACAAGGCTAAAGTGGTAAACCAATTTGGTTTTTCTCTTGGCGATAAATTCTCATCACCTAACTTTGCTTGCGGCTTGTCCAGAAGAGTAGCATTTTTGGACATTATCACCCCGGGCAAACGACGAAATACTGAGACAGAAAAATTGCTCAGCTTAGTTTATAACACCCGAAAGGTGCTGTCCATGTTGTCAGGCACAGACTTTCAGAGAGACTGTCGGCAAGCAATCCCTAAGTACCGTTTGCTTGGTTGAGTAAGCCAATTATTACAATTAGTTTAGAGTACTACTTTAGAGCCCAATTAAGCTTTCGATGCCGTTAGTTGATTCAGTCTCATTCTGGACAGCAGCCGCATCGTTGGATGTATTAACTGGTGGCAAGAATTTATCGGCAAGCTTTCGCAATTCTTTCTTCACATGACGCATAGATGGATATCGAGTCTCAGGCTTAGTGGAAAGCGTCTTACCAAAAAAGTCCTGCCATTGCATGTAAACCTGATCAGGGCACTCAAAAGGTGGATTGTCTGCCGCTTTGGCCGCGACAATATCTGATTTGGTATCACCAGGCGGTAGTCCGCCAAACAAGCATTCATAAAGAATCAAGCCAAGTTGATAAATGTCCGATTTGTTTGTAATTTGCAAACCGGCCATTTGTTCTGGTGACATATAGGAAATGCTGCCACAGTTGAACTCATCTGATTGATCTTCCGGATCTTCCAAGATATGAGAAATGCCAAAGTCTATAACGTAAATCTTTTTAGTTTCCGCAGCCTGTGAAATCATGATATTCCCCGGCTTAAGGTCACCATGCACAACGCCACATAGATGAGCATGCTCCATGGCGTCGGCAATTTGCAGGCCGATGTTCACTATTTCGTACTCATGCAGATGATTGCTCTCTCCAAGCAAACTTTCCAAAGTGATACCATCTACTACTTCCAGCGCCACATAACACTCATCTTCTCTCGTCTTACCATACTCAATTACTTTCACCACATGCGGGTGATTGAGCCTTGCAAGAGCGGCATATTCATCCGAAATTAAACGACTTTCAATACTCGCTCCAGCCTGCTTGGCTATCTTCAAAGCTACAGTTGCTTGGTCGGAACCACGACTAGCCAGGTAAACAATTCCCTGTCCACCTGTCCCTAAGCAACGTTCAATTGTGTATTCAAATCCAGTAGACGTATAAATCGTCTGCCCGACTACTCTTTCTGTCGGAGCAGTACTAACAGTATTTGCATTCGCCTTGTGCTTTTTGGCAAGCGAATTTACTACTGTTACAGCTAGCTTTCTCGGCTTTACTAGCTGCCTACATTCATTTAGGCAATCGCAGTTAATCATTTCACCCCAGCCTCACCGCGCTATTACCAGTCTTCCGCATTTAGCGATTCTTGACATCCCCAATTGAGGCTAATTTCCGGAAATGCAGACTCAGCCTTGATCATCACCCCTGCATCACTCAAAAGTGTTAGACGAGGCAGGGGCTTACCTCTAATTTGCTAACCGACTGATAAAGACAAAATTATCAGCAAGAAGCTAGATGCGTGAATCTGGGCGGTTTTTCAGATAATCAATGTATTCGCGAATCAATTTGGCGTTGGCGCT
This sequence comes from Candidatus Obscuribacterales bacterium, assembly GCA_020050685.1. GTDB lineage: Bacteria > Cyanobacteriota > Vampirovibrionia > Obscuribacterales > Obscuribacteraceae > JAGVKG01. The sequence goes on along the minus strand of JAGVKG010000067.1, from coordinate 16,089 downwards.
ATCCGGCTTGAGCTTCAAGGCCTTTTCGTACTCGGAAAGTGCCTCGGCATCTTTATGGTTATCTCTGAGGCAGCCAGCCAGAGTCAGATGAGCATCGGCATTATTGGCAGAGGCGGCAACTGCCCGTCGTGCCAGTTTTTCCGCCTCATCCTTTTTTTTCGCTTCTCGAAGCAAATTAGCCAGATGAATCAGACCATCCGTATGATTTGCCTTGATTTTGAGAGACTGGCGAAAAGACTTTTCTGCCTCTGCCGTTTTCTTTTGGGCTTTCAGGCATAGACCCAAATTAGTGTGAGCCTGAGGATCCTTAGGCGTAAGTTTGACAATGGCTCGATAGTGCTTCTCTGCTTCTGCATGCTGCTTTTTGAGAGACAAGGCGCTGGCTATACTTAGATGAGCAGAAGCACTACCCGGGCGATTCTTCAGGGCTAAATTAGCTTCATCGATTGACTCTTTTATTTTGCCTTGAGCCTTAAGTACGATAGAAAGATCATTATGATAATCTGCATTGCTCGGATCTATTTTAATTGCTGCCCTAAATTCATTGGCAGCCCCTTCTAACTTGCCTTGATTGAAAAGCACAATTCCTTTTTCCGCATGCGCACGTGATTCTTTGGTTACCGCCAATGCACCTGGGACAATGGTCAGAAAACCGACAACTGTTAGCAATAGTGAGAAAGTTAGCGCTTGCAGAAGATGCCTTGGATACACGATTGCCCTTTCCTGAGTTCTAGTACTTTTTATCATACCAGTAATAATCAATAAATTTATTATCTAAAAAATCGCTGGTTCACGATACGCACCACAGACCTGGCGTAAAGCATCACAAATCTCACCCAAAGTGGCATAAGTTTTTACCGAGTCCAATAAAAGCTCAAAAGAATTTTGCCCTTGAGCAACACCTTCTTTTAATGCCTTGAGGGAAGCATCAACTTTTGCTTGATCGCGCCGGGCTTTCAATTTAGCCAAACGTTCGGTTTGCCTTTCCTGATACTGCCGTCCAATTTTTAGAATATCGATTTGCTGCCCCGGAGCTTCTTCCGTAAAAGCATTCAAGCCAACAAAAATTCTATCCTTGGAATCAAGCTTTTGTTGAAAATGGTAGGCCGCATCGGCTATTTCTTTCATGAAATAACCTTTTTCAATACCAACCATCACCCCACCAACTTCTGCGATTTTCTTGAAGTACTCATTGGCACCACGTTCCATCTCATCAGTCAGCCACTCAACATAATATGAGCCTGCTAGAGGATCAACTACATCAGCCACACCAGTCTCATGAGCAATAATTTGCTGCGTGCGCAAAGCAATATGCGCTGCCTTTTGCGTTGGCAGTCCCAAAACTTCATCCATTGAATTAGTATGTAATGACTGAGTGCCACCAAGCACACCAGCCAAAGCTTCGATGGCCGTACGGACAATATTATTTTCTGGCTGTTGTGCCGTTAAACTGCAGCCAGCTGTTTGAGTGTGAAATCGCAATTTCAATGTGCGCTCATTTGTCGAGCCATAATGCTCGCGCATGCGCTTAGCCCAAATCCGGCGGGCAGCCCGATATTTAGCAATCTCTTCAAAAAAGTCGATATGAGCATTGAAGAAGAAAGACAAGCGTGGGGCAAATTCATCCAGCGATAAACCAGCTTCTATACCTGCATCAACATAAGCGAAACCATCTGCAAGTGTAAATGCCAACTCTTGAATTGCCGTGGCTCCAGCTTCACGAATATGGTAGCCAGAAACAGAAATGAAATTCCAACGCGGTACCTGGCGCGTGGTAAAAACCATCATGTCTTGAATTAGTTTCAAGGCCGGACGCGGAGGCAACAAATAAGTTTTTTGGGCAATGTACTCTTTGAAAATGTCATTTTGCAATGTGCCATCAAGCTTGCGCCAATCAAAACCACGTTTTTCCGCATTAGCTAAAAACATAGCCAAAACTATTGAAGCTGGACCGTTAATGGTCATTGAAGTGGAAACCTTGTCGAGCGGCAAGTCACGATAGAGAATTTCCACATCCTCAAGTGAGTCGACAGCCACTCCACAGACCCCTACCTCGCCATTGGCACGCGGATGATCTGAGTCATAGCCCATGAGAGTTGGCAAATCAAAAGCCGTGGACAATCCGGTTTGTCCTTGCGACAGCAAATATTTAAATCGCTCATTGGTTTCTTCCGGACCACCAAAACCAGCAAACTGACGCATGGTCCAAATCTTGCCACGATACATGTCACGATGAATCCCACGCGTATAAGGAAACTCGCCTGGATCGGCAAGCTTGCGCTTGTAATCCCAGTCTTTCAAGTCGGAGGGCCCATAACATGCCTTAATCGGTATATCCGATAGGCTGTATTTGATATCTTCATTCTTGTTTTGAGCCATATAAAGCTTTGAAAGCCTCCGTCGTTCCTATTGAGATCGCTTATCTCTTTATAGCTAAATTTGGAAATTTGCCACGATCCCTACATCCATATCTTATTATTTAGTGGGGAACAATTCTAGATCAACGAAATACCAAAACAGGCGAGGAGCCCATATGTCATTAGCATCTGCTACATCATCAAGTGCCGATGTTGTCGCGCGTATTTTAGATAGCCAAAAGCCGATTGCAGTTTCTGCACCACATGGAACAAAATTGACTTGCAAGGGCTGGATACAAGAAGCAGCCTTGCGCATGCTCCTCAATAATCTCGACCCCACTGTTGCCGAGCGCCCAGAAGAACTGATTGTCTATGGTGGCTCAGGCAAAGCAGCCCGCAACTGGGATTGCCTCAAGGCTATTGTTCGCGCCTTAGTCGGCTTGGAATCAGATCAAACCTTGCTTGTCCAATCGGGCAAACCAGTTGGTGTGATGCAAAGCCATAAAGATGCACCCAGGGTATTGATTGCTAATTCCAACTTGGTCGGCGCCTGGGCTAACTGGTCTTATTTCCGCGAATTAGAGCGCAAAGGCCTGATTATGTACGGACAGATGACAGCCGGCTCTTGGATTTATATTGGCACCCAAGGTATTTTACAAGGCACATATGAAACTTTTGCCCAAGCAGCGCGCAAACATTTTTCCGGTTCTTTGAAAGGAAAAATTGTTTTGACTGCCGGTCTTGGTGGCATGGGTGGAGCCCAGCCCCTGGCAATTACCATGAACGAAGGCATTGCCATTTGTGTCGAAGTGGACGAAAGCCGAGTAAAGCGCCGTCTGGAAACACGCTATGTCGACATGCAAGCAGACGACTTAGAACACGCTCTCAAATTAGCAGAAAGCGCCAAACAAGATGGCTCGCCACTTTCCATTGCCTTGCTTGGCAATGCCTCAGAAATTTTACCCAAGCTTGTCACCATGGGCTTCAAACCGGATATGGTAACCGATCAAACTTCCGCTCACGATACACTGAATGGCTATGTACCAGAGAATTACACAATTGATCAAGCCGCTCAATTACGCAAGTCAGATCCAGACAAATATATTGCCCTGGCTGAATCATCAATTGTTAAACATGTGCAGGCCATGCTTGCCTTTCAAAAACAAGGCTCAATTGTTTTTGATTACGGCAACAACATTCGCCAAGTAGCAAAACTGAACGGTGTCAAAGATGCTTTTAGCTTTCCTGGTTTTGTGCCGGCATTTATTCGTCCTTTGTTTTGTGAAGGTAAAGGACCGTTCCGCTGGGCAGCACTATCAGGATGCCCCGAAGACATTGCCATCATTGATCAAGTGCTAATCAAAGAATTTGCTCACGACCAGGCGCTTGTCCGTTGGCTCGATATGGCTTCCAAGAAAGTCGCCTTCCAAGGTTTGCCCTCACGCATTTGCTGGTTTGGTTTTGGCGACCGGGCCAAAGTTGGTTTGATTATCAACAAGCTGGTTGCAGAAGGTAAGCTAAAGGCACCAATTGTCATTGGACGTGATCATTTGGATTGCGGCTCGGTCGCCTCACCAAATCGCGAAACTGAAGCCATGAAAGATGGTTCAGATGCAATTGCCGATTGGGTATATTTAAATGCACTGATCAATGCCGTAAACGGTGCCAGTTGGGTATCGTTGCACCACGGTGGTGGCGTGGGCATTGGCTATTCATTGCATGCCGGACAAGTAATCGTTGCCGATGGCACCGATGATGCTGCCTTACGCTTGAAACGCGTTTTGACATCAGATCCGGAAATGGGTGTAATTCGCCATGCCGATGCAGGCTATGACGAAGCAATTAGGTTTGCCCAAGAGCACGATATTTGCATTCCCATGTCGAAATAATCACTGGCAAACACGGCAGACTTGTCAACAGGAAAAACGGGGCTAATTTGTAAATCATTACAACTTGAATTTTGCCCATGCCTTGGCAAATGGAAGTTAATTTCAAAATAACTTGGCGTCCTTGCCCAACACCCAAGTTAAGATCATAGATTCAAATTTCAACCTACTTTTGGTATGGGCAATGTCCAGACTGGTTCAAAAATTTGGTGGCACTTCCGTTGCGGACGTCGCGCATATTTTTAAAGCGGCAGAAATTGCTTGCCAGGCACAGAAGGACGGTCATCAAGTAACCACGGTAGTCTCTGCCATGGGTCATACTACGGACAACTTAATTTCGCTTGCTCAAAGCGTGCAAGAAAGCCCACCAGAGCGTGAGCTGGACATGTTAATGGCTACAGGCGAGCAAGTCTCCATTGCCTTGATGTCCATGGCCATTCAATCGCTTGGTGGAAAAGCTAAGTCATTTACCGGTCCTCAAGCCGGTATCATTACCGAGCCAAATTTTGGTCAAGCCAGAATCAAAGCGATTCGCCCACAAGCACTGGAAGCTTGTCTTGCCGAAGGTGAAATTGCTGTTGTCGCTGGTTTTCAGGGCGCCACTGAAACAAACGAATTAACCACGCTGGGCCGCGGTGGATCCGACACGACAGCCACAGCCTTAGCTTCTGCCTTGCATGCTAAGCGTTGTGACATTTATTCCGATGTTACAGGTGTTTATACTGCCGATCCAGCCCAAGTAACTGATGCTCGCAAATTGACTGCTATTAGTTACGAAGAAATGCTTGAGCTGGCATCCTGTGGTGCCAAAGTACTCAATGCCCGTTCGGTCGAAACAGCCAGAGACGGGCATATCCCCCTGCGCGTCCGTTCAACTTTTGAACCAAGCGATCCTGGTACACTGATTACGCATCACTATTTGTCCGGTTCTTATACCGTATGTGGTATTGCCTGTGATACCACGCAAGATTGGTTCCGCCTGGTCTTCAATCAAACCACGACACCAAACGCCGACAAATTAATTCAACAAAGTCAAAGCCAACTTTTCAAGTTAATGCAAGAAATGGGAATCTCAACCGATGCCATTCAGGTTTTGACAAGAGAAGAGGAACATACACAAGAGATATGTTTTAGTGCCAGTAAAACAGTCAGTGCCCGAATTCGGAAGGTAATTGGCGAGTTTGATGGCACGATTTCCAAAATTAAGGTGGAAAAAGATTTGGCCAAGGTTTCCATAGTCGGTCGCGGCTTAGCCAGCAATTCGTCCCACGTTGCTCAAGTATTTGACTGCCTAATGCAAAATGAAATCCCACTGGCAATGATGACGACAAGCGATCTGACCGTCAACATGCTTGTTCCGCTTTCCTCGGCTAACACCACGGTCAAACTTTTGCACAAGCGCCTCTTGTCATAAATTAAGAAGTTTGCTTGACAATCAGCTATTAAAGCGATAATCGCTCAACTGCCGTAATATTATTTGTGGCATGGAGGAGAATTATGTCAGGACCTTCTTTCAACGATTTCGTCAATCGCTTCAAACAAACAACCAAACAAGCAGCCGACCAAATGGGACGGGCAGCAAAAATTACCAAACTAAAAATGGATATCATGACCCTTACAGGCGAAAAGGTCAGATACCTGCAAACCATTGGCTCCAAAACATACTCTTTGTATTGTGATACCAATGCCCTGGATGGCAACATCTTGCTTGATCGCATCCGTCCCGATTTAGTGCACATTTCTCGCATTGATGAAAAGGTAAGCAATTTGGAAAATGAAATCAAAAACCAGCAAGCTTTGATTCAACATGTCGACATAACTGATGTAACCAATTCGCCAGAAGAAGGCCAAGGAGAAACTCAAGACAATGAGAAAAAATAAAAGGGCTATTTTGGCTGCCCTGGTTTCAACTATTAGTTTGACTTCAATTGCTTTTGCCGATGACATTTCGCCGCAAATTAACAACCGAGGCAAGATGTATTCCAAAGAAGCTCCGGACTCGTCATATTTCGGTATCGGTCCTGCCGGACGTCTTTCGGAAGCTTCTTATTTGCGCTTCCAAGGCCAAGTCGATATGGACAACGAGAATATTGAAGCGGCAATTGCCAAAATTGGCAAAGCCGTTCAACTAGACCCAGGTGATCCGGAAGGACACTTACTTTATGCTAAAGCCCTGACGGCTAAATTTTATGCCAATCAAGGCAAGGTTGACGAAAAACTTTTAGGCCGTTGTTTACAAGAATGGCAACTGATTTGGCACCATGATGCCGATCCTCAAGAACAAGCCGAAGCTAAATGGCAGGCACGCAAACTGCAAAAAATTGCCAAGGCTCTCGACAAAGAAAAGAAGGAAAAGGCCAAGGGCGCAAACACTTTGGTTGCTGAAGGCAAAGCCGACAAAGACCTGCAAAAGCAAATTGAAAAGGATAGGCAGAAATCTGACATGCCTGAAAAAGATCAAACTACTTCCATTGATAATACTCACCTAGTTGGCGGGCCGTAGTTTTTTCTTCCTCGGTAAACTTGCCTAAGACAAATTGACAATCAAAGGCTTGAGCAAATCCTTGGCTCAGGCAGCTGGTTAGTTCTTCAAGGCTAATTTCCTTGCCCAGTACTTCATACAAATTAGCATGCCTGATCACTTCTGATTCGGCGTGCCCAAAAATCTTGGGCAACAACTTTTGGTCTTGGTTGAGAAGAATTGATCCATGCTGCAAGACAGCTTGTTTGCGTCGTAATTGGGCAGAGCCAATCATCTTCTTGCCTTGATAATGCAAATCACTGCCTGTTGTGGCAGCAAAACAATCTTGCAAATCTTTGTAAGGCACTTTTGTTTCACCTAGTTCAAGCGGCAATCCCAAACTTTCCATACCAAGCTGCAAGCCTAAACAAATTTGTTTATAAGCCTCAAGAATGCTGGATGAAAGACCACTTGAACCTATGCCAGTTGAGCCTATAAGTGAATAGGTCAATTCATTAGCATGCAAAACCGCTCTGCCACCAGTTGGTCTACGCACCAAATCAAAACCGAAAAGGCGCGCCTTAGCCAAAACCTCAGAGCCAATTATTTGCGAATGCCCAATGGAAATACATGGAGGCTTAAATCCATAAAAGCGCAAAGTCGGAGGCACCAAATTTTTCAAATGAGCTGCCAATATCGCTTCGTCCAAAGCCATATTGGTGGCACCATCATATTCTTCATAAGCAATTAAACGCCACCGCATCAAACTAAACTGATACTTCCGCGCGAATAATCTCCGGGCACTTAACCGGCTTAGAACTAAGCTTTATTGCCTCGAAGACTTTCTTTTCAGCCTTGAGATAATCTTCTTGCGAGTCAGCATAAATGGTTGCCATAGTTGAGCCCAAAGAAAGCTCAGAGCCAATTTTTGCCGAAAGCACAACACCGGTGGCCAAATTAATTGCATCGCCTTTGTGGGCCCGCCCACCACCCATAAGCTTGCAGGCATCGGCTATTTTCTTGCCATCAATATGTTCAATCCAAACCTTCTCTGATGATTCTTGATGTCCTCTATGCCCATTGTGATTACCCGGCACCTTAAGTTCTTTCTTCAAGCGAGCCTGGGGCATGAGCTCGTAATTGGAAATGATATTGGCGTCGCCGCCTTGGGCGACAATCAACTCTTTCAATTTTGCCAATGCCTTACCGGAATCAATTAGTTCGTGCAAAATTTCTTTGGCCTCGGCTTCTGTTTTTGCCTTTTGCGCTTTTACTAAAGCCAGAGCACCAAGCGTCATGATCAATTGCTGCAAGTCTGCCGGACCACGCCCTTGCAAAGCTTCGACTGCTTCCTGCACTTCCAATGTATGTCCAACTGCATAACCAAGCGGCTGTTCCATGTCGGTCACCACCGCACTGACCGGTCTTTTCAAACGTGCTCCAACTTCAGCCATTACTTCCGCTAACTTTATGGCGTCAGCTTCTGATTGCATGAAGGCTCCCAAGCCACATTTCACATCCAAAACAATTAGATTCGCACCGGCCGCTATTTTTTTGGACATCACCGAGGCGGCAATCAAAGGAATAGAAGCAACTGTGGCCGTCACATCACGCATGGCATAAAGCTTGCCGTCAGCTGGTGCCAAGTCTTGCGTCTGAGCAGCAATGGCACAACCAATTTCTTTGACTTGTTTGATAAATTGCTTTACCGGCAAATCACAACTGAAACCAGGAATAGCTTCGAGCTTATCAATTGTGCCGCCAGTGTGACCCAAACCCCGTCCGGAAAGTTTGGCCATCGGCAAACCAGCTGCCGCAAGCAAGGGCACAAAGACCAAAGTTGTCTTGTCGCCTACACCACCTGTGGAATGTTTGTCGCCCACAAAAGGACCAATTTCCGACAAATCCAAAACATCTCCGGATTTGGCCATGGCATCGGTTAGGCAAGCAGTCTCTTCGATGCTCATGCCACGCCAACAAACTGCCATCAACCAAGCAGCAAGTTGATAATCCTTAACAGAAGCCTTTGGTCCTTCGTTCATTACTCCAGAAATAATGTACGAAATTTCTTCTGGCGACAATTCACGCCCATCTCGCTTAGCCGCAATAATGTCCACAGTACGCACGCAATTTCTCCAAAGCGATGACAGACTAAGAATTGTACAGCCTCAAATCGATTTATGAGAAAAAGCCTCTTGACAAGCTGGCAAGAAATTGGTAAATCCATTACATGGGGCGTGAGACCTTATAAGTCGTACTACAAAACTTTCGTGGTCTCCCCCCTTTTTCTTTGGCAATTTTTTTCAACTCAGCATCACTTTCGTCTTAATGTGCTGCCAGAGCCATCTTTAAAACATTTCATCTCCTTCGGCAATAGTTGCCAAATAGCTGTTCTGACCGGGCTTCAAGCCTCAAAGCCAGTCTAGCTCAGCATTATCGGAAATTGCTTAATACCTGTACCGGTGCTACATTCATAGCCTGTTGCCAACTCCATCCAAAGGCGTACGTACAAACACCATTGGCAGCGGGTGGAACTTTTGCCAATATCATTTCGGCAAAGCTTTGGCACTTTGCTGCATCTATTAGGTATCACGGAATCCCGAGCGGGGGCTCAACAATATATGTCGACACTAGTTTTGGTTCGGTCGGGCGTAACTAAGAGCGTTTTCGGCAAAACCATTCGCGACGACGAATCGCTTATCCACCGTTTAAAGACCTTTCGTCCCCGGAAAATCTTCCCTCAAGATGCAAACCTCGACAGATCGCATGTTTGGCCTTTGCTGAAAAATGACGTCCGCCTGAGAAGACAACGCAAACTAGAGCAGTTTGGATTGGCACATTGGGCTAAGAAACGTTGCTCGACACATCTGATCTTGACCAATTATGAAGAGCATCTAGAAACTCAGACTAAAGAACGTCACCAACAATATGGACCAGTTGATCAGCACACTGAGAAGTTGGCTTATAAATATGCCACTGCCATTGATGATTGGGGCTCAAAAGTCAAATACCATGTGAAGTATTCACAAGGAAATGCCTGTGCACCAGACGAAGTTAAGCCGCTGCAAATTGGCGGTTGATTAAGATAGACAGGCACCAAGTTAGATTGGCATCAAGCGGTATCAAAAGGCATCAATTATGGAAACCCGAAAGCTGGCATTGAGTAGAGGGCATTCACGAAACGAAAAAGGATCTGCAATTGTGGAGTTTGGTGCCACTCTTGCCTGGGGACTGCCAGTTCTCACCAGTATCCTTTTGATGGGTGTGCAGCTAGGACTTTATACAACAGCCAACCATCAGTTAGCCACCGGCGCACGCGAAGCAGCTAGGGCTCTTGCCATTGCTTATGGGCAAGATAATAGCATTGCCAATAATCGTACATTACAAAATACGGCAGTTTTTGACACAATCCGCAAAACCGGATTTATCAATAATACCAATCAATTTGCTAATCCAGTTTTTACAACGCACGTTAATGGTGCAGTCACAATGACCACAGTCACAGTGACTGTAAATATGACCAGCAATCAATATGGTTGTGCAAACTTGGGCGGAGTTTTGCCAATACCGCAGACGATTTCGCAAGCAGAAACTTATCGCTGCGAGTAAACACGCTATACAAAAGTAATCTCGAGATAATCCAATGAACACTAAAGGTCATAGCCCAAGAAGCACCTACAAACGAACTCAATACGGTGCAATCGGCACCACATTGATGGTAGTTATCGCGCCAGCCGCTTTCTTGTTAGTCGGCGTTCTTGCTCATGATTTGCCTTATTTAACGGCAGTGAAAACACAATTGCAGAGCGCCACAGATGCGGCAGCTCTTGCCGGCGCCCAAGAACTAACCAGCAATTCAGCTAACGCCGCACAAGCAGCAATACTTTGCGCCAACAATAATTATGCCAACGGAAAGGTAGTGGAAAGCAACGGCACCACGGGGCAAACCCTGACCGTCGATGTTGTGCCACCAGATCAAGCAGGGCGTGGCTCGGTGACAGTTACTGCCAGCATGCCGGTACAAAATCTCTTCGGCAGCATTGTTGGTCATAACATAGATACCATCACTGCTACTTCAAAAGCCGGCAGCACCAGCTCGCTCAAACACCTCAATCCTAATCGCGGATTTCCAGTAGCTGTTAATTACAACGCGGTCTCACAAGCCCAAATTGGCAGCAGCGTGACATTTTGGATTAATTCCCAGCAAGTCAAAAATGCGGCTTTTACAGGATTCAATCAAAACACTAATGCCAATGTCGTCAAAGCCGAAATGGATCAAGCTCTCGGTCTAACTAGTGTTACAGATGGCCTTATTCCTGGGCTCACCCTTGGCGATAACCTAGCTATCGACTTATCAAATGGCGTGCTCGGACAAATGCAGCTATCCCATGAGCCATATTATTCAGCCTTGCTCTCCAAAGTTTATATTTTGCCTTTGGTTGATACCGGCTCGACTCAAATGAATCAAAACAGCACCATCGTTGGTTTTATTGCCGTGCGCTTTACCGAAGTCTTTACCTCAAGTAATAGCGGCAACAATGCCAGCACAGGTGGAAATGACAATGGAAATGGCAACAATAACGGCAATGGAGGCGGTGGTGGTAATTCCGAAACTTCCGGCGCTGTATTAGGATTACAAGCGACAATTGTCAATGCCTCATTTACTGGTGAGTCCGGCAGCCTCGGACAAAGCACGACCGGCGACGATTTAAACTCGACAATTTCCACTATTGTGGCTGGAGCAATCCAGTTACTAAATTAAGGTTTGTCCTGCGGCAAGGTGTTGTATCCTGATCTTCTTTCTCAATTCAGGGTGCAGAAAAATCCATGATCAGACAGGGCTTAGTTGAGCCGCAAGCCACGCAAGTTTCGCCGTCCAGTTTACGGTTGCCAAGATTTGGTCAAATTTCTTTTCTCAACTGTCTGCCAATTTCTTATCCAATTGAAAAAAAGCACGTCAGTTTAAACGCCGACATAATCTTTGCTAATCCCCAGGCATTGAATTTAGCTTTTGCCCAAAATGAATTGGATTTAGGGGCGATGAGTTCGTTTTATTACTTGCAGACCTTTAATTTGAAAGATAACTTTCAACTCTTAGATGGCATATCAATTTCATCCGTTGGCGCGGTTGGCTCAGTGCTCTTTTTCACTCGAGTACCTTTAAATAAACAATCACTCAAACGTGTTTGTGTCACGGCCCAGTCTGCTACCTCCGTCAACTTGTTAAAAGTGCTGTTGGCGGAAGAATATGGTTTGCATCCAGAATTTGTTGCCTCCAATCAACCGGATATTTTTGATCCCAGTTTTGATGGCGCCTTAATCATTGGTGACCGCGCGCTCGAGCACGATAAGCTTTGGTCTGGCTCTGCCGAAAGAATTGATTTGAGCAAGTGGTGGTATGAACGATATCAATTACCAATGGTATTCGGACTCTGGGCCGCCAAAACCTCTTGGGTTGCAGCCAACCAAGAAGCTGTCTTGCAAATCAAGAGCCAATTACTTAAAGCCCTTGAACTTGGCTTATCCAGCCTTTTCCCGGAAGTACTAACGCTTGCGGCTCAAAGATCAGGACTAAGCAAAGCCAGACTGGAACAATATTATTTGTCTGATCTCAACTTCGAGATGAAAGACGAGCATTTGGCCGGACTTTCAAAATACAAAGAGCTTTGCCAAAAGCATAATCTGATTAGCTAACTTAGTTGTCCCACCCATTTTTACTTAGGCAAACATACAAGAACATGATTACCAAATCCGAGCAAGACCAAGAAAAATTTCTTGCTGCATCTGCCAGTATCGAATTAATCGAGGATGGCATGCGAGTTGGCTTAGGAACTGGCTCGACTGCCGCACATGCAGTCAAACTTTTGGGCAAGCGCGTCAAGGAAGGGCTGAGAGTCCAATGTGTATGTACCTCTCTTAGTACCGAGACCTTGGCCAAGCAGGAAGGCATTGCCATATTCAATCTCAGCGAAGTACCGGAACTAGATATTGCGATTGACGGTGCTGATGAATCTGACCACAACCTGCAATTAATCAAAGGTGGCGGCGGAGCGTTAACACGCGAAAAAGTCGTGGCATCCGTAGCCAAGGCTTTTATCGTGATTGTTGATTCCAGCAAATTTGTCCAAACTTTAGGTGCCTTCCCTTTGCCGATTGAAGTGATACCATTTGCCGTGCCGGCTGTGCAAAGACGCCTATTAGATCTGGGTGCAAGCTCTGTCAGGCTGAGAAAGGCAAAGTCCGAATCTGAGTTTCTCACAGACCAAGGCAATTACATTTTGGATTGTGATTTCGGACAAATCACCAATCCAAAAACACTGGCTAGTCAATTAGACTCAATTTGTGGCGTAGTTGAACATGGTTTGTTCGTCGATATGACAAGCAAACTGATTATTGGTCAAAATGGCCAAGTGAAAGTAATCAATAAATAGTCTTGGAAATTCGTCTGAGCGACAAGCTGGGAAATAACCTGGCATAAACTTTTGCGCTTGCTATACTGGAAATACTTTTCCTGGAGCTTGTTATGACTGCCTGTCCTAGTTGCGGCGATCCTACACCTCATAATGGTCCGTGCCCAAACTCACTAAACGCGGAATTAAACCCGCTTGCTCGGGAGCAAGACAGCTGGACAGCGAAGAGCCATATTTTACAAGGGCGCTATGAAATTATCGGGCGCCTCGGTCAAGGCGGCATGGGTACAGTTTATATGGCCCGCGATCAGAGGCTAGCCAACCGTGCTTGCGTGGTGAAAAAATTGCGTGATGATTTCTTTCGCCTGGAAGATCAAAAAAAGGCCGAAGAAATGTTTGAGCGTGAAGCTCATGTGCTATCTCAGCTCGACCATGCCAACATTGTTCACGTACTTGATTATTTCGAAGAAGATAATGGTTTCTTCCTCGTCATGGAATATGTGGAAGGGCGCGACCTGGCAAGCATCTTGCAACAACGGGGCAACCCCTTTGAAGAATCACAAGTTGTTGATTGGGCCTGTCAAATTTGTGATGTCTTGGAATATTTGCATGAACATGACCCACCGGTCATTTATCGTGACCTTAAACCAAGCAATATCATGTTTGATGTGAAAGGGCGCGTAAAGCTGGTTGATTTTGGGATTGCCAGAGCCTTTGATCCGGGCTCCGAAGGCACACATGTAGTTTCTGCCGGCTATTCGCCACCAGAGCAATATTGGGGCGAAGCTGACACTCGCTCGGATGTCTATTCGCTCGGTGCCACTTGTTATTACTTACTGACTGGTGTGCAACCGGAAGCTTTACACAGTGTCTCAGCCAAGTTAATGAACCCACAAGTTTCATTGGCATTGGATCAAGTTGTGCTGAAGGCAACCGCGCAAAATCCCCTTGATCGTTATCAATCAGCCAGGGAATTGAAAGCGGCCTTGCGTCCGGAAACTAAGACAAAAGCTAAAAGCAAAGGACCAATTGAGGCAGCGATTTTAATTGGTCTTGTACTAGTTACTTGCTTAGCATTTTTTGCTTACATGCGCTTTGAAGAACTCTTGCGCAAACAAAGTGAAGATGAGCAGGTCAAAGATGCCCTAAATTCCAAACTCAAATCGTTTAGTCGCGCCCAAGAAGCCGAACAAAAGGCCATCGATGGATGGCGTTTGGAATCAAAGCAGTATGGGTCAGCCGGCAGCGAAAAAAAGTATCAACATCAGGCTGCCGAAGAAACTGCAGAGTCTGCCCTTACCGATCCGGATGGCTTGGCGCATTAAAGTTGCCCATAAATATGCTGCAAATATGCCAAGACTTCTCTTGACAAAGGCATTGGCAAGCTCTCAATTGCCAGCGATCTTAATATGCTAAAATCAGCCAATCGGGGCGTAGCGCAGCTTGGTAGCGCGTCCGTTTCGGGTGCGGAAGGCCGGAGGTTCGAATCCTCTCGCCCCGATATTCCGCCTAATTCAAACGGAAATTGTCTATGCTAATTTCATACTTGCGCGGCATTATTCAAGACAAACAATTAAAAGACCAGACAAGCGACAAACTAGTGCTTGAAATGGGCGGCATTGGTTTTGAAATTACTTGCTCGCGCCGAACTTTACTTGAGTTAGGCGATATTGGTGACGAGGCTGTTGTCCACACGCACCTGGCGATTCGCGAAAATGACTGGACGATTTTTGGTTTTGCCAACCAAGATGAAGCAGAAATGTTTAATTTACTCCAGACCGTATCTGGCGTTGGGCCGAAGTCTGCCTTAGCGCTGGTTGGCACCTTAGGTCCAATCACTTTAGCCGAAGCCATTTCCAAAGGCGATCATAAATTGCTTAGCCAAGCACCAGGCATTGGCAATAAGTCCGCTCAACGACTGATTCTCGAGCTAAAATCAAAAATTGAAGATTGGCAAGCCGTTCGCGGCACTTCCGCTGATGCCACCACATCTGGTGCCTCGCTCACAGAAGTAAAGTCTATTTTGCAAGGGCTTGGCTATACACCAACCGAAATCAATTCCGCTCTCAAACAAGTGCATACCGACAATCCGGAAAGTCTGGATGTAGAGTTGATTGTGCGTAACTGCTTAAAACTTCTTGGAGCAGCAAAGCTCTAGGAGACTTTTGTGACAGCCAACGCAAGTAAATCAGTCACTATTGGCAAAAGACTCTTGCTTGGTCTTGTCAGCGCATTTTTGGCAGCCCTATTAATCACAAGTCCAATTGCCCTGGTGCGTGGTACTTGGACTTTACTTCGTTTAGGCTTTGAAGAAAATATTCTTATTCTTATCGCGATCGTCGCCTCATTCATATCCGGATACCTTGGCTTTGCCTTAAGTAAAGGTATTAAGGATCTCAAGCGACAACGTCTTGTCGTCTGGGTTTTAATTCTGGCTGGATATTTTTACATTGCTTGTGCTGCCTTGTGCGAAAGACTAACAATTGGCACATTGCCATTTGTTTGGTTCCGCTATCTGGGTCTGCTTTTGGTCGTCTGCGGCACCATAGTCAGAGTCATGGCAATAGGCAGGCTCGGACACTTGCATTCAGGTTATGTTGCCTTGCAAGCAGATCACAGCCTGATTAAGACAGGACTATACAAATACATACGCCACCCCAGTTATCTTGGTGGTCTAATTGCCATGATTGGCACCCCGATGGTCTTCTCTGCTTGGCTGCCGCTTTTGGCAGTGCCCGGTATGTTTGTCGTGATTAAATGGCGCATCGAAGACGAAGAAGAATTCCTGGTCAATGAATTTGGTAGTCAATATGAAGAGTATCAAAGAGAAACCTGGAAATTAATTCCAGGCATTTACTAAAAGTTTTTTGCATTTCTTATTGGGATAAACCGAGGGATTGCTCCCCCGGCTCCCCCGCAGATCCGGACGTGCCCAATTAAGGCATCCGGCTCCTCAGGTCATGGTTTCGCTACAA
>JAGVKG010000063.1 GCA_020050685.1 Candidatus Obscuribacterales bacterium | reverse complement strand
CACAATTTTTGTCTTTTGCAAAGTAGATTTACCAATCTACTGTTTTCTTATCTCTATCCCCGTCAATGCCTAACGAAAAATTGAGAAATTTCCGGCCTTAACAAATGGCGGCGCATCATGGAAGCGTCTTGACGCGCGGAGGAGGCGCCAGCCGACGGAGCGTTTATTTGATAGGATCCAAACTCTTCACGGAGCGTTCGCCGTCTTCGTCGAGAGTGACAGACGTGTCGGCTACATTCACTAAGCTTACTGATTCAAATTTTTGACCAGGCGCCAAGGTAATTGTCTTGGGCCATTTATTGTCCATGCGTGATTTGTTATCAGAAAATTTGAATATGGCTCGGTCACCAATCACACCGACCAACTTCATCTTATCGGCAATCGAAGGTCTGGTGGGTGGAGCAGGCAACTCGTCAATAGGCAATCCTGATGAATAACCACTTGATGATGGTGCCAGACTTTCTCCCATGGGTGGGGGTGGTGGCACAAGCATGTTTTGTTTTTTAGACGCTTGAGCAATTTTGTTCTTGGTATGCTGAATAAAATTCTGAAATTTAGGCCCGCCCGAATCGTCACCGGACATCGTATCATCTCCCAGGCTATCGACTTGTTCTTTCGAGGCGCGTGGAAATGGTTTGTACCCGGAAACGTACTTAAACGGATCCTGTCGTCCGGCATTCTCACGGGCAGCAATTTGCGCTTGCTGCGGATTTGTAGCGGCAACATTCTTGTTAGGTTGCGGAGCAACTGCTTGAGGGGCCGCAGCCTGCCCACCGGACTGTTGAATATTTTGTTGCGCACTGAGCTTGCTGCCAAACGGTACATTTTGCACTGGCGCGACACCTTGTTTCATCGGCTGGGCACTGCCGGACAAACGAGCCATTGTTGAGGACTGCACCGGAACAACTGGCTGTTGCGCTACTTGATTTGGCAGAAGCGCACTTTGTACAGTTGTCGCCTTAGTCACAACAGTGGTCTTAGTTCCGGCAACGGTCGTCCGAGTAGTAGCGGTTGTTGTGCCACGCGAATTGGACGCGCTACTGGTTGCGGTACTCGTAAATGTACCAGTAGGCACAGAAGGCATAGTGGGCGTAGCATCTGGCAGCTTAGCAACAGCAGTCTTTTCACCAGGAGCCGATACATTTAGCGGTGCGGTCCCGGGCTGACCGACCGGAGACACTTGTTGGGACATTTCCGCTGCCGGATGATGCTTCTTGATTTTTTTCAACTTCTGCAACGCGGCGAGCTGCTCTTGGTAGGTAGTATCTTCAGCTGGCTGTCTTTGAGTATGAACCCAAAGCAAACCTCCGCCGATTAACAAAATCCCGGACATAAACAAAAGCATCAATCTCGTTCGTTGTGAATCGTTCATACATGCCTCTACGGAAGATAATACGCCGTTAGGAGAAAACTAATTTTTAGCTGCTTGGACGGATCTCCTTTTCCTTTGTCCTTTGCATCAGGCAAGCCGATGGTGATCTTTCCTATTCCGGTCACTCTTTCATAGCCTTGCAACTTCTTCATCAATTCAATCAAGGAGGGATAATCACCAATCACGGTTACACTCAAGACTTGTTTGTTGAGCCCGGCTTCTTCTTCCGCACTCTTAACTTCATTCTTTCCGCCTGGCGTTTTTGATTTGTCTGCCTTTGCACCCAAAGCAACATCCTTGCTTTTTGCACCAACACTCAGCTTGCCAGATGCACTTGCCAGTTCCTTTGCTTCCGCGTCTTGCGCTTGAGTATCTGACAAAGACTTAGCATCCGGCTTATCTACCGACACTAAATCCATGCTTGAATCCAAACACATTTTTTCCAAATCAATCAGCAAAATATCCAAGTCCGGACTTTTCGGAACAGCAGATCGAAGAGCTTCGATATCCAGATTCAGCGCTGCTCTTTCCTTATCCACTCTGGCTAAGTTGGCCAGCTTGGTTTTCAATTGGGTTTGCTCTTGATTCTTCTCTTCAATTTGTTTGTCTTTTTCTTGCCAGTCTACATATGCCTGACTAGCCAAACCAAACCAGAGAATAGCCGCCAATAAGAATGGCACCAAGCAAACTAAAATTTTGTCTCTTAAGCTCATCTCTTTCCTCTCAATTGCTCGGCGCTCAATTGCTCGGCGCTAATCCGGCAGTCTTTCCAGGTATTGCTGCAGGCCGTGCGCTTACTTGTGGCTGAGCCGGGTTTAGATTGGCTGGGCTTTGGCTGGCAGCTTGTGGATTGATCAGTGAATTCAATTCAAAGTCAATAATTCTCGGATCGGTTTGTTCACGTTTGGCCATTTCAATATTCGTTGATGTTGCCAAATTGGTGCCGTTAAGGTTGATGGCAAAGTGCGATATCTTAGCAAAATCGGTAGAGGTGCCGGTGACCGTAATTTTAGCCGGAGACACTTCTAATTTCTTGATTTGCACCCCATCCGGGCAGCTGTCGCTTACAGCAGACAAGACTTGCGGCCATGGACTCAAGTGATTAACGATCCCTTGCAGAACATGTTTCTTTCTCAACAAGCCATCTCTTTCTTCGATCAAGCGCGGCAGGTTTTTCAACTTGCTTTGGGCAATTTGATTGTCTGCTTCTAACTGCTGAATCTCTGCTTGCTTCCTGGGAATATCAACCTGAGAAATATAAACCCAGACACCAAGGACGGCAACAAGGGCAACTACACCAACAATTAGGGCTGGTTTAAACCAAGGAGTATCAACTTCAATAGCAGGAAGACCACCCTCGCCACCTTCGAAGGCGGCTCCTGATGGACCTTCTCGATTCAAATCTACATCTACAGTGGCGATCGGCAACCAAGTTGCTTCTGCTGCAGAACCAACGGCTGTTGTGCAACTAGTCTTTCTGGCTTCCATCAAAGGCGTGGAGTCAATAAATTCCCGGAAGGAATCACCAACTACGGTATCGATGTTCAGGCGGTTTTGGAAAAACCGATCAACCGTCGGCACTTCGCAACCAATGCCAGAAAGCACTATTTGACTGATGTTCACTTCTTCAACTTGCGAGCGATAGAAATCTAGTGAGCGGCCAACTTCATCTGTAATGTCACCAAGTACGGTGCGGGCAATTTGTGCCACTTGCAAGAGTTTTTGATCCGCCAAGCTCACTCCCAAAATTGGTGCTTGCGGAATTAGTTCGCGCGATTCGTCAATCGATATGTCGAGTGATCGCGAAATCGATTCAGAAAGTGAATCGATGCCGAGCACCACAGAGCGGCTGAATAACGGCATGCCATTTTTCACCACAGAAATATCTGTGCCTTCTTGGCGCAAGTTGACAGACATAGTCAATTTGTCATCCTGCAAAAAATAACCAGCCAGCGCCAATGCTTTTATTGCCGCTAAAGAAGAAATGGAAATGGAACCCAAACGGCATCCGGCCACTTCAGCCACACGCCAGTAGGAATCGACTAAAGACTTTTGCATAGCCGCCAAAATCACATCAACACGCACAACACCATCAGGTTCGGTGCGCTCGGTTGCCGGCATCACTGCCCAATCCAAGTTCGCTTCTTCCAAGGGAAAGGGAATGTGGTTGATTGCCTCTTGCCGCACCACGTCAGCCAGTTCATCTTCCGGCATACCAGTTGGCACGGGCAAGAGGCGGATAATTACCGATTGCCCAGGTACTGCCACATTCACAAAACAACGGTTCTTAGGGATCTTCGATCCTAGTTCGGCAAACAAATCGGCAACTTGCTGGCCAATCGTTTCCGGATCAATAATCAATCCTTCCTTCACCGCACTAGCAACGGAAGGCATGGAAGCAAAGCCAACGACTTCCATTCCTCGCTTTGTCTTTTCCAGTTGAATCAGGTTGATCGACTGACTATTAATGTCGAGACCAAGACTGGGACCAGCTTTTTTACCGAAGGAGAACATTATCTATACGCTCCGCAGTTGGTGCGGAGCACCAATTGCTCCGCTCTTTTGGCGCTCGCTGCAGACTGCTCCTCGCAATCCTTCGCTCGCTGGTTTGACACTTGCCTTGTATCTCATTATTCCCACACTTCACGCTGCCTTTTTATTATGCCCCACCAGATAAGAAGGTAGCAACAGGATCTATAAAAATTGCCACTAGGGCGCCTAAGGCAAGAGCCGGGCCGAAGGGAAAAGGTTTGGAGACCTGAGTGCCAACTAGGACAAACCCTAGAAGCCCCCCGCAGACAGCACCCAAGCCGGAAAAAACCAGCCAGGAAATGTTGACGTTTAATGGGCCGGTTGCCAGGTTAATCACAAGTGCCGTGACTGCCATGAGGACAGCACCACCTGCCGCACCAATCACGGCCTTCTTCAGCGCATCAGCCAAAAGCCCCGCTTGCATCACTTCTCTAACCAAGAGAATCATGCCGATAATGGTGCCAATCAGAAAACCGACAGCCAAGGCCAAAACCAATCTTTGCCAACCCAGCCAAGCGGCAATCACCGCCGATAATACTGCATCGCCACCACCCATAACGTCGATGTCTTCACCAACGGATTCCGGTTTGAGCTTTTGGTAAATTACTAAGCCATAGTGCGCTAAGAAATCAAAAATCAAATAGCTTGCACCAATACCAGCCAAAGCGCCCATTAAATCATTGCGGACAAAAGCAGAATAAATCAACCCCAAAACGATTGTCGGATAGGTGATATCATGCGGAATTAGTTTTTCGCGTAAATCCGTCACTGTAACTGCAATTAGACAAGAGCCCAGTATGCACATACCGGCAAATTCCCAACTTAGCCCAAAGCGAAAGAATAAAACCACGGCCAAAATTGCCGTCACCAGCTCTACCAAAGGGTATTGCCAAGAAATTACCGCTTGGCAAGCGCGACACTTCCCGCGCAAAAGGAAAAAGGAAAGGATTGGAATATTGTCTTGAAAGGCGATGCGCTTTCCGCAAGCCGGGCAGGAAGATGGCGGCCAAATAACAGAACGCCCCTCTAAAGTTCTAAGAGCCAATACATTTAAAAAGCTGCCGACTACTGCTCCAACCACAAATACCAAAACGTATATTGTCAGATCTGGAAGTGGTGGCATGCTCAAGAAAACTCTCTTTGTTCAGTTACCAAAGTCGACAACAGCAAAAGAAAAATAATATACGCCAGTATATAGGTAATTAGATAAAAGAGGATTTCGCAATCTACCGGTCGAAGCGAAATTAGTTCATAACGTACCTGTGTCAACTTGGCCAAATCCGGCACAATCCAATACATTACCTGACCAAGTTTGGTGCACGAGGGGATACATGCGGCGTCGGATGTATTTGCTTGCGAAAGCTTGGAAAGCTCAAGCAATGCCTGACTCATATGACCAATCAGCCAAATTGCCAAAGTAAACAAAACACTCATTAGTGGTGTGGCAAAGGTGGAGAAAAAGGTGGCCACGGCAATGACAAAAAGCAGCTCCAAATAAATCAAGCCAATAGCTTGAGCAACCAAGACAAGCGCTTTCACTTCAGCGCCAAAAACAGCCAAAAGTCCAACGAGAAAAATACCCATCAGACCTGTAACCACAAAAATACAAAATGAAAGTCCTAAATATTTCCCCAGGACAAATTGCCAGCGAGCAATTGGCTTTGTCAATATGAGGTAAATGGTGCGTCTGTCTATTTCTTTATACACAAGGTTTGTGCCGAGAAATATGGCAATAATGCCACCAATCATGGAAATTACTGCCAAACCCATATCTTGCAAGATGCGTTCGTTTTGACCAATCGAAAGACTGCCCAAAATTATTCCTGCCAGCGTAAAAAGAAAGGCAAAAAGAACAAATGCATACAAAATACGATCACGCACGGTTTCGCGAAATGTATTCAGTGCAATTGCACCAAGACCAGAAAACATCCAATTCTCCTTAGCTATTTGCCGATCTTGACTGATCGGCTTGAGCAATGGTCTCCAAGAAATATTTTTCTAAATCTTGATAACGCCCGGTTCCTGCCGAATCAGTAATTGCTTTCTCACCAATCAAGCGACCGCGATGCAAAATGCCTACGTGATCGCAAACTTCGTTCACGTCCGGCAGAAGATGCGAATTGAAGAAAATAGTTTTGCCTTGCGACTTTAGTTTGAGAATAATTTGCCGCACATCCCGGCGGCCAATCGGATCAAGCCCAGAGGTTGGTTCATCCCAAAAGAGAATGTCCGGATCATTCATTAAGGATTGAGCCAAACCAAGCCTTTGCAACATGCCTTTGGAATATTTGCGCAAAGGACGTTTGGCATGTTCGGCCATTGAAACCATTGCCAGCAATTCTAGCGATTTTGCCTTCCGGGTTTTGCCATTCATGCCAAAAAGCTTGCCCACCAGATCCAAAAATTCTTGCGCCGTCAGGTGCGAGTAAAAATAGGGACTTTCCGGCAGAAAACCAATTCTTGCCAGGGCTTTCGGGCTGCCGGGCTCGTGCCCAAAAACTGAGACCTGGCCATCGGTGACTTTCAAAAGTCCAAGCAACAATTTGAGGAAAGTAGTCTTGCCTGCCCCATTCAAGCCCAAAAGACCATAAGTTTGACCTTCAGGCACGCGAATCGTAACGCGATCGAGCGCACGAAATTTCTTGCGTAAAAAGGGACTTGTATGATCTTTTATAAGGTCAGAAGTCTCAATGACGTAGTTGGTCATGATTTGCTTTTTGTGCCGCGTTCTTTTTACTCTGAGTAATAATCTTATAGAGCTCATTAGTTGCAGCTCTAAGGCGACGCGAAACTTGCATTTGCGAAATGCCCAGACGCCTGGCTACCTCTGTTTGACTCAAATCCTCATAAAAGGTCAGCTCGACCACTTCTCGCAAACCGTCTCGCAACTGTTTAATTGCCTCAGCCAACATAAAGCGATCTTCTTTGGCAATTTGATAGCTTTGATATTTGCCGTCAACGAGAGTATCAACCAGCGATTGTTCACCGCCAGCTTCCGAAGTCAAAGCTTGGTCAAGCGAGATCATCGTACGGCGGCGATCAACTTCATAAGCTTCATTGACACGCGCCACAGGGATTTGCAATTCGTTGGCAATTTCCACATCTGATGGCTCCCGACCAAGGCGCAAAGTCAAATTCTGCACCAAGCGATTAATACGGAAGGAAAGTTCTTGCAGCTCGCGTGGCGCACGGATCATGGCCGTCTTATCACGCAGGTAGTGACGAATTTCACCAGTAATCAGGTGGGTGGCA
The DNA here is from genome assembly GCA_020050685.1 of Candidatus Obscuribacterales bacterium. GTDB lineage: Bacteria > Cyanobacteriota > Vampirovibrionia > Obscuribacterales > Obscuribacteraceae > JAGVKG01. The sequence continues at coordinate 41,256 of JAGVKG010000063.1, read as the reverse complement.
TAAGTCTGGAACTTAGCCCCAGCATCTGGCTTAAACTGGTCAACAGCCTTAATCAGACCAATTGAACCAACTTGAATCAGATCTTCCACAGGGTCAGTCGAGCGTCGTGCCAGACCATAGGCAATGCGCTTCACTAAGGGCAATGCTGCCTGAATTACCGAATCCCGAGCCGAAGGGTCCCGGGTCTCAGCGTAGATCTGGAGCCAGACATGAATTTGGTCTTGGCCCCTATCTTTGTTATCACAGGCGGATACATCTGCGCCTTCGGGTATAGATTTTTCTTGCAAACTTCCAGACACCACTCAAAGCCTCACTTCTTTAATAATATTGTAACTGCTTGAGTTAGCTTTGGGTAATCCAAAGCTAAGATGAATTATTAGAGGTTCTATTGGCTACCGGTTGCCAGGGCTTATTTATTCAACAGGCGCCCAGAAGTTAGGGTTTCAATATTAATTACACCCAAATCCCGAAGCAATTGCGCTTGGGCGACATTGAATTGAATAATGGCATTGGCTTTGTTGACAAGCGCCTGAACCCAGGCTTGCTGTGCCGCCACCACATCCAAATTGGTGCCAACGCCATTTGCCAATCGCACTTGGGCCAAACGCAACTGTTCTGATGAGGACAAAACGGCAACCGATGCCACATCAATTTGTTTTTCTGCCAGGTTGGAATTAATGAAAGAATTCCGCACCTGATTGAGCACACTGAGCAATTGTTGATTTTCTTGTAGAGAAACCAGGCGAGCTTGAGCCTTGGCGGCTTGAATATTGGCAGCTGCCGGAGCACCCAATCCGGTCCAATTCCATATCAACTGCATACCAATTGTGTACGAAGCACGCATTTGCCGGGAGATAAACGATGGTGGCGTCCAAACATCGGCAGTCGGAAACATCTGCAGAAATGGTGTGGCAGTGCCACTAAATCCATTATTGTTACCCTCAACAATTGGTGTGCCTCTTGAGGTGGGCGACGGAATTGGCGGTCCAGCCACTGGTCCTTGCAACAAAACCGTACTAAAACTGCCCGGCACTAATTGTTGGCTATTGCCCAATGTCTGGCCATTGCCATTGATATTGCCATAAAAAAGGAATTGAGGATAAAGTGGGGCAGCTTGCACTTGAATGGTGCGCCTGGCAGCCAAACGCAATTGTTCATATTGCTTCAATTCCGGGCGATGGGCACAAGCAATATTGATCAAATCGTTGATGTTTAGCCTGGGATCTATTAAACGAACTTTCTTGACCACATTTTCCACGCAAATCATATTGCCGGACAAATCTTGGTTGAGCAAAACACCAAGCGCAAGTGCTGCTTGACGCAAAGCAACTTCCGCGTTCAAAAGATTTTGCTCGTCAGTGGCCAACTGAGTTTGTGACTGCAAAACATTGAAACGTGTGCCTGTTCCGGCACGCTCTAATTTTTGGTTCAAATCAACCTGTGTTTTGGATGTTTCGACAGCACGAATTTGAATCGTCAAAACGGCTTCCGCGCGCAACAAATTGTAGTAAGCCTGGGCCACGGCCAAGAAATTATCGTTGACGCTGGCAAACAACTGTTGCTTTGAAGCCTGCCAATTGTGTTTGTTCTGCAGCATCGTGAACATGACTCTGCCGCCCTGAAAACCATAGTATTGAAAGCCGGCTTGCGCCTGCACGTTGGGTGTATTAAATGTCACAGGAATAATGCCACCAACCAAAGTAGCGCCGCTCAGATGTTGTTGCGTGTAGCTGCTGACATAGTTGGGGAGAAAGTTACCCATCGCACTGAGCCATGTCCACCTTTGCACTTGCACATTGGCGCGATTGATATTAATCGGCAAATTGTGATCCAGGGCATAAACCAGCGCTTCTCGCAAGGTAATTGGCTCCGTAAAGTTTGCCTCCAAACGGATGGGTGGCATATTCGGTCCCACCGGCAAGAGTTCGCTTGAGCGAGGCAGCTGGAGCGTAATGTCCTCCGCTGGTGTAGCAAAAGGATAAGTGTTTATCGAGGGCAACTTGCCAAACGAACCAGTGCTAGTTGACTGATTGATCGACTGACTAACAAATTTCTTGGCTTCAGGATCGCTGACTAACTGTTGACTTTCATCAACCGTTTGAGCAGCGTCAACCATTTGGCCTGAGAAAAAATTCTGCGTCACCAAAACCAAAATCAGCACGAAGCGAAGACAAACAAGTATTGAAAGTTTATTCACACTACTTTCAAATTTGTTTTCATCTTTACTGTTCAATACCAATTCTTCAGTGCCCCGTTTGCTCCCAAGTTTTTATCGAATCAGTCTTTGGACGGATTTGAACAGTTCAGTACCTGATTCATAGAGAAGCTCAAACAGTACTGTTTCCAAACAAGTACCAATTGCTCCCGAAGAAAGCATCTTCGACAAGCCATATTCTTTGTTCTTTGAGGCACGACTGGCAATGGCATCAGCCACCACATGAACTTGATACCCGTCTTGTATAAGATCATGTACTGTCTGGTTTACGCATACGTGTGCTTCGATACCGCAGACGATTACTTGTTTGCGATTGAGTTCCTTCAGTCCTTCCATGAAACCAGAAGCACCACAACAGCTGAATGCTGTTTTTTCAAAATACTGGTGATCACCCATGCAAGCAGTAATCTCCGCCAATGTCTTTCCCAGCCCTTGTGGATATTGCTCAGTCACAATCACAGGCAACTTGAGAATTTTGGCTGCTTCAACCAGGATGGAAACGTTGCGCGTTAAGTTGGCAATGTCGGGCAGGTGCTTGCGAAATGACTCCTGCAAATCAACTACTAACAAAACGGAATTCTCGGCTGTCAACAGATTGGGGTGACGCATCACGACCTCAGATATATATACTAAAATTCAAATACCAATATAACTAGAAGCAATATAGCTAAAAGCAGAGCAGCAACGATTACTGAGAGCTAATCTAAAGACTGCACGATTGCGCTAAACAGGCAGTGCTCCTGGTTTCCACAACATATGCGCAAGTTTAACTATTAGCTCACTTAAAAGTGGAAATAATATCGGCTGCGTGCGGCTGCAAAGGGTCGTGCGAAAAGCAGCCTCCAAGCCTCTCCTGACAAGCCTGTAAAAATGTCGGAAGATATGATATAAGTCTATGTGGATAAGGGGCGTTAGCGCAGTTGGTAGCGCGCTTCAATGGCATTGAAGAGGTCACCGGTTCGAACCCGGTACGCTCCATATTTTAAGCACTCCGTCGGTTCGTTCCTCACCTCCTCCGTGCTGTAGACGCTCGGCTGCGGACAGCTCATCGCGGTCCTTCGCCTCACTTGATGGGCAGTTTGGATTTAAATGCTCCGTCGTCGCCTTTGGCTCCTTCTCCGCATTGACGGCGCTCACTGCCGATTGCTCACCGCAATCGTTCGTTCGCTTGATGGACGCGCATAGTTTGATTGTGCACTCGTTTCTAATAGCCTTTGGCGTTTAGGTCGAGGCCGAGATTGTAGTTTTCTAGGCGGTGGACTTTTGTTTGGATTGTGCCATCAGAAAATAATTCGATTAGACGGAAGCCGGGGAGTTTGTCATCTAGCGCAAATTCTCTTGCAGGTTTAAATTGCACGCATGTGGAGGGGCAAGACAGCCAAATAATTCCATCTTGCTCATGGGAAAACTCTTGGTGCACGTGGCCCCAGGCAATTACTCTCACGTTTTTGTGTCTCGCAATCACGCGAGCAAATTTATCGTTGTCCTCTAAACTAATTCTGTCGATCCAATATGAGCCGACAGGCATTGGTTGATGGTGCATTGTCAGCAAAGAAAAATGATCCGGTCGTTCCGTCAAGAACATATCCAGCGATGCTAGCTGTGGATCGCCAAGTCGCCCAGAGACGTATCCTTCTTTCGCCGAACTCAAAAGCACAATCTGCCAAGAATCAAAAACAACTGACGGGCCGAAAGCAAACAAGTCCGAATATTGCGACAAAACTTTGCGCATGATTGCCGGATCGTCGTGGTTGCCTGGTATGCAGTAGATTTTTCTGCCGTAGAGCCGCTTCAGGTCCTGACACACCTCAGCCAGACGATGATATGCCTTGTCAGGATCCTCTTGTACCAGATCGCCTGTAAGCAAAATGCAATCAGCAGTTTTATAACAGCTCTGAGCCAGTTCAATCACAGCTTGCAAACTTGCAAAAGTGTCCACGCCCAAGAGCCGACCGTCTTCTGAGCCAAACAAATGCGTGTCTGACAACTGCAAAACCCTTATGGGTTCGCCTGTGTTCTTGGCATTACTCTCGTTGCTTGGCACTTTTTTCCAGTTACTCTTGCCTTAGTTCATCAATCCCGATAAAAATAAATGATGGGAGCCAGCTACAATTATCCCAGGGTCGGGTTTTGATGGAAAGACAAACGTGAAAAACTTGCAGGGTTTCCAAGCCAAAGTATTTACGAAGCGCAATGTCATTCCTTTGTTCTTGATGATTGCTGGTTTCTTATTCATCGCTCTGGAATTTACGACGAATTTAGGCAGTTATTTCAAAGCCATACTGACCCCGGCCAGCCAGCCGCTTTCTTATGCTTTTACAACTTACGATCAAATCCTCAAGGCCTCAGTCAAAAACGATCTGGTTGATTATCGACAAATTGCCAGTTCTACTGAACTGGACAGGCAGCTTGCCGAACTTGAACACATTAGTCCCAACAAAATCGTCAATCCCAAAGAACAACTTACATTTTGGATTAATACCTACAATTTACTGATTATCAAAAACGTGGTTGACCACTATCCCGTCAGTTCGATAATGAAGATTGGGCGAGAGCTGAGCATGCGCAAGTTTGTCATTGGTGGGCATACTTACTCAGCTTCCGACATCATGGATAATCAAATCAAACCTCGCCTTGTCGGCGAAAATACTCAAGCCATATTTTGTGTCTGCGGTGGTGCACGTGGTTTTCCGCCATTGATTAATCATGTCATTAGCGCCCAAAGTTTAATCGAGGACATGAAAAACAATACCGAAAAGTTTGTCGCAAATCAGGACAATGTCTTGGTGAATGTTGATACTAATAAGTTTTCACTGTCGCCATTTTTTAAATGGTATGAGGGATTGTTTGAACGCGAATATGGTTCGCCATTTGTATTCGTCAATGCGGTACTCGCTCCAAACGAGCGAGTAGATTTGCACAATCCAGCCGTGCAACAAAGTTACATGATCAATTTCAATTGGCAATTGAACGATCTCAATCAGAAAGGCGAATAAGAACATGCAGCAAAATGTGCAAGGAAGAATCTTAGCTTGCTTACTTTCAAGCGCCTTGCTCGGCAGTTATGGCAATCAATCAAATGTACAGGCAGCCGAAGGCAAACCGCAGGCACCAGTATCTGTCGTTTATCCGAAAGCAGGCGCCGAAATTGACTGTGCCTCAACTTTTTTGGTCGGTGCTGCTACTGCCAATCACAAAATCTTTTGCAACGGCTTGCCGGTTAAAACCAACCGCGATGGATTTTTTGGCCATGTTGTTGCCTTAAAACCTGGTACAAATACATTCATCTTAACAGAAGAAGATGCAACAGATGCAGCCAAAGGCTTGAGCACATCAGTCACAGTCAGAAGGCCACAAGCCCAACCGGTATTGAGCGGTGCCTTACCTAAGTTTGCTAAAGATTCTCTTGAACCAAAGGAAGATTTGGGCGTGACAGCAGGCGATCTGATTGGTTTTGCCGTTCGCGCGCAAGCAAAATCCAAAGTAACGGTTGAGTTAGCCAATCATAAAATTATCTTGCGCGAACAGTCTGCTGGAACTTCCGTTCGACCGGTAAATCGCGGACTCGATGCCGCCTTTGGTATCACGTTGCATTGGTGGGGACAAAACAGGCCGGATTATTACATAGGCTATTATCAAGTTTCGGCCCATGATCATTTTTCGCAAATTCATCCTCGCTTTGTTTGCGAAAAATCCGGCAAAAAAATTCAGTTGCCGGCGCCATGTCGCATCTCAACTGTCGACCAACCTGTGCCTGCTTACACAGCACATGATGAAACTGTCGTACGTCTCGGCCCTGGTCAAGCCCGCACCACTCCCATGCCGTCAGGCGTTGCCTATTTAATTGATGGTTGGCAAGGAAATTCCATGCGTGCACTTCTTTCTAACAATCATCATGTTTGGATTGCCAAAGAAGATTTGGTTTTAAATGATCAAACCGGACAAATCCCGCACTCTGTGGTGCGCACTGTCAATCTGGAAGCCGATGCATATGGCGATCGCATTGTCGTTCCCTTAAATCAAAGATTACCTTATAAGATACAACAAGCTGCGGGCGGACGCCTTTCCCTCAGTATCTATGGTGCAACGTCGGACACAGACTGGATCTGTCCGGCTGAGACACAAAGACCAACTCATATGATTGATCAAGTAGTCTGGAATCAGGCAGAAGACAAAGTCTATGAGCTTAAGGTCAAACTGAAATCAAATAATCAGTGGGGATATTATGGTTCTTACGAAGGCACCAATCTCGTTTTACATATAAAATCACCACCAAAAATGGAAGCAAGTGAGACAAACGATGCCTCTCGATTAAAGGGCGTGAGCATTTGTTTGGACCCGGGACACGGCGGGCAAGAGACCGGTGCCATTGGTCCATCCGGCATTCACGAATCAGCAATCAACTTGGGCATTGCAATTAAACTTGCACACTTGCTGGAAGCAAAAGGCGCGCGCGTGATCATGACGCGCCTGCGAGAAGATCAAGACGTATCGCTTGCCGATCGCGTCAAGACTGCTGTTACCAGCAAGGCAGACTTACTGATTTCCGTTCACAACAATGCCTTACCCGATGGGCGCGATCCTTGGAGCGCACGCGGCACTTCTGCGTATTGGTACCAACCTCAATCGCAAGCTCTGGCACGTCAATTGCAAAAATCGACAGTCAGCGGACTAGGCTTTCCGGACTTTGGCGTATTTTATGACAACCTGGCATTAGCCAGACCATCACAGCTTTTAGCCTGTTTGATAGAAGTTGGCTTCATGATCAATCCGGATGAATATTCGGAACTAATCCGCCCGGAGATACAAGAAAAAGCAGCTGAGGCTATCGAAAGGGGAATCGAGAAATATCTGTTGGAGACGGGCTCGAAGGGAACATGAGAGATCCTTCGTCGCAATGCGGGCGAGGCATGCCTCGCCCCTACGGATGACAGAATACCCAGGATGACAGAAAGCTTGAATGACAAATGATCGGCGCGATTGCTTAGACGCGGGGTGGCAAGGGGCCCAAAGGATCTAATTTAAAGAGTTTCTCAAGTTCAGCTCGATACTTTAAATTTGTCAGAGCTTCCTGGGAGTAAAGCTCATCTTCTAAATAAGTATGTTCACGACCCACCAAATCTTCCAGTCTCTTAATCAGGTTTGAAGGCAATAAATCTTCCATTTGGTCCCCGGTTCTAGTGTTAGTCCCTTGCATCAAGCAACAATTTATGGCAACTTTGGTGATCTTAGCTGTCTCGTTCTTAAGTTTAGTAACTTAGCGTAAAACTACAAGCCTTGACTTTTTTTCTAAATTACATCTTCTCTAAAACAGAAATGCCCAGGAGCGACAGTCCCGTTTTAATAGCTTCTGCAGTCAGATGGCAAAGAATTAGCCTCGAAGTCCGCACAGGCTCCGGAGCGGAAAGTACTTGTGCCTTTTCATAAAACTGATTGAACTTTTGCGAAAGTTCGAAAAGATATTCGCAAATGCGGTTTGGCAAAAGATCTCTTGTCACAGTTTCAATCATTTCATCAAAAGCCAAAAGCTGTTTAGCTAAGTCCAACTCCACCGGCTCACCAAGAATCACCTTAGCTGAGGCTGGCAACTTACTAAAATCAATCTCGCCCTTGCGCTCAATGCCGCGGATGCGCACATAGGCATACATCATATATGGTGCAGTATTGCCGGAAAGCGACAACATCTTGTCAAAATTAAATACGTAATTCGTGATCCGATTCAGGCTCAGATCAAAATATTTGACTGCACCAATACCAATGGCACGCGCCATTTGTTGTTTGTACTCTTCCGATTCTGTTCTACCTTCTTGCGCCAGGCGCGATTCCAATTCCGCACGGGCTCTATCCATCCCTTCTTGCAAAAGATCCTTCAAACGAATCGTTTCGCCGGCTCGTGTCTTCAGCTTTTTGCCGTCTTCACCTTGCACTACGCCAAATTGCACATGCTCAATTCGAACATTATCAGGTACCCAGCCTGCCCGTCTTGCTACTTGATATACAGGTCCAAGGTGATCAGCTTGGTCCGCTGCCACGACATAGAGAATTTCTTCGGCCCGCTCCACAGTTACTCGATAACGCAAGGCAGCCAAATCAGAAGTAGCATAGTTATAACCACCATCGCTTTTCTGAATAATCAAAGGCAATGGCCCGCCTTGTTCATTTTTGTAACCTTCCAAAAACACGCACTTTGCACCTTGATCTTCCACACACAATCCAGCCTTTTGCAGATCGCGCACCACTTCCGGCAGCTGTTCGTTATAAAACGATTCACCACGCTCAATCAAATTATGAACATCCAGAAGATCGTAAACAATCTGTGCTTCATGCCGTGATTGTTCCAAGAGATATTTCCAGGCCCTCAGCGTATCCGGATCACCCCCCTGCAATTTCACCACTTCCTGACGTGATATGTTTTGAAATTCCGCATCTGCATCAAAGCGCTTTTTTGCTTGTCTATAAAAGGAAACAAGATCTCCCAAACTAATCGCGTCCGGTTTGGTCAATGCATCAGGGCAAACTTCCCGCAAATATGCCACCAACATACCAAATTGCGTGCCCCAATCACCAACGTGATTTAGTCGCGTAACATCGTGTCCGGCAAATTCATAAACGCGCGCCAGACAGTCACCAATGATTGTCGTGCGCACATGCCCCACATGCATTTCCTTGGCCATATTGGGACTGGAAAGTTCAACAATGACTTTACGCGGGTGTTTAGCTTTAGCAATTCCCAATCGCGGATCGGATTTGATTGCGTTGATTTTCTCTTCCCAGTAAGAGGTTGCAACTTTCAGATTGATAAAACCAGGTCCGGCAATTTCTGGTTTTTCGCAAATATCCTTCAAATCAACTTTTCCGATCACTGCTTCGGCGATGGCTCGCGGTGGCTGTTTCAGTTGCTTAGACAGCGTCAAAGCCAGATTGGTCTGATAATCTCCAAACTGCGGATTAGAAGCAGGAGAAATTGCCACTTCATACGAGTCAGACCCATTGCCATATGCGGACTTCAGGGCTTCTTCAAATCTAAGTTTCAAGGTATCAACTAGGTCTAACATTGTTCAAACACTCCATCACAGACATTAGCGTCAGGCTCTTAGCACTTCACGACGCTCGCTGCCACTGGCTGCCAATTGTATCTCTGGCAGTCACTACTGGCTGAGCTCAGTAGCATGAGACCGGCTGTGGCCCTGTAAATTATATTGCATTAGTGAAGATTGGACATTGGCACAGGTTGTAAGGTGTTAAAATCAAAATATGGGCTCATGCCTGTCTGGTCCCCTTAATTAACCGAGGAATCAGAAAATGCACTTAAAAATGCGGCTAGAAGCTTTATGCGACAGCAAATCCTGGGCAAGACTGCATTTTGCCGACGGGACATCGCTGACTGGCCGCATTCTCAGAGTCGGTCATGACTACGTTGAAATGGAGTGTTATGGCGAAGCGGATAAGCCTGGCGCGCGTGACTATGCCAAACACCTCGTACCAATGAATTTGGTTAAATTCATAACCGTTGAATCGACTGCCTTTGCTGAAGCAGAAAGAAGCCGCCTAAATTATTTAGCAGAGCTAGAAAGCTAACAAACGATTGCGGTGAGCAATCGGAAGTGAGCGTCTATCAATGCGGAGAAGGAGCCAAAGGCGACGACAGAGCATTTAAATCTAATCCCATATCTATTTAGTGCGGCGCTTGCTTTGCGACCAGCCTTCTTTGTTTTCTTGCCTGGCCCTGCCGACTGCCAAAGAATCATTTGGTACGTCTTTAGTCACCACGGTGCCAGCAGCCACAACAGCACCAGAGCCAACATTTACTGGCGCTACCAAAACAGAATTGGATCCCGTAGATGCGTTATTGCCGATTATGGTGCGTTCTTTGCGTTTAGTGATGTGATCATAATTAGCAGTAATGGTGCCTGCACCAATATTTGCCCCGGTGCCAATTTCTGCATCACCAATATAACTTAAGTGAGAGACATTGGTTTGGTTGCCAATTTCGCTCTTCTTCACTTCAACAAAATTACCAATTCTCACCGAATCACCAACTTCTGCATTATCTCGCAAGTGCGCAAATGGCCCTACCTGACAGTTGGCGCCTACTTGAGAGCGAACCACTAACGATTGACTTACCTTTGTATCATTTCCGATACGCGTCGGTCCGTGAATCACGGCATTGGGGCCAATCAAACAATTTGAGCCAATTGTCACATCACCCATGATTAAGCAACCGGGCAATATGGTTGTGTCTTGTCCTACTTTTACTTCCGGCGCAATCCAACTGGAAGCTGGATCCAAAACTGTCACGCCATCTTCCAAGGCTAGTTTTTTCAAAACTTTCTTTTTCAAAAGTTCGTTTGCCTCGGAAAGTTCCAAGCGTGAATTGATACCACAAACTTCTTGCCAGTCAGAAGTAATCACCGCTGAGACCGGCAACCTTTTGCCTACAGCCCAGCCAACCAAATCAGTAAGGTAATATTCCTTTTGGCGATTATCATTTTTCAGCTGCCCAAGTCCATCAGCTGCTTGTGGCCAGCTAAAGCAGTAAATAGATGCGTTTACTTCCGGAATTTTCTTTTCGCTTTCATTAGCATCTTTGTCTTCGACAATATGCGTGACCCTGCCTGTGGTATCACGAACAATCCGTCCATAATTTTTTGGATCATCAACAATTGTGCTGAGCAAACTGACAGATGCTTTCTGCCCTTCATGTTCGTCAATCAGGCGGCTCAATGTAATTGAGGATAGAAGTGGTGTATCACCGGCACAGACTAACAAGGTCCCGGAAAATCCCGCTAAGGCATCCGCCACTTGCATGACTGCGTGTCCTGTGCCCAATTGCGGTTCTTGCACATGCAGGGAGTATTTTGTCTTTGGCGGATTAGCTTGCAAAAATTCCTCGACTTGCGCGCGCCCATGTCCAAGCACAATATGGATATGCTCGACACCGGTATCATCCAAGGCATCTAAAACACGAGTGATAATTGCCTTGCCCAGAACTTCATGCAAGACCTTGGGGCGCTGAGACTTCATCCGCTTGCCCAAACCTGCAGCCAGGACAATCGCGCGTTTTCCCGTGTATTTCTCTGCCATTAGTAAAAGTTCGCTCCGTCGCTGCCTGATTGGCTCTTAATCCTTATTTCGTTTGCAATCTTACACCAAGCTGATTCGTAAGACCAGATTGGTTGGCAGCCAAGCTCGATTGCAAGGCAACACCTAATTTGTCCAAAAGCTTTTTGCCACCACGTGGATTTGTGTGCACGGAATCCAAAAAATCTCCTTGAACAAAATCTCTCGGGCTGTCCAAATCAATCATCTCGGCGCCATATTCACTAGGCAAACTGAGAACTTGAGTGACGTATTTTTTGTATATGTCAGGTGGAATCATCGTTCTATTTATGTCTGTAATCGGCATGTTGATAACCACGCAAACAATTTTGTTTTGTCGGCACAAGTCAAGCAACTTGGCAAAGTATGCGGTTTCCTGTTTCAGCCGGGCAAAATTTGCCGGATTGTAGCGCTTTCTGTAATCACGCAAATGATCTTCATCCATGCGAAATTCTTGGAGGGCCGAATTGCCAGCCGCTAAATTGCGAGACAAACCAGGCAATTGTGACTCACCAGTTGCCATATCTGTTTTTTGAGAATTGGAATCAATTGACTTATTGTTTGCAGACTGGTTATCACTGTCGCGCAAGTTAACTGGATGGTCAAAAATTCGCGAAGCCCAATCCATGCACAACATCTTCCAATTGCTGCGATCGCGGCAGTATTGCGAAAGCGAAGAAACCACCAGATCAAAAGCTAAGTTTGGTGGTGTTTGCCACGTCAACCGCTCAGGCAGTGTGGTGGCATTGGCTAAAACCGTAAAGCTTGGCGTCGTTCCCACTTCTGGCACCAAATTATCGACGAAGTCGCGCGGTGCAATGCCATAGAAAATTATCTTTGGTGCTTTGCCTTCTGCGCAAGCTTGCTTAAGAATCAAATACGCATCCGACACCATGCAAGCAGCACAAGTGAAGTTAAAGGCAGACGCCTTGACACCACTAGTTTTAGCCAAAGTCGACTCGAGATATTTTGCACCACAATAGGATTGGAATGGATTCAACCCCACTGCTTTTGCCTTAGCTTCAAAAGCAAGCAAGCCTGGCAAATCCGCCAAAGTATCTGCGTACTTTATAGCAGACATGGGCAATGACGATCCGAGAACCAAAATGTCGGGGCTATTTGGCATGCTCTTCAATTGTTCTGCCTTATAGGCAATCGAACTCAAAGCAATTTGTCCTGGCTCGAGTTTTTCATGGCGCACCATGGACAAGGGCGCAAAAGCACTGGATGCAAGATCGCAAACTAAGAGCAGAACTAAAAGCCAAAGCACGGTCGACCGTGCACAACGGCCACCATTTGCCCAGAGCTTTTCCCAAAGCCTCATTCTGTTACGTTATCACCCAATTGCGACCATTGAAAGCACAATCAATATATTGTGCTCAAATATGATTGTGACGGAAGCGGCTGACAACTTCCTTGAGCAAGCTTAATCCATCGCTCGCTCTTAGAAAAGAATAATACCCAGAAGAATAATATCAGGTTGTCATGACTTCTTGGGGCTGTTGCACGTTTCTTGCATCATAACCTGGGGGATGAGCCGGTCCGCGCATCGGGACATAGTTTCTTGGTCGACCATTCACATAGCCCATATAGTGACCCAGCTGCGGGTAATAAGTGGTTGGTCTACCAATGCCAAGTTTGTAACCGACATAATCCTTGAGCTTGCCAAAAAATCCGCGTGGCTTAGCCATTTCATAGCCCTGATAATCAGGATAATTGCCTTGATAGTCTCTCGGCATACCATTTTGATAGCCCATGTACTGCGGCATGATCTGCGCATACGGAGCTTGTTGTTGCGCATAGGGGGCTTGTTGTACTTCATAGCCCTGAACGCCTTGAGCACCTTGCACATTGTAGGTATGTGGTCTGGCAAATTGATAGCCCATGTACCTTGATTGCTGTTGTGGGTCAAAACATACAGTGCCCATGGCTCGAGGATACTGCACATGGCTCTCGAACTGGTTATATGGCATCTTCATCAATTGACGGAGCTGATGAGCATATTGCGGTTGGTTCGGAAGGTTGATTGGAAAACGGCTAATTTGGTTAATACCAACGGGATAAGCCGAATAAGCATTTTGTTCAAAATATGGTTGCGAATAGCCATTTAAGCTATAGCGGACATGCCCGACTACCTGACCATTGGCACCGACTTGGTCAATATCCTCATAGCCAACAAAACTATTGGCGCCTGTCGGACGCATACGGAAACTTTTATGGACATTACCGATGCGGGATTGCTCGTAATAATCAAAGGAATAAGTGTTGTCTTGCGGATTATAGGCAAGCGCTTGTGGTTTACCACCACAATCAATGTATTTCTGCCCGGTTCTTTGATCTTGCAGAACTTGCCACTGGGCTGACATATCTTTGCCAAAGAGACCTGATTGAGCCAACTGGGGATCGACTTGCAATTCCGTAAGGCTGGCCTGCAAGGTAACACGTTTGGTCGGCCTGAGGGAATTCGCTTGAGCTAGCAAGGCATCGGATGCCGCTTGTTGCGCCGCGTCTGGTCTTTGATTGAAGCCTGTGGACTCGATTCCGTACGTGTTGTTCATGGCTTGACCCGGGTGGTACTAAGTTCTCAAAAGAGATTTTTGGGATATTGGCGAATTTTAACTGCCAGTCAACCTCCAGCCAATGGGAAAACTACGAACCGATGATGAAATCCCTAAAACGAAGGCACCGACCGCGGATAACCAGCGTAACGCCGTGGACAAAAAACCAGCAATGCGGAGCGGAGCGTCTTGCCACGCGGAGGAGCCGATAGGCGACGGAGCGTAAAGATGACGAAAAATCAGCGAAGCGCAGCATTGCGAGGAGCAATGCGGAGTGGGAGCGTCTTGACGCGCGGAGGAGCCGATAGGTAACGGAGCGCTTAAATGAAGTGGTCGCAGTGTTGGTGCTGCCCCAACAGGTTCGATCCCTCGTACCCCTCAAACTGGAGTGTCTGCGATACAGTAGAATTTGTACTATGAAATATCTTGTTTGCCACCTCCTTTTAAACATTCATTTAGAAAGGCTCAATCTAGACAAGCTTGGTCTGGTATTGACGCTGATTGTCTGTACTTTGTTGCAAGGCACAGAAAGTTTGGCTAAGGAAATCAAGACAGAAGGCCAAATTGCCGCCCGCCCGCAAGCTCGCACACAAGGTGTGGTCTACGGTCAATTTCGCAGCCAGTATGGTGTGATTCGTTGGATATCCGAGCAGATGCCCCTGAAAGTTTACGTGGCACACGGTCAAACTCTTGATGCAATTCTGGATGAAGAAGCCGGTGCGCCAATTTGCAACGTGGACAATCTTGCCCATTGGCCGGATGTGGTGGCAAATCTCTTGCAAGATCCAGAAGGCATAAGCAAACTACCGATTGCCCAGGGATATAGCGAAGAGCATTACCAAGCTGTGACTGCGGGAATCTCAGCCTGGAAGCCTTTTGAAAAGGAAGGGCTTTTTTCTTTTGCTTTCACGGACGATCCAAGCGAGGCTGACATTTATGTCTTCTTTGTCAACCACTTCGTCAACAAAATTGGATTTGGTCTGACTTCCAATGATATTCGTGGTTACACAGCCAAACGAAGCTTTCCCCTCAAGGCAGTACTATCTGGTCAGCAAGTGGATTTCCGACCAGTTGTGATCCAAATGAGAGTAACCGGTGCCATGGGCCAACCTCAAACTTTCAAATGGGTACAAGCAGGAGCAGCCCATGAATTCGGCCATGCTTTAGGAATAGAAGGCCACAGTCCAAACCCAGGCGATCTGATGAACATCAATTACGGCTATCAAGTAATTTCGCCAAATGATGCAGCAACAATTCGCTACTTGTATCACGTGACACCAGATTTGATCCCATAAGACGAGTACACTATAAAATACGGCAACAACAGCCATCAGGAGAAACAAACAAAATCCAATGAGAGGCATTCGCCCACCAAAAGATTCATCATCAGAACCAATGGACTTGGACGAATCCAAAAGGCCTGGTGTCTTGACCATTGCCAGTCAGTTCTTGCTTTTGCTTTTTACAATCGTCTGCGGCATCATGGGACTTTATTGGCTGACCACGGATTCCAGCGGCGAGTATTTTGGCAACACGCCAGAACTCGGATCCATAAATCTCTCCATCATCCGCCGTGCCACTTCATACGATGGCGAATTGACAATCGGCAACCGCTCAACATTCAAGCTGGCAAAAAGCGACATTCATGGTCCGAATATGGCTCTGGAATTTCACTCCAAATTGCCTGGCAGTGTAGACGCACTTTTTTTCAAGGGACAACTGAAAGATGATCGCTTAGCCGGTATCTTGCAATTGCCGCAATCAAGCATCAATTTATCTTTGATGCGCGATCCCTTAGCTTCGCTTTTCCGGCAGCTGCAATCACACATTCCTTATGTGACGATTACATCGCCATCTAATTCGACTGCACCGCGCGGTACTGCTTTCCATGGTTACTTCGACTACATCCTAAACACTTCATGGCCGAAGGCGCATCCGTCAGGCAAGCGCAAGCAATAGTTATTCACTATCTATGCAATTCGATAATCGTGGCATGAGGTGGGCAGAAAAGACGAATGTTTGTTCTCGGATCCGCTCCTACGCCACGAGAGATATGGAAAGCAGTGTTCTCTTTCCAAAAAACGCCTGAAGCTTGCGAACGTGGTACTTCAGAATCGGTGATTATTGCTCCGTATCCAGGAATGCGAATCTGTCCACCGTGAGTGTGTCCACCAACAGCCAGGTGCGCACCAGAATCGGCAATATGCTGCAGATTACGCGGCAAATGAAATAATACAAGCACTGAGTCTTCGTCCTCAGCTTGTTCTACTAGCTCATCAAGCTTGTGTTTGGCGATACCCGGATAATCAATTCCGACAATGTGCAATTGATGTTCGGGCAACTTCACGGCTTGATTACGCAGAACGTGGAAACCGGATCTTTCCAAGCAAGCAACAAGTGGCGTGACATCGCGCATTTTTTCTGGGTGTCTAAATTTGCGCACTATCCTGCCAAAAACCTTATGGAACATGTTGTAATCATAATAATCATGATTACCCAAGACTGCATAAGCACCTAGCCGTGGTGGCTTAGCAAGAATTGATTGAGCATAGGAAAGTCCGCTCAGGTTCTCGAAGATGTCACCTGTCAAAAAGACCAGATCATAGTCACTGGCAGTTACGCGTCTAAGAAATTCGATCTTATGCGATTCGGGATAACAAAGATGCAGATCGGAAATATGCAAAATGCGCAGCGGTTTTTTTGCTTTAGCTGCCTTGCCGTTATTGCTGCCAATTTTGATCCGTTCAACTTCAATTTTGTAACGGCGCGACTCAACGCGTGTGCCATACCAAAAGGCGCCCAAGGCAGCAACAAAGCCTACTCCGCAGGCAATGCCAGCGGCGGTGATTAGCTTGTCCTTGGTTTCGTTTTTTGTGATTGTCAATTTAGTCATCACTTTCGATTTCTTCCATGTTTGGCTGCGACTTGCCCCTAAAGGCAATATCAGGAGCACAGAGCGTATCGACCAGCCAACGAAAGGGGAAACCAATGCCAATCAAAATGGTGGCAAACAAAAGATCGTACGGCAGAGGATACCAGCTCAAATTGCGCGCTTCTTCAAAGACCCACTGCTTCCAAAGTACATGTGGTGCCTCACCAAAGGCATTGAACAAACTTATGCAGAACAAATAAATCAGCCCAGTTATATGAATACAAACAAGACCGGCAAGCACAGCCAGACACTGGCGAAAGGATGTTCGCGTCTTGCTGGTGAGATAACCGCAAGCCCATGAGGCAATCAGCATACCAAGCAGATAACCAAAACCAGGCTGAAGGAAATACGGTCCACCACTAGAAAAAATATGAAAGCCTAAAACCGGCCCGGCAAAACCAATAATCAAAAAGGCAAGACATGCAATCGGTGCCAGTATTGGTCCAAGCACGTAGCCAGAAAAAATTACCAATGGTGCTTGAGGAAAGTATTGATATATCCGCACTGGTTTCTGTTCAGAATCATCATTTGCGCTCAGCCTGCCTAACTTTTCTTGCCAGCGACTAGGCAGGGCTTCAACCACGCGATCAGCCTGGTTGGCAATTGCATGAACGATATTGCCTTGGGTGGCAACTGGCAAAGGAATGGAAGCAAAGCAGGCGAGAAAAAGCAGTTCGGCAATCAGCAATATAACGATTACTTGGCCAACGCGCGAATTTCGCTTGAGAGACTGGATTTTACCAACAAGTGTTAATTGCACTCGTCTTACCTCCAAAATTCATCTTGATCGTCAGCCGATTTTCGCCCTTCTCCTGATGATTCGGCAGCTTTTTCTTGAGCCTCTCTTTTGCGCAACTCTTCCAAACTAAAAGTACCGGTATCACTCATCATAGTTAAGGCACGAATATGGTTCATGCGCTTTTTCAAAAGCTCTTTAAATTCTGGTGTCTCAATATTGTCGGACCAGAGAACCAAAGCATCTTCTGAATTGTCTTGATAATAGCTTTGGCGCATGCCCAAACTCTTGAAGCCATACTTGAAATAAAGTTGCTGAGCCGTTTCATTGGTGACGCGCACTTCCAGCGTTAACCACTTGGCGCCCAATTTACCGGCTTCGTGAATGACGTGAATCAACAGTCGCTCGCCAACATATCTGCGCCTTTGACTTGGATGCACTGCCAAAGTGGTGATATGCGCTTCTTCACCAATCAACCAAAAACCAGTATAACCAACTAATTTCTTTTCTTTACCGATACAAACAGCATAGTAGCGACCAGAAGGGTTATTCAATTCATTGATAAAGGACTGCCGTGACCAATGGTGGTTACCAAAGGCCAATGGTTCAATTTGCATAACCTCATCGAGGTCAGCGAGCATAAGTGGTCTGATTTGAATCTCCATAACTCTTTTTCAACGTAATCGACGGACCGCGTAAATACAGGGGCTCTACTGAGCTCCAGTGAAACTTTTCTGCCTGCGTAGACTGACCTTCAAATCGCCTTGCGGCAATCTCTGCCTGGGCAAAGGCAAGGTTTTCATCAGTCGCCATTACCTGGCAGGCAATACCACAAGTGCTTAACGATGTTTGAGCTGTCTCATCTGCCACCACCGAAGGAAGATTCTTCAATTGTTCGACAAGCTCGTCTTGATTTGCCCAAGCAGGATCTATAACTGAGACTAAGTTATTTCCGGATTGTTCATAGGCCGCCACAAAATAACTTCCAGCACTAGCAGCAAGAACAATCGCCACTTTGCCACCAATTGCTTTTTTACAAGCGAAAGCTGCCAATGCCTCCAGGCGACAAACACCGATGAGCGGGAGGCGGAGAGCTTGGGCAATTGTGCGAGCCGAAACAACAGCCGAGCGTATGCCTGTAAAACTGCCCGGACCCTGACCAACCACTATCAGATCAAGTTCCTGTTTGGCCCAGCCGACTTGCGAAATTGCCGCATCAATTTCTGGTATTACCAGTGAGGCTACTTCTTGTCGATTAGCACTTTCCGGATAACAGATTTTTGCCAAAGCAGGTTTATCATCTTGCCAAAGGCAAAGGTGTAAGGCCTGCGTACTGGTGTCAAACGATAAAATTCGCATCGGTTCTAAATCAATTAAGTGGTGACTGGAGGATTTGGTTCTCCCTTAGATGTTTCAAGAGCGCTTAAGTTAGAACCATTTGATGAATCATCTTCACTAATGTCATCATCGTCGTCATCGCTCTCATCATCATCAGGCATCAATTCGTGCAATTGCTCCATGTCCATAACAATTGGCTGCGCCCTGAAAAGAAGCTGAATTGATTCATGCTGAATTGAGCGTAGAAGTTGATTGAACATTTCAAAAGCTTCACGCTTATATTCTTGCAACGGATCACGTTGTCCATAGCCACGCAAGTGAATACCTTGGCGCAAGATATCGATATTGTGCAAGTAGTCAACCCACTTAGTATCAATTGTTCTGAGCAATA
Source organism: Candidatus Obscuribacterales bacterium (assembly GCA_020050685.1). Lineage (GTDB taxonomy): Bacteria > Cyanobacteriota > Vampirovibrionia > Obscuribacterales > Obscuribacteraceae > JAGVKG01. Next base: position 21,987 of record JAGVKG010000063.1, on the reverse strand, counting down.
TTTGCCGCTCAAGCTCACGCATGGTCTGAACACCTATGTGTTGCTCTCTCACTTCGTAAGCTAAATTAATTGATTCAACCAGTTTGCCACGCAGCTCGTCGTAGGACAATCCTGCCAGCTCTTCAATCTTCAAATCTCCGAGCACCGGAATATCATTGACCAAGACTGCCATGAGATTGGGCAGCGATTCCTCTTCCCACATCTCTGCCGGAGTCTCTGGATCAATGTAATTTCCTAAAAGGATATCGAGATGCTCTTCCAACATGGAGGCAATTGATTGCTTGAGTTCGGCCCGTTCAAGAATACGGCGACGCTCGCGGTAAATCACTTCACGCTGTGTATTCAAAACATCATCATATTCCAAAACGTGTTTACGTGTATCGAAGTGATATGACTCAACTTTCTTTTGAGCGCCTTCAATTGACTTGGTCACCAGACCTGATTCAATTGGCATCTCCTCATCAACTTTCAGGAGATTCATCAAGCCAGTAATTTTTTCACCACCGAAGATACGCATCAAATTGTCTTCCAGCGACAAGAAGAATCGCGTCGTTCCCGGATCACCCTGACGAGCAGCACGACCACGCAACTGATTATCAATACGTCTTGATTCGTGGCGTTCGGTACCAATGATATGCAGTCCGCCGAGATTCACAACCTCATCGTGCTCAGCATCTGTTTCTTGCTTGGCTTTCTTAAAGATCTCGTTGTAGCGTTCTTGATAGGCCGGATCCTCTGGTTCAAGCCCTTCTTTCTTGAGCTTTTCTTTAGCCTGATACTCAGCATTACCACCAAGCAAAATGTCAGTACCACGACCGGCCATGTTGGTGGCAATTGTCACAGCACCCTTTTTACCGGCTTGAGCAATAATCATCGCTTCTTTCTCGTGATGCTTAGCATTGAGGACGCTATGACCGATACCGCGGCGAATCACTGCCACAATTTTGGCTGTTTTCAAAAGCGAATAGCAGCGTTCAAGCAATTCATCGGCTTTGGGAAAGTCCTTTTCAATTTGATTGACAGTTTTCTCCAGGTGCTCCAAATCAATGGCGCCGGGTCTTTCGAAAATCTTGATCAAGGCATCAATCTGTGGTCCGCTAAACTTATTGCGCTTAATTACATCCACGGTCTTTTTGATCTTAACGTTGAGATACTCACCCATTTTATGAGGCTTGCTCAAAAGCTCATCGACAATTTCCGATTTCTCGATGCTTGTCGTTCCCACAAGAACTGGACGCCCAAGCTCGTACATGTCGACAATTTCTTCCACAACCGAATAGAACTTTTGCGGCTCATTTTTGTAAATAATGTCGGCATTATCAATTCTAATATTGGAACGATTGGTCGGAATTGCCACCACATCCAAGTTGTAAATCTTATGGAACTCAGATGCTTCAGTCATAGCCGTTCCAGTCATACCAGACAATTTAGGATAGAGACGGAACAAGTTTTGATAAGTGATCGATGCATAAGTCATCGTCTCTTCTTGAATCGGCACATTTTCTTTTGCTTCCACTGCTTGGTGCAAACCTTCGCTCCAGCGGCGGCCGAGCATCATCCGTCCGGTGAATTCATCGACGATGACAACTTCCAACTTGCCTTCTTCATTCGGACGAATCACATAATCGGTGTCAATCTTATAAAGCTCTTTGGCTTTCAAGGCTTGAGTCAATTGATGCGCCAAATTGAGGTTGACCTCATAAAGGTCTTTCACTCCCAGCATTCTTTCTGCATTGTCGATGCCACGCTCAGTCAAAAGTACGCTGTGCGCTTTCTCATCAACAAAGTAATCGCACTCCTCATCGTCCTTATCGCGACCACGCTCTAAAAGTGGCGCCAACTGCGACATGCGTTTGTAAAGCTCGACAAACGATTCAGAAGGGAAACCAGAAATAATCAAAGGCGTTCTAGCTTCGTCAATCAAAATGTTGTCTACTTCGTCGACAATCGCATAGTAGTAAGGACGTTGCACAAGATTCTCGAGCGACGTCGCCATGTTATCGCGCAAGTAGTCAAAACCAAATTCGTGGTTTGTGCCATAAGCAATATCGGCGCGATAAGCTTGATACTTTTCCGTATCCGGCTGGTGCGAATAAATCAAACCAACCGAAAGTCCTAAATATTTGTAAATCGCTCCCATCCACTCAGCGTCACGGCGAGCCAAATAATCGTTGACTGTCACCACGTGCACACCGCGTCCGGACAAAGCGTTCAGGTAAGCCGGCAAAGTTGCCACCAAAGTCTTACCTTCACCGGTACGCATTTCGGCAATCTTGTTAAAGTGCAAAGCCGCGCCACCCATTAGCTGCACATCAAAGTGCCGCATGTTCAGCGTGCGCTTACCAACTTCTCTGACAACGGCAAATGCTTCAGGCAAAAGTTCTTCAAGCACTCCGGCTAGAACCTTGTCGTGCTGCGTGCGCATCTGCCCAGGCATCTTCGGCGCATCAGGAGGCAAAAGGCGAACATCTTCGACACCAGACAAGGCATTGTCGATAATTCGCTTAAAATGCCCAGTCTTTCCCTTGAGGTCATCGTCACTGAGAGCAGAAATCTCCGGCTCGAACGAATTAGCTTTTGTCACATAGTCCTGCAAAAGCTTTACTCTTTTCTCATTGGTATCACCAAAGAGCTGCTTAACCCAGCGCCTTGATATTTCCTCCCAGGTCTCAGACATTACGACTCTCTCCTTGGCACAACCAAAATCAATTACCAAAACCAAAATATCGGGGGCGAGGAATAAATTGCCTACCGGCAGTGCCCACAAGGTATCAATTTTAGCATTTTACTAAAGTACCAATGACAACATTACTCTTTTAGTTTATGCTTGTCAGTGATTTGGTGTTATCAAGATGGCTGAAGAAAAAACAACTGAAGAAAATCTACCTGCAAGCAAAGCGGAGAAAATCGCCCTGTCTGGGCTTTCCCTGCCAGAGCTCGAGGCATTCGTGCGTCAATTGGGCTTGCCCGCCTACCGCGCCAAACAGCTGCATACCTGGATTTATGCCAAGGGTGCAACGACGTTTGAGGAGATGACGGACCTATCTGCCGGCTTGCGCAAAAAGCTCGATCAAGTGGCGCAGATAAGCAATCTCAAGCTTGCTCACTTACAAGTATCCAAGGACGGCACTCGTAAGTATCTTTTTGCATTACCTGATGGCAAGCTGGTCGAAGCAGTGCTAATGAGCTTTGCCGATCGCCCCAACTTGACTGCTTGCCTATCTTCCCAAGTCGGCTGTGCTGTCGGCTGCACCTTCTGCGCCACCGGATTTCTTGGCTTCACACGCAATTTAACAAGTCAAGAAATTGTCGACCAGGTGATGGCCATTCAGAGAGAATCAGGACAGCGCGTTGCCAATGTTGTCTACATGGGTCAAGGTGAGCCTCTCTTAAACGCAGAGGAAGTAATTGCCTCAATTAAAACTTTGATGTATTCCGTTGGCATCGGACAAAGGCACATCACCGTTTCCACTTCCGGTATTGTGCCGGGAATTAATCGTCTTGCCGAAGAACGCTTGCAGATTACTTTGGCACTTTCCTTGCATGCACCCGATGCAAAAACCAGAGAAGAAATTGTACCCATCAGCCGCAAGTGGAAAATGCCTGAACTGATGAAAGCATTGCAGGACTATGCGGACAAATGCGGCCGACGCATCACCATTGAATATGTGCTTCTGGCTGGAGTAACAGATACGGAAGAACAAGGAAGAGAACTGGCATACTGGGTAGCCGATCTACCCTGCATGGTCAATCTCATTCCTTACAATCCCACTTTGTCTCCCGAAGGTGTCGTGCCATACAAGCGACCATCGATAGATGCGCAACAACGCTTTAGACGCTTGGCGGAAAAGACGGGCAAAACAGTAACAATTCGCCTTGAACGCGGCACCGACATTGATGCGGCCTGCGGACAACTACACAACGCTTATCAACAAGGAAAGCAGTAGAGATTTATGGACCCAATGATGAATGGTAACTTGACCTGGATCATGTGGTTTTGTGCCAAGCTTTTATTGGCATTTTTCCTCGGCGCGGTTCTCGGTATGGAGCGTACCACTAAGCAACCAATTGCCGGTGTGCGCACGCATATGATCCTGGCTGCCGGCTCATGTCTAATATCGGCTTGCGGTGCCGATTTGTTGCATGGTGCTGTCGGCTCCGGTGACGCTACACGACTAGCCGGGCAAATCCTGGCTGGAATTGGCTTCATTGGTGCTGGCGTAATCATCAGCCGCGGTGTCGGCGTGATGACCACAGCCGCAACAATATTTTTCGCTGCCGGCGTCGGTATTGCTTGTGGTCTTGGCTTTCATGCCTTTGCGATTATTTCTACTTTGATGATTGTCATCGGCTTGCGTTTAGCCGAACATCTTTTCCCGCAAGAAGAATTACCGGGAAAAGATCTAAAAATCTCCTGCCCCAAAGACAAAGTACAACAAGTTAGACAACTGTTTCCCAACGTGCGTTTGAATTCCATCGTCAAGCACCAAGACCGCACGGAAATGAACATGCACTTTGCCGACTTGAGCTGGGCAGAATTGGACCAACTAGTTACCAGCGTCGTCGACAACCCGGACATCATCTCCGTCCAAGTCCTCAGCGAAAAGGGTGGGCTCTAGAGTCAAGTCGTGACTCCAATTCATGACTCTTTGACTATTTAGCAATTGTCCTTTTAGCAGATTCAAAAAGTTTGGCATCTTCTGCTAATGGATCAAATGTAAATTTGCCTTTGGCGTCTAGTTTTACATGACCCCAGGGAATGCCCATCTCGTGATCAAAAACCACTAGCCAATCTTCTTGAGCCGCGCGCGTTAACCAAGTTGATTTAGCATCACAACTTGTCAGCGGAAAATGGTCATAACCCATTACCCAAGGTGGACTAAGATGGGCAATTGTCGGAATGATGTCAGCGAAGTAGACACCGTGATTGCCTTCTGATTCAAAGGCAACAACTTGGTGGTGGCTTGTGTGCCCGCCAGTCACTCTTGCCCAAATGCCGGGGACAACTTCCTGATCACCCTCGATAATTTCCAAAACACCGTGTTCTTTTAAGGGCAAAAAGTCATCGGGACGATAGCTGGCTTTGGCACGTGCATTAGCTTTGTGCGCAAAGTCCCATTCTCCCTTTTGCATGTAGTATTTTGCCCGCGGAAATGTTGGCACCAATTGGCCATTTTCAAATCGTGTTGCCCCGCCAAGATGATCAAAGTGCATGTGCGAAATGATCACACAATCAATATCTTCGTTTTTTAAGCCGACGGCTGCCAAAACATTGTCGTCTTGCACTAAAGGTTTGATTTCATACCTTTCCTTATCTTGCTCGCTCCAGCGAGAGCCCATGCCGGTTTCCACCAGCACACGCTTATTTGGCGTTTCAATCAAAAGCAAATTACAAGCAAGCAAAATGCGATTCAGTTCATCAGCAGGACTAACTCTGTCCCACAAAGGTTTTGGCACCACACCAAACATGGCACCGCCATCCAATTTGAATGTACACTCCCTGATTACCGAGAGGCGGAATTTACCAAACTGCAAGGACATTGATTTTTTCATAACGTTTCAGTTCTCACTTACTCGCCTATCTTAAGCTTAACGCGTGTTTGTTGGATCAGTGGGCTTCGGCAAAGCTTGTTTTACCATATTCATGGAAGAAAGTAGAGCAGAGGCCTCTGATTTTGCCGGGTTCTCGGACTTGGCAATGTCGGACAGAGCAAGATAAGCGTCAAAATTTGCCGGCCAAAGTTCTACTGCCTGCGAAAGTGTCTTGACCACTTCAGGATAATTCTTCTCTTTCATTTCTTCTTTAGCCTTTTTGAACAATGGTTCGGCTTCTTTCTGTCCGGCTAAAAACGAAACATACCAGAGTGTCGCACCTTCTCGTCCTTTTCCTTGTACATACATTTTTGAGGCTTGCGCTCTCTCGTCAAAAATTGCTTTTGTGCCGACAGCATCCTTCGTGCTGTTAGAAATACCCTGCACACTGGCAAGAATTTCTCCGGCTTGCTTTCCTTGCGGGCTGCTTTCCTTACTTAGCTGTGTCAAAAAGTTGTAAGTCATTTGCTCGCCTGGCCAAAATTCCACTAACTTTGTCAAGCCATCTAAAGCTGCTTGTGACTTGCCGGCCCGCATCAATTCAGAAATATCAAGCAACATGCGATTGGCCGCCTTCTGGCCTTCTAAGAACGAAACATACCACCAAGCAGATGCATCTCGCATGCGCCCACTTTCCAGACAAATAGAGCCAAGCAAGCGCTGGGCTGCGACCGAATGCGGCTCAAGTTTGAGATAGGACTCCAAAAGCTCAGTTGCTGGTTTCAAATTATTCAATTGATAATTAGCGATACCGGCAATTACCAAGACATCCGGATGCTTGCGGACAAAATCGGCATTCTTGGTCAAGTCGCCCGCATATTTAAGTACTGAGTCGGCGTATGCTTTAGGGAACAATTCGTTCTTGCCGCCACCTCCAACAGGAACATGGCAATAAAGACTGGAAAATGTACAAGCCATATCAAAGCGGGCATCCAAATTGCCTGGCTCAATTTTGATCACTCTCATAAAATCCGCGCGTGCCGCATCGGTATCACCATTTTGCAAGGCTGTCAGACCTCGGGTCATCAGAGTGTCTTTGTCATTCGGATAAAGTTCAATTGCTCTTTCCCAGAATTTATAAGCTTCGTCCTTCTTGCCTTGCTCATATTTGACTATGCCTGCCACTCTCAACACTTCCTTAGGAGTGTTTGGTTGTGGTACCAAGGCTAGGGCTTTGTCTGTCCAGACACTTGCCGGTCCCAAACTTCTATCACTCAAGGCTTCCTTAGCCACACTGGCCAATTGTTCGGATCGGGCTTTTGCATCTGTCTCAGCAAATTCGATATATTCTGCCGGATGCCCGACATTTTCCTTGAGCAATTTGATGTTTTCTTCCGGATAAAAACTATGCTCATATGTTTTACCAACTGAGTATTCCAAGCGGTTAGTGTCATCAACGTTACGTGGTGAATTGCCGATTAGCCCCTCAATACCGTCGGGAGCCATGGCAATTCTGGCCATAACCTTTTCCGGTGTATCTATTTTGACTCGCTTCAAATCGCTGAGGAATTCCTCGTTTTTGAAAAGCTTGGCAGATTTTGCCAAATCAAATTTCAAGTTTTGATCTGATGCCAAAACTGTTACATCACCCATGTCTGCGCGCATGACCATGACATAGGGGAAAACGTCATGCAATGAAGCCAATATGCCGCGTACATTTTCCGGTGAAATTTCCAGTGTCTGAAGCCACAAAGAAAATACACCGCCTGGCTTGAGTGCTCGGTGACAAATTTCAAAATATTCCTTGGTGAAAAGATTGCAAACTCCGGCTTGCCAGGGATTGGATGGCTCAGAAATAATCACATCGAATTTCTTATCCGTGACCAATAAGAAATTACGACCATCGTTAATTTCCTTTTTGACAATGGGATTCTCATCTGGGTGATGATTAACATGATGGAAAAACTTACCAGCCTCAATAACTGCCGGTTCAAGTTCTACAGCCACAATTTCTTTGGGCTTGAGCGTGCCAGCCACGCCAATTGTTACCCCGGAGCCCCAACCAATCACACAAACATCTTGCGCTTCCGGTTTCCACAAAAGCGGATAAGCAGAAAGGAGAATTTGTGTCGTCATGTCACCGGCATCGGAGGCATCGACGTGACCGTTTGTCACCAAGGAACGGAAGCCGGAGAACTTTTGTTGCCGAACACCGACTGTCGATGATAATCCGTCTTGCCAGAACAATAATCTATCCGTGTCATGTTGGGCATTGCGCCATTGCTCAAAAGAATTGAAGAAAAGTGGCATTGTCGAGAGATTACGCCGAGCGGCTTGCGCGTTTAACAAGATCAATTTGTCCCAGATTCCTGGACCAAAACAAAGCCAAGCTGCCACCACACAGGTTGCCACCACAGATAGTGCTTTGATGGAAACCTTGATGTTAGGGGTTATGGCAAGCAAGACAACGCCAATTACCAAATTGACGGCCGCTGCCACCAAAAGTGTCTTCTCCACTCCCATTGCCGGCACCAAAACAAATCCAGCCAGAAACGAACCGACGATTGCCCCCAGTGTATTTGCCGAATACAAGTTACCGACTGAGCGGCCAATTAAGGCCAGATCTCTCGCGCAAGTCTTGACCACAATCGGAAATATTGCCCCCAAGCAAACTGTCAGCGGCAACAAACAACTGCCTGCCAATAAAAAGCGAATTATCAAAGCAATATTTGGGTCTTTCGGCACTTGCGCATTTGCCACCAAGTTGAACCAAGGCAAATAATTGAAGTGGTGCATAGAAACAAAACTCAAAAGACAAATCAAAAATTCCAACACGGCAAACCAAATCAATGGCTCTTTTGCTTTGTCCACAACGCGGGCACAAAGATAACTGCCACAAAAAATTCCTGTCAAGAATGTCACGAGCATGACACTAAAGGCAAAGGTGGACGATCCTATCACCATTAAAAGCGTACGGGTCCATGCTACTTCATAGACCATAGCCGCAGCCCCGGATGTGGCAAAACAGGCCGTCACTACAAGCAAGACTTTGCTAACTGAAGACATCCCGCCAGCTGTCTCGTATTCTTTATCGGTTTGCCCTTTTTCTTGCGCCTTGTTTTCAAACTTTTGTTCAATTTTTGGTCCACCGATAACTACTGCGGCCAATAATGCCAAATTGATCAAAGCGGCCAGTATAGTCGTCACATACAAACCAAACACCGGCAAAAGAATAAAACCAGCCAAGCCCGCGCCAAACACGGCTCCCAAAGTGTTGGTCGCATACAAGGTACCAACACGTTCGCCGACAAATTTCAAACTAGTGGTAACAAATTTGGCCAGAAGCGGTAACGTCGCACCCATGCAAGTGGTCGGCAAAATCAAAATTGCACAAGCAACAATAAAACGCAATAAACCAAAAGACAAAAGGTCCAAATGGAAATTGAGCCAAATTACTTTATATAGCGGTACGGCTGCCTCAAAAAGAAAAGGGACAACTAAGGCCCAAATTCCAATTATGCCTTCCAAAATTCCGTAGAGCAAAAATGGGCGTTTGATTTTGTCCACCATTTTGCCGGCAACAAAAGAGCCCAGCGCCAAGCCGCCCATAAAGACCGACAACACCGTTGATGTGGCAAAGGTTGTCGAGCCAAAAACCAAAACAAGGAATCTCGTCCAGACCACTTGATAAATCAAGCTGGAGAATCCCGAGGCCAAAAACAAAAGTGCGACAAAAACAAAAGCTGTTAGAGATTTAGTACCAAGAGGCAAAGCGGTTTTGGGATTCTGACCGATTTTCCCTTTGCGCTTTGGATTTTTATCCATGAGTTGCTTTTGTCCTTTATATAACTTCTGTTATCAGTTTTCGGCAGTCGTTCTTATTTTACGTCAACAATCACTCCCAAACCTTTGAGCATATCGGCAGCACCGCGCTTCACTTGCAAATTCGGTGCCTGATGAAAGACGGTAAGCCAGAGCGAAACTAAACGTTTACGGGCTGCTTCTTTCACCATAGGATCTTTGGAGTTTACATAAATCAGTCCCCAGGTGCGAATTTCTTTGATTAGAGTTGGCACTTTAGATTCGAGAACTACGGCTTGTCGCTCCAGCCACTCTGGCGCATCAGGATACTTTGCAGCCATGCGGTAAAAATTTGCTGCCGCCTTATCATCATGAGCAAACAAATACTGATTAAATCCGGCAATCCAAGGCAAATACCAATTGTTTTGATTAAAAGCCAGCCCGCGATTAATCAATTTGGCTGCCAGATCCGGACGTCCTTGATCGGCTCCTACCGCAAATGCCGCAAACCAATACGGCTGCACAAAATGGGGGTCCAAATAAGTAATTAAATCCAAAAAGTTGTAACAAGAACGGTAATGATCGAGGCGCCGAACTTTTACATCTCCCAGGTACTGGATAAAAGAAAGCCAGTAACAATCAGCAACAAATTGCTGATTGCCGAGGCTCATAAGCCTGGCCACTTCCTTGTTTGGCAGCGCCACGAGGGTTGGTTCGGCTTGCTTAATGCCGAGCTTAGCAATCAGTCGAGCATGACTTGCCTGAATTATGAGAGCCAAAGCCAAAAGCGCAAAAATCTGCCACATCGTTTGCTTTCTTATGACGGGCACCACCTGTTTTGCTCCTCAGTATCAAGTTTTCTATCACTCAAAATGATGTCACCCTATCTAGCTAGCTCACAGCCAAACATCAATGATGCCATATATGAGGCACGAAGCAACCATTCAAAGCTTGCTTAACTGCCAAAGTTTGAAAGAACAAGAGTATTGGTTACGTTGGTACCGGAAACAGCAGTACCATCAGCCTTGGCTCCCAAGATGGCATAGCCGGACGTAGCACCGCCTGTAACGCTACTATATTGAACACCTGAATCCCCACCGGAAACCGCGCTGCCAGATGAGCCACGAATGGTAGTGATGTCCGATGAAGTCATGGCTGATCCGGTATTGGGGAAACCTGTCTTGCTGTTAAAGGGATTAACCAGTGGGTTGCCGGCAGTCGCACCATCTGAGCCACCACCAGGAAAATAGCTTTCGTATGCCGCATCCACGCTACTCGGGTAAAGGCCGCCATAATCTGTAGCATACGATTCGGCTGCCACTTGGGCAGTACGCATGTTTCCTCTTACAGCCGTTTCCCTAGCCTTCTGTTGAGCAGCAATGAAGTTTGGCAAAGCAATTGCTGCCAGAACCCCAATCACAAGCACCACAACCAAAAGTTCAACTAGTGTAAATCCAAGATTTGTCTTGTACTTTCTATTAGAACTGGTAAAGTGATTGGCATTTTTTTTGGCGCGCTTGGTGTACACAAAACAATACCCAAAGCTATGCACCCTATGGTCTTGCTTTGGCTTGTTGAAAAACTCTTCAGAGTATAGTCGCCCGCCCATTTTAATCCGAGGAATCCTTCTTCTCTGTGGTTAGAGTCCACTCGAGAATCGTTAACCGCCCAGCCCGCTATCCCCAGTATCTGAAAGCTGCCCTACTCGGCTTTCTATCTAACGGTCCCCCGACATAAACTATCCTTAATTATACTACAGGTCTGCCGGTTGAAAAGATACGTTTTCCCGGGGCTAGTACCAAAGGCAAAAGGGGGCAATCGCTGCCCCCTTTGATGCTTCACGCCCCGAGGGCCCCGGGTTGATTTAACCTACATGTTGGAGAGTACCAATGTTGTACTTGGTGATGTGCTAGACACACCAGTTCCATCGGCTTTTGCTCCCATGATGGCATAACCAACTTGTGTCGAACCACTGTTGATAATGCTGTACTGGATACCGGAATCTCCGCCAGTTATCGCAACACCAGATTTTGTTCTGTTGGTCACGATATCTGTTGGTGCCATAGCGGAACCAGCTTGTGGGAATCCTGTTTTGTTGGTGAACGGATTGGTCAGAGGATTGCCTGCTGTCGCTCCATCGTTACCACCACCTGGGAAATAGCTTTCATATGCTGCTCCTACGGTAGCAGGATAGGCACCGCCGTAATCTGTAGCATACGATTCAGCCGCAATTTGCGATGTACGCATATTGCCTTTCACTGATGATTCCTTGGCTTTACTTTGAGCAGATATGAAATTTGGCAGAGCAATAGCTGCCAAGATTCCAATAATAACCACAACAACCAAGAGTTCAACCAGTGTGAAGCCTTTCTGCTTTCTCGACTTCAACATCTTATTTATCATTGCCGCGTCCTCCATATTATTGACTCGTTCTTCCAAACCGCCTGTATCATAAAACAAACGATGCGTTTATCCAATCCTTATCCCCCGCCAGAGTGATTAACTCCTGGAAAAGCGAACAAGGAAATTTTTGATCCCGGTTTATAACACTATTGTGGTGCCGTGACACGCCAGCTTATTTGCTTAAGACGTTGTATTGTCTTGCCTCGCCCAGCCCAATCTAATGTCATATATGGTTTGCCCTCGCCCATAACGAAAATAACGCAGCACCAAAATTAAATGTTGGCGAAATCAAAATTCAACTATAAGTACATATAGATCTAAACTTTATCAGCACCATACAGGCACCACCTATTGCCGATAATAGGTTTGGGAATCTGGTGCCAGGCGAAAATGCCGAGAGTGTTGCTCTCGGCATTCCTATATTACTCAATCAAGCAAATTCGATCTGATCTGTTCTTAGACAGTGACCAATTGCTTTTCTTCTTTGTGGTGGCGTTTTTGTTGTTGCGCTGCAATTGGCTTGCGTGGCTTGCGTAAATGATCCATGAAACGACGATGAGCCAACGTATCTATAGCAGCCTGCGGAGTTTTTTCTGGCACTGAGAGAATGAACTCTCCCATTTTTTCTGCCTTTGGTCTTTCGCTATAACGACCAACTAAATAAAGGTATCCACCCCGAGTTGCATATAAATAATGGATCATCCTGTCGCCGCCTCCCGTTCAAAAAATCTTGGGTTTATTAGTGTCCTGTAATTTGTTGCCGACACTAACTTTACAACATGCAATCGTATGTGCAAAGCCCCCAATCAAAAGTAAAAATAACAATGTCTAAAGCTTTGCAACCCAATTACGAAAATCCATCCTTATTAAGGGGATTTATCGAAACTAGCCGACGAGCCACAAGGCGGCAGAGCGGATCAAAATAATCCGGCAAGGTCATCACCGGCCATAATCGTGATCGTACTCTGAATGTCCCCAACGGAGGCATTGACAATCTGTCCGTGGTCAGCCAAGTCGACTTTCACCATGGCAGCATCTTCAGGATTGTCTCTCTGAGCAATTATCTTGGTCACATGCGAGGAGTCAGCAGTCTTTCCGGCAGACTGACTGGCATCGGTAACTGCCACCACACTGTAGCCCTTTTCCCGCAGAAGCTTGGCCAACTTGCCACCAAGATTCGGCAAGCCCGAAGCATTTTGGATTACCAACTTCACCTCTGCCTTGGTCGCTTCCGGCCAGTTGTTGCCTTCCATGCGTGATACCACTTGGTGCATGTCGTTCTCATCCACCAACCAATTGCCCGAACCACCAGCAAATCGTCCGGGCAACATCACCAGGTGGCGATTCTCTCTCGGAACAGCTCTGACAAAATTCACTGTCGTCCAGATGTCTGCATCACTCATATCAGTCAGCACATAGCTCTTGGCAATGTTCAACAAAGCGGGAATATGCTGTAGCGATTCTGGTCGCATTGCTCTTTCCATTACAGCTCGCAAAAATATTTCTTGTCTTTGCACACGTCCGATATCTCCCAAAGCATCATGACGGAAACGCACAAAACCCATCGCCTGATTGCCGGTTAGCGTGTGCATGCCTGGCTCAAGATCGATTTTCAGTTTAGCGGTCCAGTCCATGTAACGCATGGGCTTAGGTATGTCAACAGTAATACCACCAAGCTCATCGACAAATTCCACCAAGCCATGAACATTGAGAACTACATAATGATCAATTGGTATGCCACAGATAGCCGAAACAACATCGCGCGCCATCACCGGTCCACCAATAGCATTAGCGGCGTTGATCTTTTGAACACCATAGCCAGAAATTTCCACTTCCGTATCTCTTGGTATGGAGAGTACGGAAATTGTGTTGCGAATCGGATCAAGCCGCGCCAGCAAAATCGTGTCGGCTCGACCACGGAAGGATGCCGGGTCGGCGTTCAATTTGCTGCCACCATTGTCCGCATAGACGATATCAGTGCCTAAAAGCAAAACCGTCATCGGGCGTGTCAGCCCACCAAGGCGGAATTGCGGCGGCAGAAGACCGGGGCGAACTATTAAAGTTACGAGGTAGCCAACAAGAATACCGGCTATGGCAGAAATTAGAAAAATCAGAAACCAATTGCGAGACCGCAAAGTTCAAACCCCACTGGCAACTGCCCAATTGAAACAGTAAGCTATTATACGGAAAGTCTTATTGGGTTTGCTTTATGTCATCCTTGGAAAGAAAAAAACTTCTGGCAATCAACTTCGGAGGAATTGGCGACGAAATCCTCTTTTTGCCGGTTTTGGAGACCGTAAGAAGAGAATTTCCTAACTTTCACATAACCCTTTTGCTGGAGCCCCGCTCAAAATCCGTTACTCAGGTAACTAATCTTGTCGATGCTATTGCCTGCTTCGATATAAAGAAGCGACCTCTTTATCTCTCCGACCTGGTCGATCTGCTTTTCCTCATTCGTGATGGCGATTTTGATTGTGTAATTTCCTCGGGAAGCTCCAAGATGGTGGCTTTGCTCTTATTCTTATCCGGCATAAGAGAGCGCATAGGTTACGATTCTGGTCCACTCTCCAAGATTCTTTTAACCAAAGCTGTGCCTCTTAACAAAAATCAATATGCAGGCGGAATGTATCACGACTTGGTTGCTTGGCAGAACTCAGATGCGACCGAATCCAACAATTTCGTCCCGGCAATTATTCTTTCTCGCGAAGCGCGAGAAGCTTCCGCACATTTGCTTGATCAACTGACCCAAAACGGTAGTGCCACCACCCCTGGTGACAAACAAATCAAGGACAAAAATTTGATCCTCATTCATCCGGGCACAAGTCGCCTGGCGATCGAAAAAGGAATTATCAAAACTTGGAGTACAGATAACTGGACAAGCTTGATCAATCAACTGCTTGCCCGCAAAGATGTTCAAGTAGTTCTTGCCGGCGGGCCCGACGATACTGAAACAATTGCCGCGATTTTGGCAAAGCTACCTGCAAATTCCAACTTACTGGTTGCCGCCGGCAAGACCAAAGATCTTTCGCAACTTGCCGGACTGATGGAATTATCCGATTTGATCGTTTGCGTCGATTCCGCCCCGATGCACCTAGCAGTCGGCCTAAAGAAAAAACTAGTGGCACTCTTCGGCCCCACCGATCCAAAAAAACTTTTGCCAAGCGAAGATCGCTTTGTGTCCCTAACAGGCAAAGCCACTGCCACAGGTGTCGCTATTTCACTCGCCGATGTTATGCAAGCCATAGAAAAAATGCTCTAAAGAAACGCAGCGGACCTCCCGCGCCCGTGAAGCGAAGCTGCGAAGCCGATCCATCAGCGTAACGCAGCGCGGCGAGGAGCCGTGCGCAGTGCAGCGTCTTTTCGTGCGGAGGAGCCGATGTGAAGCATCGGCGACGGAGCACTTATTAAAGATACGCTTGAGCCCGCTTGTAGACATCGGCTGATTCTTGATAGCGTCCCAGTGTCTTCAGCGTCGTGCCCCAAATTTCATATGTGTCGACATCGTATGGGTCCAGCTCTGAGGCATAAGCAAATTTTTCCAAAGCCAGTTCGTGGAAACCAAGCAAGAGCAAAGTCTTGCCCCAAGCAATGTACAAGGGAACATCGCCGTCCACTCGTTCGCAAGCCAAGCGAAATTGTTCATCAGCTTCCACAAGTTTACCGGCCGAAAGATAAACTTCGCCCAGCACTTCATTCACAGGACCATGCTCGGGCAGATCGGCTAAGACTTCTTGCAAGAGCGTTTCACTTTCCTCAAGCTTGTTTTGCGAAAGCAAGATTCTGGCTTGCAAAACCTTCACTTCCGGATCAGTTGTCGCCACTTCCATCAGTCTCTTACTTTTTTCTACCGCCAGTGCATAATTTTTTTGCCGCAAAAGTTTTTCTAAAGCTTTCTTTTCTGGCTCTAAACAACGTGGATCAAACTCCACCGCATAATGAAAATGTTTGTTTGCTTCTTCTTTGCGATCAAGCGCATCCAAACAACGAGCCAAATGCCAATGCCCCAAACCATAATTGGGATTGATTTGAATACAACTACTCAGCTTGCTCAAAGCATCTTCGTATTTGCCATTGAGCATCAAGCAAGATCCCCAGCCATCATACGCCAAAAAATTCTTATCGTTTGCTTTGATTGCTTGAGCAAAATATGTTTCCGCCAACTCATGATGATTCAACGCAGCTTCGCAATAGGCAATCCACATATCCAAGTCCGGATGATGCAATTGCATGTCTTTAGATTCCAAAAGCATGTTCAAAGCTTCTTGATAGTGCCCAGCAAAAAAGTAAGCAATACCTAAAAACAATCGCACTTCCGCAATTTGCGGATGTGTTTCCAATGCCTTTTCAAAAACACCAGCGGCTTGCTCGTATTCTTTCAGCACGTGCTGCACCATGCCCAAATTTAGACGAGCACCCACTAAACCCGGGTCTATATCAACAGCTTGAATCAGCTTTTCGCAAGCTTCTTCATAGCGCTCCAAGTAAAAAAGATTCACGCCCCAATCAGAAAAGACCTGCGCACGTTCACGCGCGCTAAGCGTCTTTGCACCCGATGCGACAATCGCCTGATAGCGCTCTGTTGCTTCAGCAAAACGTCCCATTGCACTTAAGGCTGATGCCCAATTCTTTTGTACAACTACTAACTTATCATTGAGCTGTACTGCACGGGCAAAGCTGGAAAGCGCATCAGACTCGCGATGCAAAGCCATTTGCATTAAGGCCAGTCCATTATATGCTTCAGCAAAATTTGGATCTAAATCAATTGCCTTTTGAAAATAATTGAGTGCTTCCTCATACTGATTGAGCTTGTGAAAAGCCAGACCAGCCGCATACTGAGCCGAAACGAAATTTGGCTTGAGTTTGATTGCTTGATTGTATTGACCGATAGCACCACGATACGATCCCATATCTGCAAGCGACATTCCCCAATACAAATGACTGCAAGCAGAATCAGCTTGCCGCTCGCAAGCATCACGAAAGCAAACCAGAGCTTCTGCCGGCCGCTTAAGTTTAAGCAGCGCCAAGCCCATATAGTAGTGGACTTCCACTTTATCAGACAACGACTCAAGTGCCTTTTTCAGATGGCGCTCGGCTTCCTCATAATTGCCACCGCTATAAGCCAAGACTCCCAGCTGAAAGTCTACTTCCGGATCGCCGGGGCTTTGATCAGCTAGCCGCGTCAATACAGCTTGCGCTTCTTCCCATCGGCCTTGACCGATAAGATCGTTCACCATCTGCATAACCTTGGCCGACATACTTGATTACAGATTCCTGTTGGGGTTTAGATCTTTCAATTATCAGGTTTAAGCACGCAACCAGAGGATGAAAGTTAAGAGAACCAAAGCACAAATGACAAATTGAGCTATCCAAAAACTGCCTACCACTCCTGATTCAGTTATGCCACGATCGGCCGCCAGTGCCTCATAGTGATGATGCAAGGGTGCCATGCGTAACAAACGCTTACCTTCCCCAGGCAATTTACAAGTGAGCTTTAACCAGACGACTTTCCAGACCGGCATAGGCTTATCCGGCTTATAGGGTTTGGTTAGCTTGAACCAGATGACTTGAGCGAATACCGAAAGTGTCTCCAAAATATAAATCAAAGAAAGCGGTATGAACCAAAGCTCCAATTTGCCGGCCAGCACCACTGAGGCCATCAATCCACCAATGAACAGGCTGCCAGTATCACCCATGAATATTTTGGCTGGGTGTTTGTTGAAGATTAGAAAACCGGTAAGCGATCCGGCGGCAGCCAGACAAATGTAGGTAAGTTCAATTTGCCCGGTTGCCGCACACATTGCCGCCAAGGCCACAAAAACCTGCAGTGCCGTGCCTGCCTCCAAACCATCCATGCCATCATGAATGTTCAAGGAATTTGTCGTGGCTGCCATGATAAATGCAGCAAAAGCAAAATAGAACCAGATTGGTAAGGCAAAAAATACTGGCTGACCGTCAGCAAAGCCAAGCATCACTTCCGGCTGCACTCCTTGCATGAGCAAAAACCCGGCCAAAAATGCGCCCAACAAAAATTCTACAGAAAGCCTGGCCCAACCAGAAATCCCGACATTAGAGAGGTGTCTTTGCTTAGCCAAATCATCGGCTAAGCCAATTAAACCAGCACAGATAGCCACTGCCGGTACAAAAATCGCCACCAAGTTCAGTCTGTCGACAAGCAAAAGCGAAAGGCAAGAGGCAATAAAAAAGGCGACGATGAAACAAACGCCACCCATAGTGGGAGTTGATGATTTTGTTTTGTGGGCGCTCGGCCCTTCTTCGCGAATGAACTGCCCAATATGTGCTCTGCGCAAAAAGGAAATATAGAAAGGAAAGAAACACAAAGACAAAGCAAAACCAGCAAGAAAAATTGGTGCGTAACTTGCGAGCTTAACAGTATTCATGTCCGACAAATCGTTCTTCTCAGTCTAGATAAAAGCTAGTGACTATCTTGCGATGCTCTTTGGCGTAGTTAACAGACTCAAGTAGAGTATGACTTGTGTGGTAAAGAAAGCAAATTATTTGTTGGCAGCGATCGATGATTTCGTGATTGCAAAGTTTAGAAGCATCCGCCAAAGTCATTGTGCGGCGCTCTGGATATTCAACAATGTTTTTGATCCCAATTAGCAAATCCTGCACTTCGGATGGCTGCTGGCCGATTGTTTGCGGCAAAATAATTTCCAGTCTATCTGGATTAGCCCGTTGCGCGCCGCGAATTGCAGCCATATTCGTTCCGTTAGCACCACCTGAGGTGACCACCTGATTGCCAGACAAAACCAGCGCATAGGAAAGCATTTCCACCAGTTGCTGATGAGTAAGCGGCAAATTACGGGTGCCGATTATCGCCACTCTTCGCGGACCAGACTGCTGAATGAGCAGAAGCTCTTGAGCCAGCTCATCCACTGTTGGAACGGTTAGTGCACCACGTTCTGTAGAACTCATTAAGTTGGTACCAATCCTCTAAAAAATATGCCGGGCAATCTAAAATATGCAGAGCGATCTAAAGTATATCGACAAGTGAAGACAAAGTTAGGCTCGCTTGTGAGAATCCTGTCCCATATCTTGATATGATTTTTCCGGGCAGGAAAACATCTAGTCTAGAGTACCTGCAAAGAAGTTCTTCGGGCAATCGATTGAACTGTCTATTTACAAGTTGTAATCTTCTCTCCCCTCAAAAATTCCCAGCCAGCCGTGAATTTGACGATTAACCAAGATATTTTAGCCAGACTTAATCAAGAGCAAAAGCTCGCAGTCATCGCCGGCTGGGGTCCAGCCCTAGTGATTGCCGGTGCCGGTTCCGGCAAGACCACCGTCTTGACAAGGCGGATTACCTACTTAATTACTGAACTAGGCTGCGATGCCTCATCTATTTTGGCGGTGACATTCACCAATAAAGCAGCCTCCGAGATGAAGAGCCGGGTAATTGGCTTAATTGGCGAAAGCGCCGGAAGATTTTTAGCCATTGGCACCTTCCACTCGGTTTGTGCTCGCTTGCTGCGGCAAGAAATTGAATCGTATGTCAGTCCGGAAGGCTATGCCTGGAAACGCAACTTTGTCATTTATGACGAAACTGACAGTCTCAGCTTGGTGAAAGGCGTGATCAGCCGCCTAAACTTGGATGAAAAGGTCTTTGAACCGCGCAAGATCCGCCACGCTATTTCTGCCTTAAAAAACGATGGTTGGACAAGTTCCAGCTATCAAAGCGAAGCGAAATCCTATAAACAAATTCGCGAAGCGGAGATTTTTACAAACTATCAAAGAGAATTGGCGCGCAACAATGCATTTGATTTTGATGATTTGATTGGTACCTTTTGCGAAGTCTTGCGCAAGAACCCGGAAGTGCAAAGGCGCTTGCGTGATCAATATCGTCACGTTCTGGTTGATGAGTTTCAAGATACTAACCAAGCACAATACGAATTGATTCGTTTGCTTTGTTTGCCGGACGCCAACCAACCAAGCGAAAGTTTTTGGCAAGACCGCAGTTTGATGGTTGTCGGTGATGTCGACCAATCAATTTATTCTTGGCGCAAAGCCGATTACAAAATCATTCTTGGATTTGAAAACGATTTCAAAGGCGCACAACTGATTAAGTTGGAAGAAAACTATCGCTCTTCTTCAACAATTTTGGAAGTCGCTAATTCGATTATCAAAAATAATACTGAGCGGATCGAAAAGGTCTTGCGTTCTAACCGCGGGCAAGGCGCAAAAGCACGATGCTACGAAGCACAAGACGAAATTGATGAGTCTTATTATGTAGTAGAAGAATTGAAACGCTTGGTGGCACGCGGCAAATCGCTTGCCGATTGTGTGATTCTTTATCGCACCAATGCGCAAAGCCGGGCTTTGGAAGAAGTCTTGGTGCGTTCCCATCAGCCTTACATCATGGTTGGTGCTACGCGTTTTTATGATCGCCAAGAAATCAAAGACATGATTGCCTATCTGAAACTGATTTATAACAATCAGGACAGTCAATCGTTATTGCGCGTGATTAACACACCGCGCCGCGGCATAGGAAAAACCACCTTAGACAAATTAGTTGACTACACCTTCGAATCAAACTGCAGTCTTTTTGAAGCAATTGCTGCTTGCGATAAAGTCTCGTCTATCTCGGACAAAACCCAAAAGACTCTGAGAGAATTTGCCAACATGGTGGCACGCTGGCAGTCATCTTTGAATGTCATTCCTATATCTCAATTGATTGAGCTTGTCTTGAAAGACACTCGTTATTTGGAGAAACTGGAAGAAGAAGCCAATGCCGGCACCGATGAACTGGCGTTTGGACGCATCGAAAACATCAACGAATTTGTTGGCGTAGCCAGAGAATTCGAATCGATTGCCGACGAGCCAACTCTGGAAGCATTTTTGACTCGCATTTCTTTGGTATCAGATCTTGATCAAGCCGATATGGAACAAGACGCCGTCACTTTAATGACTCTGCACTCGGCCAAAGGTTTGGAATTTCCAATTGTCTTTTTGATGGGACTGGAGGAAGGTCTTTTCCCGCATATCCGTTCACTCAATTCGCCTTCTGCACTGGAAGAAGAACGCCGTTTGATGTATGTCGGTGTCACACGGGCAGCCGACATGCTCTATCTCACTTATGCCAGACAGCGCAAGAATTTTATGGGTGGATCTTTTGGCACCACTAATTACACAATTCCCAGCCGCTTCCTCAAAGAAATTACACCTGATTTGATGATGGGCTTCTATCCTTCTCCGGAAGCCAATCTTGCCGATGCTCCTTTTGGTTCTAATTCCGACAGAGCCAGCACATCTGGTTTTGCTGGCAATCGTAATTTTGGCTCTGGATCACGCTTTGCTGAGACGTCCAAATCAGCCAAGGGCATGTCGCGAGAACCGGCCGCAAGAGAAGACTTCTTCACCAAGCCCGAGCCGAAAGAAACCATTCACTTTGATCGCTTGCAAGCCGGCGACACTGTGCAACACGTCAAATTTGGTATCGGCACAATTACGCAAGTGATTGGTGAAGGCGACAAAGAGCTTTACAACGTAGATTTCAAGACAGCCGGCAAGCGTTTGATGGATCCGCGCTTTGCCAAGCTGGTCAAACTGAAATAAAAATTGAACGGCGGGCTGATAATCATATAGGCGTGCTATCAATATATATGGATATAGGCAATTTGGTAGAAGTAAATTGGGAAAACATCTCTAGGAGTAACATTGGTGGCAGAAATGGAAAGAACATTTGTAGCAGTTAAGCCGGACGGTCTGCAGCGCGGTCTGGTCGGAGAAATCGTTAGTCGCTTCGAAAAGCGCGGATTGAAGTTGGTCGGATTGCGACTGCTTCAAGTCACTCGTCAAATGGCAGAAACACACTATGGCGAGCACAAAGGCAAACCGTTTTTTGATGGCTTGGTCAAGTTCATCACTTCCGGACCAGTCGTAGCAATGGTTTGGGAAGGCAAAGATGCCATCGCCATCGCCCGTGCCACCATTGGCGCCACCAACCCGGCTAGTGCCGCCCCTGGTACTATCAGAGGTGACTTAGCGATTGAAATTGGCAGAAACGTAGTTCACGGCTCCGACGGTCCGGAAAGTGCCTCGCGCGAAATCGGCATCTTCTTCTCGGAAAACGAGCTAATCAGTGGCTGGTCACGCAACCTCGACAGCTGGCTCACAGAGCTCGTAACCAAATAGAGCGCTTCCATGAAAGCGCCCGATTTGTCAAGCCCAGCCAAATGACCGTAGCACGTTAAACCATTGTGCAGTCAGGCAGCAAAAGGAGTGAACCTGTTG
>JAGVKG010000066.1 GCA_020050685.1 Candidatus Obscuribacterales bacterium | reverse complement strand
TCCAAGCTGGACCACTCTAAAACCAGAAGCCAAGCCTCTCTTCCTGTAGACGAAGGAGAAATCTGCCACCACTGGGAGTGATTTTCAACAGCCTGCTAGACATAAAAGGTAAAGGATACGACGCTGCTATGGTAACCGGTTACGATACCCAAGGGAAATGTAAACCGGTGGAAGTATTTGATATGGGAGACAAAAAGTATGTTGCTAAACTCTATGAGACAAAGGCTCAGGGAAGTGATGGCAAAGAGCACACGGTAAGCGTGTGGGCAAGCCCTTGTTCCCAGAAGTTGGATGGTTGCACAACACAAGACATGGTAAAGCTACTTACCCCTAATGAAGGGACGCCTCGTGCGCTGTCTGAAAGAGGGATGCCATTCGGGGCGGTAACAATTCCGTTCATAGATATGGATCGCAAAGAAGAGCTTCCTGCTCTCAAGGGGCTGAAGCACGAGGATGGATCAGTTATAACCCAAGCTACGTTGAACTCCAAGTTGCAAGTAAACGATAAGGGATTTAGTGCCAAAGAAGCAGTTGCTGCTGTTTCCTCAAGAGGAATGCCGCAAGCTTTTGAACTGAATGGAAAAATGTTGAATCTTTGGGTCACCTCAGACAGATGCAGCGAGCCGCTCTATGCAGCTCAGATTGATAAACAATACTTCAAAAACCCTGGTGACATAAAAGAGTTGGAAACGAAGTAAGGTGACTGATCTCAAACCCCAACCTCAAGTAGGTTGGGGTTCGATCTTTTATACGAGATGATAATCGTAGGCGTATTTGACGAGTGCGGTTCTGCTCTTTAGCTTGAGTTTTTTGCGAATGCGTGATGCGTGCAATTCGACTGTTGATTCAGTCAGAAACAGCCTTTGAGCAATTTCGCGATTAGCCAAGCCTTGGGCAATCAATTTCAAAACTTCCATCTCTCTTTGCGAAAGTTGTGCCGGCGGGTCGTGGCGTTTTGCTTCTAATTCGCCTGTGCCTTTGTTGCTATGGGCTGCAAGCTCTAAAGCATTTGTAAGTTGTTGCGTGAGGTTGCCGATTACATCCATCTTGAAGAGTTGATCTTTTAGTTGTGCATACGTTTCTGCATGTTTAAGGGCAACCGCACATTGATTTGCAACAGTCTCCAACAATTCAATTTCCAGGTTCGACCATTTGCGGGCCCGGTTAGAGAATAAAACGATAATCAATCCGTGCGCACCATCTTCACCAATTGGTGTACCAAGCATAGAGTGAATGCCGGATTCTGACAGGTGCTCTAAATCCTCTCGGCTTAATTCGATTGGTTTCATTTGACCAGTTAATTCACCAATCGCCATGGTCTTGTGCTTAAAGCAACTAATTGCCGAGGTGGGAAACTGGCTTGTTCGTCCTAAACCCAAAGGAGAACTGTCACCTTCGGCGTACTCGTGAGTCACCAAAGGCGATATCGAACCCTCGGTGCGCACAATCAAGCAATGGCTGACGGAAAGTACTTGTCCAAGACAATCGACAGCTGCTTGCAGCACTGCATCTTTGTCTACAGTGGCATGCAGTCGGCAAATTATTTGTCTTGCTGTTCGTTCCCAGGCCAACTGACGAGAAAGAGATGAGACCATCTGCTCGTGCTTAGCTAATTGCTGTTCGGGAGCAAGTAATTTGTTAGGTGTGTTTTGGATCTGCTGATCGGCTTTCAGGGTGGTTCTTGCTTGATCGCGAGCAATTGCCAGAGCAATGATTTGTGCCAACGATTCACCGGCTTGTCTGAGCTCGGCTCGAACACCGCGCTGGCTAACAGGCTCTTGCATGCACAAAGTGCCAATCAACTTGTCTTGCAAATAGAGGGGAACGACAATCACTTTTTCGGATTCGCTTGGGCCTATGTGGGCGAGCAAATGATCAAGGTAACTTGCTTCCAAATGATTTTCGGGGATTTCGGACAGCACCAAGGGCTTGCCTTGGGAAAGTAGCTGATAAAGCCTGGTTGACTGAGAAAATGCATACTTGTGTGTAGTAAGTTTTGGTAACTCGTTATCAGCATATTGCCCAGCAACTTCAATTGCTTGATTGTTATCGGACAAAACAAAGAGCAAACAGCGGCTTAAGCTCAAATGCTCGCCTATCTTCTCGCAAGCCAAGCTCAGCTGATTATCGTGCTCCCCACTCTTGCCAAACAAATGGGCCAGCTCTTGAATCAGCCTGAGAAGGTCTGAAGAGATTTGATTTTCAATCATGAAATTATCTTGCCCAAGTTAATCGTAAATATAAATAGCAAGATTGGGCAACTTTCTCTAGTTGCCTAAAGGAACTTTCGCCGCCTAAAATGAATCCAGTACCTTTGGTTTTGCCGGCTCAATTGATAGATTCTCAGACACTAGTTTGAAGGCGATATTGCCTAGTCCTCATCAATTTGATCTGACAATTACAAAAAGTTAACACCCCCTAATTGTCAAAACCTTGAATTCTTCGCGAATACGTTACCAGTTTAGCTCTTTGCCCCCTTCTGCTTGATAACCGCATATTGTAGAATTAATATATCTTCATAAGCGTTGAGTGATCTATGGACCTAAGTAATTCCGTCAAAAATCTTAGACGTCAATTCGGAAAGCGGCTCGTAGAGGCTGCTTTAAAGTCACCAACGCTGGTCAAAGATATTGAAAAGATTCGCGTGCAGGGTGTGCGTATTCGCTTGGTGGATGGGCCTTGCCGGGCTTATTACGACCGCAAAAAACGCACTATCTACATTGGACGCTGGTGTCCGCGCAATTACAAGCTAATCAGCATTGCTCATGAATTTGTTCATGCCCTGGTCAAGCCAACCGTCGATCCGATTCCTGGACGCACAGGGCGCAAGGAATTCGTTGGGCGCTGCCTGGATGAAGAAACAGAAGCGATTGTGCACGAGATTCTGATCATCAAGGAATTGATGGCAGCTGGAGTGAAAGTCGACTCCAAAGAATTGGATTGGTTGCGCCGTTACAAGCGTGGTGGCCGCCGGGCGATTCGCAAGGCACTGGAAAAGACCATTACCTCAACGACTGGTGAAGATTATCCGGAGTATTACGGCAGCTGGTATGACGAAATTGTCCCGCCAGCCAGACGCTTGCCTTAGGACTTATTCGCCGTAAGCCAAAAGTCGGTGATCGTCTTTGTCGAGGCTGAATGGCTCGGCTGTCAGCGCGCAGGCATCCACAACCATAGCGCGAATTTGTTCGGCTACCGTTTTGGCATTCGTCATTGCGGCGTGGACGTGCAAGCTTTGGAAATCCAGTTTTACAATCGTGCCATCCTGGGCAATCACTTGTTTGTGATTGATCAGGTTAACGGCTTGCTTGATAATTTCGTGTTGGCTTTTGAGAACTGCCTTGGGATGACTGTGGGGCAAAAGGTTGCCTTGATTGTCATAGGCACGGTCGATCCAGGCTTCCTGGGCAACGCGAATGCCAGACTTTTCTCCGGCAGACAAGAGGTTGTTGCCGGCTGGGCCAATGAGAACCAGCCAACGGTCGAACTCAGAAATGGCGCGAGCCACAGCTACTGATACGCGTTGGTCGTGAGACATTTGGCGATAGAGAAAACCATGCGGTCTGACTTGGGTGATTTCAAAGCCTAGTGTTTTAGCCAGACCGGACAAGGCTCCCAACTGATAAAGCACCGAGGCGCGGAGCTCGGAGGTGCTCATGTGGATTTCGCGCCGTCCGTAGCCTGCTAAATCCGGATAGCCAATGTGAGCGCCAAGCGCTAGTCCGTAATAACGAGTTTCTTCCAGAGCCGCTTCCATGAGACTAGGATCGCCGGCATGAGCGCCACAGGCTATGTTGGCAGAAGTAACAAATGGCAGTATGTCGGCTTCCCCTTCAACGCGAAAAGGACCAAAGCCTTCGCCAATGTTGGTATTGATATCCAAGCCACGGGCAACCAAAATCTTGGCTGATTTGCTTGGTTGGCTGGTGTGGGAATCACGATCACGTTCGCGATAATTCCGCGTTCTTTGAGGTTTGGTCCGGCGCATGTAATTTACCTAACAAATATTCTTGTGAACTGTCTTGTTGTCTCTGAAAGTGGGTATTTTAAGGGAAAACAGGCTAAATTCTAGCAGTTACTGGGTTTTTTTACCCGGCTTTCCAGCTTACAAACCGCTGAGAGTCTAAAATAGAAAATAAGCCTTGTCTCGCCTGGGGAACTCTTGATGCTATCCAAGAATGTACAAGCACTGTATTTGTCGCTGGCTTTTTGCTTGTCACTTTGTCTTGCCGATAAAGCGCAAGCCACCGGTGGCGAGCTGCAAGTCACCAAGGCACAAGCAATGGCTGCAGCCGGCAGTGGTAATTATGAAGCTGCCATTGAGTTGTATAACAAAGTGATTTCAATGTCGCGTGAACAATATGGTGAACGAGCTTGGTGCCTTGCCGATCTTTATCTCAATTTGGGCACTGTGGCGCAAGAGTCCGGTAAGTTTCAAATGGCAGAAGATGCCTATGATGCAGCAATTGCCATCAATCCAAATTCGATATCAGCACGTTTGCAGATGGCTGACTTGCTCAAGATTCGCGATAGACCACAGGAAAGAAAACAACAAATTCTCAAGGCGCTCTCGGTGAATGAGAATTCTGTAGCGACTCGCAAAAAACTTGCGCTCTTCTATCAAACTCAAGGCAATCAATACAAAGCAATTGAGGAATTTGTCAAAGCCGGCAAAGTTGCCGAACGTGGTCGCATCACAGTGCATCCATCGGCTGGTGGAGCAAGTCACAGTCATGCTACCAGCGAACCGGCAGTTTCTAAGCCGACTAAACAAGCAATCAATCAAGCAGCAGTGCTCAAGACTTTGCCGGCAGCAAGCTTGAGCAAACCGCAGACACCAGCCAAAGTAGAGGCATCAAAGCCAGTAGTTCAAGTTAAGAAGACGCCGAAGCCTTTGATAAAGAAAGTGAAGAAAGTCGAGCGAC
Source organism: Candidatus Obscuribacterales bacterium (assembly GCA_020050685.1). GTDB lineage: Bacteria > Cyanobacteriota > Vampirovibrionia > Obscuribacterales > Obscuribacteraceae > JAGVKG01. Next base: position 40,409 of record JAGVKG010000066.1, on the reverse strand, counting down.
CGGCAGCAAAACCAAGCAAGCCACGCTTGACCAAACAAGTGGCCAAGCCGGACGGGGCAATGGAAGGACTGCTCGCAGAACCCAAGGAACTGAAGGCCGTACCTTTACGGGCTAAGGCAGGAACATTGAAACCGAAAAAGGGTATGTCGCGTGGTTTGATACCGCCGCCACCACCGGTGGTGCCAGCATATCCTGGTATGGCTCCGCCGCCCCCGGCTGCTCAGCCACAAGCACAATCTGCCAGTCCACCAACAAAAGCTAAACCTAAGAAGGCGAGATCTGAGGCTCCCGAAGAGCATGGTTCTTCCGGCAGCGATGACTTCCTGCTCGATTGGGCAGACAAGAAAAAATAAGCGAAGCGACTGGCGGCCAATTTGCTGAAATGCTCAGGCGAACGGCTAAGCTGAATTACTAAATTGAATCGCGTGGTGGCATCTCAGGCAATGGTTTGTGTTGTGGTGAGGTGTTGGCCTGCGGCATTTTAGGTTGAGGTCTTGTTGGTTTTAGTTCGGGCAGTTTTTGTCTTTGCTCGGGTGTGAGCACAGATCTCATTTGGAGAAAATCATCGAGTTGCAAATTTTCCAGTTGCTCTTGCGCCTTATGCACTTCTTTCTGTTTAGCCTTCAATGCCGAGTCACTGGCTGATGGATCAAACATCAGGCTGCGCAGCTCATCACGTTTGTTTTTCAATTCCAGGCGAATCTTGCGTGCATTAGGCGCAAGCGTTTTGCGCAGTCCCTGAATTTTTTCTTTCTGCTCATCGCTCAGTCCAAGAATGCTTAAGTCAAGCGGTCTGCCAGCAAATGATTTGCCCAAAGATTTAGCACCGGCTCTCGCTCTCATTCGTTCTTGCCGGCGATTTTGCAATCTTTCGTTCATTCGATCTTGAATTCTTGATCTGAATTCTTGCCCGCTACCATGAATGCGAGGATGAGATTCCGGACTAAATTCGCCAGGCTCATTTGACCTTTCAAATGGCGGCGGATCATTTGCTTGATTTTGATCGCTTGGATGCCCTGGCGGAAGTTTATCCTCGGCCTCTGCCTGAGCTTGTCCGGTCAGCATTAATAAACTTAGTGCGGCAAGTGCTAGGGCAAATTTTGATCCGCGATTACTGTAACTTGATGGCATATAGACCGTCCTCATCTGTGGCAATACCAATTTGATTGGCTGTGTTGTCTCGTTCGTTCAAAGTGGCAATTTCCAATTCTTCGTCTTGTAAAGCAAATTTAGAATTGACTTTACTTGAATTACTGTCATTTGTGTTTGGTGTTTCCGGTGGCTTATTGTCAGAAGGCGATTCAATATTTGTCGGCTTGAGTTTTGGTGGCAACTGGTTTGGAGACTTCTGAGCAATTGTGGGAGAAAGATTTCCCCTGGGGTTCAATTCCTTTTGGGATTGATCTTCTTCTGTCGTTTGTAGATTGCTTTGTGCCGTTTGACTTTCGGCAATAATATTTTTGCCAGATGGTATCACCGCAATTACATTTGGCTTGGCTTGGTTTTTATTGAGAGCAGTCTCAGGTGCATTGTTTGTCTGTAAGAAAATTGCCAGGATCATCAACAATACAAGAGCGGCGCAAGCACTGAGCACAAAAATCCGTTTGAGCGGCAAAACTTTTTTCTTCTTCTTTGCGGCAATCAGCTTTTCCAGATCCTGACTCAAATCGCGCGTAGGTCCAATCTTCGGCAAAGCCTTGAGGCTGGCAATAACCTTTTGGATTGACGCTAATTTGTCCTGGCAGGCAGAACAGCTCGACAAGTGCGACTCAACTTCTTTCACCAAAGGCGGCTCAAGCTCTGAATCGACAAAGGCATCAAGCAGTGGTTCAATTTTTTTGCAATTAGCTTCAGACGTATTCATATGATTACCTTATGTTATTACCTTATGGATGAAACTTGGCTGTCCGAGTTGTGCCGGCGTAATATGGACTAAGAAGTTCACGCAATCTGGCTCGGGCATAGTGTATACGCGAACGTACAGTGCCGACATTTGCGTCAATGACTTCGGCAATTTGGTTGTAAGACAAACCTTCAATATCGTGCAGTATTAATACCATTTTTTGTGAATCAGGTAATTGATCGAGACATTTCTGTACTAGTTCTGCTTGCTCGCCTTGTTGCAATTCTTGCTCGGGATTTGGTCTGGCATCTGCATACTGACTGAGAGAGTCTGTGGAAGCATCCGATTCGGCCACCACAGATACCGGATTGAAGCTAAGCATTTCTTGCCGCCGCCTCTTGGCCCGCAACCAATCCATGCAGACATTCTGGCAAATGCGGAAAATCCAAGTGGAGAACGCGGATTGCCGGCGAACATTGCCAAGATTTTCGGCCACACGCAGATATGTCTCCTGAACCACTTCTTCTGCTTCCTCCTTGCTGCCAACCATGCGGAGAGCCATATTGTGAACGCGATTTTGATAGCGCGAAACCAAGGACGCAAGAACTTGCAAATCCTTTGTAGTGTGGAAATTTTCGAGCAGCGCCTCGTCGCTAAGGTTCACTTTGTTTCTCCATAGCCAACACGTGGGCTATATATTAAAGACGCTCGACCCCCCAAAAAAGTTCAATCATTTTGGCAAAATTAATCAAAGCTAAGTTTGGGACAGATTTCGATAGAATAAAAGACACTACAAGAGACACCAGAGGGGTATAGTTGCCAGTATATGTCTAAGTCGTCAGTAGAAAAAAGTCTATTTCTTATAAGCTTGGGCTTCCTTTGCCTGCTAGTCCAGGGGCAAGTTCTCGAACCGGCACAAGCCGAGAGCCAGGCAGAAGCCGCACTGAAGCGCACGGAAGTAACGCGCACGGTGCCACCTGATACGCAAGCAGTCAAAAAAATTGAGGATTTGCCGAACTTTCATCAGGTGCATCCTTTCCTCTATCGAGGCGGAGAACCAACCCTGAAGGGAATCGAGCAACTGCAGTCTATGGGTGTGAAGACCATTATCGATTTGCGAGCCCCCTCGGAAATGAAATTTGCCGAGCCAGAAGCAGCAAAGAAAATGGGATTTACCTATATCAATTTGGTCATGTCCAGCAAAGCGCCGACTGATAAACAAGTAAAGATCTTTATGGAGAAAGTCGATCACGCAAAAGCCAAGTATGACAAAGGAGAGCAAGTCGGCGATAAGCCGGAAGCCGTATTTGTTCACTGTGCTCATGGCTCGGATAGAACGGGCTCGATGGTTGGTATTTGGCGGGTCAGCCGCGACAACTTTGACTACAATCAGGCTTATCGCGAAATGCGCAAATACTACTTTGGCCCGAAATTTGTGGAATTATCAGGCGCTGTGCGAAATGCCTGGCAAAAATGTTCAAAGCCGAATGTAATATCCAACCCGGGCAAGTGATAGACCAGAGCGGCAAATTGGCATAATGCGCATGGGAGCATCGAAGGGTCGGGCTAATCATGCGCACTGCAATGCATCTAAGATTGTCCTTAATGCAAAAAGGCTTGATTTTGATTGCCGTGCCTTTGCTTTTGCAACTTGGTTTTATCTATGCCTTGGCTCAGCATAAGAAGACCATTGATCGTAACGATTGGTGGGAAAACCATAGCAAGGTGGTTATGGCCCAGGCTAATCGTTTGGAAAGCTTGATGTCCGATTTGGAAACTGGTGCGTCTGGTTACATCCTGACTGGCAACGCGGCATTTCGTGATCCTTTCGACCAAGCCTATAGGCAACTGGAACCAGAACTACGAAGACTGGAGGCCCTGGTTCAGGATAATGCCGAGCAAGCCGGTCGAGCCATGGATTTGGAGAACATTGCTACACAGGAACTAAGTACGCAACGCCAACTGGTTTCGCTGGTTGATAAAGGCAAACGACAAGAAGCAATTGCTAAAGTGCAAGCTTTAGGCACCGATGGCATGATGGATGAATTTCGTCACGTGATGGAAGATTTCTTGGTCGTGGAAAACAAACTTGACTTGGAGCGCCAGGAAGCTTCCAATGAGTCGCGTTTGTTTTTTGCTCAGTTTCTCGTGTTTGGTATTGTCATAACTTTTGCCAGTTCCTTTGGTCTTGCCGTTTTCTTCTCCAGTCGTATTACAAGGCGTTTAAAGATACTTACCGACAATGCCATGCGTTTAGCTAAGGGCGAACCGCTTTTGCCGGCTTTGCCTGAATCAGATGAAATTTCGCAGCTTGATGCTGTGTTTCACCAAGTGGCAGCTGAGTTGAGTGAAGTCTATCGCAAGCAACGTACTGTACTGCAAAATGTACTGGATGTGATTTGCTTGATCAATCCGGACAATAAGTTCTTGGAGGTCAGTGCAGCCTCGGCTACGGTTTTCGGTTATTCGCCCGAAGAGCTTGAGGGGCGTAACTATCTGGACATTGTCGCACCGGATGATCAAGCGAAGACGAAAAAACTTTTGCGGGAAGCGATTACCGGCACCTCTGCCAAGTCGCGCCTAACTTATGAAAATTGTTGTATTCGCAAAGATGGCTCACTTGTCTATGTGCTCTGGTCTGTTTTCTGGTCTGCTTCGGAAGGCTCATTATTTTGTGTTGCCCACGATATTACAGCACGCAAATTAGCAGAGCACAGGCGCTCGATTCAATATGGCATTAGTAAGATTTTGGCCGGTGCCTATACTGTCAATGACACCATGGTGGAGATTCTGCGCTTTGTTTGCGAAAAGATGCGCTGGGACTTTGGCGCTGTTTGGATGGTGGACAAAGAACATGACGTTATTGTTCTAGCCGCGCTTTCACATGTGGCGGATCTGAACGCGGAAGATTTTGTCAAAGAAAGTCGCGAGGTTAAGCTTGGTCCGGGAGAAGGTCTGCCCGGACGTGTCTGGGAAAGTGGGCTAGCTGCTTGGACTATTCCCGGCTGTGAAGATGCTGAGCGAGAAATTCAGACTGTGCGCACTATGGGCGCTAAGAGCGCTGGCTTGCATGGCGCGTTTGCTTTTCCGCTCATGGTAGATACTGGCGTGATTGGCATTGTGGAATTCTTCTTTCGCGATGTTCGCGAGCCGGACGACAACTTGCTTTCGCTCATGGGATCTATTAGCAGCCAAATTGGCCAATTCATTGAGCGGCGCAAAGCCGAAGAAGCCTGGAAGGCATCTGAAGCGCGAGCCATGTCCATTATCGAAAACATGCTGGCTGGCGTAATGGTGGTTGATACCAATGGCAAAATTGAATCAATTAATCCTGCTTGCGAAAAAATATTTGCTGAGTCGGCAGAGGATTTGATTGGCACGAATCTTATCGATTTGTTTCCCGCTTTTCCTGGTGAAGATCCGGAAAGTTTCATCCGTGGTTTGCAGGTAACTGCTTATAGTCGTGTGCGGGAATTGGAAGCACGCCGGAAAACAGGTGAGACATTTCCAATTGAGATTTCGATGAACGATTTGGATATGCAAGGGCAGCCGCGATTTTTGGTAAGCATTAGAGATATTTCCGAACGGCGGGAAGTAGATCGTTTGAAGAAAGAATTTGTCTCAATAGTCAGCCACGAACTACGAACACCATTGACGGCGATTCGTGGTTCTTTGAGTCTGTTAGCCGGCGGTGCTATGGGCGAGCTTGGTCAAGATGCCGACGAGGTTGTTTCTATCGCAGAGCGCAACACAATTCGCTTAATCGGTTTGATTAACGACATTCTCGATTTGGAAAAACTCGAATCCGGTCAATTGGAGATGCACTTTAACCCAACTCTGCTTGCTTCTGTGGTGGAAAAAGCGGTGGAAACGGTAAGACCGCTTTGCGACGAGCATCGCATCAAATTGGATATTGGCTCGACAGACGCTTCTATCATTGCTGATGGAGACCGATTGGTTCAGGTTGTGGTCAATCTGGTATCAAATGCTGTGAAGTTCTCGCCTGACGACAGTACGATAAAAGTTGCCATCAAGGAAGAGCCCAATTGGGTGGAAGTGCGAATTACCGATCAAGGGCGCGGTGTTCCGGAGCGCTTTCGCCAAGCAATTTTTGAACGCTTCCATCAAGTAGAAGCCTCAGACTCGCGCGAAAAGGGCGGTACTGGTCTGGGTTTGGCAATTTGCAAGACTATAGTTGAACGGCATCATGGAACTATTGGTGTGGAAAATGCCAAAGGCGCCCAGCATTCAGGCAGTACGTTTTGGTTTAGAATTCCTCTGCAAGCGCAAAAGAGAGTTGGTATGGATCAAAGCCTCAGTGTGAGGATTTTGATTTGTCATCCCAATGTCGATACAAGCAGAAGTTTGGAAGCAACTTTACAAAAGGCTGGTTATTCGGTATTGGTATGCAACTCCGAAAACGAAGCGCTTGAGCAGCTCGACAAAAATGAAGTCTCGCTCTTGGTTGTTGATCTTGGCGCTGTAGAAAGCCAAAAGGATACTTTCCTTGCATCCATACGATCCAATCCACAATTTGCCACTATGCCAATTATTTTGATTGGTGATGAAGTCGTGATTTCGCCGGAATTTCTCTCTGAACACTTGGCGGTTATTTTGGCCAAGCCGGTGAACGATGATGAATTGCTTAGCGTGATTTCTCGCTATTGCAAAGCATCGGCCGGATTCGATGTGCTTTTGGTGGACGATGACGAAGAGCTTTTGGCGCTCATGAGTAAGCAGTTGCACAAAGAAGGCATTGCCGTGCGTTCTGCTACTACTGCCAGACAAGCGATTGAAATGGCACGTCAAAGCACGCCTGGACTTTTGGTACTAGATATTGGACTGCCTGACGGCGATGGTTTTGATGTGGTTGGGGCGTTGAAGCAAAATCCTTATCTCAAAGATATTCCCTTGCTGGTTTACACCGGACGTGAATTGACGGCCGAGCAGAAAGGGCGGCTGCATCTTGGTCCAACTAAGTTTCTCACCAAGTCCAAAGCCAGTGATGAGGAATTTCGCAAATTGATTTTTGATTTGCTCAAGTCCGAGGAACAAAATACATCGGGTAGCGTAGGGAGCCAAAAATGAAAGTATTGATCATTGATGACGAAGATGATATTCGCCGGGTTGCCACTTTGAGCTTAGTAAAAGTGGGCGGTATGGAAGTAATTGGCTCAGCTTCCGGTGAGGAAGGTGTAAGCAAGGCAGAACAAGAAATGCCGGATGTGATTTTGCTTGACGTGATGATGCCGCATGTTGATGGACCAAGCACCTTGGCAAAACTGCGTGACAATCCGCAGACAGCAAACATTCCTGTGATTTTTCTCACCGCCAAAGCCATGACGCAAGAAGTGGAAAAACTAAAAAGACTAGGTGCCCGTGGTGTTTTGACCAAGCCGTTTGATCCGATGACCTTACCAAAAGATGTTAAGGACCTGCTTTCGATTGGCTAAAGGCTGCTAAAATATGGCTGACGTTGAATCTTGCGGGTCATCAGATGAGCCAGTCAGAAAATTTGTCCGGAAAAAATGCAGATCTGCCTGCTGATTTGCCGGCAAAGAAAAGCAATTCTTTGATCAAGCAGCTGGTTGGAATTTTGCTTGCGCTTGGGTTTTTGTGGTTGGCTTTTCGTGGAGTCGATCCGCAAAGACTTTGGTTTTACGTATCTCGCATGCAGCCACTGTATTTAATACCACTGGCAATTTCCGGATTGCTCAGCCATTTTGTGCGTGCTTATCGCTGGCAAGTACTGCTTTTGCCGGTGGCAGGCCGGAAAGTTAGTTTATTTAATTCTTTCTGTGCCGTGATTCTTGGCTATGCGGTCAATGTTGTATTACCGCGAGGCGGCGAAGTAGCACGTCTGGTTTCAATTGTGCGTTCGGAAAAACTGGCATGGGCCGGTGTGCTTTCCACTATGTTCATCGATCGCTTGCTGGATATTGCTCTTTTGGTTTTTCTTTTGGCGATTACCCTAATTAGTTTCCCGAAGAGTATGTTTGGTAATCTGGACTGGCTGATGCCGGCCGGTTTCACGTTGGCGGCAATGGTTATTGTCGGACTTGTCTTATTGCCTTTTGTAGCCGACATAATCAATTGGTTGTTGACGCGCCAATTTGTGCAAAAGCGTGTGCCAGAAAAATTTGTGCAAATGTTATCGGGCTTAGCCAGAGAATTTGGCATGGGTTGCCAATGCCTGAAAGATTGGCGCAGTTATCCGATAATTGCTATTTCTTCTTTGGGCATATGGTTTTTTTACTGGCTCAACTTGTATCTCATGTTGTACGCCTTCGGTTTGAATCAAACTGTCAGCGCTGTGCAGTCCTTGATTATTTTTACCATCGGTTCGGTTGGCGTTCTGATTCCCACTCCAGGCTCAGTTGGCAGCTATCATTTTCTCATTAGCCAGGCGCTAGTTTTGATTGCGCATATAGATAAGGAACAAGCTTTAGCTTTCGCCTCCGTCCTGCACGCATTTTCCTTTGTCTTGATTACGACAATACCAGCAGCCATTTGTGTTTTCATTCAATCAACACAAAAGAAAAACGCCGCAGCCGCTCAAGCCGGTAGTTAGGCTTGCGACAAAGCTACTGTCTTTAAGGCATGACGCCGCCGCCACCACAAGTGCCGGTAGCGGAAACTTTGAGATTGGCGCCAGGGTCCTTGCTGATTTCCGTTTTCAGATTATGCACCATTTCTACTTTTAGTGCTGACGGCGTATAGTCTGGGCTAGAACCCAGAACTTGTCCGCCTTTGACGAAAAGAGCCATTGGTTTGAAAACATTGGCAAGCGTCAGGCGGGCTTTCGCTAATTCGCCGCTAACCGGTGCGGGTAGAGAACTAATTTTGAAAATCAAATCGGAATCTTGACCCGGCAGGCGGGCATCAATATTGCCCATGTAAAGATCGCTGCCTTTTTGAATGTAACCTGCGCCACGATCGGCGCTCACCAAATCCGGTATGCCCAATTCGGTTTGGACGTTACTTTCGATATCCTTGATCGAGCCAAGTGTCACATTGTCGACCATGGCCGGCTCTGCAGTCATGCCGGGTAGTTTCAGTGTTGCTTGCAAGGCTTCCATCTGTTTGGTTTTGTCAAAACTTGTGCGTAGATCGGCGAGTGTCAAGCTGATCAGGCTCCGGCGCTCTTGCTCTACCTTTTGTGCCGAACCACGCGATTCTTGCATCAATTGTCGGGCAAGCGGTTCCAGGTGTTGATAGTCGGAAGAGCATGATTGATAGGTTTTTCGTGACGTGTAAACTAGATTGCGGCAGAGCACAACCAAATTGTTCATTTGTCCGGCACGATCTTGCAAATTGAGGTTGGCAGCCAGCTCAAGTGCGGCACTATCGGCTGTTGTTTGCGTGCGCTTTTGCATCAGAAAGGGGAAGGCGAGAAAGAAAGCAACTGCAATGGCAAATACGACAAGAAATGCTGCACCCAACCCAATCAAAAGCATGCTGGCTTTCTGGTTACGTTTGGGATGGTGATAATGTCTTGTCATGAACTGAAAAGCCTTTCTTGGTGGCAAGTCGTATCAATTCTACAATAAGTGACATGTTATGATTTGCATGTTATTGCAATTGGCTACGGCTTACTATTATCACTGAGTTTGGCTGCTTTGAGACGAATGGTGAAATCCCGCGAAAGAGGACAGCAAATTACCGAGTTTGCTGTTGCCTTAGCTATACTCTGTGTATTTTTTATTCCCTTAGTTGATCTTGGCATAGTACCGATTCGTTACTTTATTGCTCAGGCTACGGTAGAGTCGTTTGCCAGAAAGTTAGCCTTAACTGAAAACATTACTCAGGCTTTCAAGCTTCTTGACGATCCGGAGCTTTCTGGATCGCTGGCGCAAATTGGTGGCATGCAAGTGAAATCAAAGGGTTTAGCTCTTCATGCAGTCAGCCACAAAGACGCCGGCAAGACTTTCAAAATGGATAAGCCAAAGTCGATGCCGGAAGTCTGGTTGCCGGCCGGAAGTAATTGTCCGTGCCAATATATGCTCGTTCTTTCTGTGCAAGCTGATATTTGGCCTTTGGTTTCCTTTGGTATTGGGGGGAAGAAAATCCCCGGCTTAAATGCACCCTTTGAGGTGAGTATTGACATGCCGGTGAACTGGGAAAATCTTAGTCGTAATCCTGTGACGGGTGGATATTTCCTCAATGAGTAATCGCAAAGTTTTCTTTGGCCGAATCGCGCTGTTTGCTTTAGTGATGGCAATTGGCTTGATTGCCCTGCGACCCTTTGCTTCGCATTCTCAATCTGGTGGGCTTAGCAGTGGCCGCAAGGAATGGGAAATGACTGCCACCACTGAGGAACTCAAAGGTTTTCTTAGTTATAACGGTTCCAACTTTTATCCAATTGTAAAAGTGAGCGTAACCTATCGGGAAATCACGACGGGCGAAGATGGCAAAGATTCGCAATCGGCAGCCTCTTACGAACAGCCGTATGAAGACCTTTACTATCATGGCTGTGATCCGGTCGGCTGTCGCCGTTACACGGAGCTAGACTTGGACCGCGATCTGCCAGGTAGAATTAAAGTTACACACAAAGAAGGTTCCGGCAGCCAACGAGAAGCATGTGCAGCAGCTAACGCTATTTGCCGCTTGTTGCTTGACTGTTATGTTTTGGGAGAAGCGCCAGCCCGCGTGATTGCTCCGGAAACTTCATATAGTGTCATCGCCCAAGAACTACGTCGGATGAATTTCTTCCCTTACGAAATAAGACCCGATGAACCACTCAGAGCAAACATCACAATGTCACTCTGGTCTGCCTCCGGCTCTGGCCACGAGAATCTCTACTATCCGTCTAGTAACTAAAGTGGATCGTCGTATTCCTGACCAACTGTTTATTGTTGCGAGTAAAGTTGCCAAATTCTATCTTTGTCACCTTGGGCCATTTGCTCTTCCCGATTGCCAGATGGATACATGATGTCTTTTGGATCGACGCTGTGTGATAGTCCGAGAGCATGGCCAATTTCATGAAGGCAAGTGCCAAAAAAGACACTTTGTTCTAAATGTGTTATGTGAATAGTTGTTTGTCTAACATATCTGTTGTTTGAGGGGTCAGTTACTCCAATGGCAAACGAATGACTAAGTTGACTTTGGTCGGCGACGCGGTCACAAATAATGTTCGCCTCTTCGGGAGCGCTGACAAATGTGAACGTAATTCTGCCGCGACTTGCGCTAGTCCAATCAGAGAATGCTTTTTTTAATAACGAAACATATGAATCCTGAGCAGGACCGTTTCCCGGTTCTTTGACGCTTCGATCGATATAAACGCCCAGCGGCATTTCGTCCGAGCGCCAGCATCTGTCTAGATAACTATCCGGTGTTGCTTGCTTATTTTTCTTGGCTGTTTCTATTTCTTGATAGTCTCTAGAATAATAAGCAATTTGTTCCGATACTTGTTTATATCGTGGATGATTGGGAAATCGCTGAACAAATTGGCGCCATGCCTCCAACTCTTCATCTAGGTCGCCAATCTCCCCGCAGATAGAGGCCAATCTTAAATAGAGATCCGCATCCCCGGGGGTTGCAAGGATTTGTTGTTTTAATCGCAATTTCTCGCTCTTGGGCCACTGGTTCGATTCGATATTGGTGACTTTCGCCGTAATCGCATTCCTGTTTGAACGAGTTGGCGCATTGAGAGCAGATGTACTAGCTACCCGCCGTCCGTTGATAAAGACTCCATCTGGACCAGCTTTTAAACTAAATCCGGAAGTGGTGGTTTTCGATGGTGTACGAGACAGGCCAGCTGTCGCTTGGCGAATACCGGTTTGACAGTAGTCTCTCACCTTAGGATCGGACGAATGCTGCATTGCTTGCCGGAAGCCTTGTATTGCAGATTGCCAGTTTCCTAGTTGCAAGTAGCAATTGGCTAGGTAACAATATGCGGTGGGATCTTGTGGGTGATTCGATCTAATGTAATTATTTAGGTAAGCGCTACAGCGCTGATAATCCCCCGCGTCATATAACGTAATGGCGTTTTTTAATAAAGACTGGTCGTCCCGTCCATACGACGGTGAATAGCCTGTTATGCTCAGATTTAAAATGCAGACAAGGATCAGGCTGGCTTCCAATGTTCTTCGATGCAATGTGGCGCCAGTGACGCATTGCAATTGGGAGCGTGAAATATTGAATTGCATGTAAAACCTTCCACCCTACAAAAATATTATAGCGGCTCAAAGTTTCGCATCAGGCTGTATTTAATATTGGACGAGGGTGATTAATTGCCGACGACGGCTTTGATGGCTTTGTAGGCGTCAGGCATGCCGTAGCCGAAGTAGGGTGTCCATTGCGCTCCATTGCTTGCACGTGTGGTTGTGTTGATTAGGACTCTTTCCACGTCGGTGTTTTTTAAATTGGGATTGGCACCCCAGATCAATGCAGCAACGGAGGCGCAAATTGGTGAGGAAAATGATGTGCCGGCAACAGCGACGATTGCTCCATTTTTATCGGAGCAGTAAATGTTTGTTCCTGGTCCGGTAAACCAGACAGGTGTGCCATAGGTTGTGAAAGAAGCGGGTGAGAGATTGGTGTCAACAGCCGAAATGACAATCAGATATGGGACTTTCGGATTGGTGTCGACTGTGCCGGAATTGCCGGCAGAATTGAAGATTAGTCCGCCTTTTTCATCGTGATACCACTTCATATAATTGTGCAAGATGGCGTTGTAGCGTTTGCTTGCCAAAGTGTATGGTGGGTCGGCATTGAAACTGAGGTTGATGATTTTGATGTTGTTCTCGGCGCATTTGCGAATGGCGTTGATCAGCGCCTCATCAGTGGCATAGCCTTGTATGCTGACAATGCGGATTGGATAAATCGGAGAACTGCGAGCTAAGGCGGCAGTGCCAACACGATTGTCGGTGATGGCACCGAATGTGGTGGCAGTCATCGTGCCGTGTCCTTCCGAATCGTTTTGCCGATCGGATAAAGTCACAGCGTTAAATCCAGGCAAGCATTTGCCGTTTAGATCAGGAATATAGTTGTTCGTTCCGGTGTCCAGAAGTCCAAGTACTGCTTGCGGTCCGCCTTTGCTGACCTGCCAGGCCTGGGCTGCATTGATGGCTTGCAGGTGCCACTCTTGCGGGTAATAAGGATCGTTAGATGGCGGTGCTATAGTTGAACCGCCCCCTGGATTTCCAACGCGGCGAGTGCGGCGTTGTATATGTAAGTTGCGGTACTGGGGAAAGAATCGATAGTTGCGTTGAACAGTGCTGAAGTTTTTATCCTTGGATAGCTTCTGTTCTGTTTCGTCAAGCTTGCCTTTCTCGGCCTTGATCTTCAAAACTGTCATCGCACCTTCGCCTATGGTACCGACTACGGTGCCGTGTACTTCTTGTAGTACTTGGTTGATGTCATCTTGATCGGCACCGGCTGCTGGCATGACCAAAATAATGTCGTCTTCAAAAGAGGATGGACGGGCCTTCTGGGCTTGGATTACCTGATTCGGATTGGCCGGCATCTTCAGCTGCGGGTCGCAAAAGGCAGCCGGAAGATTAATCAGAGCAGCAGCCAGGCTTAAGCTAAAAGCGGCAAAAATTTGGCGCTTTCTTGCAATAGCGAAACTAGCTGCCAGTTGAAATTGGTTGGCTATCATATATATCTCCCCAGTCTATGCCCCTGGTTCGGTTTGGTAGTAAGTTCCTGAAAACAAGCCTATTCGAGAAAAGAGTTGTTGTCAAGTGAAATTTGGGGACTTAATCAGGCGTTTGTTGGGCTTTGTCTGCCATTTTGAACCCGACTATTTTTGTATACTTGGGTGTACTGGCTTAAGGATTTGACAGCGCGGGCAGAAATGCGAGGAGCGGCCGGCGATTTTTACCCTTTCAATTGCTGTCTTACATGATGTACAGGGTTCACCGATGCGTCCGTAGACTAGTGATTGGCCTTGGTATTGACCATTGACGCCATCGCTTGAGCGATAGTCGCGCAAACTTGATCCGCCGAGTTCAATTGCTTTGGCTAAGACAAGTTTGGATTTGTCCACTAGGACTTTCACTTGTTTTGGGCTCAGGTCTTTGGCTTTTGTCATTGGATGAATGCGTGCAAGATACAAAGACTCGTCGGCGTAAATGTTGCCGATGCCGGAGACCAGGTGTTGATCAAGCAGTGCGGTTTTTATTGCTTGATTGCGTTTAGCCAAAGTTTTGTGGAAGTCACTTTGTTTGGTGATTTGATCTGGTTCCGGACCAAGCAGGCTCAAAGCTGTAATCACTTCTTCAAATGTGTGACCGGGCTCGACATACCAGAGTCGACCAAAGACACGCATGTCTTCAAAATGCAACTCTTGTCCATTGTCCAGCCCAATGCGCACACGTAAGTGCTTGTCCGCTTTTTTCTTCTTCACCAATAAAATTCGACCGGACATGCGCAGGTGAATTGCCAAACCAGCCTCACGATCCAAACGACAAAGAATATATTTGGCGCGCCGCTCGATTTCCTCAAATCTATGCCCGAGCAATTTTTTGGCGAAAAGTTTGGCAGAAGGGCAAGCAATCGAATCGGCACGCAGGACGTCAACCTGGACAATTTTTCGTCCAGGCAGCGTGGACGCGAGTCCTCTTCTGATCGTTTCAACTTCTGGGAGCTCAGGCATGTGTTTGGTTGCCAGTGGGATGGTCCGGGTGGCGAAAGCGTGCACTGCAGTGCTCTTTCCCTATTTGCCGATCTTACTAGATATCGGTTGGTCGGGCTTGCTTTTGCTGGATAAGGTAGATTTCATCTCTTGGCTTTGGTCTGACCAGGATAATTACGAAGCAAGTTTAGTCTGGTTGTCTTGAAAATAAAAAGCTATGTACTATGCTTTGGCAAGGAAGTTTTACCCAAGGAGGTAATGCAATGGTAGCCCTGGAAACGTCCAAAAAAACAGTGATGGAGTGCGAGTCCGAACACTTTTTGATGGCGCAACGCCAGCTTGATGAAATTGCCCTGGAAATGGGGCTTGATCCTGAGCTGCACGAGAGATTGCGTTACCCGAAGCGCGCCCTAATTGTTACTATTCCGATCAAAATGGACGATGGCACAGTTCAGACCTTCACCGGCTATCGCGTGCAGCACGATGTGACGCTTGGACCAGCCAAAGGTGGCATCCGTTTTCATCCAGAAGTAAATCTTGGCGAAGTCTCGTCCTTGGCCATGTTGATGACCTGGAAATGCTCACTGATGAATCTGCCATACGGCGGGGCAAAGGGCGGCATTCGTTGTGAGCCATGGAAGCTCTCCCAAAATGAACTTGAGCGTCTGACCCGACGCTATACATCCGAGATTATCAATTTGATTGGTCCGGACAAAGATATTCCCGCACCAGACATGTATACGAATGAACAGACCATGGCTTGGATCATGGACACCTATTCAATCAATGTCGGTCACACGGTTCCTTCTGTCGTTACCGGCAAACCGGTTTCAGTCGGTGGTTCACTTGGTCGCTTTGAGGCAACCGGACGTGGCGTAGCTTATTGTGTACGCCGGGCTGCGTCGTATGTTGGCTTGACCACCAAGTCACCAACTGTAGTTGTACAAGGCTTCGGCAATGTCGGTGCAATTGCTGCCCGACTCTTGCATGAATCCGGTTACACAATTGTTGCTGTTTCTGATGTGCATGGTGGCATTTATAATCCAGAAGGCTTGGACATTCCACGCCTGCAAGCTTACTTGTCGGAAATGGGCAAAGTTAGCGGATTTCCTGGCTCCAAAGATATTTCCAACCAAGAACTCTTGGCACTGCCTTGCGATGTCTTGATTCCTGCCGCTCTTGCCGGTCAAATTACGGTAGAAAATGTCCATGACTTAAAGTGCAAGATTGTCGTGGAAGGAGCCAACGGACCAACCAGCCCAGAGGCTGATAAAATTCTGCATGAGAAGGGCATCCTGGTTGTGCCGGACATTCTTGCCAATGCTGGTGGCGTAACAGTTAGTTACTTTGAATGGGTGCAAGGATTAATGCATTTGTTCTGGAGCGAGCAAGAAGTTAACCACCGCTTGGAAGAAATTATGGGCAGGGCTTGCGATCAAGTCTTCGAAATGACAGCCAAGACTGGTCTCAGACCACGGATGTCGGCACTGAGAATTGCCGTCGGACGTTTGGCAGAAGCGAAGAAGCTGCGCGGACTTTATCCATAACTTAGTTTGTTGGCTGGCGCTGGCAACTAATGAAAAAGGCGGGGTTTATCCCTGCCTTTTGTTTTGTTTCATTAAACTCTCCCGATTTTGGTTTAAGAGCTATGATGGTTCTAGATGATCGAGGGGCTAAATTCACTTTTGAGATTTATGTCTTACATTGGAAGCGCTGGTGTTGCACCGAATTTGAATGAGGGAAACAAACATGCGATACAAAATGCCTCAAGAAGAACAAGTAAGGGATGCTGGCGAATATCTCTGTTTGCGGTGTGAAGCAAGAATCCTGCACACAGCTGGTGCCATGTGCTGTGTGGGATGCGGCAACAGCAAAGCAGAAGATTTGGTGCCCTTGTATATCGAAGATGATGCGGACGAAGAAGAAATGTATTCGCAAGCCGATTGGGGACAAGGCGACTGAGCATGTCTTAACGCACCAATTGCTTCTAACTAAGCTCTAGTAAGCGGGTGCCTTCTCGAGTATACTTATCAAGCGCGTATTAACTAAATAAGCTTGTTCTATTTAATAAAACAGGTGATTATTTATTCTGTCTAACTATTTGGACTGAACTTTGGCGTCCAGCAATTTTATTGTCACCTGTTTAGGGCTTTTCAATGTCGAATCAACCAATGTCGAATCCTCAAACTATTGTGCAAACAAATAAGGTAGAAGTACTCGCGAAAGAAGTTATTAATCACCCAGATGGCAGAGTCGAGCTTGCCTCGCAGTCTTTGATTTCCGATAGCCCGCTTTATAATCACGACCTGGCGCCGGTTGCGCTTTCCGAGCGGAAGTGGACAACTTACAATTACGCAGCGCTTTGGATGGGAATGTCGGCAAATATTCCGACTTACATGCTTGCTTCTGGTCTGATTGCCTCAGGAATGAATTGGTGGCAAGCGCTCTTTACGATTTTGCTCGGCAACATGATTGTCTTGATTCCAATTTTGCTCAATTCGCACCCTGGTACAAAATACGGCATTCCATTTCCAGTATTTGCCAGAGCGAGTTATGGAACATATGGATCGAACTTGCCTGCCATCATGCGCGCCTTGGCCGCATGCGGTTGGTTTGGTATTCAAGCTTGGATTGGTGGACAGGCGCTTTACACCTTGGTTACAGCAGTGATGCCTGGTTTTCCGACCATGCTTGGTGCACCGATTGATGGACATGCTCCTTCGGAATGGATTTGCTTTGCCGCCTTCTGGGGCTTGAACATTTTTGTGATTTACAACGGCATGGACTTGGTGCGTAAGGTGGCTGGATTTGCCGCACCATTTGTTTTTGGCATGACCGGCCTTTTAGTCTACTGGGCAATCACCAATGCGCATGGACTAGGAAATATTTTGCACGACGCAGGCAAGTTCCACACGGTTGCCGAATTCATGCCAATCTTCGTTCCTTCGCTTACGGCCATGATTGGCTTCTGGGCAACACTTTCTTTGAACATGCCTGACTTTACGCGCTTTGGTGAAAGTCAGCGCGGACAAATGATCGGACAAGTGGTGGCATTGCCGTCGGCAATGACCGTCTATTCTTTGATGGGCGTGGTGATTACATCGGCAGCCGTTGTGATTTATCCACACATGAAAATGAGCGAGCTTTGGGATCCGATTAAACTAATTGGTCAGTTCAAAGATCCAGTAATTGTGGCGATTGCCATGTTCACAGTTGTGGTGGCAACCTTGTCTGTGAATATTGCCGCCAACGTTGTTTCACCAGCTAACGATTTTGCTAATGCTTTTCCGCGTTGGATTTCCTTCAAGCGTGGTGGATTGATAACAGGCATTCTCGGACTCTTCCTGCAGCCGTGGAAATTGCTTGCTGATCCATCCGGTTACATCTTCACTTGGTTGCTTGGTTATTCCGGTGGACTGGGATCAATTGCCGGTGTTTTAATTGCTGATTATTGGGTGATTAACCAGAAGGATTTGGTATTACCCGATTTGTATCGCACCAAAGGCGCTTACACGTTCAACAATGGTTGGAATTGGCGGGCAGTGACAGCAACCTTGCTTGGTTGCGGCATTGCTTGGGGCGGAGTAGTAATTCCAGCTTTGAAGCCTTTATTTGAGTATGGTTGGTTTGTCGGATTTATAGTTTCATTTGTTTCCTACTATATATTGATGAAACTTGTGCCACTGACGCCGACGGTAGGGTATGGACAATTGGCTACTAGTGAAATACCAGTTGCCGTGGACGGAGAAAACTAAGGAATATCATGGTAAGAAAAACAGATTCGCGGTCCGGCGGCAGTCAAAAACCGCGCGCTAACAGAATGTCCTCAGATTCACAAGATAGATTTAGATCCGATCGTCGCTCGCGCGAGGAATCAGCTTCCGGATCGGAATCTGGTGAAAGACCAAGCTATAGATCAAGCGAAGGACGAAGCTTTGATTCTAAGAGAGGCGGTGCGCGTCGTGCCCCGCAGGAAGACAACGTCAGCATGCATCTCAATCCGCGCATGTTGCGTTTAGCAGATAAGCTGGCGCAGGAGTCAGGACTTTCTTTGCGAGCGTACCTAGCCAAAGCTTTAACACAAGTGATCACTGTGCACAGCAAGCATCTTGATGTATCAGCCAAGCATGAGTTCACTGTGGAATTCACCAACCAAGAAGAAAAGAAAGTATCTTCCTGGAGCAAGGATCGTCAGTCACGTAAAGATGACGAAGCTCGTGGTGATGAAGAAGGCGAATCTGCCGAAGGTGAGGCTCGAGAATTTCGTCCACGTAGTCGATTTGGTGACACAAGCCAATCACGCCCGCGCAGTAATTTTGGCTCGGATAGAGGATCTTCTGGTACGCGTAGCAGATTTGGTGCCGGCAAGCCCTCTGGTGGTTTTGGCGACAAGAGAAGGTTCAGCTCCGACAAACCTGCCGGTGAATATGGTACGAGAAGCAAATTCCGCTCCGACAAACCAGCTGATGGAGAGGGCGGTGGCAGTCGCTATCGTTCGGATAAACCATCGGGCGGATACAGCAGAAGCAAATTCGGTTCCGATAAACCAGCCGGTGAGTATGGTGCAAGAAAGAGATACGGTTCCGACAAACCAGCCGGCGAGTATGGTGCGAGAAAGAGATATGGCTCCGACAAACCATCCGGTGAGGAAGGCGGACGCGCGAGATACGGTTCTGACAAACCAGCCGGCGAGTATGGTGCGAGAAAGAAATACGGCTCCGACAAACCATCGGGCGGATATGGCAGAAGCAAGTTCGGTTCTGATAAACCAGCCGGTGAGTATGGTGCGAGAAAGAAATATGGCGCGGACAAACCATCGGGCGGATACGGCAGAAGCAAGTTTGGCTCCGATAAACCAGCTGGTTCTTTTAGCCGGGCATCAAGTGAAGGTGGCGAGTCTCGCCCGGCTAGTAGATTCAAACGCGCAGGAAAACCAGCGGGAAAGTTTGGCGCTAAATCAGGCAGCAAGTTTGGTGCAGGTAGATCCGGTGCAGGCCGATCCAGCGCAGGCAAATCCGGCGGCGGCAAATTTAAGCCCAGAGCAAAATAGGGCGCGCTGAAATTTCAACTGACCACTAAAGCCAAAGCGTTAGTCGTTTTTGGTTGGGCTTTCTTGGGGCAGCAAAGCTTGAAAGATGGTTTTGTTTGGCATGTGGCTATGCAACCAACTGTCGATTGCCTCCAATGTTGCCTCAGGCGCAAAAGCGGTTTCGAGCAAGATATGACCTTTTTGGTCGTACCATTTGACTGTTTGATCGGTCGAGTGTAAGTGCATCATCAAGACGATTACTGAGCTGGATTTGATCAAGCGATCGCCGGAACCATGAACTATCAAGACTGGAATAGTTGCTGGCACGTGATCGGCATATTTCAAAGTTGACTTCATCATTTTGCGGCTTTGCAGCAAATCGCCAAATGAAAGTGTCTTGCGTGAAAGTGGATCTTTGAGACTTTCGTTGATCACTCTGGGATCGTTGGAAGTAAACGTAGTAATAAATGGACGCATATCGATCTGGCGATTTGGTTTGGCAGCCACTAACATCATGTCGCTGATCATGATGGGCAAAACGGAATGGAAGTGTCTGATAGCTGGAGCCGAAAGCACAAGACCGCGCACAAGCTCCGGATGTTCGGCGGCAAGATGAATAGTTAGATCGGCGCCCAAACTTTCTCCGACTAAAAATATGGGTAAGTTCGGATGCTTTTTGTGCAGGTGCTCAGTCAGGCTGACCAGATCCTCGTAGCTCTTTTTATAGGAAATTCGCCGGTCGCACTTTGGTCTGCCATCAGTACACCAATGGCCATAGCCGCGCAGGTCCGGTGCTACAACAGAGTAACCGGAGGCGACCAAGCGCCGCCCGAGTGTGTCAAATACTCCACCGTGTTTCATTAGGCCGTGAACGGCAATCACAATTCCCTTGGGTGCAACTTGTGGATCGCCCCATTCGTGAATTGGAGTTTTCAAACTTGAGGTGAGCTGACCGTTATCAGTATGAAGAACGTCGGCTTTGGCAGCAGGGGATGCTGATAACCAGGAAGTGTTGAGAGTAAAGATCAGTCCAGCGGCTATTGACAACCGAGTCAATTCTAGTCCCATCGCAATCATCCTATTGAAGCCCACACCGCCAGACGTCAAAATCCCGTACTCGCTATGTACCAACAAACCTCTAATTCCTAAACACTTTCTTTTATTTTCGATTACAATTAGCAGTGAACTTTAATAAGGCCGCCATGCCAAAGCGAACAGATATCAAAAAGATACTTGTGCTCGGTGCTGGTCCAATCACAATTGGCCAAGCCTGCGAATTTGACTATTCGGGCACGCAAGCATGCAAAGCTTTGCGCGAAGAAGGCTTTGAAGTTGTTCTCGTCAATTCCAATCCGGCAACGATCATGACGGACCCGGATGTGGCGGATCGAACGTATATCGAACCGGTAACTGCTCAAGTCGTCAAAGAAGTGATTGCTAAAGAGCGTCCATGTGCAATGCTACCGACCATGGGCGGGCAGACAAGTTTAAATGTGGCCGTTGAGTTGGCGGAATCGGGTGTTCTCGATCAATATAAAGTGGAATTGATTGGCGCCAAGTTGCCGGCAATTAAAATGGCAGAAGACCGCGAGCTTTTCAAAAGCAAGATGTTGGAAATTGGTTTGGATGTGCCCAAGTCCGGCATTGTGCGCAAGTTGAGTGAAGTTGATGAAATTGCCAGCTTCATTGGTTTCCCGATTATTATTCGTCCGGCTTTTACCCTTGGTGGCGCCGGTGGTGGCATTGCTTATAACCAAGAAGAATTGATTGAAATTGCCCAAACCGGTTTGAATGCCAGCCCGGTGCATGAAATTTTGCTCGAGGAAAGTGTTCTCGGTTGGAAGGAAATCGAGCTTGAAGTGATGCGCGACCGGTTGGATAATGTCGTGATTATTTGCGGTATTGAGAACTTTGATCCAATGGGAATCCACACTGGTGACTCGATTACTGTTGCGCCGGTGCAGACACTTTCTGACAAAGAATTTCAAATGTTGCGCGATGCTGCGGCAAAGATCATCCGTGCCATCGGGGTTGAGACGGGCGGATCGAATGTGCAATTTGGCTTGAGTCCGCAAAATGGTCGCTTAGTTGTGATCGAAATGAATCCGCGCGTCTCGCGCTCGTCGGCTTTGGCCTCGAAAGCCACCGGCTATCCGATTGCCAAAATTGCTGCCAAGCTTGCTGTCGGTTTGACCTTGGATGAGATTCCGAACGACATAACCAAGTTAACGCCCGCCTCTTTTGAGCCGACGATTGATTATGTTGTGACAAAAATTCCCCGTTTCAATTTTGAAAAATTCCGTGGTGCTGATAGCACGCTGACGACACAGATGAAATCTGTGGGTGAAGTGATGGCAATTGGTCGTACGTTTCAAGAATCATTGCAAAAGGCCTTGCGTGGTTTAGAGCTCGGCTTGACTGGCTTCACCAAAGTAGCAGTGCGGGCCAAGGCTGATTCCACTGAGTGGCGGCGCAGACTTTCCATTCCTAGTCATCATCGCTTAACCGATATCTTTGGTGCCTTCGAAGCTGGAATTGCCAAAGAAGAAATTGAAGATTTGACGGCAATTGATCCTTGGTTCATCGATAATCTCTTTGAGATTTGGCAAAAATCTTGCGCGCTTATTGAAGCCAATCTCGATTTGCAAAGTATCAGTCGCGATATTCTTTTCCAATTGAAGCAGCAAGGTTTTAGTGACCAACAAATTGCCAATTATTTGTCCAAACCAGAGAAGACTGTCACTGAAAACGATGTATTTGCTAAGCGCACTGAGCTGAAACTTTTCCCGAGTTACAAGACCGTCGACACTTGTGCAGCAGAATTTGAGGCCAGCACTCCTTATATGTATTCTACATATGAGTCTGAGTCGGAAGTGCCGCCATCTGATCGCCAGAAAGTGATGATTCTTGGTGGTGGACCAAATCGCATTGGGCAGGGCATCGAGTTTGATTATTGTTGTGTGCAAGCCAGCATGGGTTTGCGTGAATCCGGTTTTGAATCAATCATGGTTAATTCCAATCCGGAAACAGTTTCCACCGATTATGATGTGTCTGATAGATTATACTTCGAGCCTCTGACATTAGAGGACGTGACAAACATTGCCATGGTGGAAAAACCACTGGGCGTGATTGTGCAATTGGGTGGACAAACACCATTGAAGTTGGCAAAAGGGCTTGAATCACGCGGTATCAAGATTTTGGGCACTTCGCCTGAGTCTATCGATATTGCTGAAGATCGGGCGCGCTTTGGCGAACTGATCAACAAACTGAAATTGCGGCAACCAGAAGGTGCAATTGCTTATACGCCAGACGATGCAATGCGCATTGCCAATGAGATTGGTTACCCGGTGCTTGTCCGTCCAAGCTATGTTTTGGGTGGACGGGCCATGGAAATTCTCTATTCAGTCGAAGAATTAGAACGCTGGATGGGATCGGCTTTTAAAGTCGAGCCGGAAAAGCCAGTCTTGATCGATCAGTTTTTAGAAAATGCGATTGAAATTGATGTTGATGCACTTTCTGATGGAGAAGAAACGATCATTTGCGGCATCATGGAACACATCGAACAAGCAGGCATTCACTCTGGTGATTCAACTTGTGTCTTGCCAGTTCAGACAATTCCCTTGGTGGCAATCGAAGAAATCCGCCAAGCAACAATTGATTTAGCGCGTGAGCTAAAAGTGATTGGCTTGATGAACATTCAATTTGCTCTTAAAGATGATTTGGTTTACATATTAGAAGTCAATCCACGCGCTAGCCGCACTGTGCCATTTGTTTCCAAAGCCACTGGTGTGCCATGGGCAAAGCTGGCCGCTAAAGTTATGGTTGGAACAAAAATTGCCAGTCTCGGTCTGGCTAATCGTTTGATACCACCACATGTTTCAGTCAAATCTGTAGTGATTCCTTTTAAGCGTTTTCCTGGCACGCAAATTTCGCTTGGTCCGGAAATGCGCTCGACTGGCGAAGTGATGGGCATTGCTTCGCAGTTTGGTTTGGCATTTGCTAAAGCGCAATTGGGAGCCGGTCACGATTTGCCAAAGTCCGGCCGCATCTATATAAGTGTTTCTGATTTCTGCAAGCAAGACATTGTGCCGATTGTGCAAAGTTTGTATCAGTTGGGCTTTGAAATTGTTGCCACCAAGGGAACGGCGTCAGTGATTCGTGCTGGTGGCATTCCAGTTATGCTGGTGAAGAAGATTTCTGAAGGACGACCAAACTTGATTGACCGAATAAAAAACGGTGAGATTCAACTTGTGATCAATATTCCATCCGGTCGCACAACCCATTTAGACGATCAAGAAATTCGCCGTGCCTCAATCAATTACAATGTGCCGGTAATCACGACATTGTCTGGTGCCAAAGCAACCGTGCCAGCCATTGCTGCCTTGCAACATGGAACACTGGGTGTGAAGAGTCTGCAGGAATATCACAGTCGTATCGCATTCTGGGAACAGGCGAGTCGCAACTTTTCTGTCATTTAGGCAGTTCGGGAAATCCAGCGATGAGAGAGCTGCGGACGGTGTCGGTGGTGCATGTCCGATTTGGTTGATAACCTATAGGTTATCAATGACGGCGTATAGGTTATCACGGCAAAACGAGGTCCTCGACACGAGGGTGGGCGATGGGCATACTATTAAGTCAACGAAATGTCTGAAAGGCTCGCCAGGGCTATAATTGACCGTCTGAACCTATTTTAGGAGAGAAAGCCGTGGACAAAGAAATTGCCAAGTACATTGACCATACTCTTTTGAGTCCCAATGCTACTAAAGCCGAAATCAAGAAACTCTGTGATGAGGCCAAGGAGCACGGCTTTTATTCTGTTTGCGTTAACCCATATCAAGTGCGTTTTGCCGCACGCGAGCTTTCCTCAAGCGATGTGGCAGTGGCCTGCGTAGTTGGTTTCCCTCTGGGAGCCAATTTGCCGGACATCAAAATTGCCGAAGCCCAAAGAGCGATTGCTGAAGGGGCGGAAGAAATTGATTTGGTGATTAACATCGGCGCTCTCAAAGATGGTGAAATTGACTATGTAACTGACGAGATTAAGGCAATTGTCAAAATTGCCGGCGATAGACCGGTGAAAGTGATTATTGAATGCGATCTTCTCACCGATGAGGAAAAAGTGGCAGCTGCTCAAGCCTGCGTTAAGGCAAATGCCGCCATGGTTAAGACCTCGACTGGCTTCGTTAAGGATGGCAAGGGTGCCACAGTGGAAGACATTGCCCTGATCAAAAAGACGATTGCTGGTTCTAAGTTGGGAATTAAGGCTTCGGCCGGAATTCGCGATTATGACAAAACAAAAGCATTAATTGATGCCGGTGCAACCCGAATTGGCACATCAGCTGGCGTGGCAATCGTTGGTCGCAAAGAGCCCGCGAAGGCAGCCTACTAAGCGTTTTGGGCAGTGTTAGATTTTCAGCGGAAATTCTGACAAACACGTTTGGAAATTCCCGGAAGGCGCCTACAGTTCTCAAGAACCGCAAAACCAAGCATAACGATCATCATCGTGCAAGCTCTGGGCGTGCAATTTTTGATGTCAAGAAGATATAATTAATGAACCTTGCGGAGGATCGTCTTTATGGCCCCTTTATATGAACAGCCAATGATCAAGTTGTTGCAAATACTTTCTCCAACAATTACTTGGTTGGATTCGAAAGGTACCGTTGAGGTTGCGGAAGTCCCTTCCGATCATCTTGACGCCATTAAGCAACTTGAGCGTATTGGTATTGTTCATAAGCGCAACAACCGCTGCTATGAACTGCAAAAAATTCGCTTGAAGAAACTCATGGGTTCAATTGGTATTGAATCTTTGGCTCAAGTGCCAGCTCCAGCACCGGCACCGATGCCGTCACCAGTTGCTACGCAAGTTTCAGTGCAAGCAGTTATGCCGTCACCAGTTATGCCGACAATTCCGCTTGCGCCATTGCCAGCACCCTTGTCGACACCAGTTGCACCAACTCTTGAATCTGTAATGCCGCCCCTTACGCCGCCAGATCCTGCCAGTCCGGTAAATGGCGATCTGAACTAAGTGGACCAAGGATAATATGTCGCAATCGCTTTTGCGATCGTATCGGGCTCTGGAATGGGAAAAGCTAAAAGAATGTCTGGCTCTTGAAGCTGAGACTCACTGGGCTCGCGAACTTTCTTTAGCAATCGAGCCGGCAAATGAAACACTAGTTGTTGCTCAATTGTTGGATGAGACGCAAGAAGCGGTGAGCTTGCTGCAAGCAAACACGCCTTTGTCTTTCAACAATCTGCCTGAACTGAGAGAAATTTTGGCAAGGTTGGCTGCCGGTGCTTGCCTTAGTCCGGCAGAGTTTTTGCATTTGTATACGGTGCTGGTTGTGGCGCGCCGAGTGAGAGGCGGACTTTCGCTCTTGGACAGCAAGGACTTTCCCCAGCTGACAAAATTTGTCGGCAACTTGCATGCGTTGGAATCTTTGGCGTCTGCAATTGATACGGCAATTGATGAAACCGGTGAAGTGAAAGATTCGGCTAGCCCGCAGTTGCATCAACTCAGGCGGGAAGTGCGAACAATTGATCATAAGATCAAAGACGAACTGAATAAGCTAATTCACTCTGCTTCCGTTTCTAAAATATTGCAAGAGCCAATTTATACACAGCGCAACGGGCGCTATGTATTGCCAGTCAATGCTAATTCTCGTACAAGTCTGGTCGGCATCGTGCATGACAGTTCTTCTTCCGGTTTGACGGTTTATATTGAACCGGCAAAGGTTGTTGAGCTGGGTAACGACATGCGCATGAAGGAAAATGCCATTGAGCATGAGATTGTCAGAATCCTGACGGAACTGTCTGCTCAAGCGCATTTGGACCTGGAGAAGATCAAGACGAGTTACAGTACTTTGATTGAACTTGATTGCATTTTTGCCCGTGCCCGGCTTTCTCAAAAATACAAAGGTGAAAGACCGGATATTTCAATGTCTGGCCAATTGGATTTGCGCAAAGCGCGTCACCCGCTTTTGGCTTTGCAAATGTATGGCAAGTCGGTGGTTGGCAACGATATTATTTTAGATGCGAAAGTCAAAACAATTATTGTCACAGGTCCAAACACTGGTGGCAAAACAGTCTTGTTAAAAACAGCCGGGCTTTTGGCTTTGATGCTGAAAGTCGGCATGCTCTTGCCGGTTGAGCCGGGCTCAACTGCGGTAATTTTCACCGATGTTTACGCCGACATTGGTGATGAACAATCTATTGAACAGAGCTTGTCCACATTTTCCTCTCATATGAAAAACATTATCGAGATTGTCAACAATGCTCGTTCCGGTAGTTTGGTGATCATGGATGAAATTGGTGCTGGTACGGACCCACGCGAAGGGGCGGCCCTTGCGCGGGCAATTCTCAACCATCTCAATGAGTCTGGTGCCTATACGATTTCAGCGACGCACTTTGGTGAGCTTAAGACGCTGGCTTATTTGCAAGAAGGCTTTGTCAACGCTAGTTTGGAATTCGATGAAGCGACTTTGTCGCCCACCTTCCGCTTGCGCATCGGTATTCCTGGTGGCTCAAAGGCGACCACGATTGCTCGCCGTTTGGGACTAAATGAAAATGTGGTGGCAGAAGCCGAAACACTTATGCAAGCCCAGGATCAGGACGTGCAACAGACAATTGAAAAGCTGGAAGCAAAGCTTGAGGAAATTGCGGCGCTGGAAAAAGATTTGAGTGATTCACAGGCGCGTGCCAAAGCCAAGGAACAATTAGCGGAAAGCAAACTCTCGGAAGTGACTGTTGCTCAAGAGAAGCTGCATGGCAAAATGGTTTCCGAAATGGAATCGGAGTTCAAACAAGCACGCGAGCAATTGCGCAAATTGATATCTGATCTGCAGAAACAGCCGAGTTTGCAAAAGGCAGAAAAATTTAAAACGGAAATGGAAGAGGTGCGCAAGGATCTCAATTGGCTGGCTGAGCCAAAAGAGGCGACTTCACCGGATAAACTGACAATTGGCGCCCTCGTAAATATTACTTCTCTCAATCGCCAGGCACGAGTTGAGCAACTTCCACCAGATTATTTGGAGAATCCCAAAGGGCAAGCTACCGTGCAAGCGGGCAGCCTGCGCTTGAAAGTTGCAGTGGGCGATTTGCAGTTTGTGGCGCGCGAGAAGGCAAAGATACAAGCGAAGGTTGAACAAAAGAAGCAGGTTCCTGTTTCTGCTCGCAATAAGCACGACGTTGTCGAAAATGTTTTTGTCCGCACCATGCTCAATACGCTCGACTTGAGAGGCAAACGAGTCGATGAGGCATTGCAGATGCTGGACAGATTTCTTGATACTTGTGTTATGCAAAGCATTTCGCCCGCCATGATCATTCATGGGCACGGAACTGGCGCGGTTAAATCAGCGACAAGAGATTATTTGCGCGAATGTTCTTTCATAAGCAAATTCCGCCCTGGCGAACTTTATGAAGGTGGCGATGGTGTCACTGTTGTAGAGATTAACTAGCCTTAGAATTCATCGGATTAGTTGCTATCTACGTGTTTTCCCCGAAGACAGATTTTGTAAATCTAGCTTAAACTGGCGCCGGTGCGAATTTAATTGAAGAAAATTTAGGCCTGGAATCCGCTTAACTAGGTAGGCATGTTCGCTATGTCCATGTTCGAAGATCTGCAAAAAATCTCGCCATTGAAAGATGTGGCTCAGGAAAAGCCGCAAGCAAAATCGTGCTTGCCGGCAGACGATCCGTATAATCATGTGAGAGAAGCTATGCGGCTGGATGACCAAGGACGTTATAGCGATGCCGAAGGTGAGTTGGATAAAGCAAAGGCTTTAGCGAAAGGCGTTATTAGACCAGATCCGTATCCGGATTTGCTTTTCCCGCAAAGGCATGTGGCTGCATTTGAGTGGGATGCGGAAAAGAAGGAAGATCAGCGTCTCGCTATAAATCAAGAGCGCAAGCTGCATACAAACGCTGCGGAGACACTCTTCAACATACATATGAAGGCGGGAGCCCTTGATGCTAAATATGATCACGCAGAAAAAGTTGCCGATGACATTGAAGCAGCCATGGTGGCTTTTCCGCAAGGTGTTTCACGTGAAGATTTCCGTGAATTGAAAACGGCCTCCTTGGTGCATATTCGCCGTAGAGCTTTTAAGCAAAGTATTTCCGATGGTACTTCCTTTTTGGCTGGTCTAGTGGCTACTCAAGTCGCCCCTAAGTTTTTTCAGTTGCAACCGGTGCCGACACTGGTCGCTGCAGTAGCATGTGGCATGGTGATGAAGCCAACTACTAATATGTTTCTTCACATGCGCAAACAGGATGTGGTTAGCGACTCTCTTTGGGGTGCCTGGAATGGATTTTCCGGTGGCAGTGGCGCCTATTTAAGGAATGTGCTGACTGCTCACCTTGATACTCATTTGGTTAATCAAGCTCCGAAAGTAATTGCCAGTGCGACCAAAGCGGCGGAAGCTAGTGGTCATGCTCTACAAGCAGAAAAAATCAGGGAAGTCGGTCTACTGGCACAAGCTCATGTCGATAGTCTAAAGGATGCCGGTAAGCTGGCTCAAGCCGGCGGTATCCTTCCTAAGCAAGCGCTTAAGGACATGCACACGCATGTGGACGTTGCTAGAAAGTTAGCCGAGCAAATGCCTAAGCAGGTAGCCCAGGAAGCGACTAGTCAGCTGACGGCTGGCTATGATGCCTGGAGATTCTTGAGCCCGCCTGGCATTAACTGGGTATCGATGGTTACTTCTTCCAGTCTTTATCGCAGTCCACGAGAAGCAGTAAAAATTGGCAAAGTGGATCCTGAGAGCGGAAAGGTAGTTACTCCTAGTGATGCTTGGAACAATGGTTATCGACGCGTGATGCAGGACGAAGGCTTCATCAATATTTCGTTGGCTACGCTTGGACGGGTGCAGGTTTTGGGTCCAGCAGCCTTTAACCTTGCTTTGCTTGCACCTTTACATAATGATGGAATGGCGACTTTGAACAATTGGCAGACGAGCAAAACGGCTCTTGAGCGATTTGCTAAAGACGAAGATTATTACAAGAAATTCGGGGTTCCTTAAATTTTTTTGGAGGCAAGTTTTAATTCGTAGTTTCCCCAGTTACGGAAGTCTCGCCAAACATTAATCTATCGCCTAGTAGTAACGACTAGGCGGAACCCCAATCAATCGAGGACAGGGCATTATGTCTATAGATCAAGAGAACTTGTTGGCCATGGATGCACAGGCATCAAATAGAAACCAAGATGCTACCGCAAGACTGCAGGCGGATAGCGGTACTAAGCCAATGAAGGGGCATCTCTCGAAGAGAGACGATCCATTTGATAATGTTGCCAAAGCCAACGAGCTTTTGCTTAAAAAAGGTGTCTATGCGGCTGCTGACGAATATCAGAACGCCATTAATGCTGCTTACAAACTAGACGAGCAGACCTTATATAAGGCGCTCAGAAAGGAATTGAAAAAGGCCAATGTGCCGCAAGAGAAGATTTATGACATGATGCACAAAATGCGTGCAGAAATTGAATTCGATGTAGCAGTTTCTGCGCTTGGTTTTGGTCTCAAGTTCAAGAACAAAGATGTGATTCTCGGTGCTGATATGTTGTTGCGTCAAGCTGCGCAAGACAATCCGGAGATAGTCAACGATCCAAGCAAGCAAGCCAAATTGCAAGAAGCAATGCGCGCGAGTTTGCCGCAAGGTATGGTGCAGGCCGCAGAGCAAGGACAATTGCAACAAGCGCAAATGCCGCAAGCTCAACCAGCTGACTTGCAACGTCAGACTTATGGCGTGCCAGAGCAAGCCGGTGTTTCACCGGAGCAAGCTGGCAGAATGCCCGGAAAACCGTCTGATGCACAAGCCGAACAGATGATGAAGCAAATGATGTCTGATACGCGCAACATGGTTGGCAGTCAGTCGATGCAAAATATTCAACAAGGCATGAAGCTTATGGCTGATGGCAAAGGCTTGGCTCTCGCCAAACCGAGCTTCGAAAGAGCCATTGCCTTGGCAGGACCAGTTAACCAAGAACAAATACAAAAGAACTTATTGCACAACCTACAACAAGCCGGTGTCTCAATTGATCCTGCTAAAGGTGAAGTGCAAATCGATCAAGAAAAAGCTAGACGCCTTGCACCAGTGGCTCAGATGCTGGCCATGGCACCAATAGCGGCTCGCGAAACAGTGGCTACTATCTATAACAAAAATGGTGATCACAAAGGTGCGCTCAGACTAATCAACGAATTGCCAAAAGAAGTTCTAGATAAAGATCCGCTGGCTCGTTTGATCAAGGAACGTTCCAGTAAAGGTCAAAAGATTTCCGACGCCGACCAACAGGCTCTTGCTCAAGGACGCATGCCATCGTCAACCGGCGATGGACGTAGTTCCGCTGGAGCCGGCTCCGCAGAAAAAGGCAATTACACCGTTAAGAAAGGCGATACCTTATATAAGATCGCCGGCGGCAATCAAAAATTGATGCACGACATTGGCGCAGCCAATAACATTAAAGACTTGAACAAGATAATGACAGGTCAACATTTGGTCATCCCTGGATTGAAGTCCATGGAAGCCAATCATAATGTGCAAGCTAAACATTCAAAACCATCTTCTGAGGCCGCTGTTTCAAACCAGGCTCACAAAGGATCTGTTGAGAAGTCACAAGTAGTCGGCGATAAGCAACAAGCGTCAAGCGACAAGCAGCAAGCTGTAAGCGACAAACAAAAAGCTACAAGCGATGAGAAGCAAACTTCTGTCGAAGCCATCCAAAAGAAAGTTGAACAAGACATGAAGGCTATCACGACTATGGTGGAAGCAGAGGAAGTCAGAGCTAAATCAGGTGATGCGGCTGCATTGCCAAAACTGGAAGAGGCTGTAAAACTTTCCGGACCGCTTGATGGTGCAAAAATTCGCGAAAAGTTGGCAACACTTGGATCTTCCGTGGACAAAGCTGTTGATCCGCGGACAGGCAAAAAGTTAAGTGAGAAAGAAGCACTGGCTGGTGCTCTGGTTGCTGCTTCGATACCTCTGGCACCGGTTGTAAGTAGAGTGATTTATGCTACCGTTTTGAATAATGCCGGCAAGCATGATGAAGCAAAGGCAGTACTTGCCGATGTTAATAAGCAATTTCCAGAAGCGAAAGACTTATTCGATACGGATGTTTTGCTTGACCTGGCCGGAAAGAAGCAACAAATTAGCGAGAAAGCTACAAAAGAAGCGATCGGTGCAGATACTAAAAAGAGAGAGACTGCGCAGGTTAATGCCTTTGCAAATCTAATGCATATTGAAGCTAACAAGTTGCAAGAATTGAAAGGTCAAGCAGCGACAACGTCGGCCCCTTCTGAAATCAATGCTCACCTGAAAGCTGCCGTGACTGAGTGGATGCAGAAAGGCGAGTTGACTGATACTGCGCGTCTTAACTTTGGCAAAGCAGTTGACGATGCTGGAGCTTCTGTGGAAGCACCAAGAGCAAGACTCAAAGAGTTGGAAGAAACTCTGAAGACAAAGACTACAACCGCTGCTGCCTATGCGAAAGAGATTCAAGAATTCTCTACCAAGGAAAGAGAACAGCAAGCCAAAGTTGAGCAAGTAAAAAAGAATATCGAGAAGGAAAATATCGTAGAGCAAGTCGGTGACTTTTTCCACAAGACTTGGAACGACAAACAAGATAAAGCATCTGAGCTTGCAAAGGCCGAGGCTGAGCTGAAATCCGCAACGAAAAACAAGAATGAAAAAATGGAGTCGCTCAAGAATTTTACTGAGAAAGAAATTGAGCCTGTCAGAAAACAATATTCTGAGTTGAGCAACAAGGTGTGGAGTCAGACGGACAAAGCGCTCGGTGAAGCACATATGGCTTACGGATATGCGTTAGCTCAATCGAAAGATCCAAATGATAAGACTCTAGCTCAACAGAAAATCTTGGCGGCGGCAATTTGCAATCCGGAATTGGTTTCCAAAGTAGGAGATGCAGAAAAGAAACAAAAGTCTTTCCTGGAAATGTCTGACTCGCTCGGCGTCTCGCGTGCAGCATTGGCTGTGAATCTTGTTGCGAAAGCTAGCAGTTTTAGCGATGATCCTAACTTCGGTATAGAAGTAGCGAAACCGTTCTACAAGGCTGCACTAGAATCAGTTGGCACGGTAAAAGGTACCTCGGTTGAGACCGGGATTGCTCAAGCGAAAAAAGATCTTGACGAGAGATGCGTGAAGCTAAAAGAGCAAGGTCACGTGGTAAGTGAGCAACAGAAACAAATCATGCTCAAGAACGACATTGCAGCTACAATTGCCTCCGATCCAGCAATTGCAGTTCGTACTGATTATGCGCGCTCTCTAAATAAAGCTGGTGACTTTAAAGCTTCACAGGATGTGCTCAAGGAAATTTCAAGCAAATATCCGGAAGCAATGAAAGGCACAACTTTGGCATTATTAGATCAAAGGAACGCAAAAGGTCAAACAGTATCCGATGAAGACTTGAAACAAGCGAATATCAATAACGCTAAAGCAGTCCAGGATGCTTTGTTCAAAACAATGCCAGCCGGTCAAAAAGACGCTTTGCACTTAGTTAGCGACACTGGTCTCCAACTGGGCGGCAATGTTCTTACTGGTGTGGTAGGCTCGAACACTTTCATGCTTATCGCCGGTGGAGCATTGGCATCTATTCCTGCAACAGGTGGCATGGATGCTGCAGTTGCCCTGCCTATTGCTGGAACCTGTTTGCTGGCAGCAGGAGTAAGTGCACTTGCATCCCTAGGCACTAAATATGTGTTCAATACCGCCACGCACAGTGGCGAGAACGATAATCTTTGGTTAGCGCCAATCAACGCCATACCATTTGGTGCTTACGGCTTGGCGAAAACACCAATGCAGACCGTGGGTGCGCGCTGGCTGACTGCAGAAATGGCTAAGAATCCGGCTGCTGTAGCTATTCCATTTTACAAACAATTTGTGGTTGATAGCGTTCCATACTTGGCTGCATCGGCATCGTACAATGTTCCACGTGCAGTAGGTGACTTCGCTTTCGGCTCAGTTAGTCCGTTAGATGGACATAAGTATACCGCTGGTGAATTGGCTAGTGGTGCTGCAGTTGATACTGTCGTAGGTACAGTTCTTGGAGCCAGAATAGGCAAAATGGCTCCCGGGCTTGGTAACATGTACGAAGGAGTTGCATCGGGAATTGGTAAGGCAGGTAGTACAGTATCCAAATTTGTTCCTGGGTCCTCGTGGATAGGCAGTAAGGTTGGATCTGGATTCAGTGCCTTTGAAAGTAAGTTCCCGGCCAACGCTCATGCTGTAACCAGAAACTGGGAAACTGCGGCTCAGGCAGCAGCGACAATTCCAATCCTCGGTACTCGTGATAGTTCAGCTATTGCTCAGTATTATGTGAATGCTTTGCAAGAAGGCGAAAGACAACAGCTTGCCGCTCAGGGCGAATAGTGGCTGATAACTTTGACGAAATTGCAAGTATCCTATACTGGATAAATGCTTGATCTATCAGTGATTATCCCCGCCTATAACGAGGAACGTCGATTGCCGTCGACGCTGGCATCCGTTTTCAATTTTTTGCATGAATCCGGGCGCAGCTTTGAAATCATTGTTGTCGATGACGGCAGTATGGATCACACAATTGAAATTGTGGAAGAGTTTGCCACACATAATAAGCAGGATGGCAAGGATGTTCGTCTGATTGCCTACAGCCCCAATCAAGGTAAAGGCTATGCGGTTCGTTCCGGAATGCTGGCAGCGCGCGGTGAGTATCTTTTGATTGATGATGCTGACGGGGCTTCACCGATTGAGGAAGTCAGTCGTCTCGAAGATGCGATTGCCAATGGTGCTGATATTGCAATAGGCTCGCGAGCCAAGCCGGATACTAGTCGTATGGTTAAGGCAAAGTTTTCCCGAAAGTTTATCGGCAATACATTCAATGTGATTGTGCAGACACTTTTGTTGCCAGGATTTTTCGACACGCAATGCGGCTTCAAGTTATTCAAGCGTGATACGGCAATCGATCTTTTTTCTTCAAATCGAATCGATGGCTTCGCTTTTGATGTGGAAGTGCTTTATATCGCCAAACTGCGTGGTTACAAAATTGCCGAAGTGCCAATTAATTGGACTAACGTTACAGGCTCGAAAGTTCACGTCTTAATAGATTCGCCCATTATGTTATGGGAAGTTCTTACAGTGGCAGTGGCTGCGGCGTTTGGGCGATACAAGCGCCAAGCAAGTTCGTCTTCTTCACGATAGGTTGGTCATTAGATGAGTGTGACCGAACAATCAGCAATTGCCAAACGTAATCCGTTGCCGGATATTGGTGACATTCTCTTTTTATTTGTTTTGCAACTTCTAGTTCTGACATTGCCTGGTTATGTACTTGCCGATGGTGATACTGGTTGGCATATTGTCAGCGGGCAATACATTTTAAAGACACTTTCAATTCCGCACCAAGATTTGATCTCGGCAACATTTCCGCAAGCCGCTTGGGTTGCTTATGAATGGTTGTCCGATTTAGTCATGGCAGTGTTTGTTCAGATTGGTGGTGTGCAGGCATTAGCAGTTGCTTGTTCGCTGGCAATTGCTTGGCTATTTCTTTTGCTTTATGAAGACTGTCGCGCTGAGGGTTGTCACTTTGTCTTAGCATTGACGATTACAATTATTGGCGCGATTGCCTCGTCTGTTCATTGGTTGGCCAGACCACACTTGTTTGTTTATTTCGGCATTTATGTCTTTTCCAGAATGTTGGAGAAATATCGGCGGGGCACTGTGGGCAGAATGAAATTGTTTGCAGTATTGACTATCGCAATGCTGATATGGGTGAATGTGCACCCAGCATTTGTGATTGGCTTTGTGTTGCTCTCTATATATTTTGTTTCTGATTTGTTAATTGCTGTGTTTGCGAAGGATCAATTGCGCAAGCAAAGCGCACTTAGTCGCCTGCGTGATTATGCCCTAGCCTTTGGTTGCGTGTTGTTAGCCACGCTGGTTAATCCCTACGGCATCGGACTTTATAAATACATTCTCCATTACTCACATGCAAATGTGGTGATAAATGCTACAGAAGAATTTCAGTCGCCGGTTTTTCATGGGCAATTGCAACAATCATGTTTGGAAATATTGTTTGCTCTTGTGGTAGTTGGTGTGCTTGTCTGTAAGAAGAAACCGTCGCTCCCACAACTGCTTTCCGTTCTAGCCTTCGGACATCTGGCTTTGTTTGCTGTCCGTGGTGGTCCAATGTTTGTCATTGTTGCTGTGCCATTCATCGGATTTCTTTTATCGGGTCAATCGGAGCCTGGTCAAGAGTCACTGCAAAATAATTTTGGATCAGAACCGCTTGTCTGGTGGCAGAAACTTGTGGACTGGTATCAACGCCTAGGTGATACGGTCGACGCAACAGAAAAGTCATGCAACATGCACCTTGTCCCGGCTTTGACGTCTGTTGTTTTGCTGGCGATGACAGCAATCCCGAGCGTGGCCAATTCAACTTTCATCAAAGAAATTGGTTTTGATGCCAAACGTTTGCCAACCAAGACACTAACTTATATACGCGAGAATAATCTTGATCCGGCTCATGGTTTCAATTTGGACAATTGGGGCGGCTACTTGCGCTATCAACTCGACAAGCGAGTCTTCATTGATGATCGCGCCGACTTCTATCCAGTCAAATTCTATCTTCTCTACGCCAAGATAAATACAGTTCTGCCCGGCTGGCAAGAAGAATTGGACAACCACAAGATCAACTGGGTACTAACTCCCAAGGGTGGGCGCTTGGAAGCGGAATTGAAAATCACGCCAGGCTGGAAGCTAGCGGCAGAAGATCAAGCATCGGCTCTGTTCATTAGAACTGATCAAAGGTGAACAATTATGTTGCACAACGCTAATCAGGTGGCCACTTTGTCCCGTGATTTACCGAGTGCATGGGTGCGTGCTGCTGCTCGAAGTATGGATATGTGCCTCTATGGCTGGGCTCAAGGGGCAGTGGTGATTTGGGCTGTCTGTGCCAAATATGATCTCCTGATTTCGTTTTTGAGTTCGAGAACAGCCGGCGAATTTTGTTCCCCTGCCATTTGGCTGCTGATCACTCACAGTGTTCTTGATTTGGTAGTTTGGCCCATTGTCTGGATTGCTCTGGAGGCATTGTTGCTCTCGAGGCTTGGCTGGACTCCAGGAAAGTGGTTGTTAGCTATCTCTGTACGCCGGGATGATGGCACTATACTCAGTTTTTCAGGTGCTTGCATCAGGTGTTTCCGAATTTGGTTGAGGGCTTATGCGCTGGGGATTATGTACATACAGGATATCGCTCTCTTTATACAACTAATAAAATATTACAAGAATAAAGGTACGAGTTGGGACCGTGATGCATCTTTGTGTATAACGACGGAAAATAAATTGCGACAGCGTATCGCATTTGTACTTTTGATTTGCGGGATCCTTATTTACTTGACCCCGCCACTGAAAAGCACTTTGGAACAGGTTCAAATCAAGCAGAAATTAGCTTTTGTCTATTCTCCTATCAAATTCTTTAGTGGGGTGGTCCTTTTGGTGCTAGATGAACGTGTTAAGGCAATTGAGGCTATGCAGGAAACTCAGAGGTTAAGTCCAAAATGGTCTGCACCAGTTGCGGTTAGTGCCTACATTTATTATTGCAACTCCGATTACCAAAGAGCCCTCCAAAATTGTGACATGGCTATACAGCTGTCCCCGGACGATTACTTTGCCTACTATTGGCGAGCCAAGACCAAAATCAAATCTGGTGAACTGAATGGTGCGCTTGATGATTTGAAAAAATGTTTGTCTTTAAGACCGGACAATCGGGATTGTTATCAGGAAAGCGCCAAGCTCAGGCAAAAGATTGGTGACTGGCAGGGAGCAAGAGAAGATCTGCGCCACATTCTTCAGCTTAAAAATATGGATACCCCACTGAATTATGCCAGGCTTAGTGAACAGATGGGAGATTTGGCAGGTGCTGATGTTTCTCTAAGCAAGTGGTTGGCTGAGCATCCGAATGATGCTGGTCTCTATATGGAAAGATCCGGTATACGTGTGAGGCTTGGCAACCCGCAGTTAGCAATTAGAGATTTGCAAACTGCTGCCGAGCTCTTTGATAAACAGAACCGCAAATTTGCTGCCCAAGAATGCCGGAGGAGAATCCACGAGCTTCAGGCAAAATGATCCAGCTGCTAATGCCTAGGAACAACGCTTACAAAAGTTCTGGGATCCGTTCTCTTTCGTAAGCGTGTTGATCGAGGGGATAGTACAGATCTTTTGGATAGGGCTGGCTAAGCAAGGTGTAAACCATTTTTGTTTATGATCTAGGCAAGAACAGCTCAACTGAAACCTTGAAGTATTTTCCTAATTTGACGGCAGCATCTCTAGAGACCAAGCGAGTGCCGGATAAGTAAGCTGAAAGATTGGGCTGTTTTATGCCGGTGGCTCGTACAATATCAGACTGGCTTCGCCCGGACTGTTCCAGTAAATATGCCAGGGCTTCAGATGGTGACATGCGTTCTACCAATAATTTACAAGTCTTCTTTTCATACTCTGCCAATAAGTTGCC
The DNA here is from genome assembly GCA_020050685.1 of Candidatus Obscuribacterales bacterium. Taxonomy (GTDB): domain Bacteria; phylum Cyanobacteriota; class Vampirovibrionia; order Obscuribacterales; family Obscuribacteraceae; genus JAGVKG01. The sequence continues at coordinate 2,473 of JAGVKG010000066.1, read as the reverse complement.
CAGGACGTTAAGATAATCCCGTTCACCCGGAGTAAGTTCGGTCAAGCGACTTGCTAATTCACGCACTAGGCTTGAGGCCTTTTTGCTTTGTTCCTTAGAGCGAATCGGCACAAGAGGAAACCTAACAATCAGATTCATATAGTCGCGATCAAATTTGAGTGCTGTACTCATGGTGTCCACCTATCATATTGAGCGTGCGTTAATACATCTAGAATAAAAACTTGTTGTGCACGATAATCAATTGCCGTGATCAAGCGATAATGGTTGCCTTTGATATTGAAGACAACTTTTCCTTTTACATCCTCAGCAGTCTGGAACACGGACTGCACATCAAGAATGTTTTTCCACTCAGCTAGCTGGACTATCTGTATCCACCTTTGAAATGGTTTGTGAGAGTCTGTATGTCTGTTTGTGAAGGCGTCAATAGCTTCCTGTCTGACGATTTGCATAAATCAGACTCCAAGATACTGACACCTATGCATTATATCAAATTGATATAATGTGTCAATAGCCAATCTAAGTCATCTCTGAAGTCAAAAGCAGAACTTGAAGCGAGATGAGCGTTTACAATAGCTCGGGGATCTTTTCTCTTTCATAAGCATGCTGATCCATAGGAAAGTCCAAATCCTTCGGATATGGCTGGCCAAGCAAGGTGTAAACGTTTTGCAGGCGCAGGCGGAATTGGTGATCAAATATGGCATCATCATGCGAATTGTTTGGTTCGCCAAACCACCAGAACCAATCGGATCCTTCAGCGGTGTAAATTTCTTCCCAGGCGCGGTGCAGATCTTCCGGTGGATGGGTGCCGTGGCGGAATGCCGCGGCCAAGAAGTGACGAGTGCGAGAGAGCAAGTCCCAAGCTTTGTTTTTTACTGGGTCGCCGATCCAGATGTGAAAGTCGGAATTGATCCAAGAGCCGCTGTGAATGTTGTGCATTTCGGCAGACGACGGATTGCGCTTGAGATAATCGGAAACTGTGCAAACGTTGAAGGAAGAATCTTCCGAGAGACGATGATAGAGCTCCTGCAAAAATGGCCTGCCATCATTCTCATAAGTTTCCCAGCAGTTTTCTCCATCCAAGGCAATAACTACCATGCCTTCTCTTTCCCAATTGAATAATTTCTGTTGGATGTATTTGAGACGCATGCAAAGCGCGGTTGCTGCTTCTTGCGGTGAACGCCCGCCAAATGAAAATCCGATTTCGTTTGAGGTGACAACTTCGCGGAAGAGCAAGTTGATATTGTAATCACCGGCCTGCAAGCGATAAGGCTGGCAGATAAACTCGGGACTGTTGAGGTTGCCGTGATCGTCTCTAAAAATTGGCGCATGAATGGTTTTGCTCAGCAGTGCTTCATCAAGCACAACCCAATTAATGCCAACTTGAGAAATCAATTCAAGCGCGGCCGGACTGACAGAAAGTTCAGATGGCCACATGCCTTGCGGCCGCCGACCAAACATTTCCTCATAATAGGCAATGCCTTTTTCCAATTGAGCAAGCGCGTCTTGGCGGTGGAAATAAATTCGCTCTGGCAAGCGCACGTTTGGATCGGAAATTTTTGCCGAATTGGTGTCAATTAAGAGAGGCAAGATTGGATGATAGTAGGGGCTTGTGATGATCTCGATTTGCCCTTCATCTTGCAAAGCGCGGTAGGAGGGAATTATTTGGCGAATGATTTCACGCTGAATCTCAATTAAGCGATTACGCTTGTCGTAATGAAATTCGCGCCCTTGCGTGAGATAGCTTTTCAGCTCGTCCATTTTTTCATACCACATGGGATCAAACCATGCCAGGTTCATCCATGTGCACATGTCCGCATATTCTTGGTCGGAAAATTCCTTGACCATGGATGCCGCATGGTGCCCGCGATCTAAAAGATGTTGGCGTTTTGCCCACAGTTCATAATACGGCTTGTTCGGCTTAATCTGCCGCTCTAAATTGCTATGGAAAGAAGAAGCCAGAATGCCAATCTTGTCTTGCTGCGTGTATTCGGAGGCGTGCTTGCAAGTCCACTTCAATTGATCATCGACAGCATTGTGCCAGCCATAGTCGTTCAGTTGTTCCATTAGCGAAGGAACTAAATTGAAAGTCTGTTTGACTCGCGGATAGTCCTTGAGAATCAAAGCCATGTCCAAATAATCTTTGATCGCGTGCAAACGCACCCAAGGCATCAAATATTGCCCACTCAATCTGTCCTTGTAGAGTGGCTGATGCATATGCCAAATGAAGCAAACGGAAAGTTTTTCTGTCACGCTTGTATCCCCGCTCCCTGAAGTTTTTCTTTGACCTTCGACAAACAATCAATTGTTTGTCTGTGAATCAAACCGTTAGTCGCCAGCACATAACCGCTATTAATATCAAATTTACCACCAGACAAATTTGTCACCATGCCACCAGCTTCGGTGACAATGAGAGTGCCCGCCGCTAAATCCCACGGTGCAAGTTTGGTTTCCCAAAAACCATCCAAGCGCCCGC